>JAZBOC010000014.1:0-6294 GCA_036353315.1 Wenzhouxiangella sp. | reverse complement strand
TCTTCCAGCGCGCAGTTGCCGGCCCGCTCGCCAATGCCGTTGATGGTGCACTCCACTTGCCGAGCTCCGGCCTTGACCGCGGCCAGCGAGTTGGCGACCGCCATGCCCAGATCGTCGTGGCAGTGAGCCGAGAGGATCACGCCTGAGTCTTCAGGCAGACGTTCGCGGAGGTAAGCAATCAGGCGCCCCATTTCCTCAGGCGTGGTGTAGCCCACCGTATCGGGCACGTTGAAGGTTGTTGCACCGGCATCGATGACTGCGGCCATGACCTCGGCCAGAAACTCAGGCTCGGAACGGATCGCGTCCTCGGCCGAGAACTCAACCTCATCGACGTAGCTGCGAGCCATGCGCACGCCCTCGACAGCGCGGGCCAGCACTTCGGCCTTGCTCATCTTGAGCTTGTGCTGGCGATGGATAGGGCTTGTGGCAATAAACACATGCAGTCGCTTCTTTTCCGCCGGCTGCAGGGCCTCGGCCGCCGCCTGAATGTCGCCGGGGTTGCAGCGGGCCAGCGAGCAGATGGTTGCGCCCTTGACCGCGCGGGCCACTTCGCGCACCGCGTCGAAATCCTGTGGCGAGGCAGCGGCAAAGCCCGCCTCGATCACATCGACTCCCATGTCGGCCAAGGTGCGCGCCATGCGCAGCTTTTGCGGAACCGTCATCGAACACCCCGGGGACTGCTCCCCGTCGCGCAAGGTGGTGTCGAAGACGATGACTTTGTCGGTTGAATCCGTCATGACGATACTCAACGCCCCATTTCGGTCGCTGGCTGCGGCTGGCGAGCCGGCATCGGCAGGAACCGGCTAAACGCACGCATGTAGTCGGCCAGGCTGTGCTGGGGCAGCGCGTCGGCATGGTTGTGGACCGAGCGTACATCGTGCAGACGCTGGATCTGGCGGACCAGAGTTTCTGCGGAGCGGCCGTTGGTCTCAATCGCCACGGTCAGCACCTGGCCGTCGGGATGGGCGCGCATGGCCATCTCGGTGACGCTGTAGCCACGGCGCTGGATCAGGCCCAGACAGCGCAGCAGTGCGCCTTCTGAATGGTCAAAACGGATCTCGAAATGGGTGCTCATCGTTGCTCTCCTTGCATCATGGCAGCGTTGTTGGCGCCCGGCGGCACCAGTGGCCAGACGTTGGCCTGGGGGTCGATTCGAACGTGTAACAGCGAAGGTCCTGGGGTGTGGATCAGCCAGTCCAGGGCATCATTGACCTGGTCGCGCTGGTCGATGGTGCGCGCTTGCAGGCCGAACACTCTGGCCAGCGCGGCAAAGTCGGGGTTGTCAGATAAATCGATCTCGGAGTAGTTACCGGCGAAGAACAGCTCCTGCCACTGACGGACCATGCCCAGTGCCGAGTTGTCCAGCAGCACGATGCGCACGTCGATGTTGTAGCGGTTCAGCGTCGCCAGCTCCTGGATATTCATCATGATCGACCCGTCGCCAGAGACCACAACCACCGTGTCGTCGGGGTTGGCCAGCTTGGCGCCGATGCCGGCCGGCAAGCCGTAGCCCATCGTGCCTAGTCCACCGGAGGTCAGGTGCGTGCGCGGATGGCGGAAGCGACAGTGCTGCGCCACCCACATCTGATGCTGGCCAACATCACAGGCAATGATCATGCGATCGTCAACCATTTCTGACATCTGCTTGAGCATCGCGGGGGCGTAGATCTTCTCGCCCGGGGCCTGGTAATCCCATGCATGCTTGCGGCACAGCTCCCGGCAGCGATCCAGCCAGGGGCGGATCGAGTGGGTATCGGTGTCGCCGTAATGCTCGGCCAGGGCGGTCAGATTTGCACCCAGATCGCCGGGCAGCGCGATATCGGCCTTGCGCAGCTTGCTGATCTCAGCCAGATCGCCGTCCATGTGGATGACGCGGGCGTGCGGCGCGAACTCATCCAGCTTGCCGGTCGCACGGTCATCAAAGCGAGCGCCACAGACGATCAGCAGATCAGACTCCTGAATCGCCAGGTTGGCCGCCTTTTTTCCGTGCATGCCCAGCATGCCCATGAATTTGGGATGATCGGTGGGCACCGAACCCAGCGCCTTGAGCGTGCTGACAAACGGAAAGCCGGTCCGCTCGACCAGTGCGCGCATGGCGTGCTCAACCTCAGCGATCTCCACCCCACCGCCGATGTAGAACAGCGGACGTTGGGCCGCCGACATAGCCTGGGCGGCCAGGTCCACGCCCGGTGCCGGTCTGACCTTGCGGGCAGGAAAGCTCGGCAGCAGCAGATCGGCATCGGTCTTGTTGATCGTCACGTCCTTGGGGATATCGACCAGCACGGGTCCGGGCCGGCCCTCGCGGGCGATGTGGAACGCCTCGGCCAGAACGCGCGGGATATCTTCGGTGTTGCGGATGATGTAGCTGTGCTTGACGATCGGCAGCGTGATGCCAAAGACATCGACCTCCTGGAAGGCGTCAGTCCCCATCAGCGGCGAGGCGACCTGACCGGTGATCGCCACCACTGGCACGGAGTCCAGAAAGCTGTTGGCCAGGCCAGTCACCAGGTTGGTGGCACCCGGACCGGAGGTCGCCATGCACACCCCGACCTTTCCACTGACCCGGGCAAAACCATCGGCAGCCAGCGCCGCCCCCTGCTCGTGGCGGGTCAGGATGTGGGTGATGCCGGAATTGGGCAGCGCATCGTAGATCGGCATAATCGCGCCGCCGGGATAGCCGAATACCGTCTCCACGCCCAGCTGCTTCAGGCAGCGCACGAACAGCTGGGCACCGGAGATGGTCTCGGTTCTGGGACGGGCTTGGGTCTGGGCCAGACTCATGGAAAGCTCCTTCAGGCGGCCTTTTCGGTCTTCTGATCAGCAGGCTGGGTCTTGGGCTGCAGCCAACTCATGCGGCCGCGCAACGACTTGCCGATCCGCTCGATCTCGTGCTCGGTCCGTTGCCGCATCAACGCGCGGTGCTGCGGCAGGCCGGCCTGATTCTCCAGAATCCAGTCGCGCGCGAACTGGCCGGATTGGATTTCGCCCAGGACCTCGCGCATGCGCTCCCGGGTGGCCGAATCGATGATCCGGGGCCCGCGGGTCAGGTCACCGTAGGCGGCCGTGTCTGAGATGAACTCGTACATCTTGGCCATGCCGCCCTCGTGCAGCAGGTCGACGATCAGCTTCAGCTCGTGCAGGCACTCGAAGTACGCCACTTCGGGCTGGTAGCCGGCCTCGACCAGCGTCTCGAAGCCCTGAATGACCAGCTCGGCCGTCCCACCGCACAGCACCACCTGCTCGCCGAACAGGTCGGTCTCGGTTTCTTCCTGGAAGCTGGTATCGATCACGCCACCGCGGGTGCCGCCGATGCCGTGGGCGTAGGACAGCGCCTTGTCGGCCGCCTGACCGGTAGCGTCCTGCGCAATGGCTCTCAGACAGGGCACACCGCGGCCCTCCTCGTACTGGCGCCGAACCAGATCACCGGGGCCTTTGGGGGCAACCATGATGACGTCGATATCGGTACGGGGCTGGATGCTGCCGAAATGGATATTGAAACCATGGGCAAACAGCAGCGCCGAACCGGGCTGAATGGACGACTCGATCTGGCCGTAGACCTGTGCCTGCGCCATGTCGGGTGTCAGCAATGCGACCAGACCCGCCTGGGCGGCAGCTTCGGCCGGCTCGGCCACCCGGAAGCCGTCGTTGGCGGCTTTGGTCCAGCTGCCGCCATTGCGGCGCGCTCCAATCACGACGTCGTGACCTGAATCCTTGAGGTTGCGGGCGTGTGCCCTGCCCTGGCTGCCGTAGCCGATCACGGCGATGGTCTGGCCTGACAAGGCGTTACGTTGATGGTCGGCTTCGGTCCAGATTTTCATGTTGGGTAAGGCTCCGTTGGATTTGATTGAAGGGATTAACGATCGAAAGGGAATCCGGTCACAGCGCCTTTGGAGGCGCTGGAAACCTGGGCGATATAACGGGCGTAAACACCCTGGGTGGCCGCCGGCTCCGGCGCCTGCCAGGCCGCACGGCGAGAATCGAGGTCGACATCGGTGTTGAGCGTCTGGGCATCGACGTCAATGGTGACGGTGTCACCGTCAGCCAGCAGGGCAATGGGCCCACCGTCGGCGGCTTCGGGGCTGACGTGGCCCACCATGAAACCATAGGTCGCTCCGCTGAAGCGGCCGTCGGTGATCAACGCCACCGACTCGCTCAAGCCCTGACCGACCAGTGCGGCGGTCACCCCCAGCATTTCGCGCATGCCGGGCCCGCCCTTGGGACCTTCGTAGCGGATCACGACGACGTCTCCGGCCTTGATCTGTCCGGTCTGAACCGCCTCAAACGCGGCTTCCTCGCCGTCGAACACCCGGGCTGGACCCGAGTGCTGCAGTCGCCCATGACCGGCCAGCTTGATGACACAGCCCTCGGGCGCCAGATCACCATAGAGGATGCCGAAACCGCCGCGCGGCTTGATCGGCTGATCGACGGACTTGACCACCGCCTGACCCTCGGTCGCTGCCGTGCCCTCAACTTCAGCCAACAGGCTTCTGCCAGAACAGGTCGGCGCGTCAACCAGCTTGTCGGCCTTGGCCAGCTCGCTGATCACCAGCGCGGTGCCGCCGGCGGCGAACAGGTCAGGCGCCATGAAACGGCCGCCGGGTTTTAAGTCGGTGATGACCGGCGTTGTCCGAGCGATGCGGTCGAACTCGTCGATATAGAATTCCCGTCCGGCCTCGCGGGCAATGGCCAGCAGGTGCAGGATGGCGTTGGTCGAGCCAGCGGTGGCCGTGACGACCGTGGCGGCGTTGCGCAGGCTGTCGACGGTGATCAAGTCGCGTGCGCTTGTGCCCTGCCGGACCATTTGCATCACCACCTCACCGCAGCGCTTGGCGGCCTCGGGCTTGTCGGGGTGGACGGCCGGCACATCGTTGACGCCCATCGGTGAGAGCCCCAGCAGGGTCATCACCTGGGCCATGGTGTTCGCCGTGAACTGGCCACCGCAGGCACCGGCGCCAGGACAGGCGGAATTCTCGATGGCTGCCAGCTCGTCCTCGTCGATCCGGCCGGCTGCACAGGCACCAACGGCTTCGAAGACATCCTGGATTGTGATCGCCAGCTCGTTGTGCTTGCCCGGCATGATTGAGCCGCCGTACAGGACCACGCCAGGGCGGTCCAATCGAGCCAGCGCCATGGCAGCGGCCGGCAGGGTCTTGTCGCAGCCGACGATGACGACGACGGCATCCAGACAATGACCCCGGACGGCCAGCTCGATGGAATCGGCGATCGTTTCGCGCGACATCAGCGAGGCGCTCATGCCCTCCGAGCCCATGGCGATGCCGTCAGTGACCATGACGGTGTTGAACTCGATCGGCGTGCCGCCGGCACCATGAATACCCTGCTTGACCGGCTTGGCCAGCTCGCGCAGGTGGTAGTTGCAGGGCGTGACCTCAGACCAGGTATTGACCACGGCCACCAGCGGGCGGTCGATATCGGCATCGCTCAGACCCGTGGCCTTGAGCATCGCGCGGGCTGGTGCCCGGCTCATCCCCTTTTTGATCTTGTCGCTTTCCATGCCCTGTTGTGTTGCCCTTGATTCTTGTCCAAGCAACACCAGGCCAAAAAAAACCCCGCTCCTTTCGGTAGCGGGGTTTTGTTTCGTCTGGTGTTTGTTAATCGTGCGCTAGACGTACCCGCTACCTGTGAGCGAAATAATAAGTACGAGTACGAGTACGAGCGAAAGCACTGCGGCCTGCCGCTCAATCACATTGACGCGCTGCTCCCGAGGGGCAGCAATCGCGAAAGATGATTGGGGCTGACGTGTGTCCATGGGCCGAACAGTAATGAAGCTCTGCACAAGATGTCAAGCACTTTCTCCAATAATTTTTGCCGCAGATTCCACTAAGCTTGTGACCTCTCCTCTGAAAATAACCTCAAAGCCGTGGCTCGGAACGTCGAAATCAAGGCCAAAGTTGCAGAGTTTGCTCAGCTCGAAGCGCGTGCCCAACAAGTCGCTGAAGGCAGCCCCGAGCAAATCCAGCAGGACGATACCTTCTTTCACTGCCCCGAAGGTCGTCTGAAGTTGCGTGACTTCGGTAACGGTGAAGCCGAACTCATTTTTTACCGACGCGCCGACGAAGCCGGGCCAAAGACCTCGTTTTATCGAATCACCCCTACCCGCGACCCCGAGGGCTTGCGGGAGACGCTGGCACTGGCCTACGGCGAATTGGGTCGGGTGGTTAAGCGGCGAACACTCTATCTAGCCGGCAGGACCCGTATCCATCTGGATCGGGTCCAGGACCTCGGTGATTTCATGGAGTTGGAGGTTGTGCTGGCAGATGGCGAGGACGAAGCACG
>JAZBOC010000187.1:0-2613 GCA_036353315.1 Wenzhouxiangella sp. | reverse complement strand
GCTACCTGCGAGGCCTTCGATCGCCTGGTTGCCGAAGGACGCACGAGCCAGGCCGCTGACACGATCGCGGCCGAACAACCGTTTTTTGCCGATGCCCTGAAGAGTCTGGAAAAACACTCCGAGCTGCCGCGCGACCAGCGCGACGAGCAGGTCTCGCTGCAGCTCGATCAGGATGTCCAGCGGCTCAAGCGCGGTCTGTCGGCGCTGCCGCTGATCGCCACCCTGGCGCCGATGTTCGGCCTGGCCGGCACGGTGACCGGCATGATCGTGGCCTTCCGCGCGATGGAACAGCACGTCGGCCCGGTCGAGCCTGCTGTGGTCGCCGGCGGCCTGTGGCAGGCCATGATCACCACCGGCATCGGACTGGCGATTGCCGCACCCAGCGTGCTCTTCCACGGCATCTTCGTATCAGCCGCGCGCCGGCGCCTGGGCGAGGCCCGGCTGATTCTCAATCGCCTGTCGCTGGCCATGGACAAATACGCTTCCGGGCAATGATCGGCCGGGACGTTCAAGCACACGACGAAGAAGCCGGCGGTCAGACCAGCTACCTGACCTCGATGGTCGACGTGCTGTTCATGCTGCTGGTTTTCCTGGTCCTGACCGCCAATGCGGCCCATTATCAGATCACGGTCGATCTGCCGGAGTCCTCGCGTGCCGAGGCGCTGGAGCCGGACGCCTGGCTGATCGAGGATCGCGGGCCGGGCGCAGGCTGGCATTTCCAGGGGGAAACCTTCACGTCCCTCGATCACCTGGCGGCCAGTGTACGGGAGCGGCTGGCCAGGGAGCCCGACCCGAGCCTGACGGTGGCCGTGGAGTCCACCAGCCAGGCGCAGCGCCTGATTGATTTGCTGGAAATGCTCAACCAGACCGGCGCCCAGGATGTGCGCATCGCTACCCAGGGGGGCGGCCAGTGAGGCGCCTGGCGGACCGGCGCTGGCTGCTGGCCATGGCCATCGTTTCCTGCCTGGTCCACCTGAGCCTGTTTGCCGCCGCCGAGCGCCTGGCCAGCGTGCTGAACAACGATCGGGTCGAGCGCAGCTCGGTCCGGATCGCGCTGGGTTCAACCGGTGCTGCACCCGGACAGCTCGAGCAGCAGCCGGCGACCGACACCGCCGAGCCGGTCCCCGAAAGGCCGGTCGAAGAAGTGCCCGAGGAGGCCGTGACCGAAACGCCCGAGGTGGTCGAGCCGGCACCGGAGGAAACGCCGTCTGAGCCTGATCCGGAACCGGAGCCCGACCCCGAGCCGGTCGAGGTGCCGCCCGAGCCCGAGCCGCCGGCGGTTCAGGACGTCACCGGTAGCCTCGGTCTGGCCGGTGAAAGCGAGCCCTCCGACCAGGTTGACACCGACGGCGACACGGGCCAGGAAGGCTTCGAGGCGCCTTACGACTATGACGGCGCGGTGCTGGCCCATTTGAGCGGTTTCCGGCAGTTCCCGATGCAGGCCCGGATGCGCCGTGAAGAAGGCGAGGTGGGCGTCGCTTTTGTCATCGATCGGACCGGGCGGGTGTTAAGTGCGCGCATTACCGAAGGCTCGGGCAGTCGCCGGCTCGATCGCGCTGCACTTGCACAAATTGACCGGGCCGCCCCGTTTCCCAAACCTCCTCCGGAAGTCGAATGGACCGAGCGCAGCTATCGCGCCACCATTCGTTTCGAATTGCGCTGATAAGGTACGACAATGCGTTCGAGCCCGATCAATCGTCCGTGCCTGATGTTGCTTGGCCTGTGGTTGAGTGTGGCTGGCGCAGCTATTGCCGGGGAGATCGACACCGTCTCGCTGTGGGACCGCTATCTTCAGCCGCAGGCAGCCTGGCCCGAACGCGCCACGCACGCCAAGCGCGACCTGGCGCCGCTGCCGCCGGCTGAGCGCGCGCCCGACGACCCGCTGGCTCGCCTGGGCGGGCAGCTGTTTCACGACGTCGGCCTGTCCTCGGATGAATCGGTCAGCTGTGCCTCCTGCCATCTGCCCGAGCACCAGATGGGCGATGCGCGCACGGTTTCTGAAGGCGTTGCCGATCGGGCCGGGCGGCGCAACTCACCCACGCTGATGAACGTCGATCAGTGGGAGGCACTGTTCTGGGACGGTCGGGTGGATGCCCTGACCGAGCTGGCCAACCACCCGCTGGCCGACCCGCTGGAACTGGACTTCAGCCCCTACCAGGCCGCCCGCCGGATCCGGCGCGACCCGGCCTACGCCGAATCCTGGCCGGCAGCTTTTGGCGATGCGCCGGTGGTCTGGGATCGCATCTCGCAGGCGCTGGCGGCGTTTATGGAGACCTTCCGCAGCGAACCCGGTCCGCTGGATCATTTCCTGCGCGACATCCAGGTTGGTGACTTCGCCAGCGCAAGCACCCGGCTTGACGACCAGCAGCTGCTCGGCCTGCACCTGTTTAGAACAGAGGCCGGCTGCATCAACTGCCACAACGGGGCGTTGCTGTCCGACGGCGAGTTCCACAACATCGGCCTGCATTACTTCGCCCGTCGCTTTCACGACCTGGGCCGCTACGAGGTCACCGGCCACGATGAAGACATGGGCGCTTTCCGCACCGCCACCCTGCGCCACGTCAGCCAGACCGGCCCGTGGATGCACAACGGCCTGTTCCCCAGCCTGCACGG
>JAZBOC010000186.1:0-8782 GCA_036353315.1 Wenzhouxiangella sp. | reverse complement strand
TGCTGCCGTGCAGGCATGTGCTGGTTGTTCTCGATTGCTGCTTTGCCGGATCATTCCGGTGGGCTTCGACGCGCGACGTGATGCTCAGCGGAAGGCCGCTGTATGACAGCCAGTATGAGCGTTTTCTGGGAGGTACTGCCTGGCAGGCGCTGACCTCTGCCTCGCACAACGAGACGGCGATGGATGTCTCTCCAGGCTTTTCCAATACGCGTGAGAGCGGCGGCACTTCTGGAGCTAGCCACTCGCCTTTTGCCCTGGCGCTGATCCGGGGGTTGGCCGGCGATGCTGACTCATCGCGCCCCGGTTACCCACCGGACGGGGTGATTACGGCGACTGAATTGTTTCAGTACGCCCAGGAAACATTCAGCGGCGCTGATGCCCCGCTTGTGCAGACTCCCGGTATCTGGCCGCTTAAGCCCGACAACACGGGTGAGTTCATTTTCCGCAATCCCCGCTTGCCGCAGAACACCATTCCCGACCCGCCGCTCGATGACGCCAACAACCCCTGGATGGGCCTGCGGCCTTATGGTTCTGAGCAGGCCTCGCTGCTTTTCGGGCGCGATGAGTGCATACAGGCGATCGTCGATCGCATTACTGATTGTGACCGGCCGCGACTGATTGCCGTGATCGGGGCCTCGGGCACCGGTAAGTCCAGCGTGGTTAAAGCCGGGGTCCTACCCAGGCTGGAAAATCCACCTGAAGAGCAGCGTGCCGAGATCGGCGACTGGACCGTGATCCACGCGCCTCGCCTGGACAGCGAACCTGTTCAGGGCCTGCGCAAAGCCGCGGCTGAACTCGATGACGCTCCGGGGCGGCGGTTGTTGTTTATCGATCAGTTCGAGGAGTTGTATACGCAGTGCCAGGACCCGGCGTTGCGCGAGGCTTTTCTGGCGCAGATTCTCGGCCTGATCGAGCAATCGGTCACCGTGGTGCTGACGCTGCGATCAGATTTTGAACCTCAGCCCAGACGTTCGGAGGCGTTGGGGGCCGTCTGGGAAGATGCGCGAATCGTCGTCCCGCCATTCAGCGGCGAGGATTTCCGCCAGTGCATCGAGGGCCCTGCAGCGCTCAAGGCCCTGTATTTCGAGCCGCAGGCACTGGTCGGCGAACTGGTTGATGAAGTGGTTGCCATGCCAGGTGCACTACCGATGCTTTCCTTTGCGCTGGCTGAAATGTATCGCTGCGCTCAGCTTCGCCGCCGCAGGACGGGCGCGAACGACCGGGCGCTGACTACTGAGGACTACGAGGCGACAGGGGGCGTTATTGGTGCGCTGCATCGACGGGCGAGTGCTCTCTATGATGCCGGGACACCTGCGCTTCAGGCCACGATCCAGCGGGTCTTTCTGCGAATGACATCCCAGGACGGGGCACGGCTGACCCGCCGGAGAATCTCGTTGACGGAACTCGAATATTCCGATCCTGAGGAGCAGGCGCAGGTCGCGAAGGTGCTGAAGGACTTTGTTGACGCGCGTCTGCTGGTGATTGATGGTGAGAGCATCGAGCCAGCCCACGACACTCTGGTTGTCGCCTGGAGCAAGTTGCTGGAATGGTTGAGCGCCGCCGGGCCTCAGAATTTGATTCGGGCCGTCTGGCGTGCCGCCCTGGACTGGCGGGCGGGTGGTGATGCTGCGGGCATGACTTGGCATGATGACCCCCGCTTGCCGTTGGCGCTGGCGAACTCAGACCAGCTCAATCAACTCGAGCAATGCTTTATCGATGCCAGCGAGGCGACCCGCAAGCGACGCATTAAGCGCGCGATCGGATTGGCGGCAGTTGTAGGAATAGCGATCCTGGGCAGTGCCTTGATCGCCTGGCAGCAACGCAACCAGGCCATTGAGCAGGAGCAGATTGCGCTACAGCAGGAAGCTGAGGCAATACTTCAGCGGGATCGGGCGCTGGCCGGTTCGCTGCTGGCCAACGCACAGGCCCAGGATGACCCTGTGGTCAAGGGCTTGACCGTAGCCGAGATCGCGGCTCAAGGCTTGCCTGTGCCGGCCCGGGCAGCAGAAATTGCGCGGGATGCGTTGGACCAACTGGCCGAGCCTGAAGGGTATCTTTTCAGGAATGGCACAGCCTGGGACATTCGTCGTGTCAGTGGAGACGATCACATCAGTTTCCAAAGCCTGTTGGGTGCCCGGGTCGAAGATAGTTGGCGCTTCGAGCCGATCTACTTCCGGTACCGGCCGCAGTACGGGCGGGTGCTGGCCAACGCTTTTACGTCCAACGACCGTTCGGTCTACGCCAGCTATGAAGAAGGCGTGACCGTGTACTGGCCTGACCCGTTGAATTCAGCGCAGGCGGTAACGATTGACGAACCGGTTGTGGGCTTGGCGGCGGATGCGACCGGCAACCGGGTCATGGTTGGTGTTGGCCGCGAGATTCGTATTCTGGACATTGATGAGATCACTGGAGCAGTCACCGCGCGCGTGCTGGGGCGCCACGATGCCGAGCTAAGCGGTATTGCGATGACGCCTGATGCGAGCTGGGCTGCCAGTGTTTCTGTGGATGGTGAGTTGCGGCGATGGGCCGTCGATGAAGGAACTCTACTGGACCGGCAGCTGTTCGAGAGCGAGCTGAGCGCTGTCGCCATCGGCGATGACGGCCTGAACATTGCCGTCGGCAGTGTCGATGGGAACGTGTGGCTTAGGGCGGGAACAGCCAGTAGTGACGCTGTCCAGTCCGGCAACTGCGGAGCAAGGGTCGGGATGCTCACGCTGGCGCCCGGTGGACAGGTGTTGGCCGGCGTCTGTGCGGGTCAAGCCAAGGTCTGGAATACCGGCGATTTGCGAGCGGTCGCGAGTTATCCATCGACCGGACTGCGTCGGGTGAAGTTCGTGCTCTGGCCGGATTCCTTCTACCCGGGTGGCCCCTGGCCCGGCGCGTTTTCGCATGATGGCCTCTGGCTGATCGGACTCGGTGTGCCGGAGCCGCCGATCGCCTGGCCGGTGGTGACCGCAGATTTACCTCTGGATTCAGCCAGTCTTCCACCTCGGGCAGCCCGGTCGTCGCCCACGATGGAACTGGTGCCCACGGTGGGTCCGGTAGAGGGTGCGCTGAATCCTGAGTATGACGATTTCCCCACCCAGGCCATCGGTGACAGGCACCAACTGGGTGTCCGAATGATCGAAACCACGGCTGGTTCTTTCGAGGTTGGCTTTGTGTTGCGCGATCAGCAAAACGGTGCAGCCATTGACGAGCGCTTCGAGTTTCCCTGGGGTCTGGAACCTTATGAGTTCCCGGTGTACATCGATTCAGGCGGCAAGCACGCCCTAGCCGTCGCCACTGACGGGAATTTCTGGGTTGCCGTGCTTTTTGATCTCGGGGTAGAGCAGGCTTCCGTGGTCGGTCAGCTAGAGGGCGCCCTGCTCAGAGAGGTCGTATTCAGCCCCGACGGGCGTCGCCTGGTGGTGCTCAACGATCGAATGAATCCGAACATCATTCATGCCGATCCCCGCCTGTTCGACACGCAGGATCTTTCCGAGATCCGGGTTCTGGGTGGCCAACGCTTCGTGGCGCAAGCGGCTTTCAGCGACGACAGCAGCCGGCTCGTGACCATTGATTGCTACGGCGAAACGCGGCTGTGGAACACGGATGGTTCGGGTGACCCGATCGTTTTTAACCCCCGCGGAGAAAGCAGCCCTTATCTATGCGGCGACTCTGAAGGCATGTTCGTCGATGCCTTGTTGCCCAGCGCAGGCTTTGGCCCGGAAGGCGAGTTGCTTGTGATCGACCAGCCCGATCAGCCCCTGGCTGCCCAAATCGTCGGATTCTCAGCCCTCAGCGAGCAGCTTCAAGGGCGCACCTTCGCTTGTCTGAATCTGGAGCAGCGCGAGCAGTTTCTCGCAGAGAGTGCCGAGCAGGCATCTGACGGCTATCGCGCCTGTATGGCTGGACTAGCCGGACTCGATAGGACCGATTGATCAAGATTTCCCTCCAGATCTGCGTTAATCTCCGGGCAAGTTTTTCTGCGCTTCAGATGAATCAATCATGCGTATCCTGCTGCTTTGCCACGCCTTCAACAGCCTGAGCCAGCGTGTTCATGCCGAGCTGCGCGCCGCCGGGCATGAGGTCAGCGTGGAGCTCGACATCAGCGACGAGATCACGGCCGAGGCGGTTGAGCTGTACAAGCCTGACGTGCTGGTTGCGCCTTTTCTGAAGCGCAAGATCCCGGAGTCGGTATTCGCGTCGGTGCGCTGCCTGATCGTCCACCCCGGCCCGCCGGGCGACCGCGGACCGGCCGCGCTGGACTGGGCGGTGCTTGAAGGCGAGCGCGAGTGGGGTGTATCGATCATCCAGGCCACCGAAGAACTCGACGGCGGCCCCGTGCTGGCCAGCAGGATGTTTCCCACGCGCCCGGCCCGCAAGTCCAGCCTGTACCGGATCGAGGTCACCGAAGCCGCGGTCAGCGCGCTGTTTGAGGCGCTGGGCAGGATCGAGCGGGGAGAGCCCGGCGATCCGCCGCCACCCGGGCGCTGGCGTGATCCGGTGCCACCCGCCGCCCGCCGCATCGCCTGGGCGACTGATAGCACCGCCACCGTGCTTAACAAGATCCGCAGCGCCGACGGCTTTCCCGGTGTTATCGACGAGATTGCCGGGCGCGAGGTGCGCTTGTTCAATGCCTGGGCTGAGCCTGAACTGACGGGCGAACCGGGCGCGCTTTTGGCCC
Source organism: Wenzhouxiangella sp. (assembly GCA_036353315.1). Lineage (GTDB taxonomy): Bacteria > Pseudomonadota > Gammaproteobacteria > Xanthomonadales > Wenzhouxiangellaceae > Wenzhouxiangella. Next base: position 4,116 of record JAZBOC010000186.1, on the reverse strand, counting down.
GCTGCCATGGTGCGGTGTGCCGGGCCACGGTCGATGGTGCGGTCTGGATCGGGCATCTGAAAGAGACCGGGGATCAGCCCTTCAAGCGCCGCGCGACGAGGGTGCTGGGCGAGGCGGTGTCAGGCTTGCCCGAACTGGACCTCGATACCGACCCGGCATCGGGCCGCGGCCCGATCTGCTATCGCGAAATTGGTGATGTCGGCGTTCTGGACTTCGACTTCTACAACGGCGCCATGAGCACGGCCGACTGCCAGGCCCTGCTGGCGGCCTATCAGCAGGCCACTCAACGCCCGACCCGGGTGATCGTGCTGGCTGGCGGGGCGGATTTCTGGTCCAACGGCATGGACTTAAACAGCATCGAAGCTGTGGCCAGCCCGCCGGACGAGTCCTGGGACAACATCCGCGCCATCGACGAAATCGCCGAGGCCGTGATTCGCACCACCTCCCACCTGACCGTCTCAGCCATTGGCGGCAACGCCGCGGCCGGCGGGGTGTTCCTGGCCCTGGCCGCAGATGAGGTCTGGGCGCGGTCGGGCGTGGTGCTCAATCCGCACTACAAGAACATGGGCAATCTGTACGGCTCCGAGTACTGGACCTACCTTTTACCGAAGCGCGTGGGCGAGGGCGGCATCAAGGCCGTCATGGGCCATCGCCTGCCCATGCTGGCCGCCGAAGCTCAATCCCTGGGCCTGATCGACCGCACCGGCCCGAACAATCGATCGGACTTTGATGTCTTTGTTCTGGAGCAGGCCTCAGGCTTGGCCGAGGATGGTTTCGAGAACCGCCTTGCGGCCAAGGCTGAACGGCGCGAGCGCGACGAAGCCGAGCGGCCGCTGGATGAATATCGAGACGCAGAGCTTGAGCGCATGCGCATGAATTTCTACGGCTTCGACCCGTCCTACCACGTCGCCCGCTTCCGCCTGGTCCGGCGCAGCGCACACGCCTGGACGCCGCTATACCTGGCCCATCACCGCGCGCGGGTCGGGGCCAGGTGAGCGTTGAGAAGCACACGCTCCCGGTGCGCCGGGTCACGGTCGCCGGCCGTGTTCAGGGCGTGGGGTTTAGGCCCTTCGTTTACCGCCTGGCGCATGAGTTGAATCTCACCGGCTGGGTCTACAACGCTTCCGGCGTGGTCGAAGTCGCGATCCAGGGCCCGGCAGACCAGCTCGACGCCTTTGCCCGCGATGTCATCGGGCGCGCTCCGCCGCTGGCCCGACCGGAACTGTTGCGCAATGAGCCGGCTGACTGGGAAGACTTCCAGGCCTTCGAGATTCGCGCCAGCCAGTCGGCGGCCGAACCGGAAATCCACGTCCCGCCCGATCAGTTCATGTGCGACGACTGTTTAGCCGAAGTCAGCGATACCGCCGAACGTCGCTACCGCTATCCGTTCATCAATTGCACCCAGTGCGGGCCGCGCTACACCATCATTCGGGCCCTGCCTTACGACCGGCCCAACACTACGCTGAGAGACTTTCCGCTGTGCGCCGACTGCGACGCGGAATACCGCAATCCGCTGGACCGCCGGTTCCACGCCCAGCCGCTGGCTTGCGCGGTGTGCGGGCCCAGCCTGCGCTTTGTCTCCGGCCAGACCCGAATTGAGGGCAACGAGGACAGCCTGGCTGCGGCCATCGAAGTCATTAGCAACGGCGGCATCGTCGCCGCGCGCGGCGTGGGCGGCTACCACCTGATCTGCGATGCGGGCAACGAGAGCGCGGTTTCGGCCTTGCGCGAGCGCAAGCATCGTCCCGACAAGCCGCTGGCGGTGATGGTGCCCATGGCTGGGGCCGACCGCCTGGACGGCGCGCGCGAGCTGGCCGAGTTGGGCCAGGCCACGGCCGCGCGCCTGGCCGACCCCGAGCGTCCCATCGTGCTGGCCCGCATGCGCCCCGACGCCCCACTGGCGCCCAGCATCGCGCCGGGTCTGAACGAGGTCGGTTTGATGCTGCCCTACAGCCCGATTCATCATCTGCTGCTCGGCGATCTGGGACGGCCCATTGTGGCGACCTCGGGAAACTTGAGCGGCGAGCCGGTGCTGACCGACCCCGATGATGTCGAGCAACGTCTGGGCAAGGTCGCCGATGCCTTCTTGCACCACAACCGCCCCATTCAGCGCCCGGCCGACGATCCCGTCTGGCGTAAGGTCGCCGGCTGCATGCGCCCGATTCGCTTAGGGCGAGGCAATGCCCCGCTGGAAATCGAGCTGCCGGTGACGCTCAGCCGACCGCTGCTGGCCGTCGGCGCCTTCCTGAAGAACACCGTCACGCTGGCCTGGAAATCGCGCGCCATTGTTTCGCCCCACATCGGCGAGCTCGACAGCCTGCGCACCGTCGAGGTCTTTCGCCAGGTCTCGGCCGATCTGCAGGAGCTCTACGGCGTGCGTGCTGAAGGTCTGGCCTGCGACGCCCACCCGGACTTCCCAAACAGCCGCTGGGCGCGCGACGCCGGTTTGCCGCTAACCCGGGTGTTCCACCACGAGGCCCACGCCTCGGCCCTGGCCGGGGAGTTCGGCGTGCTGAATCGCGACATGCTGGTCTTTGCCTGGGACGGCGTCGGCTATGGTCGTGACCAGACGTTGTGGGGCGGCGAGACCTATTTCGGCCGCCCCGGCGCCTGGCAGCGGGTGGCCTCGTTCAGGCCTTTCCGCCTGCCCGGCGGCGATCGCGTCACCCGCCAGCCCTGGCGCACCGCGCTGTCGCTGTCCTGGCACGCCGGTTTCGACTGGGCCGGCGCACCTCACGTCGACCCCCTGCTAAGAACCGCTTGGGACAAGAGCATGGCAAGCCCGGTCAGCAGCGCGGTGGGGCGCCTGTTCGACGGCGCGTCGGCGCTGGCCGGTGTGGCCCTGGAGGCCAGCTACGAAGGTCAGGGCCCGACCTGGCTGGAAGCGATGGCGACAAAAGGACGTGATCCGGGCGCACCCGATCTGGCGCTGGTTGAGGACGAGCAGGGCCTGCTGCGCGCTGACTGGGCCGCGCTGATGGCCTGGATGGCCGAGGCGGGTATTCCCGTCACCGACCGCGCGGCCGGCTTCCACGCATCTCTGGCCCGCCTGATCAGCGCCCAGATCGGCGAGCTGGCACGACGCTTCGAGTTCAAGGAAGTGGGTCTAACCGGCGGGGTGTTCCAGAACAACCTGCTGGCCACCCAGGCCGCCAGCGCGATCGAGTCCACAGGTCGTGTCTCCCTGATCCCGCAGTGCTTGCCCGTCAACGACGCTGGGATCAGCTATGGGCAAGTGATCGAGGTTGCTCAGATCACCCCAGACTAGATCCTCAAGCCCTATACTTCTGGCCCATGAAACTCGAACCCAATATCCGCCTGGCCCACGGTAACGGTGGCCGCTACATGCGCGAACTGATCGACGGCCTGTTTGCTGCCCGCCTGGGTGAGCAGGGTCTGGACACCAGCGTCGACGCTGCCATGGTTGACGTGCCGCAAGGGGTGCGCATGATGATGACCACCGACGGCTTTACCGTCGATCCGCTGGAGTTTCCCGGCGGCAACATCGGCTCGCTGGCCATCCACGGCACGGTCAACGACCTGGCCGTAGGCGGTGCATTCCCGCTCTACCTGACCCTGAACGCCTTCATTGAGGAAGGCACCGAGACCGCACTGCTAGAGCGCATCGTCGACGCGCTGGCTGCAGCTGCCAAGGAAGCCGGGGTGAAGGTCGTGGCCGGGGACACCAAGGTGCTCGCCCGAGGCGAATGCGGTGGGGTGTACCTGGCCACCACCGGCCTGGGCGTGGTGCCGGCCAGCCACAAGCTGGGCCAGCAATACGTTCAGCCAGGCGACAAGCTGATTGTCACTGGCACTGTCGGCGACCACGGCACCGCCGTGCTGCTGGCGCGCGAGGAATACGGCTTAAGAGGTGACCTGAAATCCGACTCGGCCAGCGTACTGCCGATTACCGAAATGCTGATGAAGCGTCAGGGCCTGCGCTTTATGCGCGACCCGACCCGGGGTGGTCTGGCGACGGTTGCTCTTGACCTGGCGCGCGAGGCCGGGCTGTCGATCAACATGGAGGAAAACGCCATTCCCTTGAGCGACCCGGTGCAGGCGGTTTGCGAGCTGCTGGGCTACGACCCACTTTATCTGGCCTGCGAGGGTCGGGTG
>JAZBOC010000185.1:0-45410 GCA_036353315.1 Wenzhouxiangella sp. | reverse complement strand
TCGTCCTTGAGCCACTTGTCGAACCAGGCCAGCATGGTGTCCCACCACACGTAGCGTTTTTCGCGATCGAGGATCCAGTGATCCTCGCCGGGGAACTCGATCAGTTCGACCTCGCGCCCGAGCAGCTTGAGCGCGGTGAACATGTTGTGGCTTTCGCCCGGCGGGACGTTGGTGTCGGAATCGCCCGTGACCAGCAGCAGCGGTGTGGTGATCCGGTCGGCCGAATACACCGGGCTCTGGCCCACGTAGAGCTCGGGATTGTTCCAGGGGAACGAGCCCCGGCTGGCGATGCCGGAGTAACCGTAGCCCCACCAGCCCTGTCCCCAGTAGGAGGTCAGCGCGCTGATCCCGGCATGAGAAATTGAGGCCGCGTACAGGTCGGTCAGCGTGGCCAGGTGCATGGTCATGAAGCCGCCATAGCTGGCGCCGATATTGCCGATGCGCTCACCGTCGATGAACGGGTGGGCGGCGACGAACTTCCGGGTGCCCTCGATGATGTCGGCTGCGGTGTAGCGGCCCCAGGCGTTGACGTGCAGGGCCGAGAAGTCCTGGCCGTAGCCGATCGTACCGCGCGGCTGGAGGACGTACACCACGTAGCCCTTGGCCGCCCACAGCTGAAAGGGATAACGCCCGGTGAACTGGCGATTGACCGGCGTGGTCCCGCCGTAGTAGTAGACGATCAGCGGGTAGGATTGCTCGGGATCGAAGTCCGGCGGGAGATAGTAGCGGCCATCGATCGCGTCACCGGCCTGGTTGGTGAAAGTCCACGGACGGACCTCGCTCAGCCGCACATTCTGGTACTCCGAAATCCGGCTATCAACCAGGACCTCGGCGCGGTTGGCTTCCAGGTCGATGCGGTGGATACGCTGCGGCGCGTCGGCGTCAGTCCCGCGCGCAATCACCACCGGCGCTTCGCCATGACTGGCGACAAACTGCTCCATGACCTCGAGCCCGGTGTCGATCCGGCGCAACCGCTCTGCGCGCACCTCGAAATGGACCAGCGCTACCTCCTCGCCCCAGGTCGCCGACAGCAGCAGGTCACCGCTGGCCAGGCGATGAATGTCTCTGAAGGCAGGATCAAAATCTCGACTGACGCTGCGCGCTCGCTCTCCATCGGCGCTGAGCGCGTAAAGCTGGGTGTCGTACTCATTCGGCGTCAGGGTCTCGTTGGTGGTCGCGCCATCACCCTGGGCCAGCCCCGGGCCGGCCAGCAGCCAGTAGCCTTGTTCGGCGAACAGGGCCGCGTTGATCTGGCGATAGCGTCCAATCTCGGTCGTTTCCAAAGACGGTAACGCCATCTCGTAGAGCCTGAACAAACTGTGCGGCGGCTCAGCGTAATCGATGATGCGTTCTGACAGCAGCAGGCGGTCGCCGTCGGGATGAACGTCGAGCAGGTTGACCGACGTCGAGCCGGCTGTCAGCGGCCGGATCAGAGCACTTGCAATATCGACGTGGAAGAGCTGGGTGTTGTCGCGGAAGGTCGCCCAGCGATCTTCCAGTGAACGCACTCGGCGGCGCTTGTCGGTATCCGGCTCGAAGGCTTCGGTCCAGGCAAACAAGATCGATGTACCATCGGGGTGCCAGCGCCAGCTGCCGATCGCCTCGTGGTTGGCCACCAGCAGCAGGCGGGCCTGCCCGCTGTCCATCTCATGCAGCCACAGCTTGTCGCCTTCCTGAACGATAAGCCGCGATGAATCCGGGCTCCAGGCAAGGCTGCGAGGAGTCTGGCCAGTCCACTGCCGCACGATGGTTCCATCGTCCAGGCGGCGGATCTCGAGCCTGGACAGATCCAGGTCGGCAAAGTCGTTTCTTCCCCGAAACGTGATCGCCAGGTGTCGTCCATCGGGCGAAATGGCCAGATCATTGGCGGTTTCGGCGTTGGTCAACAGACGCGCCGAGACCCGCCGCCGCGGCTCGACATGAACCGCGACCCGGTCCAGGGCGCTTCGTCCTTTCCACCGAAGCCCCGGAGTCTGCTCACCTTCAGCACCATGATGGATCAGCCATAGCGTGTGCGTCCCCGCGGCCAGGTCCAGCTCGACTTCGCCATCGTCGGGGGCGTGCGGCTGAGCGTCGAGCCAAAGTTCGGCTGAGGCAAGGCCGGACACCTCCAGGTGGCCGCGCACGAAGCGCTGCGCTTCCAGATGAACCATCCAGATTCGGACCCCGGCTTCCGACGCGGTGGCTGCCGGAGCGTGCGGGCGCCAGGTCATCGACTGACCAAAAACGTCGACCTGGGCATCTGCTGCCGGCACCCCGTTGGCGCTGAGCTGCATGATCAGGTTTCTGCGGATTTCGTCAGCCTTTGCGCTATTGCCCAGCGGCTCAACCACGATCGGGAGCGGCCCTAGTGACAGCACCGTTTCGATTTCGATCTGGACCTCGCCGCGCACCTGAGACGGCAGCACCAGCAAGCAGGCCAAGACAACGAGCGAGACATAAATCGAGCCATGTTTCATGGGGGCAACCGGAAATGTTGAGGAATCGTAGATCGCCAATCTATCAGAACCCCCCAAACTTTTGATGCGCATCAATTCCTCCCGCAGCGCACGACGGTAAGCTTTTAAACCGAATAAATGGCCGTCCTGCCCAGGAAGCGACAGCATGTCCGAGCTCATTCGCCCCACCTTCGATGTGGACCTGATCGACCGCTACGGCGGCGAAGGGCCGCGCTACACCTCCTACCCGACCGCGGTTCAGTTCAACGAACGGTTCGGGCCAGAGGACTTCCTGAACGCGATCGACGAGAGCAATCGTCTGCCGATCCCGGCTGACCTGTCGCTCTATGTCCACGTCCCGTTCTGCTCCAGCCCCTGCTTTTACTGCGGCTGTAATCGGGTGATTACGCGATCGACCACCGCCGGAGAGGAGTTCCTGGCCACGCTGGGCCGCGAAATGGACCTGATCGCCCCACGCTTCGACGCCGATCGCAAGGTCCGCCAGCTGCATCTGGGGGGCGGCACGCCGACCTTTCTGACCGTGGATCAGCTGTCGCGCCTGATGGAGATGCTGCGCGCCCGCTTCACGTTCGCCGAGGACGGCGAGCTGGGCCTGGAAGTCGACCCGCGAACCATCGATCCGACCGGCATCAAGCGCCTGCGAGAGCTCGGCTTCAATCGCATCTCCATCGGTGTTCAGGACCTGGACCCGGCTGTTCAGAAGGCCGTCAACCGGGTCCACGATACCGCCATGGTCAGCTCCACGATCGGGGCTGCCCGAGCCGTTGGTTTCCAATCGATCAGCGTCGACCTGATCTACGGCCTGCCACTGCAAACCACCACCGGCTTCGCCCAGACCGTTGAAACCATGATCAGCCTGAGACCCGACCGGCTCTCGCTGTTCAACTACGCCCACCTTCCGCATCTGTTCAAGGGCCAGAACCGAATCAAGACCGAGCAACTTCCGAACCCGACAACCAAGCTGGCGATTTTCCGCAATACCCTCAGCCGATTGCTGGACTCGGGTTACGAGTTCATCGGCATGGATCATTTCGCGCTGCCCGGTGACTCCATGGTCAAGGCTCGGGCCAACGGCACGCTGGTACGCAACTTCCAGGGCTACTCGACCCATGGCGGGCTCGACCTGGTCAGCTTCGGCCCCAGCGCCATCAGCCAGATCGGAGACAGCTTTGCCCAGAACCAGCGCAAGTTGCCCGACTGGCGCATCGCGATCGAGCAGGAAGGTCATCCAGCAACCTGCCGCGGGCTGACGCGGACCACGGATGATCGCGTGCGGGCCGAGATCATCGAGCGGATCATGTGCACCGGAGAGCTGGCCTATGCCGACCTTGAGCGGTTCTTCCAGCTGTCGTTTCGCAGCTACTTCAGCGACGAACTGCGGCGGCTCGAGCCGCTGGCCAACGACGGGCTGATTGAGTGGAAAAAGGGCGGCTTTGCGGTCACGGCGGCCGGCATGATGTTCCTGCGCGCGATCGCCAAGGTGTTCGACGCCTACCTGGTTCCCAATCGACAGCAGCAGGGGCGCTTCTCACGGATCGTCTGATCGCGCGTCAACAATTCACATCCGATTGATGGGCAGACCATGGAGTACTGATATAATCTTGCTCCATTGATCGTCAGGAGTTGGCGCGTGAGCGACAAGCCGAGCATCTCGGAAATTGGGCAGAAGGAGACATCCTGTGAAGACTGCTCCCTGTTCAATCTCTGTTTTGCGCATGACATTTCCGCCGACGAACGCGAGGAAATCAATCGCGTGCTCAAGCGCCAGCAGCCCGTCGAGCGCAGCGATCACTTGTTCCACGGTGGCCAGTCGGCCAAGACCGTCTCGGTCGTAAGATCCGGCTCCGTCAAGGCCTACCAGCTCTCTCACGAAGGCGACGAAATTGTCTCCGGGTTTTACCTTCCCGGAGAGATCCTGGGCCTGGACGCCCTGTCTAGCGAAAAACACCCGGGCTTTGCCGTCGCCCTGGAAGACAGTCGCACCTGCGAAATCCCGTTCAAGGATTTCGTGACCATGCTGCAGTCCAGCCCCAAGCTCAACCAGGTCATGCTTCGCCTGCTGTCGGAGGAAATGGCCGAAACCCGCGAATTGCTGCTGGTGGTCGGGAGACTGGATGCGCGCACGCGCGTCGCGCTTTTCCTGATGAGCATGTCGCGCCGTCTCGCACGCAGGAATCAGGATCCAGACCAGTTCCGCCTGACCATGGATCGACGTGATATCGCCAATTACCTGGGTTTGACGATCGAGACTGTGTCGCGCACGCTGAGCGCTCTGCAGCGTGAAGAAGTCATTGAAGTCCGCGGAAAGCTGGTGCGCGTGCTCGACCGACCCGCCCTGGAAGAAATGGCGATGCGCGTTGATGACGGCAGCCGGCGCCAGGCCACCGGCTAATCGCCGGGGGTTCTTGTCGACTGAGCTTCGTCCGACGGTAACCGCGTCGTTCCAACGATCGAACTGAAAAACAGCGCGTTGGCAAACAGCCGCTCTGTCCCGGACCAATACCCCCGAAACAGGTAGTCGTCGGCCATCCGGACCACGGTCCCGGCGCCATGACGGGTCACGCTCAGCGCCGGAGTACCAGCCAGGCGCTCACGGTTGTCTTCGGAAAGAAAACCCGAAACCAGCACCTCATCGGTATAGACCGCCACGCTGGAATACGGATTTGACGCCGGCTGGAGCATCTGACGTCCGCGGCGCATGACCGCCAGGCCCTCGCGGGTGTAGCCAAACGCCAATGGGTGGCTGGGGTCCATGGTCACCCCGAGCACACTGCCGCCAATCAATTCGCGCGCCCGATCGTCCTCGAAATCTCCATAGGCGCGCCGCTCAGGACTGGTTTCAACCTCGGTCTCGTCTTCGATCTCTTCGCTTCCGATCAGGTCCCACTCCAGCGGCAGCGACTCCGCCCAGGCAGCCGCCCGCCGCGCGGCCAGCAAGATACCACCGGCGCTGACGAAGTCGGCCAGCCGCTGCGCATCCGCTTCAGACCACGCCGAGTAATTGCCATCAGGAAGGATGAGGTGGGTATAGTCCGACAGCCTGATTCGGCCCAGACGCTGCCAGTCGAGGCGAGTCAGCGGTTGCTGCAGGTAGTGATCGAACCAGTGCCAGATATATCCGGCATGATTGGCGGTGAGCCCGGGACCGACCACCATCGCGGGCCGGACCGGGTCGATCACAGGTGCCGACGGAGAGCCGAGATCCGCGCCAGCAACGGCCAGACCCCGATCGGTTGCATGTACGACCGCGGCATGCTGCTCGGCCAGCACAGCCAGGCGCTTGCCGACCGCCGGCGCATCCTCAGGCTGCAGACCGCGATGAACCACAAGGCTGCCGCGCACGAACTCAGGCGCTGTCCCATCGGAGACTGCGATCCGGGTCGGCTTGGTGAAGACCTGGACCCGGTAATCTTCGGCCAGCAGGGCGGCCAGCAACGGCGCCGCGCCGCGCTGGTTCCACGGCACGATCCAGGCCACAGCCTCGCTGGGCGGAAGGACTGGACGATACGCCTCAAGCGATTCCAGTGCTTCACCCCGGGACGGCAGGCGCCGCACCGCGGCCAGCGGCAGATCAAAACTCAGGCCCAGCGGCCAGGTCGAGACGTCGTAAAAGGTCTCCATGGTGAGCTCGGTTACCGGTTCGAACACCGAGCGCAGCAGACGATATTGATCCTGATTGGAAGGAACCGCCCATGCCGAGCCGACCGGCTGCTGTTGCCCGGATACGGTCACCGTCTCGGTCACCGGATGCACGGTGATGCGATGGCGCAGCAGCAGCTGGACCAGGGCCCGGCCGCGCGCAGGATCTCCGGCATCGCCGAAAATCCAGCCTTCGTGACGGTCGCGATCGGCATCCCTGCGAGCGCTGCGGAAGAACTCGGCCTGGTAGGCGATCAGTTCATCGGCCTTGGCCACCGCGCCTTCGATGGTCGACAGACTGGTGCGAACCTGGTTGGCGACGGCCTGGGCGAAGGTCCGCCGTCCGTAGTCCGTGTCCTGGACATGCCCGCGCACTGACCCCTGCTCAAACAATATGCCCACCGAACCCGTCAGGTCGGGATAAGTCGAGCCCTTGCCCGCGTAGTAGTCGTCGTAGTTCTCACGGGTGTAGTACGGCTCGCCGGCTGCGTCCAGACGGCGGGCGTGATACTCGGCGATCTCCGCGGTCAGGGCGAAGTTGCGCGAGGGCGTCAGCGGATTATTTCTTTCAGGGACCCCAGGCTGGAAAAAGTAGGTGCGGTTGGGGCCCATTTCATGGTGATCGGTGACCACGTGCGGCCGCCAGGCGTGGTACTGGGCAAGGCGCGCCCGGGATTCGGGGTGAACCAGCGGCAGCCAGTCACGGTTCAGGTCGAACCAGTAATAGTTGGTCCGGCCATTGGGCCAATTCTCATGGTGTTCTCGATCGGCCGGATCGCTGACCGGATGGACGCCGCGGTGCATGTTGACCCAATGGGCGAAGCGATCGACACCGTCCGGATTCAGAACCGGCTCCATGAGGATGACCGCCTGATCAAGCCAATCGGACACTTCGTTGTTTCGGGCTGAGGCCAGGTACCAGGCCGTAATCATCGCTGCGGTGACCCCGGAGGCTTCGTTACCGTGCACCGCATAGCCCAGCCAGATGACCGGCGGCCCGTCGCCGGCGCGGCTGGCGCGGACGCGGTCGGCGCGGAGCTCGGCCAGCTGTGCCTGACGTTCCGGCGAGCTGAACACCAGCAGCTTCAGCGGCCGCAGTCCATGGCTGCGGCCGATCTGCTCGATCGAGACGCGATCCGACGTCTCGGCCAGATACTCAAGGTAGGCGATGATCTGATCGTGACGCAAATGGTGCTCGGCCGGGTCAAAGCCGAGAAACTGTGCCGGGGTCGAAATCTGGGGATCGGGATCGAAATCAGCCGGTAACCCGGGGAATGCAGCAACCTGAGCGTTCAGGCCGATCAGCACGAAAAACACCAGGAAAAAACGATACAAAAGGGTGGTCACAGCCAGTCGCAGGTCTTGAAGTGGACTGCTAGGATAATGTCTTGGTTGAAACCCATGGGACTGAACTTGATGAAACTGACTTCGATCGATCTGACCGACCAGCACCCTATCAACCCCCGCTTTGCCTTCGGCAAGCTGGCCAACGACGCGCCGATGGCGCTCTCGGATAATGTCTCGCCCCACCTGGCCTGGCAGGAAGCACCATCCGGAACCCGATCGTTCGCCCTGTTGTGCGTCGACCCCGATGTGCCGTCCGAAATCGAAGACGTCAATCAGGCAGGCCGCACCCTGCCCAGCACCATGCCACGGGTGGACTTCTGCCACTGGGTCATGGTCGACATCCCCGCCGATGTCACCGAGCTGGCGACCGGCCAGTGCAGCGACGGGGTAACGCCGAAGGGCAAGCAACAACCGGTCGGCCCGCCCGGTTCACGCCAGGGTCTCAACGACTACACCGGCTTCATGGCCGGCAATCCGGACATGGCCGGGCAGTACTTCGGTTATGACGGTCCTTGTCCGCCTTGGAACGACGAGTTGCTTCACCGCTACGTGTTCAGCGTCTACGCACTCGATGTCGATCAGCTGGACCTTCCAGACGAGTTCAGCGGGCCCGATGCGCTGAAGGCCATGCAGGGGCATATCCTGGCCAGCGCCAGCCTCACCGGCACCTACACCCTGAACCCGTCGGTCAAAGAATAGCATTGCTCACATTATGAGCGGACGCGTTTTTGTTCCGCTCAACATATGTGCACATTGGCTCCGGCCGCGCCCCATAGACCGCTGAAAGCGCTGTTTTCAGCGTTGGAATGTTTTGTGCATTGCAAGACTTCGTCTTTCCATCCATCCACCTTGTAAGGAACCTTAGATCACCATGACCCCGACTGAAATCATCAAGCGCATCCGCGACGAGGACATCGAGTTCGTCGACTTTCGTTTTGCCAATACCCTGGGTAAGGAACAGCACGTCAGCGTGCCCGCTTCGGCCATCGACGAAGAACTGCTGAGCGACGGCAAAATGTTCGACGGCTCCTCGATTCTCGGCTGGAAAGGCATCAACGATTCCGACATGGTGCTGATGCCTGACTGCGAGGCGACTTTCCTCGACCCGTTTGCCGAGCACAAAACGCTCAATATCAACTGCGATATTCTTGAGCCGGCCACGATGCAGCCCTACAGCCGCTGCCCGCGATCTTTGGCCAAGCGCGCCGAAGCCTACCTCAAGGCCAGCGGCGTGGCCGATACGGCGTATTTCGGTCCGGAGCCCGAGTTTTTTGTCTTCGACTCGGTGCGCTTCGGCAACGACATTTCCGGCGCTTTTTTCGAGATCGACGCGGAAGAAGCTGCCTGGAACACGGCCAAGAAATACGAGGAAGGCAACCACGGCCATCGGCCGCGGGTCAAGGGCGGTTACTTTCCTGTCCCGCCCGTAGATGGTCTGGCCGACCTGCGCTCCCTGATGTGCACCACGCTGGAAAGCGTGGGTATTCCGGTCGAGGTCCATCACCACGAAGTCGGCACCGCCGGCCAGTGCGAGATCGGCACCCTGTTCAACACGCTCACGCGCAAGGCCGATGAACTGCTGATGCTCAAGTACGTGGTGCAGAACGTCGCCCACATGCATGGCCGCACCGCCACCTTTATGCCCAAGCCGCTGGTCGGAGACAACGGTTCCGGCATGCACGTGCACCAGTCGCTGTCCAAAGGCGGGACCAACCTGTTCGCCGGCGACGGCTACGGGGGCTTAAGCGAAACGGCCCTGCACTACATCGGCGGCATCTTCAAGCACGCCCGCGCCATCAATGCCTTCGCCAACTCCACCACCAACAGCTACAAGCGCCTGGTACCCGGCTTCGAAGCCCCCGTGCTACTGGCCTACTCAGCGCGCAACCGCTCGGCCTCTTGCCGGGTGCCCTGGGTATTCAGCGACAAGGGTCGACGCATCGAGGTGCGCTTCGGTGATCCGGCCGGCAACCCCTACCTGACCTTCGCAGCGATGATGATGGCCGGCGTCGATGGCATCGTCAACAAGATCGATCCAGGCGCGCCCATGGACAAGGATCTCTACGACCTGCCGCCGGAAGAAGAGCAGAACATTCCACGAGTCTGCCATGCGCTTGATCAGGCGCTCGAAGCACTCGACGCCGACCGCGACTTCCTCAAGGCCGGTGACGTTTTCTCCGATGACCTCATCGACGGCTACATTGCGCTCAAGATGCAGGAGGTCACCCGCTTCCGGATGTCGACCCACCCGGTCGAGTTCGATATGTACTACTCCTGCTGACAGACCTGCCCCGGTTCCGGCCGCCGTCTGGCAAGGCGGCGGTCGGTCCATCCGCGTGTTTAGACCTGCGCTCAAATTTTGTGCAGCTTCAGCAGTAGAATGAGGGCTGGCAACCTGATGATCAGGAAACGACGCACCATGCTCTCAATTCTGCGAATAGCGCTAGCGGGTCTGTGGCTGATCAGTCTCAGCGCCGTCGGTCAGCCGATCTATCGGGTGGTCGATCAGGACGGCAACGTGACGTATACCGACCAGAAGCCAAGCGACAATGCCAAGCCGATCGATCTGCCCGACATCAACGTGATCAGCCAAAACGCGCCCGACGTCGAACAATTCATTGAGCCTGAAAGCCCGCCCAGTGAGGTCGAGCCTTTCCGCCTGACAATCGCAGAACCCGCCGACGGCAGCGTGATCGCCAACGCCGAAGGTCAAATCGATGTTCGACTGGAGAGCAATCTGGACATCCCGCCGGCCGCGCAGCTGGTGATTTATCTCAACGATCAGCCGCAGGTGCCGGTTCGAACCCTGGAGCTCAGCCTGACCGGTCTCGAGCCGGGGCCTTTTCGCGTGCGCGCCGAGCTTCAATCGCCCAGCGGCCGCAAACTGGCCGAGACCGAAGCGATCGCAGTGCAGCTGATCGCGGTCGACTCCAGCTGATTGCACTGCGATGGACATGGTCGATCCTGACACCCTCTACACCGGCATCCTCATCGTCGGGACCGACGGCACCATCAGACAGCTCAACCAGGCGGCGGCGGATTTTCTCGGCCGGTCGCCGGCCAGCCTGCAGAGTGCGCCGCTAGAGCAGGCAGAGCCCGCGCTGGCGCGCTGGTCGCAGCGACTGGCGCAAGGCCACCGCAGCTTTCAGGCGCCCGAGGCGACGTTGAGCTCGACAGGACAGTCCACCGATGCGGTTTTTACCCGGCTTGAGGACGGTGTTCTGATCGAGCTGCACCCGGTAGCCGAGCGGCTGCGCCAGCGACAGCTGGCTGATCGGGCTGACCAGCAGCAGGCCATACACATGCTCTCCCGCAGACTGGCCCATGAATTGCGCAATCCGCTCTCGGGTGTCCGCGCCGCCGCCCAGCTGATCGGCGCCCAGACGAACGAAACGGCGCTCCAGCGCCATGCCAACATGATCCAGCGGGAAGTCGACCGAATCACCGGTCTGATCGAACGCTTTGCCGGCGACCAGAACAACGCCCTGGCCCCGGTCAATCTGCACCGCGTTCTTGAAGAAACCGGCGAACTGGTCGTGGCTGAACGGCATGGTCGCCTGGAGCTGATACGAGACTTCGACCCCAGCATTCCCCACTTGATGGCTGACGGCGCCAGGCTGCATCAGCTGGTCCTCAACCTGGTTCGCAACGCGGTCCAGGCCAACGCCGGCAGTATTCGTCTGGTCACCCGCATCGAGCACGATTCGCCCATGGTCGATCGGCCGGCCCGGCACGCGGTGCGCATTGAAGTCCTTGACGACGGCCAGGGGGTTCCTGAATCACTGCGCGACCGACTTTTCCTGCCGCTGGTGTCAGGTCGAGACCAGGGCTCCGGCTTCGGCCTGGCCATCGTGCAGCAGATCGCTCGCGCCCACGGCGGCCTGGTCGAGTACCTGCCGCGCTCGCCCGGCAGCGCATTCATCGTCCGCCTGCCGCTGATCGCGGCCGAGGAGACCGACCATGCCTGACCAAGTCTGGGTCATTGATGACGACCCTGGAATCCGTTACGTGCTCGAGGAGTATCTCAGCGGCGAGGGCTGGAAACCCAGTGTCTTTTCCGACGGCGACCAGCTCAATTCGGCCTTCCGGCGCGGCGCGCCGGACCTGGTTCTGGCCG
The DNA here is from genome assembly GCA_036353315.1 of Wenzhouxiangella sp. Lineage (GTDB taxonomy): Bacteria > Pseudomonadota > Gammaproteobacteria > Xanthomonadales > Wenzhouxiangellaceae > Wenzhouxiangella. The sequence goes on along the minus strand of JAZBOC010000185.1, from coordinate 33,848 downwards.
ATATCCGCCTGGAAGGCAAGAGCGGGCTGGATTTGATGCAGGACCTCAGGCGCAAGCGCCCTGATCTGCCGGTGATCATCATGACCGCCTATTCCGACCTCGACTACGCCGTCCGAGCCTTTCAGGGCGGGGCCTTCGAGTTCATGGCCAAGCCCTTCGATCTCGACGAGCTCGGCCGCCTCGTGCGCAAGGCGCTCAATGCGCGACCAGGCGACGGCGACACCGGCTCGCCCCGCGACGGGCTGGTCGGCAGTTCGCCGGCTTTTCAGGAAATGATTCGCGTCATCGGGCGCCTGTCGGGCAGCGATATCCCGGTGCTCATCACCGGCGAGACCGGAACCGGCAAGGAGCTGGTCGCGCGCGCGCTCCATCAACACAGCCCCAGGGCCAGCGGACCGTTCGTGGCCATCAACACCGCCGCCATACCAGAGGACCTGCTGGAATCCGAGCTTTTCGGCCATGAACGCGGGGCCTTTACCGGCGCCGCCGACAAGCGCCTCGGGCGTTTCGAGCAGGCCACCGGCGGCACCCTGTTTCTCGATGAGATCGGCGACATGCCCCTGTCGCTCCAGTCTCGCCTGCTGCGAGTGCTGGCCGAGGGCGAGTACTACCGTCTGGGAGGACATGACCTGGTCCGGGCCAACGCGCGGATCGTCACTGCCACCCATCGAGATCTTCCGGCCCTGGTCGAGAGTGGCCACTTTCGTGCCGACCTTTACCATCGCCTCAAGGTAATCACGCTGCGGGTACCACCGCTGCGGGAGCGTCTCGAAGACGTCCCGGCCCTGGTCCGCCACTTTCTTCACGAAGCCGGGCAGGAATTCCGACTGCCGCCCAAGCTGGCCGATCGGGCGCTGCTGGCGCACTTGGCGACACTCGACTGGCCGGGAAACGTGCGCGAACTGCGCCACCTCTGTCAGTCGCTCGCCGCCCTGGCGCCTGCGCCGGTCATCGGCGTTGACGATCTTCCTCCCGAACTTCATCCTGAACATCATCGAGGCGATCCCGAGGCAGCAGGCTGGCCCGAACTCATCGAAGCGGAGCTGCGCCAGCGCCTGTCGCGCGAGGAACCGGATGTTTATGACCCACTCAAGACCCGCTTTGAGCGGCAGATAGCGCTTGTGGCGGTGGACTATTGCAACGGCAACCAGTCCGAAGCCGCGCGCAGGCTCGGCATGAGCCGCAACACGCTGGCCCGCATCCTCAAGGAACCGACGGCCCTGACTGAGGCCGATTGAAACGCCGCCTCAGGCGTGAGCTCCTTGACGCCAGGTCGAGGCTGACTTTCGCAAACGATTGATGACTCCCTCCCAGGCCGCTTCCGACAGACATCGCGCCGGAAGAACGAGATCAATGAACCGGCCCGGTCGAGCATCGGCCTGACGCAATGTCGTGTAGAGGTCGCGAGCGGCTGCGCCCGGCTCAACCGGAAGCTCCACCAGCGTGCTGCTTGGGTCATCACGCAGCTGATCCTTCAGCCGGCTGACTTCATCCTCATTGGCGCCGATGCTGACCCGCAGCGATTTGTTCGGGCGATAGTGAATGGCCATGCTTCCAGGCCCAACCAGGGGCTCGGGCGACGTCCGCCGACCCGCCGCTGGTGCACGCAGATGCCAACCCGTTGGCAGAAGGGCGCGCAGCTGGTCCTGGTCTATCTGCCCTGGGCGCAACCACCACAGGGTTTGGGCCGCGTCATCGACGGCGACGATGGTCGATTCGATACCGACCCGGCAGCGGCCACCCTCAACAACCAGGACATCGGCCGGAGAAAACACCTCGGCCACGTCCGCCGCCGAGGTCGGTGACAGGCGGGTAAAGAGATTGGCGCTGGGCGCGACCACCGGCGAATCCGCCGCATTGATCAGGGCCAGCGCCACCGGATGATCCGGCATTCGCAGGGCCACGGTCTCCTGACCGGCGGTAATTCGGTCAGAGATCGCCGCAGAGCGCGGCAGGACCAGCGTCAGCGGCCCGGGCCAGAAGCGTTCGACCAGGGTTTGCGCCAGCGCCGGCCAACGGGCGCAGCAGCCCCTGGCCTGCTCGACGCTGGCCACGTGCACGATCAGCGGGTTGTCGGGCGGGCGTTCCTTGAGCTCGAAAATACGCTCAACGAGCTCGGGTCGGTCGATGGGTGCGGCCAGGCCATACACCGTCTCGGTCGGGATGGCAATGAGCCGACCCTGATCAAAAGCGCCGACCAAGCGCTGCATCTGCGCCCGATCTGCGATGTCTGGAACCGTCATCGCGGCAGGTCCCATGCTCAGTCGACCTCCAGCCAGAATGTCACCGGTCCGTCGTTGACCAGTCTGACCTGCATGTCGGCGCCGAAGCGGCCGGCAACGGTTCTCGGCCACTCGAACGCGGCCTTTTCGATCAATCGTTCAAACAGGACTTCGCCTTCCGCCGGCGGTGCCGCAGGGGTGAAGCTGGGTCGATTGCCGGCCTTGGTGTCGGCAGCCAGGGTGAACTGCGGAACCAGCAGCAGACCACCCCCGGTCTGGCGCAAAGCGCGATTCATGCGGCCTTGTTCATCGGCGAAAACACGGTAGTTGAGCAGGCGCTCGACGAAGCGGTCGAGACGCTCGACGCGGTCGCCACGGCGAAACCCGACCAGCACCAGCAGGCCCGCATCGATGCGGGCGATCTGCTTGCCATCGACGGTCACCGCGGCAGTGTCGACCCGCTGCATAAGACCAATCATCGATCTCTCCCCGAATCCTTGACTGATTATAGAGCCCGAGCGCACGAGACCTGACCAAGCCACCCAGGATTGGCCGATGCGCTCACTTTACAGGTATGCTCTCGGACTGTTGATCCCTTGCCTGCTGCTCCCGAGTGAAAGTCACCCTGGCGCTGATCCTGATTCGCCTTCTGAGCTGGTTACCGCTACGGCTGCTGTACTGGCTGGCCGTGGTCCCGGCCGGCCTGCTCTACTGCCTGCCCTGGCGCAAGCACCGGGTGATTCGGACCAACCTTGAAATCGCCTTTCCGGAATGGTCGGCGCGCAAACGAAAGCGTTTGCACTGGCTCAATCTGGTCGCCCTTGCCCGTCTGGTACTGGAGTCCGGCGCCGTCTGGCGCTGGTCGGCGAGACGCTTAGAAAAGGCGGTGCGCGAGGTGCGCGGTCTCGAGCACCTGGAACAGGCCCGGAAGGCCGGGCGTGGCGTTCTGATGATCGGAGCCCATCTCGGCAACTGGGAGATCAACGCGCTCCATGTGGGCCTCCAGGGGCCGTTCAGCGGACTGTACAAAGCTCCGGGCGACCGCCGCGCGGACCAAGCGGTAACCGCTTCGCGGACCCGCTTCGGCGCTCGCCTGATCGCCGCCGGCTCGCCCGCCATGCGCCATATGCTGCGAGAGCTCAAGGCCGGCGGGACCGTCGGTCTGCTGGTCGACCAGCAGCCGCGCAAGGGTGAGGGCGTCTTCGCACCGTTCTTCAACCGCCCTGCCCTGACCATGACCCTGGTCAGTCGCCTGGCTCGGCGCACCGGTTGCGCCGTGGTTTTTTCTGATTGTCGGCGTCTGCCCGGCGGGCGCGGCTGGCAGCTGGAATACCGACCGGTGGATCCTGAGGTCGCTGACCCCGATCCGCTCGTCGCCGCGACGGCGCTCAATCGAACCCTGGAGGAACAGGTCCGCAAGCGCCCCGAGGAATACCTGTGGGTGTACAAGCGTTTTTCTCTGCAGCCCGAGGGGTGGGCCAATCCTTACCGGACGGGTCGATGAAAAACGGCTCGCTGCGAATCAGCCTGCTCCGACTGGCAGCCCGCTTTCTGGGCCGTGCGCCTTTGTCCTGGCTGCATGCAGCGGCCGTGCCCATGGCCTGGCTGCTTGGCCGGGTGCCATGGAACAAGCATGGGGTGATCCGGCGAAACCTGGCGGCGTGCTTCCCGGAACAACCTGCACAGGGGCGGAATCGATTGGCGCAGGCCCACCGCGTGGAGCTGTTGCGCCTGGCCTCGGAGCTGGGGGCGCTGGCGCAGTGGCCGGAGGATCGACTGGCGCAGCATCTGCCGACCGTGGAAGGCTGGGAGCACGTGCTGGCGGCCAAGGCAGCGGGACGTGGCGTACTGCTCGTCACGGGCCACCTGGGGAACTGGGAAATCCTCAATCTGGAGCTCTCGCGGCGTATCGACATGGTCACGCTTTATCGGGCGCCTGACGATCCCTCGCTGGACCGTTTCATCAGCGCCGCGCGCACGCGTTTCGGCGGCCGCGTGGTGGCCAGCGGCAGCGCGGCCATGCGCCGGATGCTGCGTCAGCTTCGAACCGGTGGCGCAGTGGGGATCGCCGCTGACATCCAGCCGAAACGCGGAGATGGCGTGTTCGTGCCTTTCTTCGATATCCCTGCGCTGACCATGACCCTCGTCCACCGTCTGGCGCTCAGAACGGGTTGCGCGGTGATCTTCTGCCACGCGCTTCGCCTGCCTCGTGGACGCGGATGGTCGCTGCACTTCCAGCCAGCCCCGCCGGAAATTCTTGACCCCGATCCAGCGTGCGCGCTCCAAACGATGAACGACTGGCTCAGCAACAGCATCAGGACCGAGCCGGCCCAGTATCTGTGGATCTACAAGCGGTTCAGTCGACGGCCCAGCAGCAGCGAGCCGCGCTTTTACCCACGGACCTGATCAGGCAGCAGACGGGGCTGCAGGCTCTTTCCAGGCCAGCAGCATGCGCGCCAGGGCGGGCAACAGCAGCATCGCGCCGACCATGTTGAAAATGAACATGAAGGCCAACAGGACCCCCATGTCTGCCTGAAACTGCAGTGCAGAAAACAGCCAGGTGCCGACGCCCACCGCCAGGGTGATCGCGGTAAAGAAGACCGCCTTGCCGGTCAGGCGCAGGGTTCGAAGGTAAGCCTCATCCAGATCGTAACCATCCTGCATGAACGCCCGCATACGACTGAAGATGTAGATGCCGTAGTCGACACCAATGCCAACACCAAGGGCAACCACCGGCAGTGTATTGACCTTCAGTCCGATACCCATATAAGCCATGAGCGCGTAGGCCATGTAGCTGACCAGTACCAGCGGCAGAACGATACAGACCGTGCCAAGGATGCTCCTGAAGGTGAGCAGGCAAAGCACGATGATGGCTGAATAGACGTAGAGCAACATCGGCAGCTGGGCGGCTTCAACCTCTTCGTTGGTGGCCGCCATGACGCCGACGTTGCCCGTGGCCAGACGGAACCGCAGACACTCCTCGCAGGGCTCGCCTTCCTGCATGACCAAATCGTCCATGACATCGCCGGCAGGATGGAAGTCAAGCTGCTCGACAAAAATCTCATCGCGCAGCTCACGGACCGCCCGGACCACCCGGATAATCGTTTCGGCCTTGTGGTCTGCCGTGAACAGCATGATCGGCATAGCGCTGCAGTCTTCGTTCAGCAGGCCGGTCGATGTCTCGATGTTCTGGAGATTCTGGCGCATGATGAAGGCATTGCGCGGCAGAACTTTCCAGCGCAGATTGCCTTCATTCCAGCCGGCATTCACGGTCTTTGCCACCATCGGCAGTGAAACAACCTGCTGCACACCCTCGACGTTGGCCATGCGCCAGGAAAAGCGATCAATCGCTTCCATGACCGCATAGGATTCGGTGCACGCACCCGGCACCGTTTCGGCGATGATGGAAATCAAATCGGTCCCCAACGCGAACCGCTCCGAGATCAACTCAGCATCCTGGTTGTAGCGGGCATCTGGCCGAAGCTCCGGCACGCCCGGCTGCGAGTCCCCAATCTGCATGTCCTGACTCTTGATCCAGGCGAACGCGAACAGACCAGCACCAACCAGTACCGCAATCGTCGCCACGCGCGGGCGGGTGAAGCTGGCGATCATCAGCCAGATAATCCCGGTCTTGCGGCCGTTTTCGTACTGGCGCTCGCGAAAGGCCTTGGGATTGCGCAACCGGATATACGACAGCAGAATCGGCAACAGCAAAAGGTTGGTAAAGATGATCACCGCCACCCCGATGCTGGCGGTAATGGCCAGCTCCTGGATGATCTGGATATTGATCAGCAGGATGGTCAGAAAACCGATGGTGTCGCTGATCAGCGCGATCGAGCCCGGGGCCAGCAGGCGTGAGAAGGTGCGCTTGGCCGCATCAAGACTTGAGATGACCTTGATGTCCTCCAGCCGATGGCCATCCTGAGCCAGCCCGACTGGGGAATTCCCGCCGAAAAGCTTCTCCGCATTCCAGCCGGAAATCATCTGGACGCCATGACTGACACCGATGGCAAACACCAGGAACGGCGTAAGGATATTCATCGGGTCGATGCCAAAGCCAAGCAGGCTCAGCAGACCCAGCTGCCAGATCACGGCCGTGGCCGAACAGACCAGCGGCAGAACCGTCAGCCAGACAGAGCGTGAATACAGGAACAGCAGAAGGGCTGTGATGACGAACGCCACCGCGAAATAGGCGACCACGCCGCGAGCGCCGTCGGCAATGTCGCCAATGATCTTGGCAAAGCCGATGATGTGGACGGTATAACCCTGTCCCTCGAAATCAGCGCGGATCGCTTCGAGCTGCCGAGCCACATCCTGGTAATCCAGTGATTCGCCAGTCGCCACGTCCCGCTCGAGCAGGTTGGCCGAGACCAGCGCACCGGAGAAATCTTCGGCCACCAGACGACCGATCTCTCCGGAAGCCACGATGTTGGACCTGACGCGTTCGAAAGCCTCCTCGGACGGCGCGAAATCAGCGGGTATGACATTACCGCCGGCAAAGCCATCCTCAACGATCTCGACAAAACGGACGTTGGGAGTGAAGATCGAACGCACGCTGGCCCGATCCACGCCGGGGATGAAAAACACCCGGTTGGTAATCTCCTCGAACCGCTCGAAGAATTCGCTGGTGAACATGTCACCGTCTTCGGCCATGAGGGCTACCATGACCCGGTTCGCGCCGCCGAATTCACGCTCATATTCCATGAACGTCTGCATGTACTCATGCTCAAGCGGCAGCTGCTTCAAAAAGCCTGCATCGACTCTCAGCTGGGTCAATAAGAAAAGCATCGCGACCGTGCCGACGGCAAACACGATCAGGACCAGGGGCCGGATACTGAAAACGGCGTCGGCGGCTCGCCGGCTGAATCGGCTGGATTCACTCATTGCTCAGCCCGTCCGCACCGCCGAGCACCAGGGTTCCGCTAGGCGCAACCAGCACCGAAACATAATCGCTGCCCAGGCCATCTTCTTCGAGATCGAATCGCCCGGAAGCCGGATCGTACTGTAAGCGCGCAGCCCCCGAACCGACCATTAAGGCACGACCTTGCCGATCAAGCGTTCCGCCCATAAGGGTGGACTCTAGCCCGGTCTCCAGAACCGTCCAGGTATCGCCGAAGTCATCGCTACGCTGCACGTGACCGCGAAGTCCGTAGGCCAGCACGCTGTCGCCGCCCAGATGGAGGAGTCCGAACATCGAGCCGGAATAGGGGAAGCGGAAACTCTCCCAGGTCTGGCCGCCGTCTATCGAGCGGAAGCCATAGCCGCGTTCGGCCGCGATCATCTGATAGCCCTGACCAAGATCAAGAAAGGCATTGAGATGACACTCCATGAACTCATAGCAGCCCCGGTCGAAATCCAGGCTCTCGTCGTAGTACTCGTCTTCGTCGAAAGCCAATTCCGGGTCGTCGATGCTCGTGACTTCGTCTTCGATCCCCGTGTCGCCGCCGTCGATGGCCGTCTCGTCAGCGTCCAGGGCTTCATCAAGGGGGAAGGTTTCTCCCTGCTCCTCAAACATGGCGCGTGCTGCGGCCTCCCAATCGATGGCCTCGGCGGTCACCATATCGGCCATATTCAGAACGTCCCAGTGGCGGCCGGCGTCCTCTGTGCGCATGAAAATGCCGTAAGCACCCACGGCAACACCGTTCTCGCCGTCGAAGAAATCCACGTCCAGCAGCGGTTTTTCCAGTTCAGGCTCAAAGTACTGGAGCGTCCAGGTCTGACCGTAGTCGTAACTGTGAATGATGGTTGTATCGTGGCCGACCGCCCACAAGCGTTGGTCGGCGTAGGTGACCCGCGTCAGGGTCGCGTGGACCGGAACGAACTCCGCCTGCGTCCAGTTGCGGCCGTCTTCAGACAGCAAAACATGACCCCGCTCACCGACCGCGACCAGATTGCGTGGCGTCTCAATGACGTGCAGGATCAGACTCTCATCAGCCAGCGGGGCCTGCACCGCAGGGGTCGGCAGTTCATGCGGCGGCCGGGCGTGGGCGACCAGCACCGCGACCGCGGCAAGGCCGACGATCAAGTCACGGAGTCGCATCAGGCCAACCGCGGGCGGTCGTCGAAGGCCAGAGCGGGAACGGCGCCGAAGCCCGGCCACCGCCCGGAAGCAAGTTGAATAGCGCGACCCAACTCAGCGACGTCCGCGCACCCGCAGCGCCTGCGGCGTGTAATCGCTGGCGCTCAGATCCTGATCAAACGACATCACCGGATCCTGGTTGTCGATGCCGTTGGCAATGTAGCGGCCGGACTGCAGGTCCATGGTCGACTCGATCGTCACCCAAAGCGTGGGCACGTCGTAATAGTTGATCGAGTGTGCTTCTGAAAGCCGCCACATGTTGCCGCGCTGGTCGTAGTGGTCAATGATGGCGATCTGGTAGCTGTCTGCGTCCAGATACATGGTTCGGCGGGCGTTGATGTGGCGAGTACCTTCCCGCAGATTCGCCTCGACGATCCAGACGCGGTGCAGTTCGTAGCGCATGTGCTCCGGGTTGAGGTGACCGGGCGTCACCAGATCATCCGGCGAAAGCGTGTCGCTGTGGGCCTGGTACGAGTTGTACGGAATGAACATCTCGCGCTGATCAACAATTTCCCAGGTGAAACGGTCCATGGCACCGTTGAACATGTCGGTCATATCGTTGGTGCGCAGACCATCCGATGCGGTGCCCGGGTTGTCGTAAGCGACGTTGGGCGCGCGCCGGACGCGGCGCTGGCCAGGGTTGTAGATCCACGCCTGGCGAGGCTGCTCGATCTGGTTGAGCGATTCGTGAACCAACAGGATATTGCCGGCCAATCGCGCCGGAGATTCGACTTCCTGGAAGAAGTACAGCAGGATGTTGTTGGTGTCGGCGATGGTATTGCCTTCGACGTAGTACAGGCCGAGGAATTCTTCGCGCAGGCGGATCAGCTGATAACTGCCGCGGGCGGTCGGGACAACCTGGTTGAAGTAGCGAATCCCGCCGGTACCCTTGTACTTGAGCTTGTGGTTCCAGACCAGTTCATAGGCGTTCTGGGGCAAAGGAAACGGCAGCCCTTCAGCAACATCGGCTACACCTTCGCCACCGGCGACCAAACGGCCGGTGGTGGCATTTTGCTGGGTCATCTCATAGATGCGCTCGGGAAAGGATGCCGAACGCCGGCTGGGATAGATCTTCATCCGGAAGGTTTCCGGATAGCGTTCGAAGGCAGCCTTGTGACCGGCCGAGAGCTGATCAGCATATTGCTGGTAGTTATCAGCAGTGATCACGAACAGCGGCTCGTCATCGGCGTAGGGATCCGGATGACGATCGCCCGGCTCGAATCCGGCCGGCCAGTCGTCGCGACCGAGACCACCGGTCCACGCCGGAATGGTTCCATCGGCATTGCCGGCACGCACCGAACCCATGGGCGTCAGGTCCTGTCCCAGGCGTGCGATGTTGGCTTCGGTTCTCGGAATGATGTAGTCGCCCTGTTCGGCGGGTACAGCATCAGATTGCGCGACCGCCGAGATCGACAGGCCAATGAGAACGGCGGCCACGGTGCCGCGCCGTGCGGTATTTCGGCAGAAGACGTTCCATTGCGATGTCTGCTTCATGAGGTTTTAACTCCAGTCTGTTGGGCCGACGAACACGCCGGCCATGCATGAGTTGAATTTATCGACGGCCCCGCGTTCTCAGCGCCTGGGGCGTGTAGCTGCTCGGACTCAGCGGCACATCAAAGGTATTGACCGGATCCTGGTTGTCGAGTCCGTTGGCGATGTAGCGGCCGGACTGCAGATCCATGTGCACCTCGATGGACGACCAGAAGGTCGGCACATCGTAGTAATTGATCGCGTGCGACTCCGAGGCACGCCAGAGTTCTCCCCGACCGTCGTAGTGATCGATCAGCAGAATCTGATAGCTGTCTTCATCGAGATAGAAGGTCCGCCGCGAGTTGATATGGCGAAACTCCGGTCGCAGCTCGGCCTCAATCACCCAGACGCGATGGAGTTCATAACGCGTGTGCTCGGGGTTGAGATGGCCGGGCATCACCAGGTCATCCGGCGTCAGGTCGGCGCTGTGAATCTTGTAGGCGTTGTACGGGACATACATTTCTCGCTTCCCCGCGATCCGCCACGTGAAGCGATCCATGGCGCCGTTGAACATGTCGGTCATATCGTTGGTGCGCAGACCATCGGAGGCCGTCCCCGGGTTGTCATAGGCGACGTTCGGAGCCCGTCGAACCCGTCGCTGACCCGGGTTGTAGATCCACGCCTGGCGAGGCTGCTCCAGCTGGTTCAGCGTCTCGTGCACCAGCAGGATGTTACCGGCCAGCCGTGCCGGCGACTCGACCTCCTGAAAGAAATACAGCAGGATATTGTTGGTGTCGGCGATGGTATTGCCTTCGATGTAGTAAAGCCCCAGCAACTCCTCGCGCAGGCGAACCAGCTGAAAACTGCCGTTGGCGGTCGGGGCCACCTGGTTGTTGTAGCGGGTTCCACCGGTGCCCTTGTGCTTGAGCTTGTGGTTCCACATCAATTCGTAGGCGTTCTGCGGCAGAGGAAAGGGAAAGCCCTCGGCAACATCAGCCACGCCCTCACCATCGGCGATCAGGCGACCGGTCGATGCATTCCGGATCGTCGCTTCGTACACGAATTCCGGGAACGAGGCGCTCCGGCGAGTCGGGTAAACCGCCATGCGATAAGTGTCGGGATAGCGCTCAAACGTCGCGACCTGGCCGACCGATAGACGATCACGATACTGCTGGTAGTTCTGACCGGTGATGACGTAAAGCGGCTCGTCATCTGCAAAAGGATCGAGGTGACGCTCACCCGGACGATAGCCGGATGGCCAGTCCGCTCTGCGCAGGCCACCTTCCCAGGGCGGTATTCTGCCGTCGGCACTCCCGCCGCGGACAGAACCCATGGGGGTCAGATCGTTCCCGAGCCGAGCGATGTTTTCCGGCGTCCGCGCCAGGATGCTGCTTGGGTCAAACTCCGGGGGTGTCGGCCGGCTGTCCGGGGTTGCCGGGGTCTGTACGGCCGCCAGCTGAGCTTCTCGGCGGCGCTCCGCTTCCAGACGTTCGGCCTCGGCCAGCTCTGCGGCCAAGCGCTCGGCCTCGGCTCGTTCGGCGGCCAGCCGCTCGGCCAGCGCCTGCTCCTCGGCAAGGCGCTCAGCCTCGACAAGCTGGGCCTCAGCCTCTGCGGCCTCTGCGGCCCGGGCAGCGGCTTCTCGCTGTTGCGCAAGTCGTGCCTGTTCGGCCTGTCCGGCGCTCAATCGTTCGGCTTCAGCCGCGGCTTCCCGCACCGCCTGTTCAGCGGCGACCCGGTCGGCTTCGGCCTGGGCGGCAGTCTCCTGCTCCACCCGTCTGGCCGCCTCTTCCGCCGCCAGTCGCTGCTCCTCGGCCCGCTCTCGAGCTTCAGCCAACCTGGCTTGTCGTTCAGCCTCCAGTGCGGCCTGGCGCTCGGCTTCGATACGCTCGGCCTCGACCCGACGAGCTTCGGCACGCTCAGCGGCTTGCCGCTCCGCCTCAGCCTGGGCCCGAGCCCTCTCCTGAGCCTGAGCTCTTTCCTCAGCCTGCCGTTCGGCGGCAGCCGCTTGGGCCGCCGCTGCCGCCTGATCATCCTGGGGTGCACCGGCTTCCGGCGGCACCGCACAGGCAGCAAGCGCCAGGACCGAAGCCCCGAGCAGCGCTGCACGAATCAGGCTGGAAAAGCCTGCCTTACCCTGCCCGCCCATGATCAGAACGAGTAGCTGATCGAGCCCGAAACGAAGTCCCGGTCACCGAGCAGGTTGTTAATGCCGGCACCAAAGAAATTGGTGTAGGCAAAATCCAGGCGCCACTGGGCAAGGTAATTGAACTGCAGCCCCACCGTCGCCTGCTTACGCCCGGCGATGAAGTTGCCACCAGGTCCGGGAGAGACGCCCTGGACATCGTGATTGAACGCCAGGCGCGGCGTCATGGACCAGGGTGTTCCGAACACGTTGTTGTAGGTCGGCGCCACCACCAGGCGGTAACCCCAGCTGAATGCGGTTGCAAACCCGTCGTTGAGCGTGACCGGATTACGACTGTTGCCGCCGGTCAAGCGCGAAGGTCCGCCACCGGTATCGGTGCCGGGACCATCGAAGCGCAGCACGTCGCGGCTTGGCAGATCCCAGAAGTGCGTCGCACCGACCTCGGCCACAACGGCCACCTGGCTGGCATTGATCCAGTTGTTAGGCCCGACCAGCTTGGTCATCGTCACCTGAGCCTGGGAAACCGGCTGACGCTCGTAGCCTGGAATGAACTCGCCCGGCGCGTACTGGCCCAGCTGGCTGCGGAAACGATCGTACTCACTGGGCAACGCAACGTTGAGCGGCGACAGGCCGGCAAAGAGAAGCTCGACGTCGTCAATCTGGATCGGCAGGTTGTCTCGGTAGCTCACCTCACCGCCCACCGACCAGCCGGCCACGGTGGTGTTGAAGCTCAAGCCAAACAGATCGATGTCTTCCGGATACTCAACGATCACGCGACCTGTCGTGACGTTAGAGCTGGTCACGGCCTGGCCCGACAACACCGGCAAGCGGCTGTGGTAACGCAGGTAGAACAAGCCGAACTCGGTGTCGTTCAGCCAAGGCGCGAAATAACGCAGGGCAATGCCGTACTGACCGGAGTCGCTGGCTTCGTTGTCCTGGGCGGCCCGGGGAAAGGCTGCCGAACAGCCCAGCGCCACCAGTTGCGGCGGCAAACCGGTATCGCTCAGGCCGAACTGACCCTGGCGGCAGACCGGATCGTAAAGATCGGTGTTGCGCACCGGCTGCGGCACGAGGCCGAAGTTGAGCATCGCATAACGACCACCCTCGGTCCCAAAATCATTGGTCGCGAAAAAAGTGCCCGAGGGTTCTGCTTCAACCGCGTCCCACTCGAACATCACCAGGGCTTCAGCCGACAGGTTCGGGGTCAGATCCATGCTCGCCCAGAGCATGTTCAGCGGCAGGAAGGCATCGCGCAGTTCGGCACCGGCGGTGCGAAGCGCGGTGATGTCGACCGGGTTGACCGCATTGATGCCGCCGGGGATAAACGTACTCTCACCCCAGCTGACGACCTGGCGTCCGAGCCGCATCGAAAGCAGCCGGCCGCCGGGCATGTCGAAGTCGCCGTAAAGATAGGCATCAAGCAGACGGGCCCGCTCGGCGGCCTGATCCTTGGCGCCGTCCGACAGGAAGTCCTCGTCGGTCAGGGTGAAATCATAGAAATAGTTGCCACGGACAAATGCGCCAAAGTTCCGATAGCCGATTGACAACTCTGATGTCACGCGAGCCTGATTGAAGATCGGATCCCACTGATCGAAGTTGAGATTGCCGTCGTCGGAGTTGGCGGAAAAGCGTCCGGTTGCCGCGATCTGCTGCTCCAGCGGCGCCTGCACGATCAGCGGATTGAAAAAGGCCTTGGCGACAAGATCATCATCGCGTTCCGAGGCCCGAAAACCGATCCCGTAGCTGATCGTGGTGTCAAGTCGAATGCTGACTTCATCAGTACTCAAGTCGATAGCGCTGGCGGAATTGGCCGCCAGGGCCAGCGCGATGGCGCTGGTGAGCAGGCAGGGACGCACGATGCGAGACTGCCGACGGTTCTGCTGTTGTTGGCGATTCATGATTCGTCTCCCTGTCAGTCAGTCTCGATTAGCGAAGGATTGCCGATAACGACGGCTGCACCGCCGGACGACACCATGCTGGCCGCCTGGCCCTGCATCTCGCCCGTCACCGCTGGCGCGGCCGACGGATCCAGCAGCGAGCCATGGCTGCCCTGGAGCAGCCGGACCGCACCCCGAATACCCATCGGGTCCTCGGTGCTTTGAGTGATCGCATCCAGACCCATGATCCGGATCAACGGCTCGGTTCCCGACAGGGGTGCGCCGGGCACCGCATTGGGCACCACGCTGTCGCCGGCGACCTGCTGCAGCAGCACGCTGTTGGTTTGAACCGTCAGCGCACCCCAGTTGATCGGGTCGGCTGAATCAACCACGGTTTGCGCGGCCAGCAGAAATTGGGCAAAGTCCGCTGATCCGGGTTCGATGCCTACTGAAGCCAGGCCCGCCCGAACGACCGGCCCGAAGGTTTCGGAACCGGCCAGCAGATTGGCGATGCCGCCGCCGGGCACCGAAAGCACCCCGTTGTTGACGGTCGGCTCGACTGCCAGGAAGACCGAACCGGCCATGGCGCCCAGCGAAAGACCGACGAAATTGATGTTGGAGCCGTCCATGTCGCCCAGGCCATCGCCGTCAAGATCGATGAACGGTACGTTGATGGCCAGCGAGGACAGGTCGACCTGGGCCTGGCGCAGGTTGTCGCGCGAAGTCAGCAGGCTCGGCAGATTGATGAACCAGGCCCCAGAGCTGTCGATCATGCCGTCCGGGCCCGGTGCGCCGGTTTCGTTGTTGCGCAGATCCAGATTGAAGGTGCGCTCCTCGGCGACGGCGCCGAACGGCGTGTTGCCGACGTACAGCGGGCTGGTCACATCGGTGATGCCATGCAGCGGCTTGTCGATGGCAATGACCGCGAAGCCACGCGAGGCCATGGTATCGGCCAGGGCCAGCATCTGGCTGCGGTTGCCGGTAATCCCATGCTGGAAGATCACCACCGGCCAGCCTGACGGCGGCCGCGCTCTTCCGGAACCCGCATTCGGGACGGTGATCAGCATCGGCGCGATCTGGCGCGCCCGCTCGACCGGAATCGGGTTGGCGACCGTGACGTGGGTCGACATCGGATCGAGCCCCAGCGCATCGAAGGGTGGCACATACGCGCCCGGTTCGGCCTGCCAGAAGCCGGTGATCGGCGCCGTCGGCTGTTCCGCGCTAGGAACGGGCAGGAAGTACGGCAGCTCGACGACACCGAGATACAGATCGGCAATACCGGGTGAGGCACCGGGCGGCAAGACATCGGCGGTGGTCAGGCAGGCGCCCGGAGCCAGGCAGGCCTGGCCAACCTCGGTGGAGGTCGGGCGCAGGATGGAGCGGATCACGCTCAGCACCGGCGTGATCGCCTGCGTGGTGGCGGTGAACGACAGCACGATGTCGTCACGATTGATGCCGGCCGAGGTCGCCGCCGTCTCCTGTGCGCTGATCAGCTGGCGCAGCGGCTCGAGCGCCCGGGCCGTGCCGTTGTCCAGCAGCGGGTCGGTACTGTTGCCGTTGGCGTCGACCAGCGGCTGCAGGCGCTTGGCCAGGAAGTAGGTCTGAGAGGGCGTTGCCGCGTTGCCTTCGGTATCCAGAATGCCGTTGGTTACGACGGCCATGTAGCCGGTGTTTTCGGCCAGCGGCGTCAGGGGCAGGATCGCCACGCTGCGCGGATCGCCCGGGTTGGGTACCGCAACGAATTCGGCACCCGGCGTCAGCTCGCGGTTGATCGACTGAACGGCGATGGTCCCGAAGACGAACTGCACCTCGAACATGCGCACCGTGTCGCCGGGGCGCACGGTACCGGGATCGATCGGGGCCGAGAACGAAAAGCTCCAGGGAGCGACCGTCGAGAAACCATCGAGCGCATTCAGCGCAACGGTCGGATCGCCGAAATCTTCCGGGTCAGCCACCGGAATATTGAGGGTGAGATCCTCAGAGCCGGACCTGAGCAAGTTATTGGGAAACGGCAACACGCCAGCCGATGGATCGAACTGTGCGGTCAGCGTCGCGGTGGCTGGACCGCCACCGGGCTTTTCGGCCGGGTTGACGGGCGTTGCGCGCTCCACGTCGGAGCTGCCGCCGCAGCCAGCAAGCCAAAACAGCGCCAGACCCAAGGCCGGTACCAGGCGTCTCTTCATCAGATTTTCTCCCCGAAGCAGAACTAAGGTTTGTGAAATTGCAGATCGGGTTCGAGCCCGCCTGCTTGTATCGACCGTATGATATGAACAACGTCTTTTGATTTGCAAGCCACGATGACAGAAATGTTGAATCGACCGGGAGCGAAAAAGCTGTTTGCGGCTCTTGGGCCGGGGCTGCTCATGGCCGGCGCGGCCATCGGCGTATCGCATCTTGTGCAGGCGACGCGAGCCGGCGCGGAATACGGCCTCAGCCTGCTCGGCCTGGTCATCCTCGCTTGCGTTTTGAAATACCCTTTCATCGAATTCGGCCCGCGCTATGCCGCTGCAACCGGGGAGTCGCTGATCCGGGGCTACCAGCGGCTGGGCGACTGGGCCCTGGGACTGTTCGCGCTGATCACCCTGGCGACGATGTTCATCATCCAGGCCAGCGTGACCCTGGTCACCGCCGGGCTGGCCGGGCTGGTGTTCGGGATCGATGCCACCCTCACCCAGCTGTCTTTCGGCGTGCTGATGGCCTGTATCGCAGTGCTGGCCGTGGGCCGTTTTGCCGCGCTCGACGGGCTGATGAAGATCATCATTGCCGCGCTGGCCATCTCCACCACGGCGGCCGTTGTGCTCGCCTTCGGCTCGCCGGCAGAGAACGCGAATTTGAACCCGTTCACCGGCTTCGACCAGGTCTGGACGGCCGCCGGCGTGGCGTTTGTCCTGGCCCTGCTTGGCTGGATGCCCATCCCGCTGGACGTGGCCGCCTGGCACTCGCTGTGGACGCTGGAGCGGGCCCGTCAGACCGGCATCCATCCCAGCGTCGGCCACGCTTTGCTTGACTGTCGTTTTGGCTACCTGGGCGCGACCGTCACGGCGGCGATCTTCCTTCTGCTCGGGGCGCTGGTGATGCACGGCAGCGGCGAAAGCTTTCCGCCGCAGGCGGTGGCTTTCGCCGGACGGCTGGTCGATCTGTATACGGCCAGCCTGGGCGAATGGTCGCGCCCAGTGATCGAAATCGCGGCGCTGACCGCCATGTTTTCCACGACGCTGGCCGTCACCGACGCCTATCCGCGAGTGATTCGGGCCATGATCGAGGTGAGCGGCGCAGCCCGCGAGGATCGCTCGGGTCGACAGCTGGATCTGCACCGGGGGCGTTACGTGACCGCCTTGCTGTTCGTGACCATCGGCGCCCTGATTATCATTCTCTACTTCGGTCAGCGCTTTACCCTGCTGATCGACTTCGCGACCACGGTCTCGTTTCTGGCCGCCCCCGCGTTGGCCTGGCTGAACATCCGCGTGATCACCGCCGATTTCATGCCCGAGCAGCACCGACCCGGCGTGGGCATGATGCGACTGGCCTGGACGGGTTTCGCCTTCCTGCTGATCTTTTGCCTGATCTGGCTGGGCTGGCGGATTTTCTAGAGGCTCTCGCGGCCAACGGTGGCCATCCAGTCATCGACCACGCGATCGAGCAGAGCCAGTGGCATGGCGCCGCTGTCAAGGATCAGACGATGGAAATCGCGCACATCGAAGTGCTCGCCCAAAACCCGTTCAGCGCGCTCGCGCATGGCCTGGAGGCGCAGCATACCGACCTTGAACGAGCAGGCCTGACCCGGTATGACCAGGTAGCGCTCGATCTCGGCCACAACATCGGACATCGGCATCCCGGTCACAGCATGCATGTACTCGATGCCTCGCTCACGAGGCCAGCGCCTGTGGTGCATGCCGGTATCGACCACCAGGCGCACGGCCCGGAACAGTTCGGCCTGAAGCCGACCCAGGTTGTCGAACGGGTCCCGATGCAGGCCCATCTCCCAGGCCAGACGCTCGGCGTAAAGCGCCCAACCCTCGGCGTGGGCATGAAGGCGGACCGAACGCCGGAAGTCGGGGACGTCGCTCATGACCTGCATACGGCTGATCTGGAGATGATGCCCGGGTAAGGCTTCGTGATAGGCCAGCGTGCGCAGCCCATAGCGCGGGTGCTCGGCGACCGAGCGAAGATTGACGTAAAACACGCCCGGGCGCGACCCATCCGGCACGCCGCGCAGGTAGTAGGCGCCAAAGGCGGCAGCCTCGCGATACTCGGGCACTCGGCGGACTTCGATCGGATAGGACGGTCCGTCGTGGAACCATCGGTCCAGAGCTGTGCCCGCTTCGGCGACGATCTCACGGTAGGCCTCCAGAATCGCCTGGCGCCCGGCCGGGCTGTCGTCGAACAGAAAGCGCGCCTCCGTGTTCAGCGCGACCATGCGCTCCCCGACCGTCCCCTGACAGTAGTTCTGGCCGCAGAGGATATCGTGCATTTCGGCCTCGATCCGTTCGACTTCGCGCAGGCCCATGCGGTGAACCTCGTCCGGCGAGAGGTCGGTCGTGGTGTGCTCGCGCAGCACCCATCGGTAGTAGGCGTCACCCTCAGGAAGGCGCCAGATGCCGTCGTTGGACTGCGCCGCTTCAAGCCCCTCTTCGAGCGCATCAATCAAAACCTGATAGGCCGGGATCACGTGCTGCTCGACGGCCGCGATCAGGTCTGCCTGCAGACTCATTCGACGCGATCGGCTGAGGGCACCGGAGCGATCCGCCCGGGCCAGGATTTCGGTCACCAGCGGATTGGCGGCGGGCTCTCCGGCAACGAAGGCGCGGCTGTCGCGCAGGGTTTTCTCCAGCGCGAAGCGTGGCGGCTGCAGCCCCCGTCCGGCGCGGTGCTCGAGCACCGCCACGGCGCCCTGGAACGCCGCCGGAAACTGCGCCAGGCGGGCCAGGTAAAAATCGACGTCGGCATCGTTGCGCAGGGGGTGCTGGTCGGTCATGAAGCCCGGCAGCATGTTGTGGATGGCCATGAGCTGATTGACCGGAAAGTCATGCCAGAGGAAGGACGCGCCGGCGATCTGCTGGTCGAGCTGCCAGACCATGATGTCGTAGGACAGCCGATCGGCATCGCTCAGCGCATCGCGATCGAACGCGTCCAACCTCCGGCGATGCCGCCGGGCCGTGGCCAGCGCAGCCTCGGTTGCCGCCACCGAAGGGATATCAAGGCGGCCCAGATAATCCGCCTCCAGCGGCGTGCCCAAGAGCGCAGCCGACATCGCCTGCGGGCTCAGCAAAAGGCGCTCACGGCCCATCTGGTCGAAGGTCCGATGCAAGGCCTGCGACGACGGGTCGGCCAATGCGTCTGCGGAATCGGAGCTCGCCAGCCCATCCGGAACAAACGCCCCGGAAACCAGAAAGAGCGCGAAAACCATCCCGCACAAAGACCGCATTCTCATTCGCTAGTCGCCTGACGTCGGCAGGCCGGTAAAGCCGCGCGTGAAAGGCCGACGGGCAGGCTGAGCATTTTGGTAACGTTCCATATCGGCCTGCAATTCCGGACGAACCTCAAGCTGCCCGAGCTTGAGCGCTTCGAAAATGGCCTGGGCCTGCAGGTCGATCGCGTCGTCGAAACGTCCGAGCGCGGCGAAGACCATCGCCAAGGTGGCCGAGTTGTCGGCCGTCGGTGCGGTCTGGTAAACGGCCTCCGCCCACTTCAACGCTTCGTCCAAAAGCTCTGGCCCGGCGGCAGCGCAGGTCGCACGCACGCGTGCCAGCGCGCCCAGCACGTCGCCGTCGGCCGGAAACCGAGCGCGCAGTCGCTCCAGCGCAGCCTCTCCACGCACGCAATCTCCGCCAAGGAGCATGGCAATCGCAGCCCAGAAACCGAACCGGGCAGTCGATGCCTGCTCGATATCCCCCAGCAAGCGATCGAAGCGCCGTTCGGCTTCGGCAAACTCACCCGTTTCCAGGGCCAGGAAGGCCAGCGCCTCGGCCGCATCGACACGCTGAGGTTCCAGTGCCAGCGCCCGCTGGTAAGCCTCAGCGGCCGCCCCCGGATCGCCCTGCAGCTCGCGCACCTGGCCGAGCAGAAACTGGGCCCGGGCCGACTCCGGGTCCAAGCGGATCCAGCGCCCAAAGGCTGCGGCTGCTTCATCCAGATCGCCCTGACGAGCCACGACTTCGCCGTAGTTTTCCAGGATGGCGGTATCCTCCGGAGCCAGCTGAGCGCCAAGTGCCAACAGGCGCCGAGCCTCATCCAACTCACCGACATCAGCTCGCGCCAGGGCGCTTTCCAGATAGAACTGCGGGGAGCGCGACTGAGCCAGAACCCGCGTGAGCAAGCGATCGTTGATCGGCGCGTCGCCCGAGCCGATCAAGGCAAGATGTTCGCGCGCTCGCTCCAGCTGGCCGAGGCCGCGATAGGCCATCGCCAGCGGCTGGTGCAGACGCGTAGCCTCGGGGCTGACTTCGAGCACCCGCTCAAGTCTTTCGGCTGCCGCTGCATGTTCTCCGCGAGCCAGCAGAACGCGAGCCTGCCCGGCCAGCGCAGCCGGCGCATCCGGCTGCAGCGCCAGGGCCCGTTCAAAATCACGACCCGCTTTGTCCGGCTGCCCCAAATCCAGCCAGGCCTGGCCGCGCCGGACGTGCGCAACCGCATCGAAGGGGTTGCGCTCGATGGCCTGGCTGAAGTACTCGGCCGCCTCGTCCGGCTGGCCCTTATCCATGGCCAGCATGCCCAGCAGGTAGTGCCAGTCGGAGACCGGTGGATTCAGATCACGCGCATTGCGATAGGCCTGCTCGGCCTGGATCGCGAACCCATGAGCAAACAACACGTCTCCCAACCGACCGTAAGCTTCCGAGCGAGCCTCCGGCGATGCCTGGGCACGGTCGGCCACGATGTCTCTCGCTTCGTCGATGGCAGCCAGCACGGGCGGGGGCGTGCGGTCCCGATCCACCGATTCGACCTCCAGCAGCCCAGCCGCCGGCAGCGAACAACACAGCATCGACCCCACCAGCAGTCCGGTCAACCTCCAACTCACGGTATGCGCTCCCTGACCTGCTCGCCAAAACCGCGCCGAAGCCTGTGATATCGATCCACGGACAGGTCGCGAAACCACTCGCGCAAGCCGTCCGGCCAGTGTACTTCCACGCTGGACGGCCCGGCATGGGTCGCCAGCCCGAAGATCACCCGCGGGTCGTTGGCCGAGGCATAGGAACCGTCCGCGCGGGCCCGTCGACGACGCGGCGAAGCCTCGTTGTCGCGCATCCACGCGACGGCCTGAGTCAGCACGCGCTGCCCGGACGCATCACGCAAATCCAGCCCAAGCCAGTGATGTCCATTGTCCTTGCGGTTCAGCAGCACCCGCGCCGGGCCGTTGATATTGACGATGACCAGGTCGACTCGGCCGTCGTTGTCAATGTCGCCAACCGCCAGTCCGCGCCCCACGTCCGATTCCTCCAGGGCGCGACCCGCCCTAGCCGTAGCGTCACTGAAGCGTCCATTGCCCTGGTTGAGAAACAGCTGATCAGGCTGATGATAGGGAAACGGGTCGCCGGCCGCGACCAGGTCTTCCTCGATCACGACTGCACCGTTGACGGCGAACAGGTCCAGCCAGCCATCATTGTCGACGTCCAGCCAGGCCGTACCGAAACCGGTCGACGGCAGGCTCGGAGCACCCAGACCGCTGGTCGCGGTGACGTCAGTGAACCAGCCGCGGCCATCGTTGCGATACAAGGTGTTGGTTTCGCGTCGCATGTGGGTAATGAAAAGATCTTCGGCGCCGGAGCGGTTGTAGTCACCGGCATCGACGCCCATGCCCGCCTCCATCGCACCATCGGCGTTGACCGCCGCCCCAGCCATGAAGCCATCGTCAACAAAGCGAAGCTCACCCTGGTTCAGCCACAACGAATTGGCCGAGCCGTCGTTGGCCACAAAGAGATCGAGCCGACCGCTGCCGTTGAAGTCGGCAGCGACCACGCCGAGTCCGTGGCGTTTCGTGTCGCCCATACCCGCCGCCTCGGTCATGTCGGCGAATCGACCGTCGCCCTGGTTAACGTACAGGGTGTCACGCACCCCTGCGTAAGCCGAAGGCGAGCAATAGTCCTGTTGGTTGGTGGTGGCAGCACGGCAGACACGATGTCCATCGAAGCTGAAATCCACGTAATTGGCGACGAAAAGATCGAGCAGGCCGTCGCCGTTGAAGTCGGCAAAGCTGGCGCTCACGCTCCAGCGCTCGTCACCCACCCCGGCCGTAGCGGTCACGTCGCTGAACGTCCCATCGCCGTTGTTGCGCCACAGCTGATTGGGGCCGAAATTGAGTGCGTAGATATCCGGCAGGCCGTCGCCGTCGACATCGCCTATCGCCACCCCCATGCCGTAGCCGCGCGCATCAATGCCGGCCTCTTCGGTCACGTCGGCAAAGCGGACGACCAGCTCGCCGTCATCGCCGACAAAGGAATCGTTGCGATACAGGCGATCGCCCTGTGACCGCTCGGCCGGACCGATCTCCCGCCCCAGCGGCCCGCCCTGGACGAGGTACAGATCAAGCAGGCCGTCGCCGTTGTAGTCGAAAAGAGCCGCCCCGCCACCCATGATCTCAGGAAAGTAGAATTGCCCACTCATTCCGTTGTCGTAGCGAAAGTCAATTCCAGCGCTCGCCGTGACGTCGACGAACCACTCGTCCTGCCCGGCCGACAGCGATGCGCTGGCACACAGCAGCATGAGTCCGGTCAACGAACCAGAGCGAACAGTCAAAGCGGAACGGTCCTTGGTTTCCATGCTCGATGAAGGTTCCGTGCAAGGGGCTTGGACGAGCGGCCGGTCATGATGCCATCGGGCCGAAAGGGATGCAATTTGGCCATTACTCAACGCGCCTTGGGCGCGTGATCAGGTGCAGTTGATCGACCGCCGGAGCGTCGACCACCTGCTGCTCTCCGTCCGGCCAGGTCACGATCAGGCGGTCGACCCGATCGATTGGGCCCAGGCCGAAGGTCACCGGCAATTCCATCTGCGACAGATAGCCACGGCTGGGCATGACAGTGCGAGTCTGGACGATACCGCCGGCCTCAAGCCGCAGCTCGGCCCCGATCGCACCGGTATTGGGTGGCGGTCCGACCAGGCGGACACGCAGCCAGTGATGCGCCGGTCGGGTTTCGTTGCGCAGCAGCAGCGCAGGACCGGCGATCTGGGTCAAGACGAGGTCCAGGCTGCCGTTGCCGTCGATGTCGGCATAGGCCGCGCCGCGGCCAACGATCGCCCGGTTCAGATCACCAATCCGATCACGCTGAACCGGCTGCAGCGTTCGTGGACAGGCTGCGCCGCAGTTCCAGAACAGCTGACCCGCCTGGCGATAGTGCTGGCTGGACTGGACCCGGTTGATCTCGTTTTCGACGTGGCCATTGGCCTGGAGAAAATCCAGCCGACCGTCGAGATCGTAGTCGAAGAAGAACACGCCGAAGGTCAGGGCCAGGCGGGTCGCGGCACCAATGCCCTGGCTAATGGACTGATCGGTAAAGCCCCCCGAGCCGGCTTCGCCGACGTAAAACGAGCTCATCTCGTTGGCAAAGTTGCCGATGGCAATCGCTACGCGCTCGTCGTTGCCAAACCGCGCCGCGTCGATGCCCATCGCGCCAGTGGCCAAACCGTTACGATCAAAACCCAGGCCCAGTTCCGTCCCCTGCTCGGCGAATGAACCGTCACCCTGGTTAATGAAGGCAAAATTGCGCACCGTGTCGTTGGCGACCACAAGATCGAGCCAGCGGTCGCCGTTCAGGTCGACCGGAACAACCGCCAATGCCTTGCCCTCCGGCGCTCCGGTTGCGGCATGGTTGACGTGGATACCGGCCTTCGCACTGACGTCGCGAAACGCGCCTTCGCCATCGTTGAAATACAAGTAGGACTGCACCCCCTCGAAGTTGGTCGGCGGCCCGTAAGCCCGGCCAATGCCGGTCAGCCGGTAATCCACCTCGATATCGATCTCGCGCGACCACTGGACATAATTGGCCACAAACAGGTCCAGATCGCCGTCGCCGTCGGCGTCGAAGAAGGCGGCGCTGGTGCTCCAGCTCTCCGCGGCACCAGCCAAGCCGGCGCGCTCGGTCGCCTCCTCGAAGCGGCCGCCGTGGTTGATGAAGAAGCGGTTGGGGCCAACCGCAGATACGAACAGGTCGGGGTAGCCGTTGCCGGTCACGTCAGCCGCGGCTACTCCCATCCCGTAAAACGACTGGCCCGCCAGGCCGACCTCGGCGGTCACCTCGGCGAAGCGACCCTCGCCGTCGTTGGCATACAGCCTCAGCGTATTGGGCGTAGACGCAAGCTGGGGTCCGAACGGCCAGGGTCCGGAGTCGACGAACAGCAGGTCCTGATCACCGTCGCCGTCAAAGTCGAAAAACGCCACACCGCCGCCCATGGTTTCTGGCAGCAGGCGCTCGCCGAAGGCACCGTTGGTGTGGACGAAGTCGACCCCAGCCACCGCAGTGATGTCGGTCAGCTGCGCCTCGGGCGGGGCCGGCATCTCGTCCGATGTCAGCAGGCTGGACAAATCGACGGCGGCCGGTTCTTTCGGCGCCAGGGGTGCTGGCTTGAGCCAGTGACGAACCAGAAAGACGCTGCCCAGCAGCAGGCCCACCGAGGCCAAACCCAGGACGGAAATCCGAAAGGCCCTTGTGATGCGCTGACCATGCCTATCCGGTCCCCGACTCATCGGCTGGCCCAGGCCGCTTGCGCCGATGACGTTTCCCGACTCGACCCAAAGTTCAGGCTACCGGCGCGATGCAGGTCGTAGATGACCACCGGATCCGCGGCATGGTCGGCAGCCGGATTGGCCCGCCGTGCCGCGCCGATGGCGCGATCGCGCGCATTGTCGTCGACTCTGTAGCGCGCGTGGCGGGCGGCGTGAAAGTCGGCCTTGGCCTGATCGCCCAGCTGTCGGTGCAGCTGAGCCAGGTTGTAGTGGGCGCTGGCGTTTTCCGGGTCCTGGATCAGTGCGGCCTCAAACCAGCGCCGGGCTTCGGCCAGACTGAACGCATCGTCGCGGCCCAGCTCGAACCAGGCCAGCCCCAGCTGGTTGAGGAGACGATAGTCACGCGAGAAATCGAAGCCGCGCCGGCGCGCCTCGGGGAAAGCAGTATCGGCCAGCGCCTGGAAAGCCTGGATGGCGGCCTCATGGCGCCCTTCCTGGAACAGTAGCCGACCCCCGAACCAGGCCAGCGACCAGGGCGGCGGCGGTTCGTCGTGAGCGGTCGCGCGTTGCAGAGCGGCCGCGGCCTCGCTCAGACGGCCTTCGGCCAGATAGACCCGGGCCAGGTTGAGCGCGCCCTGACCTTGGCCGAGCGCCTCGACCCGGGCAAAGATGTTCTCGGCCTGGCGAAGCTGACGGTTCTGCGGCTTGCGCAAAGCACCGATGCCGTAGTCGTTCCAGCGCTCCCACTCTGGGACAGGCGGCGGCGCAACCCGACGTTCGCCGGCTGATTCGCCGACCGGAAAAACCACCCGGTCCTGTCCGACGGTGGTGATCGGCAGGGTGTTGGCGGTGAAACTCTGGCCCTCAACTTGGCGCATCAGCACGGTATCGAACTTACGATAGTTCAGGCGCACGGTCACGGCCAGCTCGCCGGCGAGATCATCGGGCACTTCCAGGCGATAGTGAACCAGGTCGGCAGCGCCAGGCGGGATCTGGTGGTCATAGAGCGGAATGAAGATGTCCTCGGCATTGCGCCGGTCAATCCGCTGCCCTTCGCGATCCAGCATCCAGACATTGACGAAATGGGCCCAGGGGTCGACCGAGCGATCGTCGGGCCGCAAGCCGCCGCTGCGCGCGATGACCCGGTCGTTGTGGCTGACCTCGACCTCGACCCAGATCTCGTTGGAATCCGACGTGCCCTGGGTAAAGTGATGACCCGTGGTCAGGTTGCGCAGGACCACCTGCAGCAGGTAGGTCGCGCCCGGCGCCAGCGCCGGCACCGTGGGACGCAGGGGACCGATCAATTCACCGTCGATCTCCCCGCCGCGTCTGAGCGCGACCATGTCAACGCGGACCGCACCTTCGAGCATCTCGCGGTGCTGTTCGATGACCGATTCAGGCAGGCCCAGCAGGTACGGGATCGCAGTATTGGCCGCCGGGAAAAGATGGTTGCTAACCGCGTAAATGCCCGAGTCATCGCGTACCCGGGCGCCGAAATCCTCCGAGGCGACGTCGGGCATGTGGCAGCCGTTGCAGTTCGGCTGAGCCTGCTCGGGGTAGTAGAAACTGGCCACCCCGTGGCCCGACACGCCGCTGAGCAGAAAGGAGTCGTAGTGATTCTGTCCGCGCAACCAACGGTAGCGGTTGAGCTCTTCGGGCAGGTGTAGCTTGTGGCAGGTCGAGCAGAACTCGGCGCTGCGGTGCAGCGGCTTGAGAAAAGTCCGGTTATGAAAATCCGGGCGCGCCTTGATCAGCTGTGCATTGACCCACTGCAAGAATGCGTTGTCGCTGTAGGTGAACGGGTAATGGATCGGTTCTTCGACGGTGAAGTCGCCGGTACCGCGCACGCTATTGACATGGGTAATGGCGTGGCAGGAGGTGCAGGTGATGCCAGCGTGGGCCGTCGGGTCATTGACGTCGTCAAAGTTCGGATCGTCAAAGCGACCGCTGAGCAGCGGCACCAGATCATGACAGGACGCACAGAAGCGCGCCGCCTCCACGTTGCCGTCTCGGTCCAGGGTCACCGCGCGGGTGTTGTTGACGGCAAAGCGATAAACCGGGTTGTTGAACGAGGCAAAGCGGTGAACCGAATGAGACCACTGGGCATGGACATCGGCATGACAGCTGGCGCAGTACTGGTCCATCATGAGCGCTTCGGCGGGGATGTGATTGCCAGTGGCGGTGCGGGTCAGTGCGGGGCTGAAATCGGCCGAGCCCTCGGCGCCCGGCAGACCCCACAGGCGAGGGTCCTGAGCCTGAAAGGCGATCAGACCCAGCGCAAAAACGCCGCCGACGCCGGCCACGGCCAGGCCGGAGCGCCAGCGCAGTCTCGGACCGCTCAGCCGGTGCAGCACGAACAGCCAGACAATGGCAAACGGCACGATCACATGGGCCCAGTAGCCAATCTGGCGCAGCAGGGGGTCGCGGACCTGAAAAAAATCGAAGCGGACCAGCAGCAGGCCGCTGACCAGCAGCATCGCTACGGCGGCAAACAATCCCAGCCCCGCGTACACCGCCGGGCGGTTTTGCCGCCGCCAGGTATTGCGCATGTGCAGGCCGATGAACGCTAGCGCCGGGGCGATCAGGAGCAGCCCGGCCGCCAGGTGAAAAAGAAACATCCACTGGTAGGCGTAGTCTTGATAGGTACGGCCGGTCAGCCACTCCAGCAGGGTCACTCCGCCCAGGTACAGCGAGTTGACCACCAGCAGAACGAACAGGACCAGAACCACGACCAGCAGCAGGCGCAGTCGTGGACCCACGGCCCGGCGGGCCGAATGAAGGCGCCTGCCTTCGCCCATTAGCGACCGCCCTGGAAACGGTTCAGGAAACGTTCGTGCAGTGCCTCGCGCTTGGCCGGGTCGCCCAGGCCTGGGGTGATCGGCAAGGGCTCGACGGTTTCGCCAGTGTTGGTGTAGAGATCCATATCCTTGGCGTAGCCGCGCACCTCAAGCACCACCCGGCGGGTCCATCCTTCCGGCGGGGCAGCGGGAGCGGCGAATTCGAAATGCACTTCCTCGCCGGGTCCGAACACGGCAAAAGCGTCATCGGTGTCGCCGACCAGCAACTCGACCGGACCGAAGTCGGTGTAGAAGCCGGTCTGGTACTTGGTGTCCCAGAACGGCGAGCGGTCGCTGTAATCGTAGTAAGGCAGGCGCTGGGCCAGGGTATCGCGGCGGGCAAAGCCGGTCCGTGCCAGACGCGCCGCAGCCACGGTCAACGCATGCACCTCGGAAGCCTCAGGTGATTCGGTGTGAACGACGGCGATCCGATCCCAGTACACCTCCCAGTTGCCGCGAATGCGCAGCGCGGTGGTCTCGGGCGGCAGGGCATCCAGCGGCAGCGACATCTCGCGCGGCATCCCTGCCGGGTAGCCGAAATGTTCGAATACCGGCTGCCAGCGGCCGTCGGCAAACGCTTCCAGGCTGGGCGGTCGATAAGCCGCGTCGGCCTGCCAGGCCGCAAACACGGTCTGCGAGTAGGGATATTCGACCCACCCCGAGGCTACCAGCCGTGCCCTTTTCCCCGGCGGATTGATCACCTGTCCGAACTCCAGGGTCAGCACGTGATCGGCGGCCAACCGTCCCAGGAAGCGAAGGTCCGGTGCACCCGGCGGGGCAGCCTGGAAATCGTTCTCCAGCACCGACGCCGTGACATCCTGGCCGCGATCGTCGATTGCCCGGACCGGCTGGAGGACGCTGTCGCTGCGATAAAAGACCATCTCGCCGGTCGGCTCAGGCCCGCCACCGGTAAACATGCGCTCATCCAGACTCACCTCCCAGCCCGGGGGCAGGTCGACCACGTGCAGCCGGGTTGAATCAATGTAGGCGATTTCCTCCATCGGCTCGGCAATCTTGATCTCGTAACGCCCGTCGCGCGGCGCAATGCTGTCCTCCGGAAACAAGAAATATTCCCACGGCCGTGGCGTGGAATAGCGTCCCGGCGCCTGGAAAAACCCGATCCCGGCCACGCCAAGCAAATCGCTGACAAACTCGTGCCGCTCACCGTTCCAGGCAAACAGCACCGGGCAACTGGCCAGCTGGCGCTGCAGCTCGGTGATCCGATGGACCGGACCTGCAGCCAGGTCCATCTCGGTCTGCAGCACCCCGTCAGACCAGAACAGCTTGACGAAATCAGCTCGATCACGCCCAGCCAGCCCGATGGCCAGCGGCTGCAGACTCTGCCCCGGTCCGCTGTGCCGGTCAAAGGTATCGAAGATCGACCAGCGCGAACCGGCCCGAAGCATGATCCCGGTGCCAATGCCCGAGGCATTGGAACGCATCCCCTCACCGCGATCGGTCATTCCGCTGGGCGCGATCGCGACGAAGGCGTGCCGGCCGCTGCCAGGCGGCCAAAGCTTCAAGCGATGGCCGGCGTCTCCAGCCACCACGCCGACCAGGGCTGGCCCCCGCTCCGGCTCGAGCAAGACCGGCGCCAGAGCCAGCAACGGAGCCGCCTCGACATGGCGGCTGCGAACCTGCCCCGCATCGTTCAGACCCAGGACTTCGAAGCCGCCGGCGTGCTGAACCAACACCTCGGCGCGACCGGAACCGTCGAAATCCAGCGCGGCCAACGCCACGCTGTCGGGCTCATCAAACTCGATCTCGGCCAGCAGCCTGGCCTGCCAGACGCCTGCCGCGTCGGGCGCCCAGCGCTGCAGCTGGCCGTCGACGTCGACCGTGACCAGCTCGACCTGCCCGCTGGCATCGAAATCGGCAGCCGTGACCGCCAGCAGGGGCGCAGTCGTCAGCGCTTCGAAACCCGCAGCGTTCTGGTAGCGCCACAGGCGATCATTGCGCAGCACCTGGTGCGGTGGATCAGCATGCAGGATGACCAGGTCGGCGTCGCGGTCGGCGTCGAAATCCAGCGCCAGGACCTGGCGGCTGGCCCGCGCACCCCCGGCCAGATCGGCCTCGCTTTCGAGGCTCAAGCGACGGAAACTACCGTTGAGATTGTTGTTGAACAGCTCGTTGGGCCCATCGCTGCTGACCATAAAAATATCGAGGTCACCGTCGTGATCGGCGTCCAGCACGGCCCCGTCGCGGCACAGACCGGGATCGACGAGGTCATCGCCGCCGGCGGCCACGCGCCAGTCTTGGCCAGACAGCAATCGGTTTTCGCCTGCCCGGCACAGCAGGACATCAAGCTCGCCGTCGTTGTCGAAGTCACCCCACAGCGCGGCGTTGACCGAGTCGATCTCGGCCAGCGGATGATCGGGTCGGGCAGCCCACCCATTCTCATCCTGAACGACAAGCCAGTTGTCCTGTTCCGGACCGCCGGCGACCAGCACGTCCAGCCTGCCGTTGCCCAGGACATCGGCCGCCGTCAGGCTCGGGGCGACCAGATCTGGCGACAGCGTCAACAGTTCAAGCGATGGATCGAACAGCGCACCGTCGGGGTCGTGCGTTGCCGCGTCCTCGTCGGCCTGCCCCACGGCCAAGGCTTCGGCCAGCGGCCCCTTGCGGGTATAGACGAACTCTGCCAGCTGGGCGCGCGGGTTGTTTTCAAACCGCTGGTAAAGCCCCAGCTGCTCGCGTGCGGCGGCGGCCTCGCCAAGCTGCCGGTGGGCAAGCGCAGCGCCGTAGTAGGCACTGCGCAGATAAGGATCAAGCGCGATCGCGCGCTCGTAGAGCTCCAGCGCCGATTCGCTTTGGCCGAGCTGGCTGTAGGCCTGGGCGGTGAAATAGGCCACGTGGGCGTCGTCCGGCGCGGCTTCCAGTACTTGCTCCAGATGCGCCAGTGCCTGCGCCGTATCACCGATGTAAAACCGCATCAGGCCGGCGATGTAACGCGCCCGAAGATGCTCAGGGTGATCGATGAGGATGCGCTCGACGATCTCCAGCGCCACCAGTTCGTCGCCCTCCTGCTGGCGGTTGAGAATCGCGATGGCCAGGTTGACCTCGGCATCGGTCCAGTCCGGCCGCTCCGCCACCAGCGCGGCGAACACCTGGCGGGCCTCCTCGTTGCGGTACTGCCCCATCAGGGCGACGCCGCGGTTGTTGCGCTCGATCAGGTCTTCCGACAGATCCGAGGCTGAGGTTTCCAGCTCGCTCTGATCGCAAGCACAAAGCAGCAGGGTAATGCCCAGCAGCCACAGGATTCGATTCACGCCTTGCCCCCTCCCTTCGTTGATGGATCGCGCCGCTTGGAATCTCGAATCCGCTTTTTCAAACCCTCGAGGCTCGGGATCTGATGGCCGCCCGGCTCAAGCGCAGACCGCTTGTGGTAGGCATGAACTTCAGCGCGGTAGTGGGCCCGGGTGTCGTGCCCCAGGCGCCGATCCCGCTCGCCGCGGAGACGGTCAATATCGATCGGTGCGACGACGACCTTCTCACCGGGACCGGGATCGGCCTGGGCCAGGATTCGGCCGTCGTAGTCGACCACCATGGATCCGCCCGGCCAGGAAAAGGGCGGGTAGTGCTGCATCTGCGCACCCTGGTTGGCGGCGACCACGAAGGCCGTGTTCTCCAGCGCGCGGGTGCGGTTGACCAAGGTCCACCAGTTCATCGGTTCGGCCGTGCCCCAGGGATCCATGTAGGCCGAAACCCGGATCAGCACCTCCGCGCCCCGAAACGCCAGCTCGCGGATGGTTTCCGGAAACAGCCAGTCGTAGCAGATCGCCACGCCCAGCCGACCAAGTTCAGTATCGACCACGGGGAACGGGTCGTCCGAATAGTCGGGCAGGTCGTGCGGGCTGGTATGGACTTCCCAGGGAATCCAGGTGTTGATCTTGCGGTATTTGGCGAGGACCCCCTCGGGCCCGATCAGCAGCGTGGCATTGAACACGTGCCCCGGCCAGGCGGGGTCGCGCTCGAGGAAGGAGCCGGTCTGGATGTAGCAGCCGTATTCCCGGGCCAGTCTTTCATAGACGGCGGTATGCTCGTTGGGCAATTCCACGGCGATATCGGCCAGCAGCTGGTCAACGTTGTCGTGAATCGGCACGGTGTGGGCGAATTCGGGGAAGACCAATAGGCGGACGTCGAAAAATGGCTCGTAGCCGACAATGGTCTGCTCAATGATCTCGGCCATGCGCTGCACGCGCGTAGCGATTTCGTCGCGATGACGGGGGGCGGGGAAGTCGGTCTGACAGGCGGCGGCGTAGTACACGGATCGACGAACGAGCAAGCGTTGAGTTGCAAAAAGAGGATAGCATCAGCTTATCGCCCGCACGACGACATCGAGCAGCGCAAAAACCGATCCGGTGTCCTACTTGCGACCGAGATACAGGTCAGTGATCGTGCCTTCGTAGACTTCGGCAGCCATCATGACCGACTCCGACAGGGTCGGGTGCGGGTGGATGGTCAAACCGATATCGGCGGCGTCGCAGCCCATTTCGATGGCCAGGCCCAGCTCGGCGATCAGGTCGCCGGCGTGCAGCCCGACCACGCCGGCGCCAATCAGGCGATCCGTCTTCTTGTCAAAGACCAGCTTGGTGAAACCCTCGGAGCGATCCATGCCCAGCGCGCGCCCGGACGCTGCCCAGGGGAACTTGCCGATGCCGTAGTCGATTGCCTTTTCCCGGGCCTGCGCCTCGGTCAGGCCGACCCAGGCCACTTCCGGATCGGTATAGGCCACCGACGGAATGGCGCGGGCATCGGCAGCGCGCTTGTGGCCGGCAGCGACCTCGGCGGCGACCTTGCCCTCGTAGCTGGCCTTGTGCGCCAGCATGGGCTGACCAACGATGTCACCGATGGCGAAGATGTGGGCGCAGCGGGTGCGCATCTGGCCGTCGACGGCAATGAAGCCCCGCTCGTCGACGCCCAGGCCGGCTCGCTCAAGCCCCAGGCGATCGCCGTTCGGCCGACGTCCGACCGCCACCAGGACCCGGTCGAATTCGCTTGACCCGGGAGCCATCTCACCCTCGAAGTGGGCCACGAGCGCCCGGTCTTCGGCCTTCACGCCCGCAACCTTCGTGCCCAGCTGGAAGCGGACCCCCATTTTCTTCATGTGCTGCTGCAGCGGCTTGACCAGGTCGGCATCGGCACCCGGCATCAACTGCTTCATCCACTCGACCACCGTGACCTCGGAGCCCAGCGCCCGGTAAACGCAGGCCATCTCCAGGCCGATGATGCCGCCGCCGATGACCAGCAGGCGATCCGGCACCTCCTTGAGTTCAAGCGCGCCGGTGGAGTCCATCACGCGCGGATCATCGTAGGGGATGCCGGGAATCCGGATCACGCGCGAACCGGCCGCGATGATGCACTGATCAAACGTCACGGACCTTGATTCATCGTCGCGCTCCACCTCAATCCGGTGCCCATCGACGAACCGCCCGGAACCCTGGATCACTTCGACCCGACGTTTTTTCGCCATGCCGGCCAATCCACCGGTGAGCTTACCGACCACGCCGTCCTTGTAGTCGCGCAAGGCATCCAGGTCGAGCTCGGGCTCGCCAAAACGCACTCCGTGGGCGCCCAGGTGGGCGGCGGTGTCGATCACCTGGCCAACATGGAGCAGCGCCTTGGACGGAATACAGCCGACGTTCAGGCAGACACCGCCCAAGCTCGGGTAGCGCTCAATCAGGGCCACCTTCAGCCCCAGATCGGCGGCGCGAAAGGCGGCTGTATAACCACCGGGGCCCGAACCCAGAACGACCAGGTCGAAGTCTTTCGAGGATTCAGCGTTCAGGTTTCGGCGCCCAGGGGTCTCGGCTTCGAGGTTACTGTTTCCGGTTTCCGGTTTCTCTTCACCGGCTCGGCCGCCAGCACTTCCGCTCCCTGAACCCTGAACCCGGAAGCCTGCACTTTCTTCCTCTGATCCCTCATCGCCGGGTCCCTCGCCAGCCACCTCCAGCAGCCCGATCAAGTCGCCCTTCGAAACCCTGTCGCCTTCGCCGACCTTCAGCTCGACCAGCTTGCCCGAGCCCGGCGATGGGACATCCATGGTCGCCTTGTCCGACTCCAGCGTGATCAGCGACTGCTCGGCCTCGACCGTATCGCCCTCGGTGACCAGGATCTCGATCACCGGCACCTGTTCGAAGTCGCCGATATCTGGGACGCGAATTTCCTGTCGATTACTCATCAAGATATCCATGCTGTTTCGCAAAAATCACAGCAGCAGGCGCCGCACGTCCTCGAGCTGCTCGGCCAGGTAGCGGGCAAAGCGGGCCGCTGCCGCCCCGTCGATGACGCGGTGATCATAGGACAGCGACAGCGGCAGCATCAGCCGCGGATCGTAACCCTGCCCGTTCCAGATGGGTTTGGTCTGAGCGCGAGACACGCCGAGGATCGCGAGCTCAGGCGCATTGATGATCGGGGTAAAGGCTGTGCCTCCGATACCGCCCAGGCTGGAGATGGTGAAGCAGCCGCCTTTCATTTCATCCCCCTTGAGCTTGCCCTCCCGGGCCCGACCCGATAACTCGGTCAGTTCGCCGGCAAGCTCGAGCAGGCCTTTCTGATCGCAG
>JAZBOC010000184.1:0-2377 GCA_036353315.1 Wenzhouxiangella sp. | reverse complement strand
GATTCGCCGGTCACGTCAACGACCCGGCGCCTGACCTACGCGCAGCTGACCGAGCAGGTGGCACGCACGGCCGGGGCGCTGGCCGAACTGGGCGTGGGCTACGGTGACCGGGTGGTGATCTACATGCCGATGGTGCCCGAGGCCGTCATCGGGATGCTCGCCTGCGCGCGCCTGGGCGCGGTTCACTCGGTGGTCTTTGGGGGATTCGCCGCCCATGAGCTGGCCGTGCGCATCGATGATGCCCGCCCGCGGGTTGTGCTGTCGGCGTCCTGCGGAATCGAGGTCGATCGCATCATTCCCTACAAGCCCCTGCTCGACGCCGCCCTGGCCCAGGCCGCCCATCAACCCGAGGCGACGCTGATTTTGCAGCGGCCCCAGGAACTTGCGGAGCTGCGCTCGGGTCGTGATCATGACTGGCATGAACGGGTTAAAGCCGCCTCGCCAGCCGACGCTGTTCCGGTCAAGGCCAGCGACCCGCTCTATATCCTGTACACCTCGGGCACCACCGGCAAGCCCAAGGGCGTGGTCCGCGACAACGGCGGTCACGCGGTGGCCATGCACTACAGCATGGAAACCGTCTACGGCATGCAGCCCGGCGAAGTGTTCTGGGCCGCGTCCGACGTCGGCTGGGTCGTGGGGCACTCCTACATCGTCTACGCGCCCCTGATCTACGGATGCACCACGGTGTTGTACGAGGGCAAGCCCGTTCGAACACCCGATGCCGGCGCGTTCTGGCGGGTCATCTCAGAGCATCGGGTCAGCGCCATGTTCACCGCGCCCACGGCTTTTCGCGCGATCCGCAAGGAAGACCCCGAGGCCGAACACATGCACGGCCACGACCTTGGCTCGCTCAAGCGCTTGTTCCTCGCCGGCGAACGCCTGGACCCGTCGACCTACCAGTGGCTGAAGGAGAAAACCGGACTGCCGGTCCTGGATCACTGGTGGCAGACCGAAACCGGCTGGGCCATTGCGTGCAATCCGGTCGGTCTGGAGCCCATGCCGGAAAAGCCCGGTTCGGCGACGCGCCCGACGCCAGGCTTCCAGGTTGAAGTGCTCGACGAGCACGGCGAGACCTGCCGTGCCCATCAGCAAGGCTCGGTCTGTATCCGAAAGCCCTTGCCGCCGGGCTGCCTGAGCGGCATCTGGGGCGATCCCGAGCGTTTTCAGGGCTCGTATTTCAGGACCTTTCCGGGGTATTACCTCAGCGGCGACGGCGGTTACTTCGACGACGAGGGCTACCTGTTCATCATGGGCCGGACCGACGATGTGATCAACGTGTCCGGGCATCGCCTCTCGACCGGGGAAATGGAGGAAATTGTCGCCAGCCATCCGGCCGTGGCCGAATGCGCGGTTTTCGGCGTCGAGGATGAGCTGAAGGGCCAGCTGCCGCTGGGTCTGGTCGTCCTCAAGGACGGCTGCAAACTTGAGCGTGAGGTCATTGTTGCGGAGCTGATTGCGCTGGTGCGTGAACGCGTCGGCCCCCTGGCATGCTTCAAGCAGGCGGTCATCGTCGAGCGCTTGCCCAAGACCCGATCGGGCAAGATCTTGCGCCGCGTGCTGCGTGAGATTGCCGACGGACAGGAATATTCGGTGCCGTCGACGATTGATGATGCTTCCGTTCTTGAAGAGATATCGGCGCGCTTGGCTCGTCTCCGATGAGATTCTTGGTTTGCCGTGATGCCTTGCAAGAGCGACTCGGACGGTTCGGGTAGCATAAGCTGGTGTTGATTGCTCGGATCGAGGCTGCCCATGCGCTCTTTGCTTGTCGTTGTTCTGATTGGTTTGTTGGGTCTGACCGGTTGTCAGTCCGCGAAGTATCGTGCCCTGGAGTCGGTCGGCATTGAAAAGCGCGATGTCCTGTCGTCGCGCGTGGACAAGGCCGCCGAGGCCCAGGATGACGCGGTCGAGCAGTTCGCCTCGGCGCTGGAGCAGTTTCGGGCCACCGTCGAAGTCGACGGTGGAAACCTGGAGCGCACCTACAATCGTCTGGAGCGAGAATTCGACCGCAGTCGGGCCCAGGCTGCCGAGGTCAGCGACCGCATCGACGCGGTTGAGCATGTGGCCCAGGCGCTGTTTGATGAGTGGGATGACGAGCTTGCTCTGTACAACGATCCCGACCTCAAGCGGCGCAGCGAAAACATTTTGCGCGAAACCCGCCGGCGCTATCAGCGCATGATGACGGCCATGCGCCGGGCCGAAGCCTCCATGGCCCCGGTGCTCGACGTGTTCCAGGACCAGGTCCTGTTTCTCAAGCACAACCTCAACGCCATGGCGATTGCCGCCATTCGCGATGAGCTGGCCGATGTCGAACAAGCTACCGAAGCCTTGATTTCGGCGATGAACCAGTCCATCAGCGAAGCCCGCAGCTTCATCGAAG
>JAZBOC010000183.1:0-34289 GCA_036353315.1 Wenzhouxiangella sp. | reverse complement strand
GTCATCCAGGGCAGCGCTGAATTTGTCAACATCGCCGGCGGTGACCTGCGGCAATTGCCGTCCTCGCCGGGGGTGGACATGTGCAACGTCTCACCAGGCACACCCGCCAGCGATCGCGATCTCGAATATCAACTGGCGCCCGTTAACGAATTCACCAATCGTCAGGGAGAGCCGGGCCAGGATGGGGGACTATGGGATGCAGGGGTCGACGAGGTCTACAGCACGGTCGGCGAAGATGAGTTCACCTTGACGGTGGCCAAGGATGGCACGGGCAACGGCTTTGTCATCAGTGATCCCTTGGGCATCGCTTGCGGCAGCGACTGCAATGAGACCTATTATCAAGGCACGCTTGTGACCCTGACTGCCTCTCCGAACGCTGGAAGCGCGTTTGCCGGCTGGGCAGGCTGTCCACTGGTAAACGGAAACCAGTGCCTGAACGCGGTGGACAGCGACCGGACGATTACCGCGACATTCACCGACACCACGGAATTTACTCTTACTGTAGCAACAGCCGGCCCCGGTGAAGGCAGTGTCAGCAGCAATCCTGCAGGTATCGACTGTGGCGTCGATTGCAGCGAGATTTATCCTGCGGGCACGGAGGTCACGCTGACGGCCACTCCGGCTGCGGGGGACGATTTCGATAGCTGGTTGGGTTGCCCTGAACCCCTGGGTAACCAGTGTCGCTACACAGCTAATGCGAATCTGACGGTCACTGCGAATTTCATGTTTCGACTGACGCCATTATTCAGTCTGGATGTTGAAAAAGTCGGCACTGGCCAAGGGCGGGTAGTGAGCTCACCGCCTGGGATCGATTGCGGAGATGATTGCTCAGGTCTATATAACCTGGGGCAGCCCGTCACCCTGACTGCAACCGCGCTATCGGGCAGTGAATTCGTAGGCTGGACCGACTGCCCGAATCCGAATGGCAACCAGTGCGAATTAAGTGCCGGGTCGGTAGAAGTCGTGACCGCACAATTCGAAAATGCATCTGACCAAATATTTGCAGACCATTTTGAGAACTGAGACCGCGTCAAGACCCACCTTAATGAACATCTTGGAGATACCGTGATGAAGCTGAAAGGCCCGATGATGGTTCTGATTGCTCTTCTGAGTACAGGCGAGGCGCTTGCACAGCGACCGGCGTTCTGGCCGGATACTGTGCGTAGTGAATTCGTCGAGACCGCCACCTTGAAGATGCAGGTCTACCGTGCGGGTGAATCCGGGATACCCGTCGTTATCATGCAAGACATGCACGACTACTTCGACCCGGCGCCGAAATGGGACGACCCCCAGATGCAGGCGGGGTGGATTGCCGGCGGTGCAGGTCACCGAGATTTCGTGGCTAAACTGGGTGAGCGATATCAGGTGTTGGCGCCCATCCGTCGCGGTTATGGAGAAACGGAAGACCCCGGTAGCGGTTACGACGTGGCAACCACAGGCCGCGACCTGATCGCGCTGCTGAATGCCAGCGGTATAGAGCAGGCAATTTTCGTTGGCCGAACGCCTTCCCAGAACGAGATGATTTGGTTAGCGGAGAATCACCCTGAGCGCATGGCAGGGATGGTCCTGTTGGATGGCATGGTTCAGCCCCTGGTTGATCTCTCCAATCCCGACTTCTTTGCTTTCGCCTCTGGATGGTGGCGCGGATCTCGCGACCTCGCCAGCACGGATGAACGGATCGACCAGCTGACATCGGAACGATTGGGTGGTTATATCCCGGCCTTTTTATCCGATGAGTCGATCACGATCGATGTTCCAACCTTGTACCTGGAGGGTCCGGCCGCGTTCGAAGGTCAGTGGATGTGGTCGAATCTGTACCGATTCGAGCGCCGGGCGGTCGAGCAATGCGTAGAGATTACCGAAGCCTATCCTTGCAGCGTCTTCGGTGATGCCGAACGAGTCGCCCGACTGGACGCGCTATTCGACAACCATCCCATGCAGACGATGGTCGCAGGTGGACTCGAGAAGATGCAAGAGCAGTTCTCCGACTTCACAGTATCAAACTATCCTCATGGCCAACAGATGGTCAGCGACTTCTGGGGCGACTACCTCGAGCGGATCCAGCCGTTTCTGAATCGGATTGAAGCAGAATTCGGATCCGGGTAAGCGCCTAGTGGGCTGGGTCCAACTGTCTGCGAAGTCGGGTATCGTCTCGCCACTGTTGTTCTCCATCTGCAACATTGATGGCACCAACTTAGCGATCAGACAGGCGTTGAAGCGAGTACGGGCTCGTCGGCGCTCACCCTGAGCGAGGAAGAGAAACTCCGGACAGAGCGGATCCGGCCAATTTGACCGGGTTATGAGGAAATAAGCGGACCATTTATGTAGAGACACCTACTATCGCAGCCCCGCCATAACCTATGTGTCGGAGTGAGTCGATCGCTCTCTGACTTCCAATGAGCAGCCCGCTGTAGCTGTCATCCTCCTGATGACCTGTGCCAACGAATAACGATAGCGTGTCTCATAGCGCACCATCACAGAATAAGCCCGGCTCTATTCTACGGATTAGCTTTTTGTGA
This sequence comes from Wenzhouxiangella sp., assembly GCA_036353315.1. Classification (GTDB taxonomy): domain Bacteria; phylum Pseudomonadota; class Gammaproteobacteria; order Xanthomonadales; family Wenzhouxiangellaceae; genus Wenzhouxiangella. The sequence continues at coordinate 31,770 of JAZBOC010000183.1, read as the reverse complement.
CTCCGGTGCATTGACTGAGCGAGGACTAATCCATGTGCGCTTGAAAAAGCACCGGACGTAGTATCTCAGCAATTTAACAAATATACGAGTTCGGGAAAATAGCTTCGGAATAAGGAAAAATATCAGACCCAGAGCTGCAGTGAGCGCACCGATTACAAGGTTATTGGCAATGAGCAGAGAGTGCATCTGGATCGCATCACGACCTTCTTTATGCTTGCTGATATACAGATGCCTGGAAATATGAACTTCAACTTTGGTGAGGACCGATGTCGGAAGATCGATCCTCGAACTGCCTCCGTGGTTGTGTTCAATAGTCGAGGTTCTACAGACCCCAACCTTCCCTCCCATTGTGTGCACTCTCTTGCAAAGATCAACATCCTCAAAGTACATCCAGAAGTCCTCATCGAATCCGCCGATATAAAAGAAGACTTTTCTCCGGATTAGCAAGACTGAACCAGAGACCCAATCGGCATACTCGATCTCCGATGTATCGACTGCATTATCGCGAGATAGATTTCTCTCCTGTTTTTTTTCCGCTTCAAGAGGGCTCTCTGCCAGCCTGTCAGATTTCCCAACTGAGGGAATGACCCAGAAACCTTGGACACCCTCCCTGCCTTGTCCACTTGCTGGCAGGAGAGAACCGCACAGTCCGGATGCTGCTTTGCAGTATCAATAAGTCTCGTCAGGGCTTCATCAGAGGCGACCGTGTCCGGGTTGAGGAAAAGGAGAAACTCACCTTTGGCCTTCTTCGCACCCAGGTTGCATCCATTAGCAAACCCGCCATTTAGCCTATTGTCAATAAATCTGAATTGCGGATACTGATCCCGGATAAGGTGAATTTTCCTATCGCCTGGATTGTTGTTTACAACAATGACCTCAGGCTGAAACAGACTTTCGTCCAAGCTCGAGCAACCGCCCGACTCGGCGGGCGATGGTGTGGGCCAGTTGCGTCAGTTGGGCCAACGTCGGTTTGCGCACCCACTGGAATCGCGGTCGGTAGCCGTCGGGCGGGCTCACCTCGTAAACCCCATCCAGGAACAGCATGTGGAAGTGGATGTTGAGATTCAGCGCCGAGCCGAATCTCTGGATGAGGGTGACCGCACCCGTGCGGGCCGACTGCTGCGTGTATCCGGCCTGCCGGATCAGGTGGCCGGCAATGACCCGATAGACGATGCCGAGCACTCGGGCAATCAGCACCGGATTCGTCGCGAGGAGAAACCGCAGCGGATACGGGAGACTCAATACCCATTGACGAATCGGCCGCTCAGGCAACACCTGGTCGACCAGCCAAGCGGCACCATCGGCCATGCGCCGGGCGCCGCAACTTGGGCAGAACCCGCGCCGCTTGCAAATGAATGCCAGCAAGTGCTCGGCATGGCAGGTGTCGCAGCGAAGGCGCAGGAATCCGTGCTCCAACCTGCCGCATTGCAGGTAGCCATCGAACGCCTGCCGCACATGGGTGGGTAACTGTTTGCCGGCCTCGGCCAGGTGGTCGGCAAAGGCCGGGTAATACCGCTCGACGATCTGCCAGAGCAGTGTTTGTTCGGGTCGGTGGCGCCGGTAGCCAACACTGTCCATGCCCAGACTGCCCGCTCCTCGGCCGCTTGCAAAACGGCAGGATCGCAAACAGCGGGCACACTGTCAGTCGGTCAATAGCTCGCTATCGATTGAGAAATCGACACGCCCATTGGACTCAATGGATACAATGGACTCATTCTAGTCGAGTTCGAGGTGTCCACATGGCAAACGTGAATGTTCGGGGACTGTCCGATCAAACGAAAGAGGCGCTCAGGGTGCGCGCGGCAAAGGCCGGCATGTCGCTGGAGGCCTATGCGCGCCGTGCGCTGACCAAGGCCGCATTGGCCAATGGCGAGCAGCCGAAACCGCTGGTCGAGCTGGCGGAAAAATATTTTGGTGCCGGGCACGGCGTCGAACTCGATCTGCCGTCACGCTCGACACAGCGCAAACCGGTCGCGCTTGGCTGACATGATTGTTCTGGATACCAACGTCATTTCGGAATTGATGCGGCCAGCGCCCGATGACGGTGTCAAGGCGTGGATCGCCGCCAAGGCACCGCTGGATCTGGCCATCACCACGATCACGGTGGCCGAGATCCGCCGTGGCATCGTGCGCCTGCCGAATGGCCGCAAGCGCGAGCGCCTGGAGGAGAAGTTCTCGGCATTTGTCGAAGAAGCTTTCGCCGGTCGCTTGCTCGTTTTCGACCAGTCTGCAGCCTATGCCTGCGGCGAGGTTTCGGCGGACCGCGAACGAAAAGGGCTGCATGCCGATGCTGTCGACATGATGATCGCAGCGATCGTGAAGTCCGCAGGGGCAACACTGGCAACCCGGAATACCAGCGATTTCGAACTGTGCGGGATTGGCCTTGCCAATCCGTGGCAAAGCGCCGGGTAGGAAATGTAGATAACTGCTGTTGGCTATACTTCTGGGGATACAGACTTCTCTGCTGATTCGAAAGAAGGATCGTCAGTAGATCAAGAAACCGACGAAACCCCCGCAGATTGATACACGAAAGCCCGTGAGAATCCAAATGCACAAGCTCAGAACTCGCTTCGCCCTTTTTACCTCACTGGTACTTTGCCCATTGCTGGCATTGGGCCAACCTGGGCCCGGCGAAGGCCCGGATGAAAACCTGGAAGCCATCGAACCCAGCCCCGAGCCCATCCGGATCGGCCTGGCCGGTGAGTATCCGGCCGACATCGCCCGCTTCCTGCTGGTTCAGGGCATCTCCAGCGCCCAGCTTTCACCCAATCGGAATTACGTGGCGGTTTCCAAATCAGTCACCGGCCAGCCGCAGCTGTGGCTGATTCCCACCGACGGCGGCCAGGCGCGCCAGCTGACCTTCGGCAACGGCATCACCTTCTTCCGCTGGGCCCCGGACGGGCAAAGCCTGATCTATGGCGCCGACAATGCCGGCGATGAGCAGGAAGCCTATTTCCGGATCAGCGTGGACGGCAAGACCGAGGCCGAGGTGGTCCCTGCCCTGGCCGGCGCCTTCCGCGCCTTCGGCGGCGTGCTGCCGGACAACCGGCGCATCGTGTTTGCCTCGACCGAGCGCAACGGCCTGGATTTCGACATCTACGTGCGCGATCTGGAGACGGGTGAGCAGCGCATGCTCTACCAGGGCGAGTTCGCCTTCTGGCCGCGCTCGATCTCGCCGGACGGAAAGTCGCTGCTGATGACCCAGGCGGTGGGCGAGGATTCCAACAACCTGTTCCTGGTTGATATCGAATCGGCCAAGGTCACAACGCTGTCCCAGCCTGAACGCCGCGCCGATACCGCTGACGGCGGCTTTGCCTGGTCGGCCGACGGCAAGGCGGTCTTCCATGGCTCCAACGAGGGCCGCGAGTTCCGCGCCCTGGTCCGTCGCGAGATCGCCAGCAACGAAGTCTCGGTGATCGCGGCCCCGGCGCAGGATGTCGGCAACATCCAGCTGTGCGGACAAGACGATCGTTTTCTGCTCTGGACCACCAACGAAGACGGCTTTTTCCGCGTGCATGGACGGGACCTGGTGGAGAACCGCGCGCTTCAGACACCGACGGTCCCCAGTGGGGTGTATTCGCTGTCCTGCCCGGCCGGCAGCCCGGTCGCCGCACTAGTGGTCGACGGCACGACCACGCCGGGAGACCTGCTGCTGTGGGACCTGGCCAGCGGTCAAGCGGAAACACTGTGGGCGGCCAACCTGGCAGGCCTGGACCCCGACCGCCTGGTCGCACCGGTGTCGATCCGCATGCCGGCCCGCGACGGCGTGATGCTGCAAGGCCTGCTGTATCTGCCGCGCGACGATGCCCGCCTGGACGACGGTCCGCCGCCGGTGGTGTTCGATGTTCACGGCGGCCCGACGGCCCAGTCCGTGGCCAACTTCAACGGCTCGATCCAGTACCTGGTCAACCGCGGCATCGCGGTGTTCCGACCGAATATTCGTGGCTCGACCGGCTTCGGCCACACCTACGTGACGCTGGACGACCAGGAACGCAGGCTCGACAGCATCCGCGACCTGGTCGACATGCTAGCCTTTTTCCGCGAGGACGGCCGGGTGGATGCCAGCCGCGCCATCGTGCGCGGCGGCTCCTATGGCGGCTACGCGGTCAACGCCGTGCTGGCCAACCATCCGGACAGCTTCATCGCCGGGGTGTCGCTGTTCGGCGTGGCCGACTGGGTGACTGGCCTGGAGGTGGCCTCGCCGGCCCTCAAGGCCTCCGACATCATCGAATACGGCGACATCCGCGAGGAGCGCTGGCAGCAGTTCTACGGCACCTACTCACCGATCCGTCAGGCTGACCAGATCAAGGTTCCGGTGCTGTACTCGCACGGGGTCAATGATCGGCGGGTGGAAATCTACGAAACCGAGGTCATGGTCAGAACCCTGCGGGCCAACGGCATTGAGACGCCCTACATCCGCTTTCGCGACGAAGGTCACGGCTGGCGGCAGCTGTCCAACCGCCTTTTCTACGCCCGGCGCGAGGCGGAGTTTTTGCTCCAGCAGTTCGGAATACTGGCGGACGCGGACTAGCGGCCGCCGCCGAACCCTCAGATTTCTTGATCTATGGGCAATCTTCGCTACAATCAAAAAGCTTATTACCGAGAAAACACCTGATGGCTCGAGTCAAGGAAGTCGAATTCTGGGGATTCAAGGAGGCGTTGCGGCGGGCGATTGACACCGGGCGCAAGCTTGAACCCAGCGACAAAAGCGAGTGGCGCAGCTATCTGCGGTCCAACCGCATGAGCGAGCCCATGATGGAAGAGTTCGCCAAATCCAGATTCATGACGGTTCAGAAAGTGATCATCCTTGACGACGCCGAGTGGGGAGGTTTTTACATGTTCTCTGATGACGACGAGGGAGCGATTCGCTGGGAGTCGTAGGGGATTGTTGCCGAAAACAAAATCTGTTTAGGCCTCATCCAGCCTGAGCACGATGGCCGTGCAGTTGTCGCTGGAACCGTGTTTAATGGCTTGTTCAACCAGATCACGAGCCGGGTTATCACTGTCCCGCATCATCTGGGCCATCGACTGATCCCGCAGGCTGCCGTAGACGCCATCCGAGCACAGCAACCAAACGTCTCCAGGGCGAGTCTGGCTGGAAATGATGTCGATCTCCAGCTCGGCGATCACACCCACAGCCCGAGTAATCGCTCCTGAATAACCCTCCTCTACCGGAATGCCTCGCTCGGCGTATTCCTCGGCGACGCTGTGGTCACGGCTGATCAAGCGCAAGCGATGATCACGCAGGCGATAAGCCCGACTATCACCTGCCCACAGCACCGTGGCCCGATCTCTGTTCAGAACAAGCGCGACCACCGTACTGCCCACGCAGCTCAGACCCTGGGTTTGGGTGTACTCCAGCAGATGGGCATTGCTATCAAGCAAACAGCGCTCAACGTCGCGAATGCGGCTGCCCGCTGCCCCGCTGGCGCGGACATGGCGCAGCCGCGAAACGATATGGCCGGAGGCGTAGTCCCCAGCGTCATGTCCACCCATTCCATCGCAGACCACCCAGAGGTTGCGATCCGGTAGCGCCAGAAGATCGTCCTCATTGTGCGAGCGAACGGCCCCCGTATCGGTATGCAGGAACTGCGTAACCCGGATCGGCATCTGCACACTCAACCGCCGGGAACCGTCCGCTGTTGCCGGAGGGCTCGTTCAGACACCGGCCGCGCCGCGTTCAGCATCAAAGCGACCCGACTCGGCGCCAGCGCCAGACGAAATCTGTCGGAATCCACTCCACCCACCGTCGCCAAACTGACCATCAAGCATCGACGAAAACGCCGCGCTTTCCGGCAGGCCGCTGGTGATCAATAGCGCAGCTTCAACCACGCTGGACCCTGCGGTCCACCAGACCGAGTAGGTGGGATGGAGCTGGAGCAAACAGTCATCGGCGATTGTGCTGAGGACGTTGTTGGTGCTGGGTGCCTGCCCCAGCAGGTATAACCGGCCCGCTCCGTCAGGTTCGGATGCGGCCGCCGCCGGACAAGGCGGGGCAGCCCCCGAATGCTCCACCGGCAGGGCCCCCAGCCTGGATTCGAGGTCGCCAGCATCAAAGCCCTCTTCCAGACAATCCAGGGCCAGCGCTTCGGCCTCGCTGAACCAGTCCCTGGCCCGCCGCATGGCATCCAGCGGGGTTCCGCCCGTAAACGGACGCATTACCGCAAACGGGAAGTAACGCCCCACACGATCCACGCTCGGGATCATCACGCCGATCCAGCTTTGCTGGTCGAGATTCCCCGAGCCCAGGGCGAAGTACCACACCGGTGCCTCAAGATAGTAGTCCAGCCAGCCCTCGCCCAGCCTGTGTCGACTCTGAACCATGCAATCCTGAAGCCATTCATCCCAGACATCGATCTGTCGCTGACTCAGTCCACGATGGATAAAATCCCCCAGGGTGGGAATCTTTCCGTAGCAGCATGAGGCAGAGTGACTCACCTCGCTCTACAAGTCCGACGGACAGCGGAAGCCCTGCAGCAAGTCGCTGGTCAGGGGATTGATGAGCGTCTGCGAGGCGATCCGGTAACGCGCACCACGATCGCCGAGACTCATGTCGACCACGATCGCCTCGGGCGCATCGCCCTCAGTCTGGACGAAGTGGTCGAGGAATCGCAACAGCGCCCAGGGCCCATCCTTGATGAAGCTGGAACGACCACCATCGACCGCGGGATCAAGCTGAAGTCGAACTTCTGAGCTGCGCGCCTGGTCCGGCCAGCGAACCGTGGTTGTTCTAACCGGACCATGGAAATAGGTGATCGACTGGTCGCCAATATTCAGCGTCAGCCGATCAATGGACTGGTCCATTTCCACAGGGCGAAAATCAAGCTGCAGCGCCAGCTGCTGACCGCCGGTTGGGAAGAACGCGTCGCGAATGTCGCGGGCGCGCTCAAACATACGGGCACTGTCCGGACTGAAGCGGCTGGCAATCGGATCGGTTGAGCGCCAGCGCCATGGACGTCTCGTGGTGTCCATCCGCGAGAGCACCTCCGTCTTCAGGAATTCATCGATCAGACCGTCGTGCCCGAATACACGCCCGAATTCCTGTATCGACAAATCCACCGGAGAAGAAGCCACGAACGGAAAGCGCTGGTTGGTGACTTCACGACAGATCGGCAGAATGCGGCTGGCCCAGGAGCGCTGAATCTCGCTGCCGCGGTCGCTGGCAGAAAGCTGGGTAACCTGGCGCGAAAGCGACTGCATCCAGCGCGAGACCGGATCGGGCAGCATCAGTGCATTCTCGCGCAGGTCGCGGGTCAGATCGGCGGTCGAACCCAGACCGCTGGAGGTACCGCGGACCGAGTCCTCGAACGTCACCGCCAGTCGCCGGACCAGCGAAAGGGACTGGTCAATGGGCCAGTCGGTCGCCGGATCTCCGTCGCCGGCCAACCGCGCCAGCGCTTCGAAGCGGGTCTCGACGCGGTCCTCGGCCGGACTGCCCCGGCCGCCGTCCGCAGCCGCTCCAGAGGAAGGCAACTCATTGCGCACATCATCGGGCAACAGGCGGGACAGACGGCGCGCGGCAATGCGGCCACCGGCCTCGCTAGCCGCTGCAGCAACCTCACCGGCCGCATCATCGGTCTGGCTCAGCATGGTCTGCCGCTGAACGGCTCCAACCAGCCGCCGGATCGGGGACTGGGTACCCGAGGCCGCTCTTAGTACCTGCACCGCCTGCTGATTGCCTGCAAACGCGGCGATCTGCAAGTCTTCAAGCAACTCCTGCCATTTGTCAGCATAAGTATCGAAGTACAGTGTTCGGACTTCGTTGATCAGCGCTGCCAACTCGCGCGCTGCATCCAGCGTCGAACGATCCTCATCTCCGATAACCCAGGTCTCATTGAGCAGAGAAAGGGCAATTTCGCGCAACTCAGGTTTAAACAAGTCGTGGTAGCCCGCCCAGGTATAGAGCCCATTCAGCGGCGCGTCCAGCGGCAGGCCGCTGATTCGCTCAAACACCAGTCCGGCCTGCGAGCCGGCCGCCTCATCGACGCGGAAGGGGGGCACGTCGCGAGCATAGTCTGCTTCAATCTCCAGGCGTTCCAGCACCCTTTGGGCCAGCGGCACGGCCCGCAATACCTGGCGCACCTCCGCAACCAGCTCCTCGTCAAGCTGGTAGGGAATCGGCAGTTCGAGGTTGGCGAACAAGGCATCGGCGTGCTCAAACAGCATCAGATAATGCTGTTCATCGAGCATGTCGGGTGGGAAGCGTTCCAGGTCAAACTGGAACCATGAATTGACCTGCTCTGCATCATAGCGTTCAGGCCGCTCCATCATCAGATAGACCTTGAGGGTTTCGTAGAGGAATTCCTGAGCATCGATATTTTGGTAGAGCCGGTCTTCGATCCGATAGATCAGCTGTGGCAGAAGCATCTTGTGCAGCAGCCGAACGTAAGCGTCCTGCGTCACCCGCCCCAGCTTCTCGCCCTGATAGAGGCCCATGCCCGCCAGCATCGGCGGATCGACCTCGCGCTCGCTGTAGCCGGTTGGTAAATCGCGTACATGGCCGAGCATTCGCGAAATGTCGTCCAGACTCGGCGCAGTCTCGCTGAAGTCCTCGAAGCGAACACGCGCCTCGGCTGTTTCCTGCTCAAGGCGCTCAACCAGCGCTCGATTATTGGAGAAGCTGATCGTCCACAGGGCCATGGCCAGGACCACAACGGCAGCCGTGGTGCCGATTGAGGCCCACTTAAGAAGACGGCGACGCCGCTCACCTTTCAGATCGATCCCTGCCAGCGCGGCTTCTGAAAAAACCACGTTCTTCAGCAGCCCGGTGAGGAAGTAGCTACGACCCCGGCCGGCGGCCAGAGGTGCCGCCGAGGTCTGCAACCCGAACGATCGCGAAATGGCGCCCATCACCCGATCAATGGGCGTGCCTTCCTGCGTGGCGCTGGTGAAATACATCCCGCGCACCTGGATCGGCTGCTCGTAGCGCGAGGGCGCGAACGCCGTGCTGGCGAACTGCTCCAATAGTGGTCGGATCGAAGCAAACTGCTGCGGAAAGCGATACAGCGCGCGGCGCCGATCCTCGGACCGTTCGTTGCGCAACTTGTCGATGACCTGTCCGGACAAGCGCTCGGTCAAGGCCGTGAACTCGCCGGAAAGGCTCTCGGTCCCCAACCCCTTGTTGCTCTGGGCCAGGTCGAAAGTCATCCCCCAGACCTGCTCGCGTTCGGAACGGCCCAAGTCATCGAAAAATTCGTTGAAACCGGCCAGCAGATCGCACTTGGTAAAGACCACATAGACTGGAAACTGGATGCCCAACTCCGACTGCAGTTCCTGAAGGCGGCTTCGCACCGCCTGGGCATGGGCCCGCATGCCCTCTTCTCCCACCGACACCAGATCGGCAATGCTGATCGCGACCAGCGCACCGTTGATCGGCTGGCGCTTGCGATAGCGTTTGAGCAACTGCAGGAAGCCGGTCCAGGCCTTGGCATCTCGCGTCCGGTCGCTGTCCTGAGTGGTGTAGCGGCCGGCAGTATCAATCAGGACCGCCTCATCGGTGAACCACCAGTCGCAGTGCCGGGTTCCACCGACGCCCTTGAGCGATTCAACGCCGAAACGCTCAGCCAGCGGGAAATTCAGTCCCGAGTTGACCAGCGCCGTGGTCTTGCCCGAGCCCGGCGGCCCGATAATCAGGTACCAGGGAATCTGATAGAGCTGTTTGCGCTCACCCTTGCCACCCAGACGAGCGTTCTTGAGTACGTCGATCGCCTCGCGCAGTCGCTCCTGCAGCAGCGAAACCTCTTCGGAGCCCGCGTCATGCTCAGGCTCGGATTCCACCACTTGCTGCGCAAGCTCGCGGTTATAGCGCCGGCCGATCATCCAGGCCCGAGTCTTCCGGATCACCCACCAGCCGACGATGATCAGGATCAAAAACAGCCGCCAGTAAGGATGCTCCAGCGGGGCCCAGCCGGCAAAGCTCAGCAATGGACCGGCGAACCAGATCACCAGAGAAATCAGGATCAGCGCGATGACCGGAATCAGGATATGGCGCAGAAAAGTCTTCATGACTGAGGCCCTCCCGCGCCAACCGAAAACACAGCGATATCCACCCGTCGATTGCGGGCGCGACCCTCGGCCGTGGAATTGTCAGCCAGCGGCTCGGTATCGGCACGTCCTTCATGGCTGAAGCGACCTTCATCAGCGCCCGAGGCGGTCAGCAGCTGCAGCACCGAACGAGCGCGGGCCTCAGACAGGTGCCAATTGGAAGGAAAGCGGGCCGAAAAAATCGGCACGTTGTCTGAGTGCCCGGTGATCAGAACCCGGCCCGGCACTCTGCCAATCGCGTCTGCAATCCGCTGGACCACAGGCTCATATTCACTCTCGATGCGATCGCTGCCGGAGGCGAACAGACCGTCACCCTTGACCCGCACGATGGCGCTACGGGCATCTGACTCGACCATGACACGACCGGCCGCAATATCGTCGGACAGCAACTGTCGCAGCGTGACCAGCGCAGACTCGGTCTCAACGGTGGGCATTCGCGCGGCGGGTTCCAGACGCGCGAGCACTTCGGCATCGAGCGAGGCGACCTGGCCGAGCAAGGGGTCCGAGGCCCGGTTCAGCGAAATACTGAAGCCCAGAAATCCCAGCAGCAAGATCCCTGCGCCGATGGCAGCAAACGCCCATAGCGGGATCAGGCCGGTCAGCCCCGGCTTACCGGCATCGGTGCCTTGCCAGTGCGGGGACAGGTCTCGCTCGACTTCGCTGCGCTGGTTGCGGATCGTCTGGTAGAGACGATCCTGGGTCTTGTCCAGCAGTTCCCGTCCGTTCGGCCGCGTCGCGTAGGCACCCTCGAACCCCAGGACGAGCAGTACGTAGAGCAACTCGAGCAGGTCAATGTTGCGCGCCGCGTCGACTTCATTTTTTTCGATGATATTGAAAAACTCCTCACCACCCCAGGTCTGGCGGTGAAAGGCGCTGAGCAGACTGTGCTCCTGCCAGCGGCTCTGGCTGCCCCATGGGGTCGCCAGCACGATCTCATCCACGAAGGCACACAGGGCGTAGTGCGCCTGGCGAACCACTTCTCCGCTGTAGCCGGCCCGCTCGACCTCGGTGCGAAACTCCTTGAGCAGCCGGGTCATCCGGTCTCTGACCTGACCAAGATCAGGCTGTGCCGTGGCATGTCGAAAACCGACGGCGACGTTGATCAGACGGAAGGCTGCCGTCTCGAGGCGATTCATGCCTGGACCAGCATCGAGTTCGCCGAGCTCTGGACCAGAGGTCGTTGCCGGACCGCTCGACATCGGCGGCATCCCGCCGCGTGGCGGCCCACCGGGCGGGACGCTTTCACGCGGTTCGGATCTGCGACCACCGGGTGCCGGTCGAATGATGGTGCGGTCTTCGTCCTTGCGGGACGGGAAAAACGGATCGTTTTCGCTCATCAGCTTCTACTCTTCCTCATCAACCGCGAATCGCCCAAAGCTCCATTTCCAGATCAGGGTATTCGCCGGATACGTGAATCGCGATTCCGCCGCTTTGCTTGAGCCCGTCCCAGTAATCGCTCTTACGCTGCAGCTCAAAGTAGTTGAACCCGGCGTGATAGGGGATTTCGCGGGGGGCAACCGGCAGCGGATCGGTGCCGATTCCGCGGACTTGCTTGTTGACCAGGTCGCGAATGACCTCGACCGAACCGATCTTGACCTGCTTGGGAAACTGGCTGCGAAGCTGATCGGACGAGACCGAGGCGCGCGCGGCCAGCACGAACATCGCCGAGCCAATCAGGCCGCGATCCGGGATCTTGCCCACCCGCACTCCGTATTTCTTCTCAACCAGCGGGATGGAAATGGCGTTCTGTTCGATGACCATGCTCAGCGCATTGCGTAAATCGATCAGCACCGGATCGAAGCTCTCGCGCAAGGCCTGGTGGCGGTAGGCCGGATAGGTCTGGGCCATCTTGGTCTTGCTGGCGAACGCGGCCAGCTCGCCGCTCAGCGATACCAGGGCCTGGTAAAGGCTTTCCGGATGCAGGCCATTGCGGCTGGACAGGTGGTGCATCAGCGGAATCGAACGATTGACGATGATCAGCAGCAGGAAATCGGCAATTTCTGCAACGCCGCCGCGCCCGGCGTCGCTGACGCGCGCGGCCAGCGCCTCGGCCCGATGCTTGAGCAGCCCCAGGATCTCGTCGCCGATGCCCTGCAGGCTCGGCTCCTCCAGGCAGTTGACCGAGGTCGGGATGAAACGCGAGTCGAGGACCAGCGACGCGTCGGCGCGCCGCTCGACAATTCTCGCCATCGGGATACAGGCGTACTCGCTGCGATCATCGCTGTCGGTCAATAGTCGGCTGTTGGCCAGACCCACCTCGATTTCGGCGCTCACGCTGGAGCCGGCCATGGTGTCGCGGGTATCGACCACGCTGGACTTGAACCGCGCCAGCCGCTCTTCGCCGCCCGGCAAATCGTATTCGTCGCGTCCCAGCTTCATCACCGGCAATCCCAGATAGACGGTGGTGTTCTTTAGATTCTCCGGCACATCGAGGGGCTCCGGCGCCGGGTCCTTGTCCGGGATGGAGAACGGGGTGCCGTCAGGGAAAATACCGCGTGCCTGACCGATAGCGAGCTTGCCCATCTTCAGTCCGGCCTGGTCCAGGCGCAGAACCTCAAAGCCCCAGGCATCGGAACGCGCGCCGCGCAAGCGGGCATCGACCATGTCCAGTGTGTAGCGGTCCAACTGCTGAAAATGCTGTGGCCTGAGGAACATACCCTCTGACCAGACCACTCTGTTTTTCCAGGACATAAGCGTTATTCCTTCATTACAACGGTTGTCATGGCTCAGCGCGGCTCCAGCGTCACGTCCAGCCGGCCGATCATGGCTGAGAGATGGTTCTCGCTGTTCGGCACCACCTCCGAGATCGCACGCCACTGGGCCCGCTCGATATCGCGGAACGCTACAACCATGGCGATGTATCTGCTGCCGGGCTGGAAGGTGGCGTCCAGGGTTTCGGTTTCCCCCGGGGCGAGCTGGAACTCCCAGCGGTTAAGCATTTCGCTGCCGAGAAGGCCTCGGTCCTGCTCAAGCAGGGCAAAAAAGTCGGCCGTCTCGAACGCGCCTGACGAGCGCAGCTCGTAGACCCGCACCAGCACCGGCGAAGGCCGATCGTTGCGATCCGGGTTGCTCGCGGGCGAGGCGGTCAGCAGCAGGTTGACGGTGGTTGGATCGGGCTGCTTCTCACGTCCGCAACCTGCGATCACCATCAGGACCAGGGCCAGCATCGGGATCCATTTCCAGGCAGACTGGGTTTTCATCGTTCACTCCATTGAAAGGTTTCGTCATTGATCAGGTTATCAGGCAGGTTCATCATGAGTCCTGCTTGGCTCGGCGCGCGATAGCGCTGCTGGCTTCTTCGTAGGCCTCGGCAAATTCAGCCAGGAACAGCTGGCGCGCATCGTCTCGCATGCGACCGGCCACCTCGTCATAGTGCACCGTAAACAGGTTCCAGCACTTGGCTGCCTTAAGACCAGGGGTCTTGGCCGAGATCGGTGATATGCGCTGCAGCTTCTTTTCCAACTCCACCGGGTCGAATTGGGCGATTGAGGCTTCGATGGCGCGCTGGACCGCCGAAAGAATCGCCAGCTGGTGAGCCTGGATGTCTTTCAGCGCGTCCTCGAAAGCGCGCGCTCCGGTCAGAAATCCCTGCGACTCCCCGCCCCCCAAAACGCGCTTCAGAGCCTCGTCAGGATCCGGCGAAAACTTCAGCGGGTTGTTCTCGGTCTGGGCAAATCGGGTCTGCGAAATCCGAAACTCGTTCTTGATCTCGCTGCGGCTTTGCAGCAGCACCATCAGGCCCCGGGTCACGGTTCGGAGAATCTCCTGCATCTCATCGGACGGCACTGTCCTCGACGCAGCGTCGGGTGACCGGGGTTCGGGGGACGGCTCTGGCGGCCGCGTGGGCGACGGCGGCGGGGTCCGGGGCGGCGGCATCTGCGGTCGCGCATCCGGCCGAGCACTAGGCGATTCCGGCGCCTGGAATGGCTCCGGCTCCGGCTCGGGCTTCGGCGCGGATTGGGCGGGTGGATCGATCAATGAGTCCAGCGGGTCAAAATCATCGTCGAGCGCTTCCTGGGGCGTCGACTCTGCCGTCGATGACTTCTGCGGCGGTGGCTGTTCTTCGGCCGAAGACGCCTGCGGCTTTACGCCGCCAGCGCCGTGAAATCCGGTCAGAAAATCGTCCCAGTCGTCCGGAATGGCTTCCTCGCGCGCCGGTCCCGACGACGGCGGCGAGAAAAACTCTCGCTCCGGTGAACTGCTGAAACCGCCGCTCGGCTCGTCATCATCGGGTTCGCTCTTGGAGGAACGATCATCGGCCGATCCTTCTTCGTCACTGCCCCAGGCCAGCGAAAACTCCCCGAGATCCCAGTCGTCGTCGGAGGCCTTCGGCTGGCGATCAGGTTGTGCCGCAGGAGCAGCGGTCGCCTCGTCGACGGGATCAGGCGGGTCCAAAAATGATTCTTCCAAATCAACCCGTAGAACGAAATCCCCAATGTAGAGTCGGTCCCCGTCTTCCAGCGTGACGCTTCGGTTCTTGCCGATCAAGGTGCCGGGCGAATTATGGAAGGTGCCGTTGGTACTGGTATCAATCAGCTTGTAGGCGCCGCCCGCATATTCAATACGCGCATGGATCGACGAGGTCAAACGCTCAGGGTCGGGCAGGACCAAGCTGCAATCCCCGCTTCGGCCCAGGGTGCCGCCCTCGGCACCAAAGTGCCCGATACTGCCTGCCAGCTGTGGATTCGGGCTTTTCTCGATGGTCAGGGTCAACTGCGTCATGAAATATCCGATTCGTTCTCTAAAGCCCGGCCAGCGCGTCTTCAATGCGGTCGCGCGCTTTAGCCGGCAGTGCGTCGTAGCCCAGCAATGCTTCCATGCTGCTGCGCGCGCCCGGCGTGCTCATTGCACCCTGCTGGCGCAGCTGGCCGATGCGGCCGAGCGCCATGTCGACCGTCTGGCTCATACCCTCGGTCGCTTCAAGGTTACCCGGATGCAGTTCAAGCACGTCCTGATACAGCTGCAAAGAGCTATCCAGGTCGCCCAGTTCGGCAAACGTCGCGGCGTCCGTCAGCTCTGACTGGATGCGCGCCTGCAAAGCCGGATCCAGCTGCTCGAACGGGATTTCCGGGCCGGCCTCGGGCTGAAAGAGAAGCACGAAGGCCAGTGCGGCCAAGATCGACAAACTCGAAACCGCGATCGCAGCGCGCTTGATCCTGGACGGCGCAAACCGCTTGAGAAACTCTCCGGCATCGGCCGGACGCTGCTCGGCATCGAAGCTCAGCGCCGCGCGAATCGCCTTCCACTGGCTGCGCGAAAACGCCGGGTCGGATTTGGCTCGAATTCCGGCCGCCTCGACTTCATCAGCCGCTTTCCAGTCGAATGGGTGTTTGCCAGTAAACAGGGCGTAGGCAACGATGCCCAGGGCAAAGACATCGTCGCGCGGCGTCGGTCGTTCCTGGCGGATGATCTGCGGGCTGGCATACGGCGGGGAATAGCCGGAAAAAGCATCCTCGACTCGGTCGCTTTTTTGCTCCTGATAAGCCTTGGCAATGCCGAAGTCCAGAATCTTGACCCGACCGCTGTCGAGCATGAAGATGTTCTGCGGCTTCAAATCGACGTGCACGATGCCCTCGTCGTGGGCATAGGCCAGGCCAGAGGCGACCTGCACCGTGATATCGCGCGCCAGCTCGGAATCCAGACCGTGGCGATTTTGCTTGAGCAGGTCACTGACGGCCTTGCCGCGCAGGTGTTCCATGGTCATGTAGATGTGACCGTCGGCGCGGTCGAAGTCGTAGACCGTTACGATGTTCGGGTGCGCCAGCTGCTGCGCGCGCCGCGCCTCGCGCTGCAGCCCCATGAAGGTGAGCTCGGCATCCGCCAGACCCGGCTTCATCACCTTCAGGGCAACGTGAATCTGCTCATCGCGCGCCTCCTGCTTGAGCAGGTCGACTGCGCTGAACACTGTACCCATGCCGCCCTCACCGAGCACACTTTCAATCCGAAAACGCCCGCGCAGAATGGAGCCGACGGTCAGCTCGCCCGATGGCTCCTCGGCAAATCCGCCCGTTCCCGGGCCTGTCCAG
Source organism: Wenzhouxiangella sp. (assembly GCA_036353315.1). GTDB lineage: Bacteria > Pseudomonadota > Gammaproteobacteria > Xanthomonadales > Wenzhouxiangellaceae > Wenzhouxiangella. Next base: position 15,700 of record JAZBOC010000183.1, on the reverse strand, counting down.
CCAGACTGAACCCGGGTTGCCTGGTCGTCGGCGGATTCGCCTGCCGGAACGGCGCGGCTGCGTGCGGGGTCTGCGATACGGGTGGCTTCGGCATCTACAGACTGAATCGGCGGCTGGAGCACGGTTGCTTCGTCCTGCTCGGGGTTCAGCAGGACGGTGCCCGAATCCTGACCCTCGTCGAGCTGTGGCCCTGGCACGATGCGAGTGGCCTCAGCATCATCCTGCTCAGGCGCCTTGTCGTGATCCTGCCCCGACTTGGGGCCGCCCGGCGGCTGCAGTACGGTTTTATCGTCGCTCAAGGCCAGCTCCGAATCTTCATGGCGAGAGCACCAGAACCTTGAACTGACTCGGCACCAACGTGCAGCCCGGCGCATTGGTACTGTTTTGTAGTGACATGCTGGTCAATCGGGTGACCGGCATGGCACCGACCAGGCAGGTGAAGGCACCGGTCAGGTTGCGCTTGGGGCCCATGACCAGCCCCGAGGCAACGCCCAGGGCAAGACCGGCATTGTCACCGTTGCTCATCGGCACCACGGTGCCCATGTTGTGTGCCGGTGTGCCGCTCATCAACACCTTGAATTGACTAGGGATAGCAGTCATCTGCATGGCGATGTTCGGATAGGGGATCGGGACCGGGACCGGCGAAGGAGGCGCCGGCGTCAGACAGACGTCGGGAAACCCCATATCCATGCCCATCATCTGAGTATTGGCAAACATCGTCCGGCTACCCCAGGTGGACCTGATCGGCATTGACCTTGGCCAGCTCTCGCGCCTGGGTCACCACATTCTGGCCGCGCAAATTCATGAGGCTGTCGGCCCGGTAATCGACCATACCGGCATTGAGCTTGTCGACATGCTCGACCTTGCGCAGGGCCGTCTTGCTCGTCTGACTGTAGCGATCCGTGACCGTATCCACGCTGCGTCCGAAAAGACCCAGCGAACCAAACTGCAGCTTCATCTTGCCGGCAAGCCACTGGGTCTGGCTACAGATCATGTCGGCCATGCTGGCGACAAGACTGAACGTACCGGCCTTGAGACGCATATCACGGCCAGCCTGGATCGCCACATCGGTTTCTCCCGACAAGGACAAGCGGCCACCAACGGCGCTCAGCTTGAGGTTGCCCTGCACCCGAAGATCACTGTCCTGGCCGATCTCCCGCTCCAGCACCGCCAGAATCCAGGACTGATCGCCGGCGCAGAGCGCAAGCACCTGATCCCCTTCAACCGGCTGCAGCAAGCAGCTTGCGGCCATTCGACAGGCAAAACGGAGGCCGGCGTTTTCGACCATCCACTCGCTATCGCCGGAGGCCACCACCTGGCCAATCAACTGCACCGGCTCGGGCTGAGCCGGAGGAGCCACTGAGAGTCGGCTGATTTCCATCATTCATTCTCCTGTATCGAAGAGCGCCAGCGTTCGGCCTTAAGTTGCTCCGGGTCATCGCCGAGAGCCTCGGCACGACCGGGAATGACTGCACCTTCGTCAAACACCTGGTGCAAGCGGGCTCGAAACATCCGCGCTCCGGAAAAATCGGCGCCGGAGAGATCGGCGTGCGAAAAATCGGCGTACGTCAGCTCGGTATTGTCGAAACGACATCCGGCACAGCGCGCCTTCGGCCACTGACTCTGGTACAGGTTCGCACCGCTGAAGACCGCTCGGTCCGCCTGCGCCTCATTAAACAGGGCCTGGAACAGATCCGCACCCTGACAATCGACCGAACCCAGCCGGGCCTTGATGAACAGCGTATTCCCCGCACGCGCCCGCTGCAAGCGTGCGCCCTCCAGATTCGCCTCCTGAAAGTTGCACTGGGTCAGCACCGCGTCGGTCAGATCGACCCCGGCCAGGTCGGCGCGCATGAACTGAGACAAGCTAAAGTCCAGTCCACGCAGATCCATCCCGGCCAGGTTTGCCTCGATGAATACGCAGGTATCAAAGCGGGACCGTTCCAGTAACGCTCCCTGCAAACTGGCCCGGTAGAGCACCACCTTGGTCATCGTCAGGTCCGTGAATACCGGCCGAACGAGGTTGCAGTCGACAAAAACGGTTTCGTCCATCTTGGCGCCGGAAAATCGGCAATCATGCAGTGTGGACTCTATGAACGCCGTCTGCTTGAGGACGCAGCCGGCAAAAACGCCGCTGGTCATCACGCAGGTATGAAACAACCCGTTGCTCAGGTCGGCTGCCTCCATATCGATTTCAGCGAGATCACAGTCCTTGAACACCAGCTCAGGGGTAACGCAGCGCTCGACTCGAACCTGATCGAACTTGCACTGAATCCAGACGGTTTGCGATAGATCACTGCCGGTGAATGACGCCCCCGAGAGCTTGCATTCACTGAAAACACTCTCACGCAGGTCGGCGTTGACGAACTGGCAGCCCGTGAAATCACACTCCTCGAACACCAGCCCGGACAAATCAAGACCTTCGAGCATCTCTCCCTGCACGCTGATGCGCGAAAGCGCAGCCACCGCGCCGATCCGCTCTTTCAGTTCTTCGGCCGAAACTCGTTCCATGATCTAAGACTGCGCCTCGCGGGGGAATTTGCGTGGATACGTGCGCATCTTGTCTGTCAGGGCGACATCGAAATTGGTAGAACGGTCCACATGAACAAGCGCCAGGTCGGCGCGAAACAGGTTGGAACCGGTCAGCGAGGCTCCCCGCAAGTCGGCCTTGTCCAGCGCTGCGTCGGTCAGATTCACGCCGCGGATATCGGCCTCGCGCAGATCTGCCCGCGTCCAGCGCGACGCCACGGCGCTGCTGCCGGCCAGGCGCACGCCGCCGGCCAGCACCTCGCTGAAATCAGACCCGTCGACAACACTGTGAGAGAAGTCGCTCTGTATCAGCCGGGTCCCGCGAAGATTAGCGCCCTGAATATGGCAGCGGCTGAAATCGGCCTGCGAGAAGTCACAGTCGGAAACGAACTTGACGCCGTCGAGCCGCGCCCCGGCCAACCGGCTGCCGGCGCCGGCACAGGTCACAAACACGCTCTCGGTCAGGTTGGCCTCGGCGAAATGGGCGCCGGTCAGATCGCATTTCAGAAACACCGTAGTCGGCATGTTTGCGCCGTTGAAAGTGACCGAACGCAAATCATGCTCCATGAACACCAGCTCCTTGCCCTCAATGGCGTCGAGACGCACCCTGCGGAGCTTGACATCGAGCATCATTTCCATCCCCGACAGCCTGGCCCCCGACAGATCCACCTCGCGCAGTCGGGCTTCGGTCAGGGTCGTCTCGACCAGGCTGGCAGCGCGCGCATCGACCTGGGTCCAGCGCGATTTTCCGAGGTTGACCCGGTCCAGGCAGGCCTTGTCGAGCCGGGTATGGTCCAGCCGGGCGTGGGCCAGCACCGCATCGTCGAGGCGCGCGCCGGACAGGCAGGCTCGGGTCAGGTCGGCAGACTCCAGCAGAATCCCCCGCAGATCGGCGCCGGATAAGTCCATTTCCGACAGATCGGCACCGGTAAAGTCTTGATCTCGCAGGCTTTCACCGGCATCAAGCATTTCTCGAAGGCGCTCCCGAAGCTGCTCGGCGCGATCCGATCTCGGCGCGGCAGTCTGATGATGGGCACCCATTCGATACGCGGTCAAAAGACCGCTTTCAGCCTGCTGCCAGAGTCTGCGTTGGACGGGGTCGGCGAGGATGTCATCGATCAGAGAAACATCCGAACCCAGACCAAGCTCACTTAGCTCCGCCCGCTTTTTCGTCAGTTCATCAACCTGACCCTGCGCCTTGAATTCCGGCGGGCCGGTGATCGTTTCCGCCTCGTCAACCTGCCGCAGAACTTCCTGCAATTGCTCTTTATCGCCGTGCGCATCGATCGCTTGCTGGCGCATTTCCTGTTTTTTTGCCTCCAAGCCTTCGGCGGCCTCGTCTCGCTCCCGCTCCAGGTTCTCGACAAAGCTTTTCAGATCCTTCAGGGGCGGAAGTTCTGGTCCTTCGAACGGATCTTCGAGCAGGGCGGGATCGAGCTGCTGACCATACTCGGCAGCCTTTTCACGGGCTTGATCGACAGCCTGGCGGTGGACTTGCCGAAGCCGTTCACGGCGCGGGTCCGGTCCCGGATTTTGCATCTGTTGCTCGAGCTCGTCGAGCAGGGAAATCGCTAGCCCTGACGGTAACAGGTCTTCCTCGCGCAGCAGTTCCAGAAGATCAACCGGCTCAGCGTCGGTATTCGAACGCGTCGCCAGAACCTGGGCGTAGTGGTCCAGGGAGCGCTCCTGGCCCGGGTGGTCGGCCGCCACCAGCAAGGTCTTGATATCGCGCGCGTCGTCCTCGGCCACCGCCAGCGAGGCGTGGTAAACCAGCACCGCTCGCTCAAGATCCGGAAAGAACCAAACCGTGGTCAGCTGACAGCGCGCCTCTTCCAGCTGCTCGGCATTCTCGCGCAGGGCGAGACAGCGGATGGCCAGCGTCGGTAGCCGCCCGGTAATGACGGGTTTTTCCGGATGAAGATTTTCCAGCCGATAGGTTTCGCCGCCCTGGAACGCGGACTCGTACCACTGATCTGACAAGGCGAGATTAAAAAACGTCCAGTCGATATCCCGCGCCAGCCCGGGAAAGTCGCTCTTCAGCCAGGCCTGATCATAGGTCCCAGCTCGAGCCATACGGCGCGGGCTATCCACGCCCAGCGGCCCGAAACCAGCCGGTTCAGGGCGCTGCGACCGCCGCGTCATCATCCGTTCCGGTCGCTCTATATTGGGCAATGGATAGCGCCTCTCACCAGTCGGCGCCATGACCTGCTTCAGGCCCTTTCCGGACGGGTTATCGGCAAAGCCTTCTCCTCCGAAGGACCGGCTCCAGTCCAGCGGCATGGACTGAAACGGCTCGGCCGGAGAAATCATGTCGCCCTCGAAGTAACGATCACCGGACACCACCAGCGCCTTTCCACGGTCTGCCAGCGACGCCGAAACCCGCACCAAACGGCTCGGTTCTCCGGCCGGCGCATGGGCCGAGCCGACGACCAGGAATTCCCCCCGCGTCTTGGGCATGCCTGCATCCAGCACCCCATCGCCGCCGAGCAGCGGGGCCGTGTCCTGCCACATTGCTGTCTCGGGCAGCAATTGATCGACATCACCCAACGGCACATAGGCCAGCACCGCGACGCCAAGATAGGACTGGCGCTGATAGTCAAACGGCCGGGACAACAGCCCCAGCTGTAGCGGCTTGATTACCTTCACTGTGGCGCAACCTCATGGCATTCCAGCATTTCGTGCATCTCGCGCATTACATAAGCTTCATGCCGGTAAGATCAATGTCGATTCCCCCGTTCTTGATGATCGACGCGATGCTTTTGAGCTCAGTCGCCACTTTTTTCAGGCCGATAACGGTTGCCTTGGTTTCGAACACGGCCTTTTTCAGTTCGGCCCCGGTCACGCCGGTATCCAGACCGTAGAAAGCAATATTCACCAAGTTAGCAGTCAGAGCCTGACCGTTTACCGCATTGTTACTCCCTGCCAACGCCATCGCCAGGCCGGTGATGCCGCCACTGGTCCCGGTGATGCTCCAAGATACGCCGCTGATATCGACGTGGTTACTGTCCTGAACAACCGCGTTATTAGCCGCCGTAATCGTGATATTCCCGGCAACGGCATCAATAGTGATATTACCGACGGTGGAATCGATGTCGATGTCGCCGGTCACATCCTTTTTCCATATTCCGCCCACGTTCTCGGTCTGCGACCTGTCCACAGTGCGAGTCTCCTCGTTTTTAACGTGGACATCGCGCAGTCCATCAGTAATCACATGTTGAGTGCCCGTCACTTCATTTCTATCGTTACCCTCGACGATGCGGGTGTCGTTTACGTCGACGGTGTGATGACGATTATTTCCGATCGTCACCGTTTCATCATTGCCTACGTTTTCAATGCGATCACGCTCGACCTCTATCTTCATATTTCTTTCCGCATGAATGTAGAGCTCTTCGTGGTCTTTCTTGTCCTCGAAACGAATTTCATTGAAGTGACTGGTGGTCCCGCCTTTGCTCGAGCGCGACTTGATCCCGGACTGCGTTGGAACATCATAGGGCGGCAGATTTGAGGCGTTATACACAGAACCGGTTACGATAGGCCGGTCCGGGTCGCCTTCGAGAAACTCGACAACCACTTCCTGACCCACGCGGGGAACGAACTGCGCCCCCCACCCGGAACCCGCCCAGGCCTGCGAAACACGAACCCAGCAGGAACTGTCCTGGTTTTGGTTGGGGTTTTGGTTCTGCGGAAAATCATTGCAATACCAGTGGAACTTGACCCGGATCTGCAGGTAGTCTTCGAACACGATCTCATCACCTGCTTGACCCTGACCAACAACAATTGCGGTCTGGGGTCCATAGACCCGTGGCTTTTCGGTGGTCCGCGGTGGACGATACTGCTCGCTCGCCGGCATCGCCGTCAGACTGCAGTCATATTCGAAATCATCTCCCGCATCGACGCCCCCGGAATCGAAACCACCCAGCCGCAAACGATGGGTGACATCCAGAATCAGGTACTGACGGTTCTGGTCCGTGCGCGGAAACTGTTGAAGGGTAAAAACATACCCTGGCACCATACCGCGAACATTGCCCCGACCACACAACAATTCATGGTCGGATTGGGCCTCCTGCAACCGAGCCGTAACTAGCCTATTGCCCCTGGTATCTGCAACCTGGGCCTCGTACTCACCGTATCGTCCGGGATACTCATAGCGCTCGAATGAATTATTGGCGGCATGGGGCTTCTTCATGTCCGACAGGACTTTCAGGTCTGCGCTGGGCTTCTTGAAATCGTAGTCTCGGAGTTGAAAACTCCCACTTCGAACGGCTCGCGATACGGTCCAGTCATCCAGATGCTCTTCTTCCCGGTGATTGTGCTCATCAGGTGGATAGTAAAGAACCTGGTTATAGCCGCGAAACGCGCCATGGTCGCTTTTATCGTCGACCAGCACCAAGTAGTCCTTGTTGTCGTTCTCGCTGTGCTCGAAATAGTAGTAGATACCCTCATCTTCCATCAGGCGGGAAATGAAGTTGAAGTCGCTTTCGCGGTACTGAACGCAGTAAACGCGATTTTCATAACTGGCGCCACTCAAACCATCAAGGATGTCGTCGAAGCCATGTGCTCTGCAGACCTCCTTGACGATATCCGGTACGCTTTTGTTTTCAAAGATGCGATTGTTCGAAGCCTGGGTCAAGAGCCAAAGCCAGGGTCTTAAGGTGATGCGATACTCGGCCAAGTTGTCACGGAAAGAGGAAAAGGTGAAATCGGCGACAATCCCGCAGAAATGGCGCGGAGTGGATTGGCCCGGCAACTGCATTTCGACCCAGGCGTTCTCACCGATGAGTTCATTGAGATCGATGTTTTCGTCGTCGCTGGACAGAACCAGTTGGTACTCGAACAACCCGCTGACCTGCTCGCGGGCAAACATCTCGTTGAGCAACAGCTTGTCGGCAGGAATCCTCTGCTGATCACCTGAATGGTGAAAACTCGCCTGCCTATTAGCTTGGCTTGCAGTTGGCGGGAGACTCATGAATCAACCTCCTTCGAAAGCATAGGTGAATCGATCATCCTCGACATCTATCCCAATGGCCTCAATGTCACGGCCTTCAAGGCGCCGGTTAAGCAACTCGCGACTGATCTCCGGCAGCATGGTATTGGTCAGAATCGAGTCAATCATGCGGCCACCGCTTTCGACCTCCTTGCAGCGGCTGACAACCAGCTTCAGTACTTCGTCCGAATACTTGAACGGCACCCCGTAGTTCTCGGTCACCCGCTTCTCGATGCGACGGAGCTGGAGCTTGGCAATCTCGCGAAGAATTTCATCGTCGAGCGGAAAGTAGGGGATCACAACCAGACGCCCGAGCAGTGCGGCTGGAAAGGTCTTGAGCAGCGGATCCCGCAGGGCGTTGGCCAAGCCTTCCGGCTCCGGCTTCAGGTCAGGGTCCTGACACATATTCATGATCAGGTCACTACCGACGTTTGAGGTCAGCAGAATGATCGTGTTCTTGAAGTCGATCAGCCGGCCTTCCCCGTCTTCCATCATGCCCTTGTCAAAGACCTGGAAAAACACTTCATGAACATCGGGATGGGCTTTTTCGACTTCGTCCAGGAGGACTACGCTGTAGGGTTTGCGACGCACCGCTTCGGTCAGCACCCCGCCCTCGCCGTATCCGACGTAACCGGGAGGTGCACCCTTGAGGCTCGAGACGGTATGTGCTTCCTGATATTCGCTCATGTTGATGGTGATCAGGTTACGCTCGCCGCCATAGAGCGTTTCAGCCAGTGCAAGGGCGGTCTCGGTCTTGCCGACGCCGGACGGTCCCGCCAACATGAAAACACCGATGGGTTTGGTGGGATTATCCAGCTTTGCTCGGGCCGTTTCGATCCGCCTTGCGATCATCCCCAGCGCATGGTCTTGACCGATCACGCGACCCGACAGGGTCTTTTCCAGATCAAGGACGGCGCGAATCTCATCCTTGACCATTCGACCGACGGGAATACCGGTCCAGTCGGCCAGGACCGAGGCCACAGACTGCTCGCTGACCGCAGGGTGGAGCAAGGGATGGTCGGCCTGGAGCTCTTCGAGCTGCGTATTGAGATCGTGTAGCTGATCCCATAGCTTCTGACGCTCGGCGTCGTCCATGCTCGGGGCTTGTGCCGTCTCTGTTGCTTCCGTTGAGGCTTGCGAGTCTTCAGTCGACGCTGCAGGTTGCGCCGGCGTTTCGTCCTTTTCCTTTGCGTCCTTGGCAGGATGCAGCCGAGCTCTGAGCTCAAGAATCTGGGTGATCAGACCCTTCTCGGCTTCCCAGCGCTGTTCCAGGCCTTCCAGGCGTTCCTGCTCTTCGGACATCAAGGACTCCACCGCCGCGGCGCGATCGCCGACCTGGACGCCGACATCGCGCTCGCGGGCGATAATCTTAAGTTCTGTTTCCAAGGACTGGATATTGCGTCGGCAATCCTCCAGCTCAGCCGGCACCGCATGCAGCGATGTGGCAACGCGGGCGCACGCCGTGTCCAGCAGACTGACCGACTTGTCCGGCAGCTGGCGGTCGGTCAAGTAACGGCTGGACAACTTCACCGAAGCTTCCAGAGCTTCATCCAGGATCAAAACCTTGTGATGCTTTTCCATGGACGGTGCGATGGCGCGCATCATGCGGATCGCGTTGTCGATCGATGGCTCATCAATCTTGACGACCTGGAAGCGACGGGTCAGCGCGGGATCTTTTTCGATATGCTTTTTGTATTCGGCCCAGGTCGTTGCCGCAATCGTGCGCAGTTCGCCGCGCGCCAGCGCCGGCTTGAGCAGGTTGGCCGCGTCTCCGGTGCCGGCTGCGCCGCCAGCGCCGACCAGGGTGTGGGCCTCGTCGATGAACAAGATAATCGGGCGTGAGGAAGATTGAACTTCCTGGATGACGTTTTTCAGGCGATTTTCGAATTCACCCTTCATGCTTGCGCCGGCCTGCAGCAGACCGACATCGAGCGTGCGCACATCGATGTTGCGCAGCGGCGGCGGGACTTCGCCGCGAGCGACGCGCAGCGCAAAGCCTTCAACCGCAGCAGTCTTGCCAACGCCCGCCTCGCCGGTCAGGATCGGATTGTTCTGCTTGCGGCGCATGAGGATGTCGATGATCTGGCGAATCTCATCATCGCGTCCGACGATCTCATCGAGCTTGCCTGAACGCGCCTGCTCGGTCAGATTAGTCGTGAATTGCTGGAGGGCTTCCTGCTTGCCCATTTCGGCCGGACTCATTGCGCCACTGGCCTCACCCGGCACGGCGTCAGTCTCATACCCGCCTTGCTGATCCTCGGGAGAACCGGCCACGATATCCATGAAATCGTCGCTGAGTTGTTCTGCCTTGATCTTGGCAAACTGGTCCGAAATCTGGGTCAAGGCATTTGAAAGGCCCTTGGTCCGCATGATGCCGAGCACAAGATGACCAGACCTCACCTTGTTTGCGTTGTACAACAATGACGCCCAGACCCAGGCGCGTTCCACCGCTTCTTCGACATGAGCGGACAGATCGGAGATCGAGGTCGCACCGCGCGGCAGTCGGTCCAGCGCCTGGGTTATGTCACGCGCCAGGTGTGAGTCATTGATACCGAAGTGGTCAATGATGTGGCGAAGGTCTGAATCTTCCAGCTGCAGCAGCTGCTGAATCCAGTGCACCAGCTCAACGTAGGGGTTACCCCGCATCTTGCAGAATACAGTGGCGCTTTCAATTGCCTTGTAACAGGTCGGATTGAGTTTGTTGAACAGTGCAACGCGAGAAATCTCAGCCATGTACAGCCTCCATCGGTCTGTGCTTAAATGCGGGTTCGTGAACGAAGTCCGGTCGGGTAGGATCGCGAGGTTTACCGCTCAGCCAGCTTGACCATCCAAGCTTGCCCATGCGGCCGAGTTGTGCAACCGGGACCTCGTTCTCGCGAACCAGCAATCGATAGTCCCAGGAAAATTCAAAGCCAACGAAATTGCGAACCAGCGCGGCAAGCGTCCTCGCGGCCGGCCGATTGGGCAGCAACGAGTCGAACTGCTCGCGACTCAAGGGCCCGAAGATCAGCGAGAACCGAAACTGGCGCTCGTAGGTCCGTTCACCAATCACGGTATTCTGGCCCAGCCGGCAGGTATGTCGACTGCGGCCCAGGCGCAACCGGCTCTCTGCCGGCAGCTCCAGCCATTCGGGCTGAAACTCCCGCAATTCGACCGGCATCGAGAAGTGCTCCGACAGGATGCCGAGCAAGGCCGCCGGACTGCGCTTCTGGTTGGCGTAATGTCCGGTATAGAACAGCTTGGCCTGGTCAGGCAGTTCATCCTGCTCGCGCAGTGCCGGAGTGCCGAACCCGGCCAGCGCGCCGACGTAGGTGCGATAACGGTTTTGCTTTGGACGATCCTCGCAGAAGGCCGGTTCGGCATTGGCCCGAATCCGATAGAACAGTGAGAGCATGCGATGGTGGAAAATATCGCAAAAGCGCACCAGGGTCGGATCGTGATAAGACAGCCTGCGGGCGATGGCGTACTCGGTCAGATGCACCGGCAATGGGCCGTTGGGACCGAACACGCCGTGAAAGTATTGCAGCAATAATTCTGGTCGCGCCTCTGTCGCCGGCTGCAACTCGGCCAAGGTCGAGGTCGCGAAAGCCAGGGACACTTTCTGCCCCAGGCGGATGGGATCCTGCCGGGCGCGCCGCGAACGGCCGAAGCCGGGCGCGTCCGGGTTGGCGGCCTCGATGAACCTTAACGCCTGGAAAAATCCGAAGCGGTAAGGCTCGCTCGACAGGCGCGCGATCAGATGGTCGTGCGTTGACCGAGTTTCAGCGGCCATCGGACGATCTCTCCACGTTCGGTCGAGACTAAACGGGTCTCGGTAAAGGAATTGATGCTGGCATAGCGGGCCAGGAATTCAGCCAGAATACGTCCCAAGACAAAAATGCCGACTCCTTCGAACGAACGCTCGTCCAGGGTCAGCTTGATGCCCAGACCACGGCCAGCGGTCAGTGGCCCGGCCAGGGGCAGCCGTCGAATGATGCTTTCGGTTTCGATTGCTGCTACCCCCTCAATCTGACGCCGGATTGCTGGGTCGGACAGATCGGCATACAGCTCCAGCATTTCTCGCAAGGAGGCAGCGCCATTGCCTTCGGCGCTGTTGAGCAGAGATAAATAATTGAGATTCAGGTGACTGACCAGGCGCCAGGAAGTATCGCCCGGCGTAAACCGGGGTCGTGGCCGGGTCGGTCCGCGCAGGCACTGAACCGCCGTGACAGGCCCACCCGACATGAGCGAGAAGTCGCTGTCGCCACCGATCGGCATATGCAGGGGCAAATCCCGGTTGGTGCATAGTGCCGTGACAGCCACCTGGCGCACCGAATCAGCATAGGGTGCGTTCTGGCTGTCGACCAGGGTGAGGTAAACCTCGCTACCAACATAGCTGGAGCGCGCGCCGCTACGCTTTTGGCGCGATGAGAGCTGACGTGGCGAGCGGTGCTGAGTATAGAAGGCCGAGTGGTCCCGGCTCCCGCTGCGATCGTGCGACCAGAAAAATGGCTTGTACTCTTCCCCTTCGTGGACCCCGGTTCGAAAACCCTGGACTGCAGTGATCGTATGCGGTTCGAAGTCCATCGGTCGGGTTCGATCCGGCATAACGTGCAATTCGCTGTCTTGATTCTTGATGTGAATGCGATCGCACTGCCGGGGAAACAGATTCACCGCCGGCGCGCAGCCGGGCAGAAAGTTTTCCGGCTCAAGCGTGTTATCAAGGCTGTCGGCTCTGCGATCGAAACAGAAAACCACTTCCAGCGTGTCATCCACGCATTCGGATGCGATCGAGGCCAACCCATCAAAGCGTACGAAATTGAACCGCTCAGGAAAAGCGAAGTACTCCTGCAGCAATCGATAGCCCTGGAATGATCGATAACCGTAGGGAAGAATGGCTTCTTCCGGCGCAAAACCCGGCATTTCAATGCGATCGGACTCGACGAACTTTTGCCGGTTCCCGCCTTCACCGGCGGCACGCACGAAATAGCCCACACAACCGGCATGCAACTGTTCCATTAAGGTCGATACCTGATCCCCGGACCCGTTCAAGTAAAGTTCCAGTTGATCGATGGCAACTTCGTTGAGCTTGAACCCGCCAGTTGTTTTCAGCCGCAGTTTCAATCCCGAACGGGTTTCGGACGGCGGGCTGAGACCCAGAGCGGCGACGTCGCCGCGGGTCGAAAGAAACTGCGCCGAAACCACCTCAATCGGCCATAACGTGATCTTTTGGCACGTGCGAAATTCACACGCGGTCTGCTCTCCGCGCCCGATTCGTCCGCGCAACGACGTGTCACGTGGAATTTCGAAACCGTCGCAGAGATTGCCCTCGGTGATGTTGGGGTGGAATCGCGCGACGCACATCGATGGCACCGGCGCCAAGAAGTGCGGAAAAACGATCTCAAGCAGGTGCTGAGTGAAGCGGTCGTATTCCTTGTCGATCTTCAGCTGCAGGCGGGCAGCCAAAAAGGCGAACCCTTCTAGCAGCCGCTCGACGTAGGGATCGGCGCACTCGAATTCATCCAGGCCGATTCGGCCGGCGATCTTGGGGTACTCGCGAGCAAATTCCGCGCCCATATCGCGAAGGTGCTGAAGCTCGTTGTTGTAGAACTTCAGAAAGGCCGGATCCACGCTTATTGTCCCCCCGAGAATTCGGCAGCGTCACGCACTTCGACCTGCCCGGTTTCCAGATCGATCTCGGTTTTCAAAAACAGTTCGGCGGGCATCGGTTGCGCCCAAAGCCGGCCTTCGATCTCGAACATGATTGCGTTGCTGTTCATCCGGTCCGAGGAAACGTCGGCCCTTACACGCAGGGTATTGGCCAAAATTCTCGGTTCGTAAGCCAGCAATGCATCCTTGATCATGCGTTCAATGTCTTCTTTGCTCACATCGGAGACCATCAGACCCGAGAGATCAGGGATTCCGTAGTTCAGAACGGAGTTGCGCACCGCAGGGTAAGCGTCGAGATCAACCAGGGATTCCAGGTTGCCGGCGTTCAGCAGCCATCCCATATCTCGACGGACCAGCTTGCGCAGTCTCGCCAGACTGATCACCCGCTGGCTTCTCGCCTCTTCCTTGTTGTACGGGTTCTCGTCGGTCAGCCGATCAAGCAGTGACGGTTGGAGCCGCTCGTTGAAACTCAGCTCGGCCACTATCGACCCTCCGCACCGGCCTCACCCCCGGGCTGCTCCTGTGCGGCGCCGATTCGCAGCTCGCGGATCCCCAGCAGGGGATACTCCGCCTCGTCGGTGGCCAGGAGTCGCTGCCCCAGCCCGGTCTGGAGGCCATCCTCGTCTCCAGCCCAGGCCGTCATTCGGCTCAGCTTCAGACGGTCATCGTCAGCCAGCTCGGTGCCCGGATAACGCGTCGGGATGAAACCGACGGCCTCGCCGCCGTTTTTCCACTGGAATTGGGCCGGCGTCCAAACCAGGTCGCGAAGATCCTCCGGCTCATCGAATCGAATGAAACTGACATGCTCAATCGCAACCCAGTAGTAGCGCCCCTTGAGGAACACTTCCAGTACGGGGCCGAGACGGCTATCAGCATCGGCAATCCACTCGAAAGACTTGCCGTCCACTGAGCCCGCGCTCTCCGGTGCCTGTTCGAATGCCTGGTCCTGCAAGTCCAGACCTTCTTCGGTCTGGCCGGCTGCAAATTTCGGCAAGGCAGACGACAGCGTTGCCAGCCAGTCGCGTGGCTCACCGAAAAAAAGCGGGCTCTTGAGCCCCTTGAATACCGCATCGCGAAACATTTCGCACTGAATCACAGGATCATAGGTCTCGAACATCGGGATCGTCTCGGCGCTCATGTCTTTCAAGACATACAGCTGGCGTCGTGCCTTTTCCCAATCCCCGGTCAGACACATCAACTGGAACAGCGCGATGCGATGCTTGACGTTGCCGGCGTCCTGACGCACGGCCTGCATGGCCTCTTTCAGCGACGCGGCAAGATCTCCGGCCTGCAACAACTCATGGACGTGATTCAAGGTCGACTCTCCTGAAAATGAAGCCGGATCGGAATAGCCCGATCCGGCCTTGGGCTGGGTGATCGATCAGACGGCCACGTTCTTGCGAATGTTCCAGCCTGTCTCGATGACGGCGCCGGCAGCACCCTTCTCATCCTGCGGCGTATATTCCATCTTGAATTCGCCAAAGTTCAGGGTCACGGTTTCCGTCGGCGTTTCCTCGCCGGCAGAACCACCGGTGGAGACGTTCGCGATCAGGACCTCTTTCAGCGTGATCTTGAGATATTCGACCGGCTTATCGCCGCCGGCTTTGCGCACCGTCAGCACGGCTTCATCGGCGTGCTTACCGTTACAGCAAAGCTTCCATAGGTTGGGCGTGGCCTTGTCGTGATACTTAACGACGGTGATGTCCTGCACCGAAACCTTGCCCGCGCCGCCGCCGGTTCCCCGATGCATGGTGCCCGACTGGCTAGCGCCCCAGTTCCAGCTCAGTACTTCAATGGAATCCTTGTGCGTATCGTCCTGCGAATCACCCTTGATTTCGGGGGTGAATTTCAAAAACATGTCAACAGCCATGGTCTACCTCCAGTATTGATGAACAGAGAAATTTCGATTCGCGAAGAACCGAACCTTGCAAATCGCCTGCATCAAGCACCCTTGCCTGAGGGCAGACGCGAAACCAATCGCAGCGAAACGGACAAACCCTCGAGCTGGTAATGCGGGCGGAGGAAGAACTGGGAGGTGTAATATCCCGGATTTCCTTCGACTTCCTGTACACGCACTTCGGCAGCCGCCAGCGGCTTGCGCGCCTTCGTGTCCTCAGAAGAATTGTCCGGATCACCGTCCACGTACTTCATGATCCAGTCTGACAGCCAGCGCTCCATGTCCTCTCGCTCGCGGAACGAACCGATCTTGTCGCGCACGATGCACTTGAGATAGTGCGCAAACCGGCAAGTTGCAAACAGATACGGCAGGCGTGCCGAAAGGTTTGCATTGGCAGTAGCGTCAGGGTCGTCATACTCGGCCGGCTTCTGCAGCGACTGGGCGCCAATGAACGCGGCAAAGTCAGTGTTCTTGCGGTGAACCAGCGGCATCAGGCCGAGGTTGGACAACTCGCCCTCGCGCCGGTCGCTGATCGCGATTTCGGTCGGGCACTTCATGTCCACGCCGCCATCATCCGTTGGGAAAGTATGGGTCGGAAGCCCTTCAACGGCACCTCCCGATTCCACCCCGCGAATCCGGGT
>JAZBOC010000182.1:0-29850 GCA_036353315.1 Wenzhouxiangella sp. | reverse complement strand
TTTCGAAGAGCTTCAGCAGCTCATCCTCGCCGGTGCCGAGCAGGATGGCATTGACGGGGATGCGGTCATTGCCCGCAGCAATACCGTCAATTTCACTTCCATGATTCTGGGTGCGATCATCGCCATAGTCCTTGGCTTACTCATCACCCGCCAGATCACCGGCGGTATCAACCAGGGCGTGGGGATCGCCAAGCGGATCGCTGACGGTGATCTCACGGTCAAGGCCGATAAGGCGCTGCTTGACCAGAAGGACGAAGTCGGCGAACTGGTCCAGGCTATGGACCGAATGGCGCGCAAGCTCAGAGAGATTATCGGCTCGGTCATCACCGGGGCCGACAACATCACTGCGGCCAGTGAGCAGACCTCGGCAACGGCGCAGTCCCTGAGCCAGGGCGCCAGCGAACAGGCGGCCAGCGTCGAAGAGACCACAGCGTCTGTTGAA
The DNA here is from genome assembly GCA_036353315.1 of Wenzhouxiangella sp. Taxonomy (GTDB): domain Bacteria; phylum Pseudomonadota; class Gammaproteobacteria; order Xanthomonadales; family Wenzhouxiangellaceae; genus Wenzhouxiangella. Next base: position 29,408 of record JAZBOC010000182.1, on the reverse strand, counting down.
CAGATGTCGGCCTCGATTGAGCAGAACACCGAGAACGCCAAGGTCACCGACACCATGGCCTCCAAGGCGGCCACCGATGCCGGCGAAGGTGGTGAAGCGGTTCGGAAGACGGTGGATGCCATGAAGTCCATCGCAGACAAGATTTCGATCATTGACGATATTGCTTACCAGACCAATCTGCTGGCCCTGAACGCCGCGATCGAAGCGGCCCGTGCCGGTGAGCACGGCAAGGGCTTTGCCGTGGTGGCTGCCGAGGTTCGCAAACTGGCCGAGCGCAGCCAGGTCGCCTCGCAGGAAATTGGTGAGGTGGCCAAGGGCAGCGTCAGTCTGGCCGTGCGCGCCGGCGAACTGCTTGACGAGATCGTCCCGGCGATTCAGAAGACCTCTGACCTCGTCCAGGAGATCAGCGCGGCCTCGACCGAGCAAAGCTCTGGCGCCAATCAGATCAATACCGCCATGGAGCAGCTCAACGCCATTACGCAGCAGTCGGCCTCGTCGTCTGAGGAACTGGCCTCGACCTCTGAGGAGATGAGCGGCCAGGCCCAGCAGCTGCAGCAGCTGGTTTCGTTTTTCAAGATTGATGCGGAGTCAGGGCCGGCCAGCGGGGGGTTCTCGATGAAGAACGATCCGCCGCCGCAGGCCCCTGCGCCGCGCAAAGCGGAAACTCGCCAGCCGAGCGCATCAAGCGGTGATGACGAGTCCGGGTTCGTTAGGTTCTGATCCGCGAGCGCTGAGCAAGGTCGGCCTTTTTCCTATAGATCTCGTGCCACTCGAAATCCAACCCGAATGTCGGTGGAGGTCTCGCTGCCGGCCAATCGGTACGCCGAGCGCGACATCTCCGGGGTACTGCTCCAGGACCCGCCCCGAATTACGCGCTGCCCGCAGCCGGGGTTGACCCAGGCCGAGCCGTCGGAGGGCGCGCGTACGAAACTGTCGTGCCAGCAATCCTCGGTCCACTCCATGACGTTTCCGGCCATATCGTGCAGTCCGAAGGGGTTGGACGGGAAGCTGGCGACCGGCGCCGGCCCCCAGTAGCCGTCGCTATAGCGCGGAAAAGCAACGCTCCAGTTGGCCCCGTTCGGTGAAAGATCCGCGTCGCCCGTGAGGTTTTCCTTCGGAGTTTCGGGGCTGTCGTCGCCCCACCAGTAGCGGCTTTGTGATCGGGCTCGCAGGGCATACTCGAATTCCGCCTCAGTCGGCAGTCGATACCCGAGTCCGGTGCGCTCGGCCAGCCAGTTGGCATAAGCGCGCGCATCGCGCCAGGATACGTGGATCACGGGCATTTCGTCTGCGGCGGTCCGGCCGAGGTAGTTGTGGCGCCAGTTGACGCGATTTCGCCGGGTCATGCGCCCGCTTCTGACTTCATAGACGCGCGACCACCCGGTTTGTTCTGCGTCGGTCACGTAGCCGCTGTCCTCGATAAACTCCCGGAACTGGCCAACGGTCAGCTCGGTTGCCGCCAGGGCGAATCCGTTTGCCAGAACAACGCGATGGCGCGGACCCTCAGTCTCGGCCCGGCCGGGTTCGCTCTCCGGCGAGCCCATCATGAACTGACCGGACGGGATCACGACCATGCTCGGCCCATAACGATCGGGGTTTCCGGCGAAGGCATCTTTGAGGATCTGGCCGGGCTGATAGCTGCCGTACAGTCGGGTAAACGACAGCTGCTGGCGCAGTGCCTGGATGCGGCCAAAGGGCAGGCCAATGGCAATCAAATCGGTGATCTTGTCTTCGGCTTCGGCAAGACGACCCGCTCGAATCAAGTCCTGGGTGTCGCGCTCGGCTCTGTCCAGGTAGTCATTGCGTAGATCCTGAAGTCGTTCTCGGGCCTGCTCGAATGACTCGGCGCTGCGATCGATGGATTCGGCCCGTCGCAGTAAATCCTCGGCGGCCTCGAAATCCAGCTCTCGCGCCAGCAGGAGTGCTGCTTCAAGAGCCGCCTGATAGACCGCCGCCAGGCCGGCCCGCGCTTCTTCGTTGTCCGGATCGAGTTCCAGGGCCCGCGAGTAAAGGTCCATGGCGCTGCGACCCGGTGGGGCCACAAGCCATCCGCGAACGAGCGCCTCGTCGGCCTGTTGCAGCAGAAGCTCTACGGCGGGGTCCGCCGGAATTTCAGCGCTGTCCGGGTCGCTGAGTTGATCGTCCAAGCGCGGGGTCGCCTGCTGACTGGCGCCCGAAAACGCGCTTAGCGTCAGGCACAGCAACAGAGTCAGAAGCTTTTCTGGCATGCGAGGCAATGTCGGGCTCGGCGGGAAACGATTGGGCGCGGCGAGTTCCGCGAACGGCTTCACAAATTATCGGCCAAGCGGAGACAAAACGCCAGCGGTTGGAAAATCGCCACTTGCGGTCTGAAGGGCCGTTGATATACTCTCGAAACGTCAATCAGTTATCTCAAAAACCTTAGGTCTGCTCTAAGAAAAAACCAGCGATGTTGACGCCCAGAATAAAGACAGCTTTGCGGTTCTGCCCGGATTTGCCCACGCCGCCGGGGATCGCCATGCGAATCGTGGAAATCGCTCGTGATCCCGAAGTGGAGCTGAGTTCGCTGGTCGAATTGCTGGCACAGGATCCTGCGCTGGCGGCTCGATTGATGCGAGCCAGCAACTCCTGTCTGTTTGCTCGACGACGCAAGAGCGAAAGTCTTCGGCAGGCCGTCGTGGTGATTGGCCTCAATGCCACGATGACTCTGGCGCTCAGCTTTTCTCTGGCGCAAACCCTGCGGCAAGGCGACTCGCCCACGCGCGCTGTCGAACAGTGCTGGCGCAGGGTGTTGGTCGCCAGCTGCGCCGCGCGTCTGATCGGCAACCGTCTGCAGCGAAAGGACAATGAGGAGTTGGCCTTGGCCGCGCTGCTTCAGGATATCGGGATTCTCGCCCTGCGGGCGGCACTGCCTGATGAATACAATCCGGTGCTGGAGCAGGCTCGCGACCATGAAGAACTGGTTCGTCTTGAGCGCGAACGTCTCGGGACCGATCATGGAGAAGCGGGCAGCTGGCTGATGGCGCACTGGAAGCTGCCTGAAAAGCTCGTGAGCGTTCCGAATTGTGTGCACGGGCGTGCCCCGGATACCGATCAGGCAGATCACGCGACCTTTTTCGAGGTCGTTGAGGTCGCCGGCAAGATCGCAGATTTGATCTTGGGCGATGATGCGGGTCGTCAGACCGAGGTTCTGCTGCGCTCCGCCCGCAAGATCGAAAGACTCGATCAAGAGTTCCTTGAGTCTCTGCTGGCCGAGATCGGAGAGCGCTTGCCTGAGATGGCAGAGCTGTATGACACCGAGATCATTTCGCCCGAGCTGTTGAGCGGGATCATCGATCAGGCCCGCCAGATCCTGACTGACCGGGAGCTCATGGCGCGCCGGGAATCCCACATCTACGAGCTTGGCGTTGCCGGCGAACTCGGCGACAGCGACGAAAGAACTGGCGAGGGGGCGGAGGATTCGGATCGGCAAACCTCAGACGCGCTGGACGCCCGGCTCGATCTGGAGTTTCGTCGGGCCACCACGTTGGGTCTCCCGCTGGCGCTTGCATTCGTCTGCTTGGACAATCATGAGCCGTTGATCGATCGTCATGGGCCGAACGCTGCCGAGTCCGTGTTGCAGACGCTTCGGCGCGGCTTGGCGCGTCTGGCCGGCAGGGATCAGCTGGTTTTTTCTTCGGGCGTGAATGAATTTGTGGTTCTGCTGCCAGGAATGAGCCGCATGCGCGCCCACCAACAGCTCGATCGTTTGCGGGTTTCGGTCGGCGCTGAAGACTTCCGTGACGCTGACGAGCAGACGTTTAACGTCACCGTGTCCATCGGTATGGCGTGTCACATGGATGAAAGCCAGCTGTATGAGCGAGCAATCGAGCTGCTCGGCGCTGCCGATCAGGCGCTGCGTGGCCCGGCCGGTAGTGGGGGCAATACCCTGACTATGGCCTGCTAAAGGGGCGTGGGGCCCACTAGCCGTTGGTGCGGGCCCAAAGGCGCATAAGGTCGTTGGGAGGCAGAGGACGGCTAAAGTAATAGCCCTGGACAAAATTGCATTGCCGCTTGATCAGATAGGCAAGCTGTTCGGCGGTTTCGACCCCCTCGGCGACCACTTCGATCCCCAGGTCACGCGCCATGCTCAGTACTGCGGAGACGATTGCTGCGTCGTCTGAGTCAGTCTTGAGTTCCTGGATGAAAGACTTGTCGATTTTCAGGCGATCGATCCGGAACTGCTTCAGATAGCTGAGGCTGGAATAGCCGATACCAAAGTCATCAATCGCCAGCCTGACGCCCAGCGGACGAAGCTGGTCGAGGACGGTTGTGGCAATGTCCACGTCGCTCATGATGACGTTTTCGGTCAGCTCGATCTCCAAATCTCGTCCCGCTAATGCGGAGTCGGCCAGAGCCTGCTGGATGCACTGAACCAGATTGCCGCGCCAGAACTGGACGGCAGAGACGTTCACGCAGACCCTCAGATCTTTCATTCCCAGCCGCTTCCAGCTGGCCAGCTGTTGCATTGCCGTTTCGATGACCCAGCGGCCGATTTCTACGATCAAGCCGCTCTGTTCGGCGACGGGGATGAACTGTTCCGGACTGACCCGGCCAAGGACGGGACTGTTCCACCGCAGCAAAGCTTCGACGGACTGAATGCGCCCCGTTCCAGGTTCAACGATTGGCTGGTAGTGCAGGTGGAGTTCGTTGTTGGCAAGCGCCCCGCGCAGATGAGTTTCTGTGCTCAGGCGCTCATAGGCACGCTGGTTGAGCTCCGAGGTGAAGAACTCAAACGTTGCCCGTCCGCGCTCTTTGGCGTGGTACATGGCGGTGTCCGCGTTGCGCAGCAAGCCCTCTGGATCCGTGCCATCTTCAGGATAGATGGCGATTCCGATACTGGGCGTGATCACCAGTTCATGGCCGTCAATTTCAAAGACCTTTGCGAAGTCCTGGATCAGGCTGCTGGCCTTGCGCGTAGCCACGTCAAAGCCGGCGCCCGGCATGACGATGACGAATTCGTCTCCGCCCAGACGGCTGATGGTGTCGTACTGACGCAGACCGATCTGGAGCCGTTCGCTGACGGCGACCAGCAACTGGTCTCCGATAGCGTGACCCAGCGAATCATTGACCGCCTTGAACCGGTCGAGATCCATGAACATCACCGCAATCGGTCGGTTTCTGCGGCTGGCATGGGCGATCGCCTGTCCGATTCGATCGTTGAGCAGGGTCCGGTTGGGAAGCCCGGTCAGGCTGTCATAATGGGCCAGACGGTGGACCGCTTCCTCAACCTGTTTGCGCTCGGTGATGTCGGAAATCACGCCGTCAAAATGGGCAATGCTGCCGTCGTCATTTCGTGTGGCCACCGCGCTGTTGCTGGCAAAGAAATGGCTACCGTCCGGGCGCACAAACTCCACTTCCTGGTTGCGATAGGCGCCATCTTCAATGAGCAGCTGATGGAGATTTTCACGCTGACTGGGAGAGGCATACAGGATGGGGCCTGATTGGGCCATCATGGCGTTTGTATCGTCAAATCCGAACATCTTGGCCAAGGCCTGATTGATGTACACCAAGCCATGACCGGGAACGCCGCGGTAGATCCCTTCAGAGATGTTGCTGGTCACCGACTCCAGCAACTGTTCGCTGTTACGGAAGGCCTGGGTGGCCTGCTGCGCCATCTTTTCTGCGCGCGCCTGGGTCCGTTGGCCAGAAGCAACAAGAGCGCCGAGCAGAAGGGCGATGGCCAAGCCTGCGGCCACCAGCAGGATTGCGCTCAAACGAGAGCCTGGAGCGGTTCGGAACTCGAGATGAAAGCTGCGGCCTCCAAGCGCCAGCGGTCGCTCGGTCTGAAGCCAGTTGCGGGCATGTCCCGCGGGTGGGTTGATCGACAGGGGTGGCTGCTCGAAATCGGAAGGATCATGAAAGGTCAAGGCCAGATGAGGGTAGTCATCCAAACCGCTGAACAGGGTCTCGATGGCCACGGTACCGCCGACCCAGCCGGCTTCTTGCTCGGCCGAGGCGTCAACCCAGGCGAGCAGGACGTAGCCTCGAAGCGGATCGCTGACGCCGGAGGTCAGATCTACTGGCGCCGACACCTGGATACGACCGGTCAGCATGGCTCTGCGCGCAGCCGGTTCGGTCTTTGATCGGCTGCAGACATCAAGGCCCAGAGAGCTGCGGCGGATTTCAAAAGGTTCGATGTAGACCATTGGACAATACAAGTCGCGCGAACCCGGAGGCTGGATCTGGAAATCGGCAATGCCTTCGTCCGCCAGCCTGCCTTGAAGTGTTGATAGCTCTGCGGCGGAGATACGCTCGACCCAGAACATCTCGAACATGCCGTCGTCTTGGTGGTCTGTCATTTCCACGAAACGACGCCACTCGTCGCGATCAACGTGGTCACTGCTGGCAAACAAGGCCGCCGCCGCTTGTACTCGGTTCTCCTGGCGTCTGAAGCGGCTTTCAATCAGGCCTTGAATCTGATAGGCCTGGCTGTGCAGAACGCGCAACTGGGCCTGCTTCTCAGCCTGCGCGAGAACACCCACTCCGATCAGGCTGACCGCCGCGACCACCAGGCTGACCAGAGGCGCCAGCGCGAGTGAATAACGGTGTTTAAGACGGGTCAGCAGGGACATGAAGCGGACAGCCGGGTCATGTGCGCATGATACCTGCGTCGGGCCGGAGAGTGACCCGTCGGAGCCAGCGCATAGTAGACTCCGCCTTCGAACTAACCTGTGCCCGAAGGAATATCGCGATGCAGACCACGTCCCATGCTGAGGACTATCCCCGGTTTCACTTGGCCCTTCCCGTCACCGACCTTGACGATACCTTGCGTTTCTATACCCAGACCTTGGGCTGCGCGACCGGCCGCAGCGCAGAACGCTGGGTCGATCTGGACTTCTTCGGCCATCAGCTGGTATTGCACCGCGTAGAGCCGCAAGATCATCCGACCGCGTCCACCAATGCCGTCGATGGCCATGCCGTGCCCGCCAGTCATTTCGGGCCCGTGCTGGCATGGGATGATTTCCATGCCATGGCCGAGCGTTTGCGCGCTGCCGGGGTGGACTTTGTCATCGAGCCTTATCTGCGCTTCGAGGGGCTCAAGGGCGAGCAGGCCACGATGTTCATCGCCGACCCCAGCGGCAATCATCTGGAGTTCAAGACTTTCAAAGATATCTCGATGCTGTTTGCGACCGACCTTGAGCAGGAAGCCACCTGACAAGCGGGTCCTATTCGTTCGCGGACTCAGAAGAAGCCAAAGCCGTGATCAGTACAGCGGCGATTTCTCGGCAACTTTCCTCCGAGGGGTGATAACCGTCGGCGGCGAATTGTTCGGGTCCCAGATCTCGGTCGAAGGGTACATAGACGACATTGCGCAGCGGCGCAAGCAGACGACTTGCGGTGATGTCGAAAGCGCGCGCGCGCACGCCGAACAGGGCGCGCAGCGGCTGAGGCAGGCGCGGAAAGCAGCCCATCGGCGGAATCCCGAGCATCACGATGCGGGCGGCAGGATAGCGGGCTTGAAGCGCTGTGATCAGCGCGCTCAATCGGTCGCGCCACTGGTTGAGGGTTTTCAGGCCGGTGATATCGTTGACGCCAGCTGAGATCAAGACATAGTCTGCCGGCTGGTCGGGCAGTAGAGGCACCAGGTCACGGAGAATTTTTCCGCTCGTGGCGCCGGTGTGTCCAAGGCTGGTCCAGTCCACCCCGCGTCCAAGCTGATGGGCCAGACATTTCGCCGTACGACCGACGAGGGCCTGCTCCAGGGTTCGGCAACCGACGCCGGCAATGATCGAATCGCCGATGGCGAGCAGCTTTAGCGGATTGGGTCCGGCAACGTGCCCGACGGGTTCGCCTTTTGCGTCAGCAAAGCGCGGCGCTTGACGTCTCAGCCACAGGGCTTGCGGCAGCAGGAGGACAAAACCCAGCCAGAAGACGAGGTTGCGAACGATCAAGACCAGCCCCTCCTAATCAGCGGCGCGTTCAGCCACCGTGCAGATCTTAAACCGGTTCTCGGCCCGGCACTCGCTCTCGCGCAACGCAGCCGTCTGGCAATCGCGCAATCATCACTATCCGAGCGCGTGGCGTTCTGGTCATTTGCAGCGCTTCAAGATGGTGCCGGGGGCGGGAATCGAACCCGCACTCTGTTTCCAGAACCGGATTTTGAGTCCGGCGCGTCTACCAGTTCCGCCACCCCGGCAAGAGTGGATCCCTATTGTCGGGATTTGTAGCCCGACTGTAAAGCCTGCTGTCTACGCGGCATCGAGCTTCAGGGCTCTGGATTCGCAAAGATACCAGTCGTTTTCGAGCGGCAGGAAGGTGCTGCAGCGGTCCAGGCTGCCTTCGTAAATATGCAGGGTGACCGCCGGCTTCGTCGCGCTGGGATTGGCGATGGTGTGGTATTCGTGCGGCGGGATCAAGCTGCCGGCGCTGCCCGCTCCGGTGCGCATCACGGTGCGGCGCTCCAGATGGAAGCGCTCGACCTGCCGCTCCAGCAGTTCGTATTGATGCACTTCGATCTCACCGTGCCAGACTGCCTCCACGCACCACATGCCGGCATGATCATGGATGGGTGTGCCTTGTGAAGGTGCCCAGGTCATGGCCATGATGCTGTAGCCGAGCCGATCGTCGTGGTGAATCAGGCGGCGGCAGTAATGCTCGGTGCTGTAGTCGAACACGCACTGGGGCAGGCGAATGTCCTCTCGATCCACCAGGCCGCACAGGGCGTGACGGAGCGCATCGGTGATCGCCTGCGGATTGCCGGCGCCGACAGCCTGGTTGACGTGCTCGATCAGAATCTGCTTGCCGCTGAACTCCAGGCTCACGCCAGCCACTCCCTCATCGGTTTTTCGAATCTCGGAAAGTCTACCAGAAAGGCATCGTGCCCCTCGATCGATGCCAGGGCTTCGAAGGTGACTTCCGAGCCGCTGGACTCGAGCGCGCCGGCCAGGTCGCGCTGCTGGTGCAGCGGAAAGAGAATGTCGGTCTCGACCCCAATCACCAGGGCATGGCCGGTAAAGCAGCGACGAAACAGGTTCTTGAGGGTCTCGTCGCTGTCGCAGGCATCGAACAGGTCCATGGCGCGTGACAGGTACAGATAGCAGCATGGATCGAACTGACCGACGAACTTGCGCGCATGGGTTTCCAGGTAGGACTCGACGTCGAAGCGCATGCCGAACAGGGTGGAGGGGAAGTAGTCCTGGCGTTTACGGCCGAAGCGGCCCTGCCATTCCCCGGCCGAACGATAGGTGATCATGCCCAGTTTGCGCGCCAGTCGCATGCCGACCTCCGGCCACTCGTCCTCGCTGTAATCGCCGTTGTGGAAATTGCGGTCGGTCACGATGGCTTCGCGCTGGAGTGAGCGGATGGCAATGGCAAATGGAGTCGCCGAGCAGGCCGTTGAGATCAGGCCCAGGCGAGACGTGCTGCCGGGATACTGCTTCAGCCAGGCGAGTGCGGTAAATCCGCCCATCGACGGGCCGATGACCGCATGGAGCTTGTCGATTCCCAGGTGGTCGGTCACCAGTCTGGTTGCGCGGGCAATGTCCTCGATCGCCAGTTCCGGAAACTTCAGGCGCCACGGGCGGCCCGTAGCCGGGTTGATGCTGGCCGGTCCCGTCGAGCCCTTGCACGAGCCCAGCGAGTTGGTGCAGACCACGTAAAACCGACTCGTGTCGATTGGCTTGCCGGGTCCGATCATGGCCTCCCACCAGCCCGGCTCCGGATCAGCGGCCGATGACGCTGCATGGGCGCCGGGAGACAGCCCGGTAAAGATCAGGATCGCGTTGTCGCGCGCGGCGTTGAGTCTGCCCCAGGATTCCCAGGCCACGCGGATGGCCGGCAGCTCGCCTCCGCGGTACATCAGGAAGGGCTCGTGGATGTCGAGGTAGTGCGTTGCGGGACCCATGGTCCCGTTATAACCGATCTGGCGAAAAAAAAGCCATGCCCCGGCATCCGAGGCATGGCAAGCAAAGACACATTTGAAAATGTGCTTTTTGGAGGAGACGGCTCCTAGAAGCGGAATCCGATCGCTGCCGAGACCACCATGGGGTCAATATCGGCCTTGATGCGGCTGGTGACTTCACCGCCAGCAGCCTGCGTTTTGATCGTGGCGTCCGCTTCGATCTGGATGTAACGGACGTTCAGGTTAAGGAACAAGTTGTCGCTGATATCGAAATCGGCACCCAGCTGCAGGGCAAGTCCGAAAGAGTCGTCAATAGACAAGCTGGAAGGACCGCCGAGGGCGCCGTCAAGGGCCGCGGTCGTGTCTTCGCTGAAAAAGATGGTCCAGTTCACGCCGATGCCGGCGTAGGGACGAAACGTCGCGTTGGGCGCAAAGTGATACTGCAGGCTGACCGTTGGTGGCAGATGCTTGGTTTCCCCAAGTTTTCCAGCGCCTTCAAGAATGCCGGCTCCATCAATATCGTGTTCGAATGGCCAGGACGCCAAGACTTCGACACCGATGTTGTCGGTGGTCATGTAGGTCAATTCGACGATCGGACGAGCGTTATCTCCGACATCAATCTGTGCCCCGGCGAGCACGCTGCCGTCAACCACAAGATCGCCGCTATCGGTGTCCGGGCTGACGTAGCCTGAGCCAACGCGAACCAGCCAGTCGCCGGCATCTGCCATGACATTGGCTGAAAAAAGACCTGCGACCGCGAATGTTGCCAAGGTGCGGATTTTCATGACTCTCCTCTCTCCGTTGTTGGTGTGGGGATATATAAGCGAAAGCTTACTCTTGGGTCCCGCGATCGTATTTGACCGGGGTCAAAAACCGGGGGTATTTGGCCACGTTTTCTCGTCGCCGACCTGCTAGCCTGCAGTCCTTTTTCCCATAGCGGTGCAGCATGTCCAGAGTCGGGCTCATTCTTGGCGATCAACTCAACGGCGACCATGCCGTCCTGGCAGCACTGAACCGGAAAACCGATCGGATCGTGATGGGTGAGTTGATCGATGAGACGACCTACGTCCGCCATCACGGTCAGAAGATTGCGCTGGTTTTTTCGGCCATGCGTCACTTTCGGGAGGAGCTTCGCGGGGAGGGGTGGACCGTCGCCTACCATGAGTTCGATCCCGGCAGCGAAGTCCGTTCGTTCACTGATCTGGTGCGTTCTGCCGTCGAGAGTGACACCGGTGACGAGATCGTTGTCAGCTGGCCCGGCGAATGGCGGGTGCTTGAAGAAATCCGGGCCTGGGAGCAGCAGCTGGGCGTTCCGGTAACCGTGCTGCCGGACCGTCGTTTTCTCAACCCGCTGGAGGATTTCGAGTCCTGGGCTGAGGGGCGCAAGCAGCTACGCATGGAATTCTTTTACCGCCAGATGCGCCGGCGCACGGGTTTGCTGATGGACGGTGATGAGCCGGTGGGCGGCAGCTGGAACTTCGATGCCGACAACCGCAAACGCTGGCGCGGCGACCCGCCTTCGGCCAGCCCCATGCGTTTTACCGCGGACGAAACCACTGAACAGATACTGGCACTGGTCAGCGAGCACATCCCGTACTTTGGGCTACTGGAGGGGTTTGACTATCCGGTCACGCGCACCCAGGCGCGCCGCGCTCTGACCCATTTCATCTCGTCAGCGCTGCCAAATTTCGGGGATTTCCAGGACGCGCTCCCGGACGAAGAGGACTACCTGTTCCACAGCCGGCTCTCAAGCAGCCTGAACCTGGGCTTGCTGTCGCCGATGGAGGTCTGCGAGGCGGCCGAGAAGGCCTGGAAATCGGGCCATGCACCGCTCAACGCCGTCGAAGGCTTCATCCGTCAGGTCATTGGCTGGCGCGAGTACATTCGCGGGATCTACTGGCTCAAGATGCCCGACTATGCCGAGCAGAACAGTCTGGACAACGATCAGCCGCTGCCGGACTGGTACTGGACCGGCAAGACGCACATGCGCTGCCTGGAACGCGCCATCGATGCGACTCGTCGCAATGCCTATGCCCACCATATCCAGCGTCTGATGGTGACCGGTAATTTCGCCCTGCTCCTGGGCGTGGTTCCGAAAGAGATCTGCGAGTGGTACCTGGCCGTTTACGCCGATGCCTACGACTGGGTCGAGCTACCGAATACCCTGGGGATGGTGATGCACGCCGACGGTGGGCTGCTGGCGTCCAAGCCCTATGCGGCCAGCGGCAAGTACATCCAGCGCATGGGCGATCACTGCGCAAACTGTCGCTACAAGGTTTCGGAAACGGTGGGCGAGGACGCCTGCCCATTCAACGCGCTGTACTGGGATTTTCTGGATCGCCATCGGGCCCGATTCGAGCCGAACCCGCGCATGAAGATGATGTACCGCAACGTGGACCGGATGGAGCCCGACCGGCTTGATGCAATCAGGAAACGAGCCGAAGAGATTCGTGCCAAGGTTGACCAGTTCTAAGACCCGTCCGACTCAATGGCCCACTAGAGCGCTTCCTTGAGCTGAGTGGTCCCGATCCCCCGTTCCGGCAGCAGCACGGGAATACCGTCTTCGATCGCGTAAACGACCTTGCCGTCGCGCGTGATCAAGGCCGCGGTCAGCGATTTCTCGACCGGTTCGTTGTCAACGAACTGGACGTCGCCGGCTTCAACAGCGGCGTTGAGTTTCTTCAGTTTGTCCCGCGACAGGGGTAGCAGGGGTTCGTGGCTGACCGGGCAGCACAGGATGTCGAGAAGATGATCGGGAAGGCTCATGGCCGATATTCTACCCGAGCAGGAAGCGCCATGGCGAGCCAGGCCTTCCGGCTCAGGCTGCCGCGCCGGCGCCAGGCTGATACCATAGCGCGCCTGACTGATCTGGAGTAGCCAGCATGCAAACCGGCCCGGCAGTAGGTGTGATCATGGGCTCGCAAAGCGATTGGGACACCATGCGCCATGCCAGCGAAATCCTGGCGGAACTGGACGTAGCGCACGAGTGCCGCGTGGTCTCGGCGCACCGCACGCCGGATGCCATGTTCGAGTACGCCGCGGCAGCTGCCGATCGCGGACTCAAGGTCATCATTGCTGGAGCCGGCGGGGCTGCGCACCTGCCGGGCATGGTCGCCAGCAAGACCCATCTTCCGGTGCTCGGCGTGCCGGTGCAATCGCGCACGCTCAACGGCCTGGACTCGCTGCTCTCGATTGCCCAGATGCCCGGCGGTATCCCGGTCGGAACCCTGGCGATCGGCAAGGCCGGGGCAAAGAACGCCGGACTTCTCGCGGTCGCCATGCTGGCCGCGCACGATGCCGAGCTGGCCCGGCGCTACATTGCCTGGCGCGAGCGCCAGACCGAGCGCATTCTGGCCGACCCTGTGCCCGGCAGCTGACGATTGTGCACGTGGGAATCCTTGGCGCCGGTCAGCTGGCGCGCATGATGGCCGAGGCCGGCGGTCCGTTGGGCCTGTCCTTTTCTTTCCTCGACCCGGCCGCTGACGCCTGTGCCGGTGCGTTGGGTCGGCTTCATGTCGGCCCCTGGGACGATTCATCGGGGCTGCAGGCCCTGGCCGACTGTGATCGGGTTACCGCTGATTTCGAGAACGTACCGGCCGAGGTGCTGGCTAGACTGGCCCAACAGGTGACCGTTCGTCCGCCGGCGCGCGCGTTTGCGGCCGGCCAGGATCGTCTTGAAGAGAAGCAGTTGCTGAGCGGGCTTGGCATCCCGGTGGCGCCGGTTGCGGCCGTTCAGACGCGGCCTGAGTTGCTTGCGGCGGTTGAGCAGATCGGTCTGCCCGCCGTGCTCAAGACCCGGCGCCTGGGCTACGACGGCAAGGGCCAGGCCGTGCTTCGAAGCCACGAGGACCTGGAACCGGCCTGGCAAAGGTTGGGCGGCCGGGCGCTGATCCTGGAAGGCTGGGTCGATTTCGAATTCGAGTGCGCCCAGACCGCGGTGCGATCGGCCGGCGGCGAGGTCCGCTGTTACCCCTTGACCCGGACCGTGCACAGCGACGGCATTCTGCGCCTGGCAGCGGCGCCGGCAAGCGTGTCGGAGGCTTTGGCCGAGCAGGCCAGGGACGCCGTCACAACTTTGCTGGAGGCGCTGGACTACGTCGGTTGCCTGACCCTGGAGATGTTTGCGCTCGGATCGGAACTGATCGCCAATGAATACGCCCCGCGCCCGCACAATTCGGCCCACTGGACCATCGAGGCCGCGGTGACCAGCCAGTTCGAGAACCATTTGCGGGCCGTATGTGACCTGCCGCTGGGTAGCACGGCCGCACGCGGGGTGGCGCTGATGTTCAACTGGCTGGGATCCATGCCGGCGCGTGAGCAGCTGCTGACCGTACCTGGACTGGCCTGGCACGACTATCACAAGGCCCCACGACCGGGCCGCAAGGTCGGTCATGCGACGCTGGCGGCGGCCGATCGGGCGGGCTTGTCCGAGGCGCTTGAGGCGCTGAAGCCAATGCTGGATCGCGAGACAGTTGGACTGTTGAGAGGAATCGGGTAGGGAAGAGGGGCGGTGGCGGGCAGCGAGGGGCGGGCGCTGTCCCCGACCGCCGGGCCAACGCTGTCGGCGACTGACCAGGCAAAGGTGGCTTCTGGGTGCCGGGCGACTGGCGCTGGCGCGAGTTCAGGTCAAGGTGCACTCTGTCGCCGAGATCGCCACTTCGGGTCGGCGGAGGGCTGGGTGCATGTTTCCGGGCCCTGCGATCGGGGACAGCGCCCACCCCTCACTGCCTGCAAGAATGGCGGCTTGTTCCAAAGTACATCGGCATCACCACCAACGTTTCAGATCGGGTGGGTGTGGATGCCGGCGGGTTGGAGGCGGCGCGGAAAGGCCTGCGCCACATCCGTGCCTTGAGCCGCGCAGAAATCTCTTTCCGGGTCGAATCCGATGCGAAAATCACCAAGGCAATGGCCCGGCCACCCAGGCGCCACCATCACATCCCGCCTGCAAAACGTTGATCGCCGCTGGAAACCCGCCGGCACCCGCACCCGCCCGATCAGCCACCTACCGACCCCGCTCGATTCAGGCGATCAAATCTCAACTAAAAGAGTTGCCTGAGCTTCAGCGCGCACCGGAAAATTTCTTCCGAACCAGGGCGGCGACGATTTCGACGATCCGATCGACCTGCGCGTCATCAATGATCAGCGGCGGTAGCAGGCGGATGACATTGCCGCGGGTGATGTTGATGATCAGGCCGCGCGCCATGGCGGCGTCCTTGAGTTCGCCGGCCGGCTCGGCTAGCTCGACGCCGACCATCAGCCCGCGCCCGCGGACCTCGACCACCCCGTCCACCCCGGCCAGCGCGCTTTGCAGGCCGTCCATCAGGCGCTGACCGGCGTGCGCGGCCCGCGCCAGAATATTGTCCTGTTCCATGATCGCGAGCACTTCCAGCGCAACCCGGCAGGCCAGCGGATTGCCGCCGAAAGTGGTGCCGTGGGAACCCGGCGGGAGCAGGGCGGCGACAGACTCGCGAGCCAGGCAGGCGCCGATGGGCACGCCGTTGCCGAGCGCCTTGGCCACCGTGATCACGTCCGGCAGCAGGCCGGCTTCATGCTGGAAGGCGAACCAGCGACCGGTACGGCCGATGCCGGCCTGGATTTCATCGAGCATCAGCAGCACATCGTGCTGGTCACACAAGGTTCGCAGCGCGCGCAGATAGCCTTCCGGCGGGACGCGAACACCGCCTTCGCCCTGAATCGGTTCGACCAGGACGGCGACCAGGTTCGGGTGTTGCTCGAATGCAGCCGTTGCAGCCTTCGCGTCGCCGAACGGCACACGCACGAAGCCACCGACCAGCGGCCCGAAACCGGCCTGGATGGCGGCGTTGCCCGAGGCGCTGAGTGCCGCCAGGGTGCGACCGTGGAAACTGTCGCTGGCGACCATGACGGCGGGTTGCTCGATGCCGCGTGCATGGCCATGGCGGCGGGCCAGCTTGAGGGCGCACTCGATGGCCTCGGCGCCGGAGTTGGCGATGAAGGCCCGATCCAGGCCACTGATCTCGGCCAGACGCTCGGCCAGCGTTTCTTGCTCGGGGATGCGGACGATATTGGCGGTATGAATCAGGCGGCTGGCCTGATCGGCCAGGGCCGCGGCAATGCGCGGATGGGCGTGGCCCAGGCTGCACACGGCGATACCGCTCAGGGCGTCGAGATATTGCCGGTCCTGATCATCGTATAGCCAGGCGCCGTCGCCACGAACCATGGCGACGGGCATGCGGACATAGGTATCGAACAGATGAGACATGGCGGCCATCGCTAAGACGCGGATGGCCGCCATTGTAAGCCCAGTCGGAGGTCAGATCAGGCGAGGTTGCTGGTTGCGAAATCCCAGTTGACCAGTTTCCAGAACGCTTCCAGGTACTTCGGGCGGGCGTTGCGGTAGTCGACGTAGTAGGCATGCTCCCAGACGTCACAGGTCAGCAGCGGCTTGGCATCGCCGGTCAGCGGCGTATCGGCATCATCGGTATTGACGATGTCCAGCTTGCCGTCGGGGTTCTGAACCAGCCAGGTCCAGCCGGAACCGAAATTGCCCACCGCGCTGGCGTTGAACTTCTCGACAAACTGATCGAAGGAACCAAAGTCGCGGTCGATCAATTCGGCCAGCTTGCCGCTCGGCGCGCCACCGCCGTTGGGGCTCAGGCAGTGCCAGTAGAAGGTGTGATTCCAGACCTGGGCTGCGTTGTTGAACAAGCCGCCGCTGGCCGAACGGATGATGTCCTCTAGCGACTGGCCCGCCTTGTCGGTGCCTTCGACCATACCGTTGAGCTTGTCGACGTAGGTCTGGTGATGCTTGCCGTAGTGGTACTCCAGGGTTTCAGCCGAGATGTGCGGCTCAAGCGCGTTCTTGGCATAGGGCAGTTCTGGAAGGGAAAAAGCCATTGCATACTCCTCAAGGTGGTGATGGTGAATCAAAGAAACGGCGGTATCTATCGAACTTGGGGACCAACCGGGTACGAATTCAAGGTAGCACGCGGACGTCAGGGGACCCGGGGCTCACTCCAGTTCCTGCAAATGTCGCCAGCGATTGACGATGGTGCAGAACAGGCTGGCCGTGCGTTCGGTATCGTAAGCCGCCGAGTGGGCCCGTTCACTGTCCCATTCCAGACCCGCTGCGGCCACGGCTCGCGCCAGCACGGTCTGACCATAGGCCAGCCCGCCCAGGGTCGCCGTATCGAAACAGCTGAACGGATGGAAGGGGTTCCGCTTGTAGCCAACCCTGGCGATCACTGCGTTGAGAAACGACAGGTCGAAGTGGGCGTTGTGGCCAACCAGCACGGCGCGCTTGCAGCCGGTATCGCGCAACGCCTGCCGGACCGGGTTGAGCAGCGAGCGCAGGCCCGTTTCCTCGTCAACAGCGGGGCGCAGCGGGTGATCGGGCCGGATCCCGTTGAATTCCAGCGCTGCCTGTTCGATATTGGCGCCTGGGAAAGGCTCGATATGGCGCACCTGAACCGGCTGCGGGTGCAGCCAGCCGTCGTTGTCCATGCTGATAATGCACACCGCAAGCTCCAGCAGCGCATCCGTGGCGGGGTTGAAGCCGCCGGTTTCCACATCGACGACAACCGGTAGGAAGCCTCGAAAACGTTGCGCAATGGGCATCATCTGGTACTGCTTGACCATAAAGGTAAAATCAATGGCCCATGGTATCGGCTCGCGCTCTCGACAAGGTGACAGAATGAGATTTTTCTCCCGCTTTTGGTTTTTTGCCCTGATTCTGCTGATTGTCGGCAGCCAGGCTCAGGCTCAGGTGCTCTGGTCGGTGCAGGGCCCGCAGGGCCAGCAGAACTGGCTCCTGGGTACGGTTCATAGCGAGGATCCACGTCTGCTGGAGTTTCCCAGGGCGGTTCTCGACGCCCTCGCGGACTCAGACCGCCTGGCCCTGGAACTGGTGCCCGACATGGCCATGCTGGAAATTCTCAACCAGGCAATGCACTATTCCGAGCCGCGTCTGAACCAGGTGCTGGACACCGACTTGTACGCCGAGCTGGTTCGTATTCTCGAGCAGAATTACGGCATGGGTGAGCCGCTGGTCCGGCGCCTGCGGCCCTGGGCAGCCGCCATGACGATCTCGGTGCCGCCGCCGCAGACGGGTCTTTTCATGGATCTGGCCCTTTCGATCCGTGCCGGGGGTCTGGGTCTGGAGGTGGTTTCGCTGGAGCGCATCGAAGAGCAGCTGGCGTTTCTGGCCGATATGCCTGAGTCGATGCAGTTGTCCATGCTGGCCCAGGCCGTTGCCGATTTTTCCCGCCAGAGTGAAATGTTCGAAGCGCTGGTCGGCGTCTACCTATCCGGTGATCTGGAGGGCCTGGTTACGGTGGCCGAGGAGCAGATGGATGGATTGGATCCGGCGCTCAAGGCGCACTTCGAGCAGGTGGGTCTGATCGAGCGGAACCACACCATGGTTCAGCGTGCCCTGCCCTGGCTGGAAGAGGGCGGGCTGATGATCGCGGTCGGCGCGCTGCATCTGCCGGGCGAGGAGGGTTTGATCGAGTTGCTGCGCCAGCGCGGGATGCGCCTGGAACCCGCGCTTGGTCCCTATGCTGGCGAGTCCTGAAGGATTTTCTTGCGGCCCGGCCAGCGGCAAAGATCAAGCACCGGGCACTGCGCGCACAGGGGTTTGCGCGCCTTGCAGGTATAGCGGCCGTGCAGGATCAACCAGTGGTGGGCATTGAGCAGATAGGGCTCCGGCACCCGCTTGAGCAGTCCTTTTTCCACCGCCAGTACGGTTTTGCCGGGGGCTAAGCCGGTCCGATTGGCGACCCGAAAAATATGGGTATCGACGGCCATGGTGGGCTGACCGAAAGCCGTGTTCAAGACCACGTTGGCGGTCTTGCGACCGACACCCGGCAGGGCCTCCAGGGCTTCCCGGGTTTGCGGCACCTGGCCGTTGTATTGCTTGACCAGGATTCGACAGGCCGCAATCACGTTTTTTGCCTTGCTGTTGAACAGGCCGATCGTCTTGATGTAGTGCTTGAGCCCGTCTTCGCCCAGGGCGAGGATCTGCTCGGGTGTATTGGCGACCGGAAACAATCGCGCGGTGGCTTTGTTAACCCCGACATCGGTGGCCTGGGCCGAGAGCGTTACGGCCACCAGCAGCTCAAACGGCGTGCTGTAGACCAGCTCGGTTTCGGGGTTCGGGTCTAGCTCCGACAGGCGCTGGAAGAAGGTCGCGCGATCGGCGGCGTTCATGGACGGCATGGGCGGTGACGATGGACTGCGACAAGAAAGCCAGACAGGGCACGAGAATAGCACCGGCCGCGGCGATATACTGACTCGGCCTTTCACGAGCCGGCGACCGAGTCCCACGATGCACAGTCCGCTGATCGATGCGCTCCGCAGCCCGGACAGCTACCCCCATTCGGTAGACCGGGTGCAAATCCTGGAAACTCATATTTCCTGGGTCCTGCTGGCCGGTGACTTTGCCTACAAGATCAAGAAGCCGGTGGACTTCGGTTTCCTTGATTTTTCCGCCCTTGACCGCCGGCGCCATTTCTGTGAGGAAGAAATCCGGCTCAACCGCCGCACCGCGCCTGATCTTTATCTCGACGTGGTCGCTGTGACCGGTTCGGTCGAGAATCCGACGATCAAGGGGCCCGGAGAGCCGATCGAGTATGCCGTTCGCATGCGGCGCTTCGATCCCGCACAAGGCTTTGACCATCTGCTGGATGACGGCAAGCTTGAACTCGCCCACGCCGACGCGCTGGGAGATGCCCTGGCCGATCTGCATGAGGTGGCCGAAAGGGCGCCCTCGGACTCGAAATGGGGCACGCCGGCCGAGGTCATCGGCCCCATGCGCGACAACTTCACCAGCTTGACCGACCTGCTTGATGATCGGCAGCGCAAGGACACTTTGGCCGGGCTGAAAGCCTGGACCGAACAGCGCTTCTCGGGTGAGCTTGCGTTGATCCGGGACCGCCGCGACCAAGGGTTCGTGCGCGAATGCCACGGCGATGTCCATCTCGGCAATGTCACTCTGTTCCGCGATCAGACGACCCTGTTCGACTGCATCGAATTCAGCCCCGAGCTGCGCTGGACCGATGTCCTGGCTGACCTGGCCTTCGTGGTCATGGACCTGCGCGAGCGCGGTGCCGAGGCCCATGCCTGGCGTTTGCTGGACCGCTACCTGGCCCGCACCGGTGACTACCCGGGGCTCGCGCTGCTTGATTTCTATATCGTCTACCGTGCCCTGGTCCGGGCCAAGGTGGCGGCACTGGGGCTGAATGAGGCCGCCGATCGTGGGGTGGCTGAAGCGATTCTGTCGGTCATTGACCGTCACTTGATCCTGTGCTCTGAAGTCGTTGCCGAGCACCGGCCGGCCCTGGTCCTGACCTGCGGCGTATCGGGCAGCGGCAAAAGTTTTCTGGCCCGTTCGCTGCTGGCCGAGCACGGCCTGATCCGCCTGCGCTCGGATGTCGAGCGCAAACGCCTTTTTGGGCTCGACGAACTCGAACGTTCCGGCTCCGAGGTCGGCGGCGGGCTTTATGGATCAGAGGTCACGGCTCGAACCTACGATCGCCTGGCCGCGCTGGCCGACCGGGTGACGGCCGCCGGACTGCCGGTGCTGGTTGACGCGACGTTTCTGGATCCGGCCCAGCGGCAAGTTTTTGCAGACCTGGCGCGCTCGCGAGGAATACCTTTTGGCGTGCTGGTCTGTACGGCCACCGAGCGCACGCTGCGTGAGCGTGTGGGTCGTCGCTCGGCCGCGGCCAGCGACGCTTCGGAGGCTGATCTGTCCGTGCTGGCTCGGCAGCTGGAATCCTTCGATGCCCCTTCGGATGGGGAGGCAGAGGTTAAGGTCATCGACACCGAGTCGCCCAAAAGCCTCCGCCAGGCGAGTCAGTGGTTGAAAGGGTTACTGTCAGGCCCTTGAGGGCGCGTTGTCCGGCGCTGGCGTGGTCTGCGGGCGATGAACCAGGTGCTGGCGCAGCGCCACCAGCAGTCCCAGGCCGATGAAGGCACCTGGCGGCAGCAGCGCCAGAAGCAGACCAAAGCCCTGCGGCATCAACTGCAGGCTCATGCCGCTCGCCCACGGGCCCAGCAGGAGGTCGGCCCCGGCAAACAGGGTGCCCTGTCCGATCAACTCGCGTCCGGCGCCCAAGGCGATCAGAACCAGGCCGAAACCGACGCCCTGGGCGAGCCCGTCGTGGACAGCCGCGAGCGGGGATTGGCGCGAGGCAAAGGCCTCGGCCCGGGCCAGGATGGTGCAGTTGGTGACGATCAGCGGGACGAAGATGCCCAGAGTGCGGCTGAGTTCATGCAGCCAGGCCTGCAGCGACAGGTCGACCACGGTCACCAGGGTGGCAATGATCAGAACGAATGCCGGGATGCGGATCTCCGGCTGCAGGCTGCCCCGCAGAAGCGACACGGCCAGGTTGGAGCACACCAGCACAAATAAAGTGGCCAGCCCCAGGCCCAGCCCATTGATGGCTGTATTGGTGACGGCCAACAGCGGGCACAACCCCAGCAGCTGGACCAGGCCTGGATTGTTGCTCCACAGCCCCTGCCGCCAGATCGATCCCCGGTCGGGGCTCATCTGCATCGCTTGAGTCGGTTCGGCAAGGTCATGCCCGGGATTCTATCGCGCCGCCGCCGGGGGCGGGCTAAAATGAGGCCTGCACATCAATTGGGCTGAATCATCAGGGGACTTTCATGCAGATTGGCACCACGCTGACCAACTACATCATCGAAAACCAGCGCCATGTGCGCGCCAGCGGCGAGTTTACCGGCTTGCTCAATGACATCACCGTAGCGTGCAAGAAAATTGCCGACCTGGTCAACAAGGGCGACCTGGTCAACGTGCTGGGCAGTACCGAATCGGAAAACGTGCAGGGCGAGACCCAGAAGAAGCTGGACGTGATCGCCAACGACCTGATGATCGACGCACTGCAGCACAATGGCCATATCGCAGCGCTGGCCTCCGAGGAGATGGCCGACATCTACCGGCTGCCGCCGGGCAAGCTGCGCGGCAGCTACCTGGTTCTGGCGGACCCGCTGGACGGTTCTTCGAACATCGATGTCAACGTTTCGGTCGGGACGATCTTTTCCATCCTGCGCGCTGCTGATGCCGGCCGGGAGCCGGAGCTGGACGATTTTCTGCGACCGGGCGCTGAACAGATTGCGGCCGGCTACTGCCTGTATGGCCCTTCCACCCAGCTGGTCCTGACCACCGGCCATGGCGTGAGCATGTTCACGCTCGACCGCTCGCTGGGCGAATTCCTGCTGACCCGCGACAAGGTTCTTATTCCGCCCGACTGCCGGGAGTTTGCCATCAACGCCTCCAACCAGCGCTTCTGGGACGCGCCGGTTCAGCGTTTCATCGGCGAGTGCATGCAGGGCAGTGAAGGCCCCTGTGGGCGAGATTTCAACATGCGCTGGGTCGCCTCGATGGTTGCCGAAGTTCATCGAATTCTCGTGCGCGGCGGCGTGTTCCTGTATCCCTCGGATCGCCGCCTGGCCGCGGCCGGAAAGAACGGCAAGCTGCGCCTGATGTACGAGGCCAATCCCATGGCGATGATCATCGAGCAGGCCGGCGGAGCGGCCTCCACCGGCTACCAGCGGATTCTCGATATCGCCCCGGAGGAACTGCACCAGCGCGTACCTGTCATTCTGGGTTCACGCAACGAGGTGGATCGGGCCGTCGCCTATCACGACGAACCGCGATCGGCCGTCTGCTGAGCCTTCAGCTGGATTCATCGCCGGGTTCGGTGCCCGGCCTTGCCCAGAGGTCGTCCTGATCGGTCTGTTCCAGCCCGAGCAGCGCGGCGCGCACGGCGCCGACCACCGCATCGGTGGTGATCGTGGCGCTGGTCAAGGTGTCGAAGTCCCCACCGCTGCGATCTGCCGCCCAACCGTCGAGTGGCGGATTGCCTAGATAGCGCCCGACAAAGCCGGTGATCCAGTCGCTGCGCTCGATCTCGATCTTGTCGCCCAGCCCTGGGGTCTCGCGGTGGTCGAGTACGCGCACGCCCAGCACGGTTCCGTTCGGATCGGCGGCGACCAGCAGACGGATATTGCCGCTGTATCCGCGCTGGGTCACCAGATCCACCAGCGTGGCGACCGGCTGCCCGTCGCGCCGCGCCCGATACACGCGGGCCGGCTGTTCGAGTCCCGGCAAGGTCAGATCAATGGCATCGTCAAGCAGTGGGTTGTCGAAGCTGCCCGCGGGAAGCATCGTCTCCAGCGTGGCCAGCGCCCGGCGCTGCTGGGCCTGCTCAATGCGATCCCGCGTCAGTCGGTCGACGCCGGCCAGGATCAGAGCCGCACTCAGGCCGATGCAGATCAAGGCGATGGCGGCTCGGCGTCGACGGCGGTCCATCATCGCGGATACCCGTAGACGCGGGGACGGGTATAGCGATCGATCAGCGGCACGAACATGTTCATCAGGAGCACAGCGAAGGCCACGCCGTCGGGAAACCCGCCCCATCGACGAATGGCCAGGGTCAGAGCAGCCACGCCCACGCCGAACAGCAGCTTACCGCGCGGCGTCGCGCTGCCCGAGACCGGATCTGTGGCGATGAAGAACGCGCCCAGCAGCAGACCGCCGGAAAATAGCTGCTGCAACGGGCTGAGATGAAGGTCGGGCGAAACAAGCCACAGCGGCAGGCTCAACGCCAGCGTCGTCAGGATGACCGCCGTCGGCACGTGCCAGCTGATGACCCGCTGCCAGATCAGCCACAATCCGCCCAACAGCGTGGCCCCGCCAATCCAGTCCCAGCCGTGTCCGGACAGGCCGGAAAAAACCGGGTGACCTCTGATTTCCGGGATCAGTAGCTGATTGTTCAGACCGGTGCGAATGCGGTCCAGGGGGGTCGCCGCGGTCAAGGCGTCCCACGCCACGGGCTGCGGTGGGCGACCCTGGAGAACTGTGAGCAAAGCCTCGGCAAATCCGGGCTGAGCGCTTGCCAGTCCGCGCGGCGCCAGCCACTGACTAAGCTCGATCGGGAACGCGATGATCACGGCCGCCAGCGCGACCATGGCGGGATTGAACAGGTTATAGCCGAGCCCGCCGTACAGGTGCTTGGCCACGACCACGGCCAACAACATGCCCGTCGCGGCAACCCACCAGGGCGCCAGCGGCGGAAGACACAGAGCGAACAGCAGCGCCGTGACGATCACGCTGCCGTCAGTCAGAAATACCCGGAGTCGGCGCTCGCGCAGACGCAGCATCGCCCACTCGAAAGCCAGCCCGAACAGGCAGGCCAGACTGATCTGGATCAGAATGCCCCAGCCGAAAAACCACCAGTGTGCGGCAACCGCCGGCAAAAGGGCCAGAACCACCTGGCCCATGAGTCGGTTGACGCGCTGCGAGGGCTGCAGGTGCGGTGCGCCAGTCGGAGGGAAACGCATCGCGACTATTCCACCGACTTTTTCTTGCGCCGGGCGCGCTGTATGGCGGCCTTGATTTCGTCTTCGGCACCGGCTTTCTCGCGCAGGCGTTCGGCTCGCGCCTGCCGCCGCGCCTCGCGCTCAGCCTGCTCCTGGGCCAGCCGTTGTTGGCGGGCTTCGTGACGCCGACGGGCGAGAGCCGCGCGGCGCTGGTCCAGATCGCGCAGGCGCAGCTCCCCTTTGCCGTGGCGGTAGTAGTCCACCAGGGGTAGCTGGCTCGGACAGACCTGGGCGCAGCAGCCGCACTCGATGCAATCCAACAGCGCCAGTTCCCGGGCCTGTTCATAGCGGGTGCCTTCGATGGCGCGAAACAGCAGCTGCGGCAGCAGACTTGCCGGGCAGACCTCGACGCACTGGCCGCAGTTGATACACGGCAGTACCCGATCCGGGTCCGGGGCGGGCGTGTCGAGCACCAGCAGGCAGTTGCTGCCCTTGGTGATGATCACCTCGTCGGTCTCGAGCGCGGTGCCCGACATGGGGCCGCCGAGGATCAGGCGCTGGGCCTTGTCGGTGTAGCCGCCGGCCTGGGCGATCAGCCAGGCGGCAGGGGTACCGACCGGAGTGATGAAATTTCCAGGCTGCGCAATGCCCGGGCCGGTCACGGTGACGATGCGCTCGGTCAACGGCGCGCCGCGCTCGACCGCGTCGAAGGCCGCCGCCGCCGTGGCGACGTTATGGCAGACCAGCCCCAGGTCCTGCGGCAGGCCGTTCTGAGGAACCTCCAGCCCGGTCAAGGTCTGAATCAGCTGGCGTTCGCCGCCTTCGGGATAACACGCCGGGACGATGACGACTTCGATCTGGTCTTCGACACCTGCTTCCGCTGCGGCGCGACGCAGCAATGCAGCGGTCTGAACCATCGGATCTTCGACGGCCAGGATCACTTTCCCGGCGCCGGCGGCGGCCGCCAGGATCAGCCCGCCGAGGATCACATCACCAGGGCGCGCCCGCATCAGGCTTTCATCGCAGGCGATCCACGGCTCGCATTCGACGCCGTTGAGAATCAGGGTATGAACGCCCTGCCACGGTCCACGCAGCTTGGCCGCGGTCGGAAAAACCGCACCCCCCATCCCCGCCAAGCCCATGTTGCGCAGATGATCGACGATGACCGCCGGCGCTTGATCACGCCAGCCCTTTAGCTTGTGGTGGGGCGCGCTGATGGAATCACCATCAGGTCGAATCTCGATACAGCGTCGCAGACTGCCGGGTGGATCACTGGCCGGGCGCCGGCTTAATCCCATCACAACTCCGGCGCACGGGGCGTGGGCCGGGACCTGGAAATCGTCTTCGCTTGCGGTCAGGGGCTGGCCGGCCGCAATTTCTTCGCCGGCCTGAACCAGGACTTCGCCGCTTTCGCCCTGGTGCTGGCCGACCGGAACGTAGATCCTATCCGGTAGCGGGCACTGCCGGAGGGGCGCACCCAGCGAGACCTCTTTGTGATGGGGCAGGGCAAGACCGCCCGGGAAGGCATGCAGCCGGGATGCCATGGCGGTTTCAGGCGGCGCGCACGCGGATCGGGATCGGACGGGGCGCGACATGGATCGGGTCGCGATCAATCAGTTCGATGCAGTCGACCGGGCAGGGCGGCAGGCACAGGTCGCAGCCGGTGCATTCGGCCTCGATCACGGTGTGCATCTGCCGTGCCGCGCCGATGATGGCGTCCACGGGGCAGGCCTGGATGCAAAGCGTACAGCCGATGCAGCGGTCCTCATCGATCACCGCCACCAGCGGGGGGCGGGTTTCGCCCCGGCTGGTATCGAGCGGTCGGGGTTGGACGCCGAGCAGCCCGGCCAGTGCCTCGACGCCCTCCTGGCCCCCGGGTGGGCACTGATTGATGTCGGCTTCTTCTGCCGCGATGGCTTCGGCATAAGGGCGACAGCCGGGGTAGCCGCACTGGGCGCACTGGGTCTGCGGCAGGATCTCGTTAATCCGCTCGACCAGCGAGTCCTCGTCCGGTTGCAGTCGCTGACCGGCCCACAGCAGGCCGATGCCGATCAGGGCAACAATGACAGACAGGGTGACGACGGCGGCAATCATGGATGGCCGCTATCGTAACCGAGGTGCCGTCATTTTCGGTCGATCGAGAAAAAGCTGATGGCGCGCTTGAGCTGGTCGGCATGTGCGCTGAGCGCCTCGGCCATCGCCGCCATTTGCTCCGACGATGACGCGTTCTGCTGGACGACCTGGTTGAGCTGGGACAGTCCTTCGCTGATCTGGCGTGCGCCCGAGTCCTGCTCGTTACTGGCTGCACTGATCTGCTGGACCAGTTCGGCAGTACGCTTGATCTCCGGCAGAATGCTGTTGATCATCTTGCCGGCCTCCTCGGCCAATTCCACCGAGCCGCTGGCGACCTGGCCGATCTCGTGTGCGGCGACCTGGCTGCGCTCGGCAAGCTTGCGCACTTCTCCGGCCACGACCGCAAAGCCCTTGCCCTGCTCGCCGGCGCGCGCTGCTTCGATGGCCGCATTCAGCGCCAGCAGGTTGGTCTGGTAGGCGATGTCATCGATGATGTGAATTTTTTCCGAAATCTCACGCATGGCAGAAACCGTTCGGGAAACGGCTTGACCGCCTTTTTCTGCACTGACGGCGGTCTGCAGCGAAATGCGCTCGGTTTCAGCGGCGTTGTCCGAAGTCTGGTGAATGCTGGCACTCATCTGTTCGATCGAGGCCGAGACTTGCTCCACCGAAGAAGCCTGCTCAGTCGAACCCTGCGCCAGGGTTGCTGCACCCTGGGAAAGCTCGCTGCTGCCGTCGCTGACGCTGGCGCTGACAGAGCGGATCTCGCCGATCGTTGTGCGAAGCTGCTCGGTCATCACACCGACCGACTGAAGGACCCGGCCGGCCTCGTCCTGACGTTTCGATTTCACCTCCATGCTGCAGTCGCCCTGAGCGATGCGGCCGGTGATATCGATGACCTCATCGAGCGGTCGCAAAGCGCGAACCGTGATCCAGACAATCAGTGTGAGGACCAGCGCCATGATCAGCAGCGAGGTCAGAACCGAAGCCAGCATCTGACTGCGCTGCGCGCGCACCATTTCGCTGACGTCAGAACCGACCACGATCTGGCCGATGACGCGGTCCTGGTAGTCGCGCAGTTCGATCGTACTCAGCGCAACTCGGGCGTCGGCGAACTCGATCAGCCCGCTGATCCGATCACTGTCTTCAACAATCGCGCGGGCGAGGTCTGACGAGAAACGATAGTACTGAAGCCCATCGCGCATGAGGTCTTCAGTCCCATCGGCAAAGCGGCCTGCGTTGCGGAACACGGCCGGGTCGATGCCAACCGCGTAGAAAAGCCCGAGATTCTCCTCCAGCTGTTGCAGCAGTCCGTTAACCGAACCCCCCAGCTCAACCGATCCGACATGGTTGCCTCGATGAAAGACCGGGTAGACGATGCGAACGCCAGGACCGCCGCGTCCAACCTCCAGGCCACGGATGGGGCGCTGCTCTCTGTTGGCGGCAATAACCGTCGCTCGAAAAGCCGAAAGGTCATCATCGAAATTGTCGGGTGAATGAAAACGTAAGAAACTCGTCGCTGGCGGCACATGCCACTGGTACTGGGCAATGCCGTACTCATTTCGCATGCGCTGGTAAAGCTCGGCATGCCGCGCTGCCAGAGCGGGTCGGTCGCGTTCGGCGAATGCCGTCACGGCAGCCTGATCGGTCAGCAGTGACTCGATCGCCAGTGAAAGACGCGACAGCTCACCAGAGAGCAGATTGCCGAACTCCTGGTTGGCGGTGCTGGCGAGACCTGAAACTTCGATGTCCAGGAGACGATTGGCTTCGCGAATCTGGAAGAAACTGTTGGCTGCGGCCAGCACGACGATGCCGATAGTCACCGCAAGAATGATCTGGAACTTCAGTGATCCTGCTTTCATTGCTCCCTCACGATCGGGTGGTCATCTGCCGATACAACATTGTAACGTTTTGTAATGCCGGCTTCGGGAGGAGTTTGCCGCGATTTGGTGCCTAAATTGGGCAGGCCTCAGAGCGCGACCACCTGGTTCTTCCCGTTGTCCTTGGCCTGATAAAGCGCCTGATCGGCTCGCTCCAGCAGGCTCGTGCGCGTGTCACCAGCCTGGAATTCGGTCACGCCAATGCTGACGGTCAAGAGCAGATAGTCTTCGCGATCGTCAACCGGCAGCGAGAACCGCGTTCCCGCGATCGCCTGACACAGGTTTCCAGCGCGCTTGGCCGCCGCTCGTTTCGAGGCGCCGGGCATGACGGCGACGAACTCCTCGCCGCCGAAGCGAGCCACGAAATCGTCGGCGCGCAAGATGTCGATGCAGGCCCCGGCCATGGCGCGAATCACCTGGTCGCCGACCAGGTGACCGTGCTGGTCGTTGACCGCCTTGAAGTTGTCGATATCCAGCATGAGAATCGAGAAAGACTTGCGCCGGAGTCGATTGTCGTCGATCAGCGAGACCAGGTAATCGTCCAGGGCGCGTCGGTTGAAGATGCCCGTCAGCGGGTCGCGCCGATTCTCGTCGCGGGTTTTTTCCAGCTCACCGCGAAGCACTTCGACCTGGCCACTGAGACTGCTGAGCTGTTTCGACTCGGCCTGCCTTTTCTGCTCGACCATGGTCTTGAGCTGGCGGACCTCCTCGGCCAGCGAGGTCTTGATCTTGCGCAGGTCATCAAGCGCGATGATTCGCTCGAAGTTGGTGCCCTGGTCGAGGATCTTCTGGTGATAGGCGGTGTTTTCCCGATTCAGCAGCGCCATGGCATTCGACAGCAGGGTGATGACGTTGCGCAGTTCGGTCTCGCGCTCGAGCAGGTAACTGTTCTGACGCTGGATAAAAGCCTCGAAGCGACGGGTCCGCTTGTCCATGGCGCGACGAAGCTTGGTGCCAGAGTCGAGCTCAGGCAGCTGTTCGCCAAATTGGGTGACTTCCGTGCGGAAATCGTTGCTTTTGAGTTCGTCGAGGTCCAGCGCGAAGTTCTTCAGCAGCACCAGCAGGGTCTGGACTGCCGCCTGGCAGGCCGCTTCCCGGTCGTCGAGCTCGGCCAGCCGCTTCTCCAGCGCGGCGAGATCTGCGGGTTCATCCGGCCCCGGTTTACTGCGGAAAAACATGGGTCTTCTCCCTCTAAAAGCAGCCAGATCGCGCGCCGACTCGATGCGCCACACACGGATTGATTGTGCCGCATTGGTGTGGCCCTGTGAAGC
>JAZBOC010000181.1:0-2276 GCA_036353315.1 Wenzhouxiangella sp. | reverse complement strand
GTTTTCGGGATGCCCGCTGTGCCCTTTAACCCAGTGCCACTCCACCGAATGCCGCGCCACCGCCTGGTCCAGGCGCTGCCACAAGTCCAGGTTCTTGACCGGCTTTCGGGACGAGGTCTTCCAGCCGTTTTTCTTCCACTGAGCCATCCACTCGGTCATGCCCTTGCGGACATACTGGGAATCGGTCGTCAAAATGACCTGACACGGGCGCTTCAGCGTCTCCAGCGCCTGAATCGCGGCCATCAACTCCATCCGGTTGTTGGTCGTTGACTGCTCCGCACCGGACAGTTCGCGCTCGGTTCCGTTCCAGCGCAGCAGGGCTCCCCAGCCACCCGACCCCGGATTGCCCTTGCAGGCTCCGTCTGTCCAGATTTTTACGGGCTCGGTCACGCGGCCCGACAGTGGGTTGCAGCTGTCGGTATGGCCGCCATTCGAGGCCGGGAAAACCGCACCGGGCGAATGCGCGCAGGCCGGGAAGGCTTCCGGGCCAGTAAGGCAAGCACGGGGGTCAGGCCGGGTACCAGCCCCTGCCAGACATTGCGCCCAGGGGTCGCCAGGCGGAGCGCATGACGTGCGTGCAGCATTTGAAACTGGGGCCAGCTCGGCAGCCACAGCGCGCGTTGCTTCAGTTCCCGCCACGCAGCAGGATGCCAGGGATTGGCCGATACCGACACAAGCCAACCGCCGGGCTTGAGCACGCGCAGCGCTTCGGTCAGCACTTCGCAGGGCCGCTCGGGCTGCCACGCGTGGCGAAGAATCACGGCCGCCACCGACTCGTCATCCAGCGGTAGCGCATCCAGTGGCGCCACGAACGGCCAGCAACACCCCGCAGCGTTGAACATGATGCGCGATCGCGGCACATTCAATTCGGGCGAGGGACTGGTGGCGGGCGCAATCTCCAGGGCCCAATCGGCCCGCTCAGCAGCCACAAGGGCGCCGATCAGGCGGCTTTCGGTCGATTGAAGCGCAACAAAGGGCCGGGGCTTGAACGTCACGGTACGATGTCCTGAACGAGCACCGAAAAGAATACCAGAAGGAACACCGAATGCCCCTGCAGATTGAAGCTCTACCCGCCTTCGAGACGAACTACATCTGGGCCATCCACGACGGTCGCTACTGCGCGCTCGTTGATCCCGGCAGCGCTGAAGAGCCGCTGGAATTCCTGCGCCTGAACGAGCTTGAGCTTTGCGCCATCCTGCTGACCCACCATCATGCCGACCACATCGGTGGGGTGGAAGAAATACTGGCATTCAAGAAAGTCCCCGTCTGGGGTCCCGACGACCCCCGCATCCCCAAGGCAGACCGCAGGGTGGCCGAGGGCGATTCCGTCACCCTGCCCGAACTTGGACTGGAGTTGACGGTGCTGGCCACCCCGGGCCATACACTGAGCCATATCGTCTACTACAACGACTCGATGCTTCTGGCCGGCGACACACTGTTCTCTGCCGGCTGCGGACGCCTGTTCGAGGGCGGCGCTGAGCAGATGCAGGCATCTCTGGACAAGCTCTCTGTGGTTCCGGACGGCGCTCAGGTCTACTGCGCGCACGAGTATACGAGCGACAACTGCCGCTTCGCGCTGGCTGTGGAACCCGACAATGCGGCGCTTGAGGCCTGGTCAGAAGAGGTGCGCCGACTCAGATCCGCCGGGCAGATCACCTTACCTACCCGAATGGATCACGAGCGACGCATCAATCCTTTCCTGCGCACATCAGAGCCTGCCGTCATTGCGTCGGCGAAACAGCATGATCCGCATTGTGGCGAGGCGCCGGCCGACGTTCTGGCGGCCATCCGCCGCTGGAAAGACTCGTTCTAAGCCCGTCAACCGCGCCTCAAGCCCCATCAGGTATACTCTATCGCTTAATCGCGATAGAAGGATAAGCTCATCAATCTTGAGCTCATCAACCGGCACTGTACCCTGCTGGCCGACGCCACCCGACTCCGTTTACTCGCCCTGCTCGAGCGCGAGGAGCTGACCGTTGCAGAACTGGCCGAAGCGACGCGGCTGGCCCAGCCGCGGGTGTCCACTCACCTGGCCAGACTTCGGGATGCCGGCCTGGTGGCCGACCGCCGCGACGGCGTATCGGTGTACTACCGCATTACCGGCACCGACGACCAGCCGGAGCTGCACCGCCTGTGGCAGCTCTTTCGGACCGACATGGACGACGCGCTGATCGCCGAAGACGCCGAGCGCCTGCCCGATGTACTGCTTCAGCGGGCCAGCGGTCGCAACTGGGCCGATGCGGTGGCGGGCGACATGGAGCGGCGCTATTCGCCTG
>JAZBOC010000180.1:0-27832 GCA_036353315.1 Wenzhouxiangella sp. | reverse complement strand
GTTGAGTATGACTACCTCATGGTGACCACGGGGCTGTACCTGAATTTTGCCGATATCGAGGGCATGAGTCCCGAACTGATCGGCACGCAAGGCATCGGATGCGTTTACGACAACAGCGACCATGCCACCCGGACCTGGCAAATGATCGATCGATTTGCCGACGAAGGCGGCGTCGGTCTATTCACCCGCTGCGCCGGAGCCGTCAAGTGCGCTGGCGCGCCCCTGAAGATCACCATGCTCTCCGAGGACCTGATGCAGCGCCGCGGCACCCGCGATCGAGGCGAGTTGTCGTATCTGACCGCAGGCACTGGTCTGTTTTCTCAGCCGGATATGAATGATTTCCTGAAACAGGAATTCCCCAGCCGGAACATCGCGGTTCAGTGGCGCCATCGCCTGAGTGGCATCGAGCCCGAACTCAAGCGTGCCACTTTCGCCACGCCCGAGGGCGATGTCCGACTGGACTACGATTTCATCCACGTGGTGCCCGACATGCGCGCGCCGGACGCCCTGGCGTTCAGCCCGCTGGCCTGGCAGTCCGGCTCTTTTGCCGACGACGGCCACTGGATGGAAGTCGACAAGCACACCATGCGCCATCCGCGCTTTCCCAACGTGTTCGGCGCCGGCGACTGCGTCGGTACGCCAATCGGCAAAACCGCGGCCAGCGTCAAGGCCCAGGTGCCGGTCGCGGTGGAAAACATGATCCAGGCGATCCAGCAGCGCGAGATGACGGCCAGCTACAACGGCTACACGTCCTGCCCGCTGATCACCGCACGCGGGCGCGGGATTCTGGTCGAGTTCGACTATGCCCTGGACATGGTGCCCTCGTTCCCGTTCATCAGCCCTTACGAAGAACACTGGGTGCCCTGGGTCATGAAGGACCGCATGCTGCATGCGGCCTACAACGCCATGATGCGTGGGCGCGTCTGAAATCGGGCGAACAGGAGAACAAGCATGGCATTTTCAATCATGGGCATTCTGTCGGTACTGTTCGAGGTCATTCGGCCGCTGCTGCCGCTGCTCCTGGCCGTGGTCATTGTCGACAGCATCTTCCTGATCCTCGCGCTTCGTCGCGGGACCCTGGTCACCTCCGGCGCGATTCGACTGGCCGTTCTGGCCGGCGCTGTCGCCGCGGTCGTTACCGTTTTCATAGCACCAGCACTGACCAACTCAAGTTTCGCCAACCTGTCGGGAGCCCTGGATTACCTGTCTCTTCTGGGTGGCGCGCTTGGCGCGGGCGTGCTGATTGCGTTACTCACCTGGCCGCCAGCGGCCTTACTTCAACGGAGTCAAACAACATGAAGTCCCAAAGAAAGATGAAAATCTCGACCTTGGTCGGTGCCATGGCGCTGGCTGGCGCAATCACTTTGCCCACCATGGTCATGGCAGATGAGCCGACCACCAGCTTTAGCATTTTCCTGCGCTCGCAGGTTGAGCTCACCAATGCCAGCGGTGATATCGCCGAAGCGGGCGCTGGCGATGGCTGGCATCTCGCCGACGGTTCAGCCAATGGCCGCACCGATACCGCCGGCTGGAGCGGTCTGTTCTTCGACATGAGCCACCAGATCACCGAGGATGCCAAAGCCATTGGCCGCTACTCTCGCAACTTCAACACCTCAGGTGATGCCGGTAATCGTGATGTCTGGATCGGCATTCAGAGCAAGCGCTTTGGCAAGTTGACCGCTGGGCGTCACGGGACGCCTTACAAGAACTCGACCCTTGGTTGGGATCCGTTCAACGCGACCTTCCTGCAAGCCCGCGGCAACCAGGGCCGGGCGGGTACCGTTTTCGGCAGCAACAGCTTCCTGGATGACTCAATCAACTATGAACACTCGCTCAGCGGTATCAAGCTGGCAGCCATGGTTGGCATAGACGATTCCAAGGCGGCTGACGGTGATACCAATGGCAATCACCTGGTGTCTTTCGCCCTTACCGCCCCGCTTGGACCGGTTGATTTCGTCGTGTCCTATATCGACGCCAGCGAATACGCAGGGCGCGCTGACGACAGCACCGCAACCAAGTTGGGCGCTCGCTACAGCGAAGGCCCGTTCACCCTGGCCGCGCAGTACGAAATGCGCGACGAAGGTTTCGAAGACGGAGATTTTGCCTTCGTGACCGGCAGCTACAAGATGGGCAAATGGTCCCATAGCATTAACTACGGTCAATTCATGGATGACAGCGCTGCCAATAACGACGGCGACTACTTCGCCATCGGCACCAAGTACACCTGGACCCGGATCGTGTCCGTGCACGTTGGCTACAAGCGCACCGAGCGTGATGTCCAGGGTGACGACAACGTCTTTGGACTCGGCCTGCGTGTTGGTCTGAACACCGGTAATCTACTGGCTCGCTAAGCAGCAGCTGGAAGACAGACAAGCCAAGCAATAGACGCGCCGCGGGCCTCCGCGGCGCTTTTTTTGTGTCCATGGACCGGACAGAGTCAGGATTGGTTACCCTATAGCCTGGCTGGCAAGACAATCCTCGCAGATGAACTCGGCACGCTACGTCAGTCGCCTGACTCGGCAGACTCAGGCGCTCATACTCGCCGGCGGACGCGGCACGCGTCTGGAAATGCTGACCAACTGGCGCGCCAAGCCGGCCGTGCCCTTCGGCGGTCAGTTCCGCATCATCGATTTCAGCCTCTCGAACTGTCTGCATTCGGATATTCGCCGGATCGCGGTACTGACCCAGTACAAGTCCCACTCCCTGATCCGCCATCTGATGGTCGGCTGGAAAAAGCTCAACACCGACTATGGCAGCATCCTCGACATTATCCCCGCGCAGCAGTGGCTGGAGGACGACAGCTGGTACCAGGGCACGGCCGATGCGGTGTTTCAGAGCCTGGACATCATCGAGGCCTATGATCACGACTACACCCTGATCCTGGCCGGCGACCATATCTACAAGATGGACTACGGCGAGATGCTCGCCGAACACGTCCGTAGCGGGGCCGACATGACCGTGGCCTGCAACCTGGTGCCACTGGACAGCGCGTCAAGTTTCGGCGTGATGAAGGTCGATGAGCAGGACTGGATCGCCGGCTTCCAAGAAAAGCCGGAACAGCCGCAGCCGATACCGGGCGACCCGCAGCACGCCCTTGTCAGCATGGGCATTTATATCTTCAATTCTGAATTCCTGCACGAAGCGCTGAGCCGTGATGCAGAACAAAGCGACTCAAGCCACGATTTCGGCAAGGACATTATCCCGGCCTCGATCGCTGCGGGCCGACGCTTGCTGGCCTTTCCGCTGCAGCGCGCGGTCACCGGCAAGCCCTACTGGCGTGACGTCGGCACGTTGGACGCGCTCTACCAGGCCAACATGGAACTGCTGGGGGATGACCCACCGCTGGACGTGCACCAACCCTACTGGCCGATCTTTACCTACCCCGTTCAGGGGCCGCCGGCAAAATTTACCGATCACGGGCCGCGCGGCGGCTGCACCGTGGTCGAGTCCATGGTCGGCAACGGCTGCGTGATTTCCGATTCCAGCATCCGCAGAAGCCTGATCTTCAACGACTGCCGGATCGACGCGGACTGCGAACTCGACGGCGTGCTGGTCCACCCGAACTGCCACATCGGGGCCGGCTCACGGCTCAAGAACGTGCTGCTGGACAACGGCTGCATCGTCCCGCCGGGCACGGTGATCGGCGAAGACCCGGCCGCCGACGCCCGACGTTTTCACGTCACCGAGGGCGGTATCGTGGTGGTCAATCGCGAAATGTTGGGCCAGGAACGGCGGTACCAGCCGCCAGACTATACGCACATCCCGCGATCACCGGACTGAGTCCGCACCCCGGCCTTCCTGCAAGTAGTTCTGGATGCGAGCGGATGCATCGAGCTCGGCGGTAACCGCATCGTCGCGGCCCATCCCGGTTGCCACGTTGAGCCGGATCAGATCCAGATAGGCGCCGGCCGTCTTGTCCCAGGTATAGGTCGACAGGACCCGCTCGATCCCGGCCTTGGCCAGCGCCGGATATCGATCAAGCCCTTCAACGAAAGCTCGAGCCATGTCGTTGGGGTCCTCAGGGTCCATCAGCAGGCCCGCCCCGCCGGCGAATATCTCCGACGGACCGCCGTTGCGCGTTGCCACCACGGCCAGTCCGCAAGCGGCCGCCTCGATGGGCGCCAGACCGAAGGGCTCGAACAGCGACGGCAGGGCGAAAACAGAGCCGCTGGCGGCAAACATGCGGTATGCAGCAGCCAGCTCGCGCTGGGAGCGGGCGTTGACGAAGCTGACCCGGTCGGCCAGCCCAGCCTGTTGAATACGCGCCAGAATGGGCTCGAGCACGGCTTGTTCGTCCGCGCGCAGGGACTCAATCCCGGCCCAGGGATCGTCGACGCCGCGCACAAAGAGAGCCAGATTGGCACGCGCGGAGAGCGTCGAGCTGCGACAAAAGGCCTCGACCACACCGCCGACGTTCTTCTTTGGGTCCAGTCGACTGGCCAGAACGACGTGCGCCCGCTCCGGATCGCGCACGTGGGCGCGCAGCCGAGTCATGACGTCCGGGGCATCGTGGATCGGGTCCTGATGAAAGATCGCGGTATTGATGCCCGGCGGGATCACCCGGAATCGTCGACCATCGCTTGGCACGATGGCGCCCTCGTACAGTGGGTGCCCGTACTGGGCCATGCGCTCCTCGGTGGTCGACGTGATCACGGTTTCAGCCCTGGCCATGGCCAGCCGCTCAGCGGCAATTCGCTGGGAAAACCGGTAGCGACTGTCCAGGCCTTGAAATGATTCTCCGGTGGTGCTGACCAGTTTGTCGAGCTTTTGCGCGCCCAGTGAATGACCGGTAAAGGTGAACCCCAGCCCCAGCCGCTCCTTGAGCAGCGCAGCCAGATAACCGCCGTCTGCATAGTGCGCGGTGAAAAAATCGGGCGGCTGACCGGCATAGAACCCAAGGATGGCCTCAGCCATTTCCGGCAAGTGCGGCCACAGCGCTTCCTTGGCCAGGAAACCATCCCCGCCGCAAGGCAAGCGCACGATCCTTACACGGTCCGCCTGCTCGCCGAAATCGTCCAGGTCTTCCTCAAAGCCCTGCCACTCCGGATCGCGAATCCGGCGCGTGATGATGTCGACATCGATCCCCAGCCGGCCCAGCGCCAGCGCCACTTCCTTGACGTAAACCAGCTGGCCACCGAAGTCCGGGTGCTCGGTCAGGTAGGCGTCCGTGCGATCAAAATTGCCCTGCGGATTAAGAAAGCCGATTCTCATGTTTTCCCCTCCTGCGAGGCATGCGGATCAGGCTGGGGATGGGCCGGGGTCACAGAGTAGTCGGCCTGGACAATCAGGTCAGCCAACTCCCGATGGGGCGCAATGATGCTGTGCTCAACGGCCAGCACCTGGTCGATGAACGGATCCAGCTCCGAGGCGTGGCGACGGCGCTTCTCGCGGTGGGCGCGGCTGGCGTGATAATCGCGGTTGATGAACACCCTCACATCGACGTGCTTGAGCAGGGTGACGTAGGTCCCCTCCACGATCGCGATGTCGAAAGGCGACAGATCCACGTTGACCTGGTCGATCCGGTCCTCCAGGTAGCGCACCAGCGGCTTGGTCAGGCAGGCCCGCGCCCGGAACAGCTCGAGATGCTCCTCCATCAGGTCCAGCCTCACCTCGCTGGGGCCCACCCAGCCGATATCCTCGCGCCGGACGCGGTCGTTACTGCGCGGCGGATGGACGAAGTAGTCGTCCTGCTGAACGATGGTGGTTCGATAGCCTTCCTGCTCGAGCAGAATCGCGAGCGCCTCGGCAATTTCAGACTTGCCGGCGCCCGACTCCCCGGCCACCGACACGACCAGGCGCCCGTCGGGTCGATCGGGCCGCCGGCTCATCAGGGCTTGTATGCCGGCTGCGGCGCGCTCGTGCTGCGGTTCGACAACAATGCTGTCGCCTCTCATTTACGGACTCCGGACGCTTGGATTAACGAGGCCCGATTATACTGATGCCTTTCGCAAGCCCTCTCATCCTGCCCGAATTCTTTAACTAGTGGATCAGTTGAACAACAGCGCCTACCGCGACCAGTGGCGCCGGCTAAACCAGCGCCTGGCGCGAATCCGTTCGGAATCCGGCCTTGGCTCTGCGCTGCACGGGCTGATGGCCCACCAGATCGAATCCGGCTTCATCCAGGACACGCTCGATGAAATTGTTCGATACCGCCTGCCCTGCCCGTTCGAGCCTTCACGCGCTTTCAGCGCCCAGTTCAACCCGGCCCGGGCGCGACGATTTCAGGGCGCGGGCCGTACAGACCCCTCTGTTCCACAAGTCAATAACGGCTGCTTTCTATGCCTGGACAATATCCAATGGCAGCACCAGGGCGCCGAAGTCGGGTTCGATCTGAGCGATGCCGGACATCGCTTCACGGCCTGGATGAATCCTTTTCCGATACTGCCCTGCCATACCATCATCGCCAGCCGCCAGCATCTACCCCAGCACTGGCGTGATCCTGGGGCGCAATCGCTTGGAGACCTGGTACGAGACCTCACGGAACTGTCAGCGCAGCTGCCCGGCTGGATCGGTTTTTACAATGGCGTGGGTGCCGGCGCCTCAATACCTCACCACCTGCACTTCCATTTTCTGCCTCGCCCGCCTGGCTACGAGGAAATGCCGCTGGAACAAGCTGCCCGGGAGTGCCCGAACAACGAGCGGGTTGACGCCCTCTATCCCTTGAGCTTCATGCACTGGAGCGGACCCCCGCACCGAGTGCTTGCGCAGTCCCTGGCCTGGCTTGAGCAGTGGCGGCACGGCAGCGGAGCAGCCGATGACACAAGCGCCAACATCATCGCTTGTACCCGCCCAAACGGTAGCGCACTGGACGTGTACTTCATCCCACGCCACCAGCGCAGATCGCGGGCCGAGGGGCTGGCCGGGGTGGTCGGAAGTTTCGAGGCCATGGGCGAGATTGTGTGCTCAACCGGCGAAGAAAAGCAGCGTCTGGACACCGGCCAGGTCGACTACCCTGCAGTGGCCGCCATGCTGCGCCAGGTCTCGGTCGCATTCTGAGATCAGTCGTCGCGACCGCTGCGCCAGATTGAAATGAGCAGCCACACCCCGCCCATCGCAGCGCCCAAAAACCCAAGCAGTCCAAACAGCGGCAAGCCGAAAGCCTCGCGATCGCTCTGGACGTTCAAAACGATGGCCGATCCAATGATCAAGGCGGCGGTGACCACGCCCAGAGTGAGCCGACTGGCGGCCCGATCCAGGCGATGTCCAACTTCCTTGAGCGATCGGATATCCAGGTGGACCTCGATGCGCCCGCGGCGGATCGCGCGCATCAGTCGGCTCATGTCGGTGGGCAGTGAGCCCAACATTTTCAGCGTCTCAGCGATGCTGTGCTGCATCCGGCGAGCCACGTTGACCGGAGAATAGTGTCGCTCCAGGACCTCTTCGATGATCGGTGCGGCTTCTCCGGCCATATCGAAATCCGGATCCAGCGATCGGCCCATGCCCTCCATGGTGATAAAGGCCTTGAGCATCAGCACGAGATCGGCCGGCAGCATCAGACGGTGATTGCGCAGTACCGCGGTAATCTCTCCGATCATCTCCCCCATGTCGAGTTTCTCCAGCGGCACGCCGTGGTAGTGCTCGATAAACTCGACAATGTCGGTCCGCAACGCATCGCTGACCGTATCGTGGGTCTCGCTCCAATCGATCAGCGTGGTGGCGACCAGGTCGGCATCGCGCGAAACCAGCCCGTAAAGCAATTCGGCCACCTCCTGCCGACGGTCTTCGGACAGGCGTCCGACCATGCCGAAATCCATCAGGCCGATGCGGTTTCCGGGTAGATACTTGACGTTACCCGGATGCGGATCGGCATGAAAAAAACCGTGTTCGAGGATCATGCGCAGGATGATCTGGGTACCGGCACTGGCAATCACATGGCGGTCGAGTCCGGCTGCGTCCAAGCCCTCGAGATCGCTGCCCGACACGCCGTCCAGCCAACTCTGGACGTTCAGGCGCTCTCCGCTCCAGGTCCAGTAGACCTTGGGCACGACCAGCGCTTGGCTATCGGCAAAGGCACGTCCGATACGCTCGGCGTTGCGACACTCGGCGGCGAAATCCAGTTCGCGCCGGAGCGCGCCGGAAAACTGGCTGACCAGCAGGCGCGGCCTGTAGCGTTCGAGTTCGTCGGTCTCGCTTTCCACGATCTCTGCCAGTCGCTGCAGCAGGCGAAGGTCAGCCTCCACAACCGGACGGATGCCCGGCCGGCGAACCTTCAGAATGACCTCGGTGCCGTCGCTCAGGCGTGCTCGATGGACCTGGGCCAGCGATGCTGCCGCGAGCGGCGTTGTGTCCACCCAGGCAAAAACTTCGTCCGGAGGCGCGCCAAGGTCTTCGATCAGCTGGGCGTGAATCTCTTCCCAGTCAACAGCCGGCGCATGATCCTGCAGCTTGCGGAATTCGGCCAACCACTCCGGCCCGAACAAATCCACGCGGGTGGCCAGCACCTGGCCGAGCTTGACGAACGTTGGTCCCAGCTCTTCAAGAATGCGGCGAATGCGCTCGGGCGGCTGCAGGCGCGCCAACTCCTCGGCCTTCTTCCAGTGCAGAACCCTGCCGGCACTCTCCAGAGCGCCGGCCATGCCGATACGGCGCACCAGATCCCCGAAGCCGTAGCGCACCAGAACCGAGGCGATGTCCTGTACCCGCCCCAGATCGCGCGCGGCGTTAAGCGCTTGCCACAGCATCAGCGCGCTTCTCCCATGATGATGCCGCCTGCGATTTCAGCCATTTCATGCGTCTCGCATCTTCGATCCATGGTTCATGTTAACGCCGGGTCTGGACCAATCGCGTGCTGCCGGTATCATGACAGGCCATGAAACTGGCTTTCGTCCTCGTCGCTATCGTCGCCACAGGCCTGCTCCTGACCGGCTGTGCAGGCAGTCCGCCTCGCCAGCAGGACAATCTCTGCAGCATATTTGGCGAACACCCCGAATGGTACGACTA
Source organism: Wenzhouxiangella sp. (assembly GCA_036353315.1). Classification (GTDB taxonomy): domain Bacteria; phylum Pseudomonadota; class Gammaproteobacteria; order Xanthomonadales; family Wenzhouxiangellaceae; genus Wenzhouxiangella. The sequence goes on along the minus strand of JAZBOC010000180.1, from coordinate 18,892 downwards.
TGCGCGCGCTTCCGAGCGGCGCTGGGCGACTCCGATCGCGGTCCAGATGGCTTTTGTTCAACAGGAATCGTCGTTCCGGGCCCGGGCGCGGCCAGAGCGCCGGCGCATACTTGGCTTCATACCGGGCCCGCGTCCATCCAGCGCCAAGGGCTATGCCCAGGCTCAAGACCCGGCCTGGGAGGACTACCAGAAGGCCACAGGCCGGCGTTTCGCGCGGCGCACCGACATGGCTGACGCACTGGATTTCGTCGGCTGGTACAACGATGTCTCGCAGCGTCGGCTGGGGCTGTCAAAATCTGATGCTTTCCACCTTTATCTGGCCTACCACGACGGCCATTCCGGCTTTCAGCGCGGCGGCTGGCGCACTAATTCTCAGCTGCAAGCGGTGGCCCGCCGCGTCCAGCAGCGCGCCAGCGACTATAGTCGTCAGCTACCCGCCTGCGAAGATCGGCTGCGCTGCCACCGCTGGTATCAGTTCTGGCCATTTTGTCGATAGGGCACGATGGCCAGATAGACCGCGCCCCCCAGCGCACCGCCCAAGCTCAGCAGCAATGTGCCCCAACCGCTCCGGGCTGCGGCGATGACCGTCACCGGCAGCATCGCCTGCATGACCGAGAGTGCGGTGACGACAGCGACCAGCCCGGCCAACGGGAACAAGATCGAACGCCAGGCGGGTCGGCGCCCGGAAAGCCAGCCGGCGACCAGAAAGGCGAGCAAGAGTCCAAGGGCCAAAATCATCCCCCACAAAGGCCCGAAGTGGACCAGGTCGTGGCCGAAAACCGACAGGCGATCCTGCCAGGCCACCGGTGCGTGGATACGCGCTATGGCGGCCAGCGTAAATTGCGACTGGATCAAGCTGCCGGCGAGGGTCGCAGCGACAACCGCAGCCAGCCATCCAACCAGAATTCTCACCATGACCTGCTCTCCGGGAGCTGGGCGAAACGTGCTCGAATGGTATCGTATCCCCTGCGCTACCTGAGGGACTTGCGGAACATGTCGATGATTCGGTCGCTGCTGGTCTGTTGTCTGCTCGCTTCATTGCCGGCGGCCGCTGACCTGCTACGCGTGGAAACCGTGGCCAGCGGTCTGGAACATCCCTGGGCCCTGGTGTTTCTTGACGACAGCCGCATGCTCATCAGCGAGCGAGCCGGCAGACTCCGCCTGATCATCAATGGCCGACTGTTGGAGGAGCCGGTGGCCGGCGTCCCCGACACCTTCGTTCGCGCCCAGGGCGGATTTCAGGATTTGGTGCTGCACCCGCGCTTTTCTGAAAACGGGTGGATTTACCTGACCCTTGCCCACGGCAGCGCCAGCGCAAATGCGACCCGGGTCGTGCGCGGCCGGATTCGCGATCGCGCCTGGGTCGACTCCGAAACCGTCTTCACAGCAACGCCGAGCAAGAGCACTCCGGTGCACTATGGAGCGCGCATGGCGTTTCTGCCCGACGAAACCCTCTTGATCAGCATCGGCGACGGCTTTGATGACCGCGAACACGCCCAGCGGCTCGACAGCCACCTGGGCAAGATCGTGCGCGTCAGCGATCGGGGCGAGGTACCGGTCGACAATCCAATGCTGGAGCATCAGGGCGCACTGCCGGAGATTTTCAGCTACGGCCACCGCAACGTGCAGGGCATCGTCGTCGACCCCGACAGCGGCCTCGTCTGGTCTCATGAGCACGGGCCGCGGGGCGGCGACGAACTCAATCTGATTCGGGCCGGTGCGAACTATGGCTGGCCGGTCGCTACGCGGGGCGTGGATTACTCCGGCGCCAGGGTGTCCCCCTACACATCGCGTCCCGGGATGGTCGATCCACTGATCGACTGGACCCCGTCGATCGCCCCGGCGGGTCTGGCCCAATACCGCGGCGACCTGTTTCCCGACTGGCGCGGCGATCTGCTCGTCACCAGCCTGGCCGAGCGCAGCCTGCGCCGCATCCGCATCGACGGCCAGCGGGTGATTGATCAGGACATCATCCAGCTGGGGTTGGACCGGCGCCTGCGCGATATTGAAGTCGGTCCGGATGGCGCGATCTACCTGCTTACCGACGAAACCGAAGGGGCCGTCGTCCGAGTCACGCCGATCGAGAACCCGTCGGACCAGATTTCGGCATGGTAATTCGCGCCCGCCTGGCCCGCATCCTGGTCTGGTCGCTGGCACTGGTTCCGCTGGCGTTCTTTCTTGTCGGACTGCGAGCGTCAGATTTCAACGACCTACCCGCCCTGCTCAACGGTCTCGGCCGGCTGACCGGGGTGCTGGGCCTGGCTTTCCTGCTGCTGTCGGCCGCACTGAGTGCGCGCGTGCCGGGTTTCGACCAGCCGTTCGGCGGCCTGACCCGACTCTGGAATACCCACCACCTGCTGGGTGCCGCTGCATTACTTCTGTTGCTGGCTCATCCACTCCTGCTAGCTTTCTCTGCCCAGGGCTATGGGCCTGGTCTGGCCTTCACTATCCTGTTTCCGCCTCTGTCTGATCTGGCTACCTGGGCCGGCTGGCTGGCGCTTGCACTGATGATGGTGTTTCTTGCGCCAAGCTTCAGTTTCTTTGGTCCGCCGGACTACGAGCGCTGGAAGCGAATTCATGACCTCGCGCCGTTTGCCGTGATCCTCGCCTTGACCCACACTTTCCTGCTCAGCCGGACGATGCCCGCCCACCTGGACATTGTCGTTTGGTCCGGCTTCGCCCTGCTGGCGGTCAGTGCCGTATTGTGGCGGTTTGTCTTCTCTCGGCGGGTCGGTCGCTTGCCGTATATGGTTGTCGACGTCAACCGGCCGGCCAACAACGTCGTCGAACTGACCCTGGAGTCCAAGCGCAAACCCCTGCGCTATCAAGCCGGCAACTTCATCTACCTGACCCCCTTGGACCGCGACTTGGCGGCCGGCTGCGGCGAAGAGCATCCTTACACGCTGTCGTCTTCGCCACGCGAGGCGAATCTGCGCGTCGCCATCAAGGATCTGGGCAACGCAAGCCGCGCAATCCAGTCCATCAAGAGCGGCGCACGAGTCACCGTAGAGGGCCCATACGGGCGGTTTTTCAAGAACCCTGACGGTGTACCCATACCCGAACTCTGGGTTTCCGGTGGCATCGGCGTCACCCCGTTTCTGGCCCGTATGCGGCATCTCGTCCAGCTCGATCAGGGGGGCGATATCCGATTTATCTACTGTGTCCAGGACGAAGCCCGTGCCTTGTACCTTCAAGAACTCCAGGCACTGGCCGAGAGCATACCGGGGTTCGGCCTGATTCCACACTACTTCTATCGCCAGGGCCCGCTATCGGCCGCCTTCTTGCGCGAGCACTGCGGCGACGTCGAGCAACGCGAGGTCTACATCTGCGGACCACAACCGCTGAACCGGTTGACCCAGGCCCACCTGCGCGCGCTGGGCGTCGCCCGATGGAACATTCACTCCGAAGAGTTTGAATTGCTGTGAAGAAGTTCATCTTTGCCGGCTTCATCGCGTTCTGGGCCAGTGTCGGCACCGTGGCGCTGCTGGAGGTGCTGACGCCGACAGCCAGGGTCAGCGATGAAACCTCGTCGGCCATGGCGTTTTCCCTTGGCGATGTGGCCGCGCACGCCACGCTGGATGACTGCTGGATGGCAATCGAAGGCCAGGTCTACGATTTCACCGCCTACATCGCCGAACACCCGACACCGCCATCGGTACTGGCGCCATGGTGTGGAACGGACGCCACTGAGGGCATGCACGGCAAGGGTATCGGCCGGGAACACAGCCCGGCGGCATGGGCCATGCTGGAGGGCTATCGCATCGGTCGGCTGGCCGATGATTGAAAGGATTAGGCGATTTCCACTGGTTCCCTGGCCAGGGGCATGGTCATGCAGCGGCACCCGCCGCCGCCGCGGCTGAGTTCAGCGCCATCGATGGTGACCACCACCCGCTCGTGCGGAGACAGTACGCGCTGGCCATTTATCATTTCTTCGGCCCGGGCGACGCTGAAATCCGCGCGGGTCAGTGCCTCAAGCGTCCGCTCGTTATGCGCATAGCCCAGAATCCGGCCTGGTCCAAAGGCGAAGAAATTGGCCCCGCTGGCCCACTGCTCGCGCTGTTGTTCGAATTCGTCTTCACCGCCACAGCTGATCGGCGCAAGATCTACGCCCAAGGCCTTCAGCGCCGGCAGCACACCGTCATACTCGCGAATCTCGGCGCGCTCGGGATCGTCGAAACGGCAGTGAAAGGCGCGCGAACGATGCTGGCCGGTGATCAGCGGCGGAAAGACCACGCACTTGTCGCGGTCAATCATGGTGAAAATCATGTCCAGATGGATGGTCGCGCGGGTCTTGGGGATTTCGACGACGATAAAGTTGCGCACCGGCCCGCGCGCCGCGATCGCACGCATCAGCTGGTCGATACCGGCCACCGAAGTCCGTTCACTGTAGCCAATGACCACCAGGTCTCGCCGGATGACCAGCAGATCGCCGCCCTCGATCGTCACTTCCGAATCGCGTAGGTCAGTCCCGTCGAAGTAGAAGCCCTCGCTGCCGACGTCGGGATGGTATTTGAACACGGCCTTCAGCAGCAGCGCCTCGGCCACACGGGCCTTGTAGGCCATCGAGCCGATGATGACCTTGTCATTCAGACACATGGTGGCGTCGCGGGTAAAAAAGGTATTGGGCAGGGGCGGGATCGCGTAGCGCGACGGATCGAGGTATTTTTCCAGGCTGACTGCGCGCTTGGGGGTGCCTTCGATCAGTCGACCAGCCAGCCGAACGGAGTCATGCTCGATCAGTTCGTCAATCAATTCCGGGCACTGGTAGAGCTGACACAGCTCATTGACCAGAGCGCCGCGCACCTGGTCGGCTTCCAGCACCTCGGTCAGCAAATCCTTCAGCTCAAGTACGCGTGCAAACTGCTTGAGCACCCCGGTGAGCTGACGATGCTCGGCGAGCGCCAGGCGCAGACTCAGGATGTCGTCGTAGAGGACCTCAGAGGCGGTATCGGGGGTCATGTTCTCCATTTCACGACCCGGCGTGTGGACTACGACGGTCTGGAGCGGGCCGATCTCGGAGTCAAGGCCGATTTGGATGGTCATGGATGCGATTCCTTACGCCTGCAGGCCAACAGATGGTGCCCGGAGCCGGACTCGAACCGGCATGACCTTGCGGTCGAGGGATTTTAAGTCCCTTGCGTCTACCAATTTCGCCATCCGGGCGACGTTCCCGGCCATGATAAGCGAGGATAAACTTCACCGGGCAGAGCAAGCGGCGATAAGAAGTAAGGAATGGAGGCTAGGCCCGGAATCGAACCGAGGTAAACGGCTTTGCAGGCCGCTGCATAACCACTCTGCCACCTAGCCGGAAGCGCTGGAATCTACCCATTCAGTATACCCGAAGAGGCCGAAAACGACAGGGCCCCGACGTCTGCCGGGGCCCATGTCAGAATGCGCTGGAGCGGGAAACGAGACTCGAACTCGCGACCCCAACCTTGGCAAGGTTGTGCTCTACCAACTGAGCTATTCCCGCGTCAGAACCGAGCATTGTAGGCACTTCCCCACGCCTGTCAAGTCCCTTGAAGCAAAATGCCCCCCGCCACACAGGCGTCGGCGCCTCCACCCCGGATAAGCGACAATGGCACCCCGTCCAAGGCCATGCGCCTGTCTGGAGACCCGCTTAAAGTGGCCAAAGACTCACCACCAAGCGTCCCGCCCAGAGAGCCGGTTGTTGCCATCGTCGTGCCCACGCTCGACGAAGCCGAAAACATTGATCGTCTGCTGGCCGAAATTCGTGCGGCCATGGCCGGCGGCGAGCCCTATGAAGTGCTGGTTGTCGACGACGCCTCCCGCGACGGCACCGCTGACCGCGCGCGCGCCTGGCGGGACCGCATGGATGTGCGGGTGATCGAGCGCGACGCCCCACCCGACCTGTCTGGCGCCGTGCTCGACGGGGCCAGGGCCGCACGCGCCCCCTGGATCGTCGTGATAGACGCGGATGGTTCGCATCCAGCCGAGCGTATCCCCGCGCTGCTCGGCCCGCTCCTGGCCGGCACTCAGGACGTCACCATCGGGTCGCGCCACGCCGACGGCGGGCGCACCGAGGGCTGGCCGTGGCGTCGCCATCTGGCATCGGGCCTGGCCACGCTGCTGGCCTGGCCTTTCACCGAAGTTGCCGATCCCATGGCGGGATTTTTTGCCACCTCACGCGAGCGCTTGCTGGACCTGAAGAACCAGACCGCCGGCTACAAGATCCTCCTGGAACTGCTGGTCCAGGGCGGTGACCGAATCCGGACGCTGGAGGTGCCGATCCATTTTGAAGATCGCCAGCACGGCCAGTCCAAACTGGGCATCAACCAGCAGCTGACCTACCTCAAGCGCCTGGCATGGCTGGCCGGCGGCAGGGTGTCGTTCGGCAGTGCATCGAAATTCGGACTGGTCGGACTGGCCGGAATGGCGGTCGACCTCCTGCTGTTTCAGATTCTCATCGGCAGCGGGTCGGGACTGGGGTCGGCCCACGTCGCCAGTTTCGTGCTTGCCACCGTGGTCAACTTCTTTCTCAATCACGGCTGGACATTTCGCGGACAGAACCAGGCGAGCATGCCCCTGCCCCAGCGCTACGCGCGCTTTTTCGTCGTCGCGGTCATGGCGCTGATGATCCGCGGTGGGGTGCTGGTGCTGCTGGTGGAAGTTTTCGGGCTTTCGGCCATGGCCGCGATCGTGCCCGCGATCGTGGTGACCGCAGGGGTGAACTATCTGGGCTCGGCTTTCTACGTGTTCGCCTCAACGGCCTCGGGCGTCATCCCACGGGTGCGTTGGCATCTGGCCGCGCTTGGGCTTTTGGCCTATATGCTGGTGCTGCGCGCACTCTACATGGGCCACCTCGATCTGATCCCTGACGAAATGTACTATTGGGTCTATGCTCAGCATCTGGCCCTGTCGTACCTGGACCATCCGCCGCTGACCGGCTGGATCATCGCCCTCGGGACGATGATCGCTGGCGATACGATCTACGGAGTGCGGCTGTTCCTGCTGCCGCTGACCCTGGTCGCAGCCTGGTACTTCTACCGATACGGGGCGACCATGGGCGGCAAGACCACCGGACTGCTGTGTCTGCTGGCCTTTACGGTGCTGCCGTTCTTTGCTGTCGCCGGCATCCTGATGACCCCCGATGCGCCGATGATCGCGGCTTGGGCCGCCGCCCTTTACTACTTCAAACGCAGCCTGATCGACGACGAGCCCCGAGCCTTTGTGGGCTTGGGCATCGCCATGGGGCTGGGTCTGCTGGCCAAATACACCATTGCCCTGCTCGCGCTGGCCGCGCTGGTCTTCATGTTGATCGACCGACCAGCCCGGCGCTGGTTCTTTAAGCCTCAACCCTACCTGGCTGCTCTGCTGGCCACGCTGATCTTCAGTCCGGTCCTGGTGTGGAACTGGCAGAACGAATGGGCCTCCTTCGTGTTCCAAAGCACCCGGCGGCTGGTGGAGAACCCGGACTTTTCCAGCCATCTGGTCGTGCTGTATGCACTGGCCTTGCTCTCGCCGGTGGTCGCCGTCGCGGGGTTCATGTCGTTCGGCCGAATCCGCCGAGTCATTGAGCCCGAGCAGCGCAAGCGACGCTTCATGCTGGTCATGACCGCCGTGCCGCTGGCCGTATTCGCCGTCTACGGCGCCTTTTCAGTGATGAAGTTCCACTGGACGCTGCCACCATGGATCGCCCTGCTGCCGCTGATCATGAGCGCCCTGGCCTGGCCCATCTGGCCGGAGCGGGCGCCCGTGGGTCGCGTCCATAGTCTGCTCGTCAAAGCCTGGTCGCCGTCGGTGATCACGCTTGTTCTCGCCTACGGCCTGCTGCTGCATTTTCTGACCCTGGGACTGCCTGGACTCAAGACCACCGACTTCGGCACCGGCTACCTGGGTTGGCCGGAAATTGCGGCGGAGCTGAGCGAACTTGAACAGGGGGTGGCCGAAATCACCGGAAAGCCGCCGCTGCTCGCTGCGACCAGCAAATGGGGCCAGGCAGCCGCTGTTGCCTTCCATCATCCCGAAGGCCGGCACGATCAGATCACGGCTCAGAACCTGGTCGGAATGAGCGGCTCGATGTGGGAGTACTGGTTCGACCGGGGCACCCATCCGGAGCGCCCGGTGATCCTGTACAACACCCGATCGCGGCTGATCGAAGAGGCGTGGCTGGAAGGAGCGCTGATCGGCCTCGGACCCCTGCAGCAGCGTCCGATCTTCCGCGACGGGGAACTGATCCAGACTCTTTACTACCGAATTGCAGAGGGGTTTCGCCCGGAGCAGGTCCGTTATCCTGACCGAATCCCGGAATAAGGAACGGCTCGGCCGCTTTTTCTGGCACAATAACGCGGCTTTAACGAACCTCAGGACACTTCATGGCAAAAGACGATCATATCGAAATGGAAGGCAAGGTACTCGATACCCTGCCCAACACCATGTTTCGGGTAGAACTGGATAACGGCCACGTCATTACGGCCCACATCTCAGGCCGCATGCGCAAGCATTACATCCGCATTTTGACCGGCGACCGGGTCAAGGTTGAAATGACGCCGTACGACCTCAGCAAGGGTCGCATCACCTACCGCATGAAGTAAGTCATCCGTCCTGCCTGGCCCGCCCGGCGCCATCGGCCAGGCGGCAGGTCATCAGCCATCTTCTTCCGCGGCCGTCTCCTGACAGGGTTCGGCGGTCTGCACCTTCAAGTCCAGTCCGTCGCCATCAGGCTTGAGCTCAACCTTCACTTCGCCGCCCAGTTCTGACAGGGACCCGAACAGCAATTCATCGGCCAGCGGCCGCTTGATGTGATCCTGGATCACCCGCTTCATTGGCCGGGCGCCCATTTGCTCATCGAAACCGTGCTCGGCCAGCCACTCACGCGCTGGTCCACTGACATCCAGGCCTACGCCCTTGTCGGCCAGCTGGTTCTCAAGGTCCATCAGGAACTTGTCGACCACCTTGAGGATGACCTCAAGCGGCAGGGAGCGGAACTGAATCACCGCATCCAGGCGATTACGGAACTCGGGGGTGAACTGACGACGGATCGCTTCCATGCCGTCGGAGCTGTGATCTGACTGGGTAAAGCCGATGCCGCGGCGGTTGACCAGGGCTGCACCGGCGTTCGTGGTCATCACCAGGATCACGTTGCGGAAATCCGCAGACCGCCCGTTGGCGTCGGTCAGCTTACCGTGATCCATGATCTGCAGCAGCAAGTTGTACACGTCCGGGTGGGCCTTCTCGATCTCATCGAGCAGCAACACAGCGTGCGGCGTCTGGGTCACCGCCTCGGTCAGCAAACCGCCGCGGTCGAAGCCGACATAACCCGGCGGCGCCCCCACCAGCCGCGAAACGGTGTGCGCTTCCATGTACTCCGACATATCGAAGCGAATCAGCTCGATGCCCATGGTCAGCGCCAGCTGGCGGGTCACTTCGGTCTTGCCGACGCCGGTCGGGCCGGCAAACAGGAAGCTGCCGATCGGACGATCGGAATCACCCAGTCCGGAGCGCGACATCTTGATGGCCGAGGCCAGCGTCGTGATTGCCTCATCCTGTCCGAAGACCACCATCTTCAGGTCACGCTCGAGCGTCTTGAGGGCATCCCGATCCGAGCGCGACACCTGGCGCGGCGGAATTCGCGCCATGCGCGCGACCACGTCTTCAATCGCCTCAACGGTGATGACCTCGGCCCGCTCCTCGGCCGGCTTCAGACGCTCACGCGCGCCGGCTTCATCGATCACGTCGATCGCCTTGTCTGGCAGGTGACGGTCGTTGATGTGGCGCGCCGACAGCCGCGCTGCCGCGTCCAGGGCCTCAACCGCATAGGTCACACCATGATGCTCTTCGAAGCGGTGTTTGAGCCCGTTCAGAATCTCGACCGTTTCACCCACAGAGGGCTCGACGATGTCGATTTTCTGAAACCGCCGGGCCAGCGCCCGATCTTTTTCGAACACCCCGCGATATTCCTCGAAGGTGGTCGAGCCAATGCAGCGAAGCTCACCGTTGGCCAGCACCGGCTTGATCAGGTTTGACGCATCCATGACGCCGCCCGACGCCGCGCCGGCGCCGATAATGGTATGGATCTCATCAATGAACAGCACCGACTTTGGCCGTTCCTTCAGCTCGGCCAGAACGGCTTTCAAGCGTTTTTCGAAATCGCCGCGATACTTGGTCCCGGCGAGCAGCGAGCCCAGGTCCAGCGCCCAGATTTCAGCATCCAGCAGGATTTCAGGAACTTCCTCTTCCACGATCCGGCGCGCAAGTCCTTCGGCCAGCGCGGTCTTGCCGACGCCGGACTCACCGACATACAGCGGGTTGTTCTTGCGCCGGCGGCACAAAATCTGGATCGTGCGCTCGACTTCCAGCGCGCGCCCGATCAGCGGGTCGATCTGGTCGGCCCGAGCGCGCTCGTTGAGGTTGGTTGCGTAAGCCGCCAGGGCAGACTTTTCCTGCTCTTCACCCCGTCCGGCCTGCGCTGTCGAATCGGCTGAGGCGTCCGGCGCGCTGGCCGGCTCGCCCTTGGCAATGCCATGGGAAATGTAATTGACCACATCGAGCCGGGCCAGGTCCTGCTTGCCCATCAGGTAGACCGCGTGCGAGTCCTTCTCACCGAAAATGGCGACCAGGACATTCGCGCCCAAGACCTCTTTGCGCTCGGCCGACTGGACGTGGTAGAGCGCTCGCTGGAGCACGCGCTGGAACCCGACCGTGGGCTGGGTATCGCGTTGATCACCCGCCGAAAGCACCGGAATGGTCTCCTCGAGCACCTGGTCGAGCTCGTAACCCAGGCGTCGCATGTCGACCCCGCAGGCGTTAAAGACATCGCGCGCTGACGGGTTGTCCAGCAGGGCGAGCAGCAGGTGCTCCACGGTCAGGAACTCATGGCGTTTGCTGCGGGCCGTGTTGTAGGCCTGTGAAATGGAAAGTTCTAAATCCTTGCTGAACATGATGGCTGCGCCTTTGCGGTCGGGGCGGATGTCATTCTAGTCTTCGGATTCCTCCAGCGTACACTGCAACGGATGCTCGTGTTCACGGGCGCATTCGTTGACCAGAATGACCTTGGTTTCGGCAATCTCATAGGTGTAAATTCCGGCCACGCCGCGCCCGCGCGTGTGAACGTGAAGCATGACGCTGGTGGCCTTGTCGTGGGACAGCCCAAAGAAGCGCTTGAGCACCTGGACCACGAATTCCATCGGGGTGTAGTCGTCATTGAGAATGACGACCTTGTACAAGGGTGGTTTGCGCAGCTTGGGCCGCGCTTCTTCAAGAGCGAGTCCAGCCCCTTCGGAGCCGGACTCTGGATGGTCTTTTTCACTCATGGTCTGCCGCGGCAGGAATCAGAAAACACGGACTCCATACTGCGGCAGACCGGGTGAATTTTCAAGCAAGCTCAGCCTTCGTCGAACTGCTCTTCTTCGGTCGAACCCGACAGTGCGCTGAGCGAGGACTGCCCGGAGCTGATCGCCTGGGTCAACTGGTCGAAGTAGCCGGTGCCGACCTCGCGCTGATGGCGGGTGGCGGTGTAACCCTGGACTTCGGCGGCGAACTCGGCCTCCTGCAGTTCCACGTAGGCTTCCATCTGGCGCGCCTTGTAACCGCGGGCGAGCTGAAACATGGAATGATTCAGGGCGTGGAAACCGGCCAGGGTGATGAACTGGAACTTGTAGCCCATGGCCCCGAGCTCGCGCTGGAACCGGGCGATATCGGTTTCGGAAAGGTTCTTTTTCCAGTTGAAGCTGGGCGAGCAGTTGTAGGCCAGCATCTTGTCCGGATATTCGGCCCGAATGGCTTCCGAGAAAGCCTTGGCCTGCTCCAGGCTGGGGGTGGAGGTCTCGCACCAGACCAGGTCGGCATAGGGCGCGTAGGCCAGACCGCGGGAAATGGCTTGTTCGAGACCGTGATTGACCCGGTAGAAGCCCTCCACCGTGCGATCGCCGCTCAGGAATTCGTGATCGCGCGGGTCGATGTCCGAAGTCAGCAGGTTGGCCCCCATGGCGTCGGTTCGGGCGACGATGATGGTCGGCACGTTGCAGATATCGGCAGCGAGCCGCGCAGCCACCAGTTTCTGCACGGCCTCCTGGGTCGGTACCAGCACCTTGCCGCCCATGTGGCCGCATTTCTTGGCCGAGGCCAGTTGATCTTCAAAATGGACGCCGGCCGCGCCGGCCTCGATCATGCCCTTCATCAGTTCATGGGCATTCAGCACGCCGCCAAAACCGGCCTCGGCATCGGCCACGATGGGGGCAAACCAGTCGATGTCACCCTTGCCTTCGCAACTCTGGATCTGATCGGCCCGCTGGAAAGTGTTGTTGATCCGCTTGACCACAGCCGGGACCGAATCGGCCGGATACAGCGACTGATCCGGATACATCTGCCCGGCGAGGTTGGCATCGGCCGCGACCTGCCAGCCGGACAGATAAATCGCCTTGAGCCCGGCGCGGACCTGCTGCATGGCCTGGTTACCAGTCAGCGCGCCCAGGGCGTTGACAAAATCCTCCTCGTGCATCAGGCGCCAGAGTTTCTCGGCCCCCATGCGCGCCAGCGTGTACTCGATCGTGACGCTGCCGCGCAACCGCATCACTTCGGCGGCATCGTAAGGGCGTTCCACGCCTTTCCAGCGTGGGTTTTCCAACCAGTCTTTCTCCATCGCGATGATGCTGTTGGCATCCGTCATCAGTTTGGTGCTCCCATTGGCAGTTACGGTAGTGAGTTGAAGTTTTCAGTCCAGCCGGTCGTAGCCCGGCAGGGTCAGAAACGGAACAAAATCATCGTTTTCGGTGACCTCGGTGATCAGATCGGCGGCGGCCTGGAAGTGCCCGTCGGCAAACGCCGGGTCGCCGACCTCGGCGCGAATCCGCGCCAGTTCCTCGGTCTGCCAGGCGCTGACAAGCGCCCGATCAATGTCGCGCCCATCGTCAAGTTTTCCGGCCGGATGCCGGATCCATTGCCAGACCTGAGCGCGCGCGATCTCGGCGGTGGCAGCGTCTTCCATCAGGTGATTGATGGGCACGCAACCCTGACCTTCCAGCCAGGCAGCCATGTAGCGAATGGCAACGTTGAGGTTCCCGCGCAGGCCGGCCTCGGTGATGCTGCCGACGCACGGGGCGACCAGATCTTCGGCGCTGACGCGGACATCCTCACGTTTGACCTTGAGCTGGTTTGGGCCGTCGAGATGCCGATCGAAAATCTCCATGGCCACCGGAATCAGACCCGGGTGCGCGACCCAGGTCCCGTCATGCCCGTTGGACGCCTCGCGCTCCTTGTCTTCGCGAACCTTTTTCAGCGCCGCCTCGTTGGCCGCCTCATCGCCCTTGATCGGGATCTGGGCCGCCATGCCGCCCATGGCGAAGGCGCCGCGCCGGTGGCAGGTCTTGATCAACAGCTGAGAATAAGCGCTCAGGAACGGCACCTTCATGGTGACCTGGGCACGATCCGGAAGTACTTTATCAGGATGTTTTTGGAAACACTTGATATAGCTGAAAATATAATCCCAACGTCCGCAGTTCAGACCCACGATGCGGCTCTTGAGCGCGTGCAGGATCTCGTCCATCTGGAACACCGCCGGCAGGGTCTCGATCAGCACCGTGACCTTGATGGTGCCCGGCTCAACCTGGAGCGCCTTCTCGATATCGGTCAGCACCGCCTCCCACAGCTCGGCTTCGCGCCAGTGCTCGAGCTTGGGCAGGTAAAGGTAGGGCCCGCTACCTTGCTGGAGCAGGGCCTGGGCGTTGTTAAACAGGTAAACCGCCGCATCGAAGATGCCGCCGGGGATGGCCCGGCCAGCCACCTGCACGTGCTTCTCGTCCAGGTGCCAGCCGCGCGGGCGAACGATTAGAACCGCCGGATCGCCCTTCAAGGCGTAGTGCTTGCCATCTGGCTGAGTCAGCTCGATGGTTCGGCGCACCGCGTCGAACAGATTCACCTGCCCCTCAAGCATATTGGTCCAGGTCGGGGTCGATGAATCCTCAAAATCGGCCATGAAGACCCGCGCACCAGAATTGAGCGCGTTGATGATCATCTTGCGATCGACCGGCCCAGTGATTTCGACGCGTCGATCGCGCAGATCGGCAGGGATCGGCGCGACCGTCCAGTCGCCCTCGCGAATCGCGACCGTCGAAGGATCGAAATCCGGCTGTTCCCCGGCATTGAAGCGCTGCTGGCGGGCATTGCGCTGCTCGAGCAGCCCATCAACCCTTGGCCGGTAGCGTTGGGCCAGCTCACCGAGCAGATTCATCATCGCGCCGGAAAACAACGGGCGGGCGCTTTCGGGTAAGCCAGCGCCAAGTTCGACCTCGGGTACGTCGCCACGCTGGCTGTCAGAGGGGTGTTGCTGCGAGGGTTGCTTCATCTTGTTCCGTTCGCGGGCGTATGGATAACAGCGGGAGCCTAGAGGGGGGATAAGTATTTGGCAAATTAAATCTTTTAATTTAGAGTATTGGTTTATGCAATTCTTGATGTTGCCGTGTACAAAGGTAATCTGCTCAAGCACCTGCGTGCGTTCATCCAGACAGCCCGATCCGGCAGCGTTTCGGCAGCGGCCGAGACCCTGTTTCTCAGTCAGCCGTCGGTCAGCCAGCAGATTCGCGCGCTGGAGGAGGAGCTCGGCCAAACCCTGTTCAGCCGCCACGGTCCGCGCCTCCAGCTGACCCCGGCCGGCAAGGCTCTGCTCGAGATGGCCCGGCCGCTGGTCAACCGCATCGACGCCCTGCCCGACGAGTTCGCCCGCCGCTACGGCTCGCTGGAAAGCGGTGAGGTGCGGATCGCCGCCGGCGAATCCACCATCATGCACCTGTTGCCCTCGCTGATGATGCGTTTCCGGCGCCAGCATCCTGGCATCCACGTGCATTTGCATAACGTGACCGGCGCCGACGGCCTGGGCATGATTCGCGAGGACCGGGTCGATTTCGCGGTCGGCTCCATGCTCGACGTGCCGGCCGACATCGACTATCAGCCCATCTACCGTTTCAATCCTGTGCTCATCATGAGCCCAGACCACCCCCTGTCGCGCCGGCGCGAGATCCGGCTAGCCGACATCAGCCCCCATGGACTGATCCTGCCGCCGCGGCGCCTGACCACCTTCCAGATGGTCGACATGGTCTTTCGCAAGCACGGCCTGCCCTTCCGCGTGGCCCTGGAGGTCGGTGGCTGGGAGGTGATCAAGCGCTACGTCGCCCAGGGCATGGGTATCTCGATCGTCACCAGCATCTGCATTACCGACGCCGACCGCCAGCGCTTGCTGGTGCGTGACATGAGCGAGTTCTTTCCGCGCCGCTCCTACGGCGTGGTCATGCGCCGTGGCGCTTACCTCTCGCCCCAGGCCGAACGCTTCATCGATCTGATGAGTCCGGAGCTTTTTTCCGAACCGTCCGATGGGAAAGCCGCCTGACCAACCCCATGTAGGCGATCATGATCGATCGCAAACCCGACATCATGGTCGCCCTGTCCGGCGGGGTGGATTCGGCCACCACGGCCTGGCTGCTGCAGCGCCAGGGCCATGCCATTGCCGGGATGTTCATGAAGAACTGGGAAGAAGACGACCCGGACTTAGGCTGCAGCGCCGAGGCCGACGCCGCCGACGCCCGGGCCGTGTGCGATCGGCTCGACATTGCCTTTCATGGCCGCAACTTCTCGACCGAGTACTGGGAAGACGTGTTCGAGCACTTCCTCGCCGAGCTGGCCGCCGGGCGCACCCCGAACCCCGACGTGCTGTGCAACCGCGAAATCAAGTTCAAGGCCTTCATCGAGCATGCGCTGGACCTGGGTGCGACCGAGATCGCGACCGGCCATTATGCCCGCCGACGTGACCATGCAGACGGCTCGGTGACGCTGCTCAAAGGACGCGACGGCAACAAAGACCAAAGCTACTTTCTCTATGCCCTGACCCAGGATCAGCTGGCACGGGCGCGCTTTCCGCTCGGCGAACTGGAGAAAAGCGAGGTGCGCAAGCTGGCCGAACAGGCCAGGCTCCCGGTCGCGAAGAAAAAGGACTCGACCGGCATCTGCTTTATCGGCGAGCGCCGCTTCGATACCTTCATCGACCGCTATTTGCGCTCCGAGCCCGGGCCGATCCGGACCGAGGACGGTGTCGAAATCGGCCGTCACTCGGGCCTGATCCACTACACCCTGGGTCAGCGCAAGGGCCTGGATATCGGCGGGCTCAACGGCTTCCCCGAGGGCGCCTGGTACGTGGCTGCCAAGGACCTGGCACAGAACGCGCTGTGCGCCGTCCAGGATTCCACCCACCGGCTGCTGATGTCCGATGAACTCCACGCCGGACAGCTCAACTGGATCAATGGCCTGCCGCCGCAAGCGGGGACGCGATTGACCGCCAAGGTCCGCTACCGCCAGCCCGATCAGGCCTGCACCGTCGAGCACGCTTCTGCCACACGGATGCACCTGCGCTTCGACCAGCCCCAGCGCGCCGTGACCCCGGGCCAGTCGGTGGTGCTGTACGATGGCGATCGATGCTTAGGGGGCGGCGTGATCGAATCTTGCAACGCGCCCGCGCCGGACTGGATGACAGCGAACGCATGATGAAAGACGCCACGATTGCCTTTGCCGGCATGCTTCAGGCCGGCGAGCTGGTTCGCCAGATCGCCACTTCAGGAACCTGCAGTCAGCAGGCGGCGCGGGCCAGCCTGGACAGCATTTTCGCGCTGAATCCACAGACCACCGAAGACGTCTACGGCGGTCTGGGCGGCGTGCGGATGGGGCTGCGCGTGCTGGTCGAGTTGTTCAGCTCGCGCGCAGCGCAAGACAACCTCGTCGGTCTGAACTATGCACTGGGCATGGGCAAGCTGGCCCGCCGGATCCAGCGCGACGGCGCCCGCCAGCAAGCCCTGGGTGAGGCGATCAGCCTGGTTGAATCCGGCTGGCGCGAAAGCGAGGACCCGCTCGATGAATCCGTGATCAGCCAGCTGGCTGACGTCTACCAGCGCCATGTCTCAACGCTGGATTTTCGCCTCTCGATCAGCGGCAAGCCGGAGTTTCTCAAGCAGGACGAGAAAGTGGCGCTGGTCCGCGCCCTGCTGCTGGCCGGCATCCGCTCGGCGTTTCTTTGGCACCAGGTCGGTGGGCGCCAGTGGCGACTCGTTTTCCAGCGCCGCAAGATGCTCAGCCAGGCCGAGGGGCTGCTCTCGGCCTGAGACCGATGCATCCTGCGGCGCGGGCCGCATGTTAAAATCCAGCGGATCACTCTGGAGGATTTCCCATGCGAGACGAACTTGGCTGCCGCGATCATTTTGATGCCGCCGGCAAACGCTACGCCTTCTACAGCCTGAACAAACTCGGCGAACATCATCCGGCAGTCGCGCGTCTGCCCTACTCCCTGAAAATCCTGCTGGAAAACCTGCTGCGCCACGAGGACGGCGTCAACATCACCGAGGCCGACGTGGCCGGCCTGGCCAACTGGGACGCCGACGCCCAGCCGGACCAGGAAATCGCCTTCACCCCGGCCCGCGTGGTCCTCCAGGACTTCACCGGCGTACCGGCCATCGTCGACCTGGCCGCCATGCGCGATGCCATGAAAAAGCTCGGCGGCAACCCCAACCGGATCAACCCGCTCTCGCCGGCCGAGCTGGTCATCGACCACTCGGTGCAGGTCGACAACTATGGCCGGGCCGATTCGCTGGACCTGAACAACCAGATCGAGTTTCAGCGCAATAAGGAACGCTACGCCTTCCTGCGCTGGGGACAGGGCGCCTTCGACAACTTCAAGGTCGTCCCGCCCAACACCGGCATCGTCCACCAGGTCAACCTGGAGCACCTCTCGCGCGTGGTCTTCGGCCAGGACGTCGACGGTGAGCTGCTGGCCTGGCCGGACACGGTCGTCGGCACCGACTCCCACACCACCATGATCAATGGCTTAGGCATTCTCGGCTGGGGCGTGGGCGGCATCGAGGCCGAGGCCGCCATGCTCGGCCAGCCCATCTCCATGCTCATTCCGCAGGTCATCGGGTTCAAGCTCACCGGCAAGCTGCCCGAAGGCACCACCGCCACCGATCTCGTACTCACCATCACCCAGATCCTGCGCGAGAAGGGCGTGGTCGGCAAATTCGTCGAGTTCTTCGGCGACGGCCTGACCCATCTGCCGCTGGCCGACCGCGCGACCATCGGCAACATGTCGCCGGAATTCGGCTCGACCTGCGCAATTTTCCCGATTGACGCCGAAACCATCCGCTACCTGGAGCTGTCCGGCCGCGACGCCGGGCCCCGTGAACTGGTCGAGGCCTACGCGCGCGCCCAGGGGCTGTGGCGCGAGGACGGTGACGCCGACCCGGTCTACACCGATACCATCGAGTTGGACATGGGCACCGTCGTCCCCAGCCTGGCCGGCCCGAAACGCCCCCAGGACCGGGTTCTGCTGAGCAACGCCAAGAACGACTTCCTGGCCGCCAAGACCAAGATGACGGCAGACCGCGACGACGCCCACAGCAAGGAAGAAGCCCGCTTTGCCAGCGAAGGCGGCCGCACGGCCGTCGGCGCCCGCCTGCCGGCCGGCTGCGCCGAAGTCAGCTACAAGGACCAGACCTTCAACCTGTCAGACGGCGCGGTGGTGATCGCTGCCATCACCTCGTGCACCAATACCTCCAACCCGGCCGTGATGCTGGGCGCGGGGCTGCTGGCGCGTAACGCCCGGGCCAAGGGCCTGAACGTCAAGCCCTGGGTCAAGACCTCGCTGGCGCCGGGCTCGAAGGTGGTCACCGACTACCTGGAATCGGCCGGCTTGGTCGATGACCTGGAAGCGCTGGGCTTTTTCACCGTCGGCTACGGCTGTACGACCTGCATCGGCAACTCAGGCCCCCTGCCCGAAGCCATCGAGGCGGCGGTCAAGGACCGCGACATGGTGGTCTGCTCGGTGTTGTCGGGCAACCGCAACTTCGAAGGCCGCATCTCGCCGGACGTGCGGGCGAACTACCTCGCCTCGCCGCCGCTGGTC
>JAZBOC010000179.1:0-2626 GCA_036353315.1 Wenzhouxiangella sp. | reverse complement strand
AGCCTCGTTCTGGAGGATCTCAGCGTCGTCAACGGCCTGATCGACAGCAGCGGCGGAGGGGGCATTCTCACAACTAGCGACGGAGACTTGATCCTGCGGCGGGTGCAGGTGCAGGGCAATGCCAGTTCGGGCGGGGGTGGCGGCATCTTGAATTTCCGTGGCCGTCTGGAACTGTGGGACAGCACCGTCAGCGGAAATGAATCCTCTGGCAATAGCGGTGGCGGGATTTTTAGCGGCGGCCCCACTCGGATCGTCAACTCCACCGTATCCGGCAATTTCGCTGCTGGCGAGGGTGGCGGCATCCTCATTGATCGATCGGGCAGTCTGTCGCTCGAATCCAGCACCATCACCGCCAATTCCACCGGGCCAGCGCCCCCAACTTCTATCCGCCAGTCGACCGGCCTGAGAGTACTCACCGAAAACATCTTCGACAATCCGACCACAATCTATCAATCGGTCATCAGCGGTAACGGCAGCCTCGGCGATGGCGTGCCCGATTGCGATCTTCCTTTCTCGGACGCCGTGAACTCTCTGGGATTCAACTACGTTGAGGAAAGCTGCCTCGGTACGCTGGGCACCGGCGACCAAACCGGAGAAACGCCGCAACTGTCAGGCCTCGGCGATCAGGGCGGCCCCACGCCGACCCATCTTCCGCTGACGGGCAGCCCGCTGCTGGATGCCGGAGACCCGCAGTGCGACGGTACCGATCAGCGCGGCATCACCCGACCCCAGGACGGCGACGGTGATGGCAACGCCCGCTGCGACATCGGCGCAGTCGAATTTCAGCTGCCCTGGATTTTCAGTGATCGCTTTGAACGCAGAGATTGAGCGGTTGATTTTGACGGCTGGGGAGGCGCTCGAGACCGGCGATGATGGAGGACAGATGGAGCGGAGCGATTTCAATGCACGATCGTTGCGCCCGTCTATCAGCCCATCCTCGGGCGCTCACCCAGCAACCGGACCGGCAGGAAAATCAAACCGCGCAGGGAGGAATGTATTCCGCCCATGCAGCAACTGTCAGACGGCGGCCAGTGATCTCGAAACCGGCGCACCGTTGTTGGCCAGTCGCGAAACCAAATTCTGGTTAGCTCTGCGAGTCCCGCCCAACACAAATTGCATAAACTGTAATTGGTGCTTACAATTTATGCATGGCACATCCCAGAAAAATTGCTCCGGTCGTGCGAGAGCTGGCCAAACAATACCCGGCGCTCACCGTCACCGGGCCGCGTCAGTCTGGCAAAACCACGCTGTGTCGGGCGCTGTTTCCCGACTACGGCTACGTCAACCTCGAGCCCCTCGATCAGCGTGAATTCGCGCGTGAAGATCCACGCGGTCTGCTGGCCGAGCATCCCGATGGACTGATCCTTGACGAGATTCAGAACGTTCCGGAAGTGCTCGGCTACATTCAGGAAGTCGTCGACCGTGATGCCTCGCCGGGTCGCTTCATCCTGACCGGGTCCCAGCACTTTGCCCTGGCCGACAGCGTCAGCCAGTCCCTGGCCGGGCGGACCTCGATCCTTCAGTTGCTGCCGCTTAGCCTGGAGGAGTACGACGACTTCGGCATTCCGCTGGACAATCTCTTCCAGACACTGTTCGCTGGCGGCTATCCGCGCATCCATGATCGCAACATCGCCCCCAGGCGTTGGCTGGCTGATTACGTCGCCACCTATATCGAACGCGACGTCCGGCAGATCGCGAACGTCTCCGACCTCGGCACCTTCTCAAACTTTCTGCGCCTGTGCGCAGCTCACACCGCACAGGAGGTCAACCTCAGCGCTCTGGGTGCCGATGCCGGGGTCTCGCACAACACGGCCCGCAAATGGTTGTCGATTCTCGAGACGAGCTTCGTACTGATGCTGGCGCCGGCATGGCACCCAAACATCAAAAAACAGCTCGTCAAGC
Source organism: Wenzhouxiangella sp. (assembly GCA_036353315.1). Taxonomy (GTDB): domain Bacteria; phylum Pseudomonadota; class Gammaproteobacteria; order Xanthomonadales; family Wenzhouxiangellaceae; genus Wenzhouxiangella. Next base: position 724 of record JAZBOC010000179.1, on the reverse strand, counting down.
GCCCGAAACTGCATTTTCTGGATGCCGGACTGGCCTGTCACCTGCTCGGCATTCGCAATGCTGATGAACTACGGCATCATCCGCTGCGTGGCGCGGTCTTTGAAAGCTGGGTAGCAGCTGAAATCTACAAGCATCATACCCATCGCGGGCAACAGGCGATGCTGCACCATTACCGCGAGTCCCGAGGAGCGGAGATCGATATCGTGCTGCAGTCAGGCAACCGCTTGATTGCCTGCGAAGCCAAATCGGGTGCAACGCTTCACAGCTCCTTTCTGGATCACCTGCGCCAGTATTCGGATCGAACCCGTTCCCTCTTTCCCCGGCCGGAAGTCGATCTCCGGCTGGTCTATGGCGGCGACACCAGGCAACGCCGCCTGGACGTGGAATGCCTGGGCTGGCGGCAGATTCATGAAATGGAATGGGGTTGCTGATTCAACCATAAGAAGTGCCTCATTCAGCTTGTCTCTCGGCGCTTGTCACGACACTTGTCATGACACCTGTCGTGGCACTTGTCACAACAATCGTGGCAAGGCGTCGGCGCACAGTCGGGAAAAGAGGGGTCAGATCGGCCCGATGGACTGGGCAATGGCGCGGGTGACCTTACTGGTGCAGGACGCCTCGTCGGCGAAGCGGGGCCAAGCGGCCATGGCGGCATTGACCTGGTCGATGATGTCGCTGGTCTCGCGGGGCCTGAGGCCGAACTGGGTCGCCAGTTTCAGAGAGT
>JAZBOC010000001.1:0-8444 GCA_036353315.1 Wenzhouxiangella sp. | reverse complement strand
GTAGCTGCCGAAGGCAATCGCCAGCAGGGCGTAGACGGCAAACAGGGCCAGCCCGAACCCGCCCCACAGAGCCGCGGTGGATTCGCGCAGCTCGGCCTGGCTGCCCTCGAAAGTCCAGGTGATGCCGGGAAAGTCGGCGCGCAGCTGGGGCAATACCTCTTCGTTGACAGCCGCGAGTACGCGGGTAACGGCGGTTTTGGGTTCAACGTTGGTGCCTACGTTGATGATGCGCCGGCCGTCTCTGCGGTTGATGGATGAAAAGGCCTGACCGGTCTCGACGCGCGCGACGTCGGTCAGCGGTACCTCGACGCCGGAAGGGGTTCGAACCATGAACGCCTCGAGGGTCTGGAGATCCTCGCGTTCCTCTTCGGGCAGGCGCACACGCACCTCGATCTCGTTCGTGCCGCGCAGGTAGCGCAGGGCGATGTCGCCGAAGAACGCCCCGCGCAGTTGGCGGCCGACCTCGACCGGGCTCAAGCCCAGCGCCTGGCCTTCCGGCAGCAGGGTGAAGTCCAGCTGCGCCTTGCCGCGCTCGTAGTTGTCGTTGACATCGCGTGTGTCGGCGAACGCTTCGAGCCGCTCAACCAGCGCCGTGGCCGCGCGCTCAAGAACCTCGATATCGGAGTGGCTCAAGTCGATGCTGATATCGTCGCGCCAGCTGCCCGGGCCGCGTTCGGCCTCAAAGGTGATCTGATCCACGCCCTTGATGTCGCCGATCTGGTCGCGCCACAGCTCGATGACTTCCTGAGTGGTGATGTCGCGCTCGGCCGGAGGGAGGAGGACGATTTCCACGTCGATGAATCTCCGACCGCGGACGTTGGTCTTGATGCCCTCGGCCGCTTCGTAGAGGTTGTTGTCTTCGAACATTCGATGCGTGGCTTCGGTAATCTCGACCGCCATCTGCGCGGCAACGTCGCGCGTGGTACCGACCGGCAGGCGAACGCCGGCCTCGATTTCGTCGGCTGGCTGCTGGGGCATCATGATCATTCCGATGTGGTCACTCATGGCGTAGCCTCCGGTCACCGCCAACAGCACCACGGCGGCGGTCAGACTGACGTAACGCTGACGAACGCAGCGCTCCAGGAACGGCCGGTAGCGGGTGTCCACCCAGCTGGAAAACCCGCGGGAAAAACGGCGCTGGACGGTGTGCAGGCTCTCGCCAAATTTGGCGTGTGAGCGCTCCCGAATGTGGGCCAGGTGAGAGGGCAGGATGAACAAGGCTTCCAACAACGACAACGCCAGCACCGTGATTACCACGATGGGCATCGGCGACCAGTACTGGCCCATGATGCCGGGGATGAACAGCAGCGGCAGGAAGGCGACGATGTTGGTCAGGATGCTGAAGGTGACCGGCCACGCCATCTCGCTGGCCCCGACAATGGCGGCATCCATCATGCTCAGGCCCCGCTCGCGGTGTTCGTAGACGTTCTCGCCGACCACGATGGCGTCGTCGACGACGATGCCCAGAGCGACCAGGAAGCCGAACATCGAGATCATGTTGATGCTGACCCCCAGGGCCGGCAGCAAGTTGATCGCCCCGACAAAAGAAATCGCCATGCCCATCATGATCCAGAAGGCCAGGCGTGCCTCAAGAAACAGCGCCAGGATCAGCACGATGATGACGATGGCCAGAGCGCCGTTTTTGAGCAGAAGGTGGAGCCGGTCGGCAAACTCCTCGGCGCGATTGGAGTCAATTCGCCAGCTCACGCCCTCCGGCAGGCTGGATTCCAGATCATCGAGGACCGCCTGAACGGCGGCGGCGACCTGCAGCGGCGATTGGGTACCGACTCGAAAGATTTCCAGTTCGATCGACGGCTGACGATTGAACTGGGAATGAAAACCGACTTCCTCGAAACCGTCACGCACCTCGGCGATGTCACCCAGGCGGAGCGGAGCGCCGGTCGCAGAGCTGGCCACGATGATCTCCTCCATCTCGCGGGCCCACTCGCGACGCTCCTTCATCCGCAGCAGGATCTCACCACGGCTGGTGTCGATGGCCCCGGCCGGCACGTCGCGGCTGGATCGCTCGATCAAGTCGGCGACCTGGGCCAGTGTCATACCATACTCACGTAGCACGTCCTGGGGGATTTCAACGTGGGTGACGTAGGACGGGACGTTGCCCAGCTCAACCTGGGTGATATTAGGCTGGTTGAGCAGCTGGTCGCGAACCCGTTCACCCAGCTGGCGCAAAGACCACACGTCGATCTCACCGTACAGGCCGATTTCCATGACGTCGCGCTGCCAGGAGCGCAGCCGCACCCTCGGTTCTTCGGTATCGACCGGAAATGTGCGGATCTGGGAGACGGCCTGGTCGACGTCCTGGTAGACCCGCATGCGGTTGACCCCGGCGACCAGCTCCAGGTTGATCGAGCCGGAGCCCTCGCGGGCGGTGGAGGTGAGCTCCTGGATGCCCTGGACACCGCGTACGGCTTCTTCGACCGGCAGCAGAATGCCTTGCTCGACCTCTTCCGGTGCCGCACCGGGGTAGGACACGCTGACGTCGACGAAGTCCAGCTCGTAGCGCGGCTGAACTTCCTTTTGCATCGTGATCGCCGTCCAAACGCCGCCGGCCAGCAGGATGACCATGATCAAGTTGGCTGCGATCGGGTTGCGCGCCATCCAGGCAATCGGGCCGCGCGCGGCAATGCCGTTGCCGGTCGGTGAACCGCTCACGACTCGCCGTCCTGGCCGTCTACGTCGCCTTCGTCGACCCTCAGCCGAAGTCCTTCGCGGACCGTGGCCAGGCGCGTGGTGACGACCCGGTCGTCGGCCGCGAGGCCTTCGTCAATGTAGGCGTAGCGCTCGTCCTGAAAAACGACCGAAACTGGCCGGATGACGAGCGAGCCATCGACCATCAGCCAGACGGTGTTGTCGGCGCGAATGTATTGCCGCTCCAGGCGCACGACATCAGAAATTTCACGTCCTTCGATTCGAGCCTCGACGTACTCACCCAGCATCAGACGGGGCATGGCTGGGTCGCCGTCACGCGCGAGCGGATCATCAACGGCGATCAGAATGCGCGCCAGTCGGGTGGCGCCTTCCAGTTCGCTGATGAGCCGGAAGACCTCGCCATCGCGCGCGGCATTGGCCGGCCAGGCGGTACGATTGCGAATCACCGCGCTGGAACCTGCTGCGTCACCGTCAGGAATCGCCAGCCAGGGCAAGCGCGAGACGGGCACTGTGGCTTCGACCCAGAACGTGTCCAGGCCGACCAGCCGACCCAGGCTGGTTCCGGGGCCGACCTGCGAGCCGAGGTTGATGTCGCGGGTGAGCACGTGAGCATCGAAGGGGGCTTCGACCCGGGTGCGGCTCAAGTTCAGTTCTGCCTGCTCGACGTCAGCCCGGGCGGCGTCCACGCTGGCGCGTGCTGCTCGGCCCTGCGGCTCGCGCAGCACCAAGGCGCGCTGTTCCGGCGGCAGTTCGCGCTCAAGACGCTGGTAATTGGCAGCCGCTGCGGAGCGCTCGGCCTGTTCGATTTCCAGACTCGCCAAGGCTTGCTCTAGCGCCGTGCGGCTGCGCTGAAGCGCGACGCGGTAATCTGCCTCATCAATACGCACCAACTGTTGACCGGCCTCGACGAATCCGCCGGGCACGAAGGCTTCATGCAGCTCGAGGATTGCGCCCTCGACGCGCGCGCTCAAGGCGATTTCCCTGGCCGGACGAACCGTGCCCATCGCCGCGATGACCGGCCGAAAGCTGCCGAATTCGCCCTGGGTCACGTCGACCAGCGAGGCGGACTGGCGCACCGCACCATCGCGCTGGGCGGTAGGCTCGGTGTTGAAGATGACAAAGAGCGTAGCGGCGCCCGCGGCCAGCAGAAGGGCGCAGATGAGCGCGGTCCGTCCCAGGGCGCCGCGCGATTGCTTCGGAGTTTCTGGCTGCATGTTTGACCGTTACTTAACCTTATGATTGTTCTGTTGGCCATCCGATTACTGTGGATGGTTTTGATTGAAGATCAGTCAGCCAGCACAACAGATGAACGTGAAGGTTTCGACGATGCCGGGCCCCGATATTCGTCTGGCCTGCGGACGGGACCCGCTGTTGCGGCACGAGTAGCGACCCCCTAGAATGCCGGGACGGTAGCGGTTTGCGCCTGCTCGTTACACCCTCGTGCAGATCGAATGACGACATTCTCAGGAGAGTTCATGGAGCACCGGCCACACAACCTGCTCTGGAACAACGGCACCCTGGGGGAGCGAATCGAAGCCGTGCACGAACGGCTGCTGCGCGCGATTCCACAAGTCGACCGAGTGGCCTGCGTGCTCTATGACCCAGGTACGGACCTGCTCAAGACCTTCGTCAGCAGCACCCGTCACGGAACGCCGATCGATGGCTACGAGTTCAAACTGGCGGAGAGTCGATCGCTCAGCCAACTCGCTGATTCCGGCGAATGTCGGGTGATCGACGACATTCCTGGCACCGTGCGGCCGGACTCGACCCACTCGAAGTGGCTGCTGGAGCAAGGCTATCGGTCGTCATTTACGGTGCCGATGCACGACCGAGGAGAGTTCATCGGCCTGCTGTTCTTTAATGCCACAGCGCCTGCGGCGTTCAGTGCACAGGCCCAGCGCGATGCCCTGCTCCACGGCAACCTGATGACGATGACGATAGCGGCCGAGAAAGACGTGGCGCGCAGCATTCTGCAGTCGGTCCAGATGATCGGAGAGGTGGCCCGCCAGCGAGACTTTGAGGCCGGACCACATCTGGATCGGATAGCGCACTATTCGCGCCTGATGGCCCTCTTGGTTGCCGACAGTTACGGTTTGAGCGACGAGAAGATCGAGCACATATTTCTTTTCGCGCCGCTGCACGATATCGGCAAGGTCGGTATTTCCGAGCGCATCCTGCAAAAGCCGGGTCCGCTGGATGAAGACGAGCGTCGCGTCATGCAAAAGCATGTCCGCCTGGGTACTGAGCTTGCCACCAAGGTGCTCGACAAACTGAAAGCTCGGGGTTTGTCGGACTCAGCGACCCTGCTCAACATCATTTCCGGGCACCATGAGATGATGGACGGGTCGGGTTATCCGGCCGGGCTGGCCGGCGATCAAATCCCGGTGGAGGCCCGTATCGTCGCTGTGGCCGACGTCTTCGACGCGCTGACCAGTCAGCGCCCGTACAAAGATCCCTGGCCTGTGGCCGCTGCCGTGGTCGAATTGCGTCGAATGGTCGACGCCGGCAAACTGGACGCCAAATGCGTTCATGCGCTCGAAGCCAGCGTCGACAAGATTGCTGCGATTCGACGCCGATATCCGGATGCCTGATCTGCGCGTATGCGGAATTTGGTCCGCCCTTTTTCTTGTCATCGCCGCTTTCAAGCGGTTACAATGCTCTGCTTGACTGATTGTGGCGACGCATTGTTGCGAAAAGCAGGCTTTTGCACCAAGCCCGACTTGACCACGCCCCGGCCCCCGGCCGGACCAGCGATTTCAAGGGGGTTTCCTGAAAAAGCCTGGTCGCCCACCGACTTTTTGGAGAATAAGTACCAATGTCATTAACGGCAGAACAGAAACAGCAGGTTGTACAGGAACACCAGTTGTCCGAGGGCGATACCGGGTCTCCTGAGGTGCAGGTCGCATTGCTGACCGCCCGCATCCAGGATCTGCAGAGTCACTTTGCAGACCACAAGAAGGATCACCACTCTCGCAGAGGCCTGCTCAAACTGGTCAACCAGCGGCGTTCGCTGCTTGACTATGTCAAGAAGAAGAACGTTCAGCGCTACCGCGACCTGATCGAGCGTTTGGGCCTGCGTCGTTAAGACTTCAAGGCTTTCTGACTGGAATTGAACACCCCGGCGGCTAATCGAGCTGATCCGGGGTGTTTTGCATTGCGACAAGTGGAGATACTGTAGTGAAAAAGTTTACCAAGACGTTCAAGTTGGGCGAGCACGACGTCACCCTTGAGACAGGGCACGTGGCCCGACAGGCCGACGGGGCCGTGCTGGTCACCATGGCCGACACGGTGGTCCTGGTGACTGCCGTGGCGCGCAAAGAGGTCAAGCCGGGGCAGAATTTCTTCCCCCTGACCTGCAACTACCAGGAAAAATTTTACGCCGCCGGCCGCATTCCCGGCGGTTTCTTCAAGCGCGAAGGTCGTCCGACCGAGAAAGAAACGCTGACTTCGCGCCTGATTGACCGTCCGCTGCGCCCGCTGTTTGCCGATGGCTTCATGAACGAAACTCAGGTCATCGCCACGGTGATGTCTTCCAACCCGGAGATTGACGCTGACATTCCCTCGCTGATCGGCGCTTCTGCCGCTGTGTGCCTGGCCGGCTTGCCGTTCGACGGACCGATTGGTGCGGCCCGCGTGGGTTTCGTCAACGGTGAATACGTGATCAACCCCACCCAGACTCAGCTGGCCGATTCGCGCCTGGATCTGGTCGTGGCCGGCACCTCTAAGGCCGTCCTGATGGTCGAATCCGAGGCGGATCTGCTCAGCGAGGATGAAATGCTGGGGGCGGTGACCTTCGGGCACAAGCAAATGCAGGTCGCCATTGAGGCGATCGCCGAGCTGGCCGCTGAAGCCGGCAAACCGAAGTGGGACTGGCAGGCGCCGGCCAAGCCGGCAGGCCTCGCTGAAAAGGTCGCCGAGCTGGCCAGCGCCGGGCTTGCGGAGGCTTACACGATCACTGACAAGATGGCCCGTCGTGAAGCGATCGGCGCGGTCCGCCAGAACGTCATCGAGACTCTTTGTCCAGAAGGCGCTGACGACGCGCCGGCGCTCGACGAGGTCAAGGAAGCTTTCGGCAAGCTGGAAAAAACCCAGGTGCGAGATCGCATCTTGTCCGGCGATCCGCGCATCGACGGGCGGGATCTGACCACAGTGCGTCCGCTGGACATGCAGCTTGGCGTGTTCCCGCGCACCCACGGCTCGGCGATCTTCACCCGTGGCGAGACCCAGGCCATGGTCGTGGCCACGCTGGGGACAGGCCGTGACGCCCAGATTATCGACGCACCGGACGGAGAGTCGAAAGAGCAATTCATGCTGCATTACAACTTCCCGCCGTTCTGCGTCGGCGAAACCAGCTTCATGCTTGGCCCCAAGCGGCGCGAGATTGGCCACGGTCGCCTCGCCAAACGCGCTTTGATGGCGGTTGTGCCCAAGACCGAAGATTTCCCCTACGTGCTGCGCCTGGTCTCGGAAGTCACCGAGTCGAATGGCTCAAGCTCCATGGCCACGGTCTGTGGTGGCTCACTGGCGCTGATGGATGCCGGGGTTCCGATCAAGGCGCCGGTAGCTGGTATCGCCATGGGCTTGATCAAGGACGGTGACCGGTTCGCGGTCCTGACCGATATCCTGGGTGATGAGGATCATCTCGGCGACATGGACTTCAAGGTTGCCGGCTCCGAAGATGGCGTCACTGCGCTGCAGATGGACATCAAGATCGACGGAATCACCGAAGAGATCATGCGCGTGGCGCTCAAGCAGGCCACCGACGCGCGTCGTCATATCCTGGGGCAGATGAACGAAGTCATCAAGGCGCCGCGCGCCGAGATGAGTCAGTACGCCCCGCGCCTGTTCACCATGAAGGTCCACCCGGACAAGATCCGCGACGTGATTGGCAAGGGTGGTTCGACGATCCGCGCCATCACCGAAGAAACCGGCACGACCATCGACATTCAGGATGACGGCACGGTCACCATCGCGTCGGTCAACCAGGCCGCCGCCGACGATGCCCGCAAGCGCATCGAGCAGATCACGGCTGACGTCGAAGTGGGTGCAGTTTACGAAGGCACGGTCACCAAGATCATGAACTTCGGTGCTTTCGTGACGATTTTGCCGGGCAAGGACGGACTGGTCCATATTTCCCAGATCTCCGATGAGCGGGTCGAAAACGTGACCGATGCGCTGGCCGAGGGCGACAAGGTCAAGGTCAAGGTTCTGGAAGTGGACAAGCAGGGCCGTATTCGCCTGAGCATGAAGGCTTTGAAAGAAGGCTAGGCACCACAGACATTTGCCGGCTGCCACGGCAGCTCATGTGGACGAGAGCCGCCTGGATGAACTTCAGGCGGCTTTTTTGCAGGCCATGCTCGCAAAAAAGGAGAGATCAGCATGGAATTGATGACCCCTGTTTCGCCGGGCGAGCTGCTGGACAAGCTCACCATTCTGGATATCAAGGCCGAGCGCATCGAAGATGCCGAGAAGCTCGCCAACGTCGCCCACGAGAGGCAACTGCTGGAAGATGTCTGGCAACGATCCGGGCTGGAGAATGCCGAGACCGTGCGCCTGAGATCCGAACTCAAGCGTGTCAATGAACAGCTCTGGGAGATTGAGGACGCCATCCGCGACGAAGAACGCGCGCGTCGTTTCGGGGAAAGGTTCATCGAGTTGGCCCGCGCGGTCTATGTGACCAACGACGAGCGGGCGGCTATAAAGAAGGCGATCAATCTGGAGCTAGGTTCGCAAATCGTCGAGGAAAAGTCCTACAGCGAATACCTCTGAAGACT
>JAZBOC010000013.1:0-9607 GCA_036353315.1 Wenzhouxiangella sp. | reverse complement strand
GGTAAAGCCGCCGGTTAGCATGGTGGCGTTGGCCGTTGCCAGCGGCATCGTGCAGGCCAGTCCCGTCAGGGCCAAGGTTTTGAATTTTTTCATCACTTCCTCCAGATTTGTTTCGTGCTTCAAAGATAGTCTTTAGCGGAAATCAGCCGATTGACACGCTGATTTGCTGAGTAAACGAAACAGGTCAGCTTTCTATTCCCAGAAAATGTATTTTTGCCCTATCCGAGCCTGCTGTGTATCACCGGTGGATCCGGCTTTCGGCCTATCATGTGGATCGAAACCCTCGATTGAGTCGAAGATGCAGGCAAAGAAAAAGCTGGACAGGATGCAGGCTTGGCGGTCGATCCTGGGCAAGCATGATTTCCATGCCATTCTGGCCAGAACTGATGATCTGGACGGAAATTCAGCCGAAGATGCCTGGCTTTATCGTGGAAAGGCGCTTGAGGGTCTGTGCCGGTTCGATGAGGCAGCAACCGCCTATGCAGGGGGGCTGAAGTGTTTTCCGGACAGCATGCCACTTCATCTGGCGCTTGGGCAGCTGGAGATTCAGCGAGGGCGGCCCAAGCACGCTTTGAAGCTGCTCCGAAGGGGCTGCGAACTGGAGCCGAACAACCTCAACTGCTACACCGCCAGGCTAAATCTCGAAAGCCTGGATCCTGATGGCCCTGAGGCGGCTCGCATGCTGGTTCGGGCGCTGGATGAGCGGAAAAGCGAGGCCTCGCGGGCCAGAGCCCTGTTCTTTCTTGGTCAGATCAATGTAGAGGCAAAGCGGGATCGTATCGGGTTTGCCTACTACCGCGCAGGAAACGCGCTTGCGGCGAAACCCATTGACCCATCAAGGCGCGAGTACTCACTTCCCAGGCATCTGCTGACCCTTTCGCGGGCGGATTTCGAGACCGCCAATCCGGCTGTTCCTGAGTGCAAGGTCATCGTTGTAGCCGGACTGCCCAGGTCGGGCAAAACCATGCTCGAGAGCATGTTGGCGGAGCACGCCGCTATTTTTCCGGCCGGGGAATATGCCGGACTTCGGCGAGCGCTGGCCAAGCTGGACAAGAAGCGTTTGCTTGAGGGCGTCAGGAAGCAGGCCAGTGAAGGACGGTCACCGTTTGCAAAGGCCTACGCGAAGCATCCTCTGGCGGGAGTGGGTGCCGGCTGGCTTGTGGACAGTTCTCCGGCAAACCTCACCCGGCTCGGCTATTTCGGGATGGTGCACCCTGATACACCGGTGGTGTTGTGCCGTCGCCGGGCGCCGGACCTGGGGGTTTCCCTGTACTTCAAGAAGTTCAAGACCGGGCACGGCTATACCTACGATCTTCAGAGCATCGGCCGCGCCATCGCGTTGACCGAGCGACTGATTGACCACTGGCGCGCAGTCTTGCCGAATCCGGTTCTGGTTGTGGACTATGAGGATCTGGTTTCCGACCCTGAGGGAACCCGCACTGCGTTGTTTGCGCATCTGGGACTGGAAGTGCCGGCCCGCATTGAGCGGAAAAGCAGTGAGCAAGACTGGAGGGTTTTCCCCGGCCGATCCCCGGGCCCGGGAGCACCGATCAGTCCGGCTTTGATCGGATTCTCCGACCGATTTGAAGGCGAGCTCGCCCCGATGATTTCGGCCTACCGGGAGATGAAGACCGCGCTTCCCAACGCAACGCGCCCCGGGCCCGGGTGAGCAAGCCTCAGGCCATAGGCCTGTGGAGTTACAAGGTCAAAGTGGCGCTTCAAGAACCTTTGTCCGGGGGCTGGCCCGCCACCGCGAACACCCGGTGCAGTCCGTCGTCCACTAACCGGACATGACAACGATAAAGGGCGCTGAGGTTCGTGTCGGTCAACAGCTTTGCGGTGCGTCCCGCCGACCATTGGCCATCGCCGTAGAGCAACATCACGTGGCTGCAGTAGCAGGTCGCAAGGTTGACCTCATGCAAGGCCATGACCGCCGCTTTTCTCCCGTCGCGCACGCGCTGGGCAAGTACGTTGAGCATGGCGACCTGGTTGGCAGGGTCGAGATGATTGATTGGTTCGTCAAGCAAAAGAACCGCTGGATTCTGAACCAAGAGGGTGGCGAGCGCCAGCCGTCGAGACTCGCCACCGGATAGTTGCATGCAACTGCGGTCGGCCAGGTGCAGCAAATTCAGGTCGTCCAATGCCTGGCGTGCCAGCTGTCGATCGGTGTCCGACTCTCTCGACCATGCGCTCAGATAGGGGTGGCGACCGACCAGCGCAGTCTCTTCGCAGCTGGCCTCGAAGGCGTAGCGGGTGTTCTGGGTCAGCATGCCCAGCCTCTGGGCAATCACTCGTCGTGGTTGGCTCAACAGGCTGTGTCCGTCCAGCAACACTTCACCCTGATTCGGGACATGCAGCCCGGCCAGCGTCTTGAGCAGAGTCGTCTTGCCGACCCCGTTTGGACCCAGCAAGCCCCAGAACTCGCCGGGCCGGATCGCCAGAGAAAGCTCCCTGGCCACCTGGACCTGGCCGATCGTGACCGAAAGCCCGGTCGCCTCAAGCAGGATTTCGTCGATCGCCGAGCTCATCAGCGAATCCTCACTGCGCGATTAAGCAGAAGCAGGAACAGCGGTACTCCGATTAGCGCAGTCAGGACACCGACCGGCAGCTGACGCGGTCCGAAGGCGCTGCGCGCGATGGTGTCGGCCACGACCAGGAAAGCACCGCCGAACAGCGCCGCAGCGGGTATCAGTCGGCGATGGTCGGCGCCCACGACCAGGCGCATCAGGTGGGGAACGACCAGACCAATAAAGCCGATCGCGCCCGCAAGCGATACCGCCAGCGCAGTCAGCAGCGAGGCCACAATGTAGATCTCCCAGAATCGCTGTACGGTGGCCTCCCCCAGCAAGGCGGCCTGCAGCTGACCGCCAGCCAATACGTTCAGACTGCGCGCGCGCAACCACAAAAGCCCCAGGCCCAGCGCCAATGGCAATAGCCACCAGGCCGACAGGCTGGCATAACTGAGATCCCCCATCAGCCAGAACAGCATGCTTCTGAGCGAGGCGTCGGGGCCCAGCGCCAGGATCAGGGAGATCACTGCCCCCCAGCCGCTGGCCAGCACCACGCCGGTCAGCAGTATCCGGGTCGCGCTCCAGGGCCCGCTGCCCCGCCCCAGGACGAATACCAGGACCATAGTCAGTAGCGCCCCGGCAAAAGCCAGCACCGGCACCGGGAGAAAGCTCAGTCCGAGGGTCATACCCAGCAGTGCAAAGACGGCCGCGCCGCCTGACAGACCCAGCACGTAAGGATCGGCCAGAGGATTGCGCAAAAGGACCTGCATCAGACAGCCGGCCACCGCCAGCAGGGACCCGGTGGCCAGCGCGGCCAGCGCGCGCGGCAGGCGCAGCTCCATGATGACGCGCGCCATGGCTGGGTCGGCTTGTCCTGGCCACGCCCATCCGGCGCTGCCCCAGCAGACGGCCAGAAGCAGGCTCGCCGGCACCAGGGCGATCAGGACGGGCCAGATAGCGTGGCGACGCATGGCTGACAATCGGGGCAGGAATTGATTACCATTCGGGTAGATTCTATTTTGCGGCACGGTATCACAGCCGGTCCGCGACAAGCGATAACGATGATCGACCCGGACGGTTTTCGCCCCAACGTGGGCATCGTGCTGGCCAGGGATGATGGTCGGGTGTTCTGGGCGCGGCGCGCCGGACAGGACGGCTGGCAGTTTCCCCAGGGCGGTATGAATACAGATGAAACGCCGATCGAGGCGATGTACCGGGAGCTCGGTGAAGAGACCGGGCTTCAGCCCGAGCACGTTCGCGTCCTGGGCGCCACGCCTGGATGGCTGCGCTACCGGCTACCCCGACGCTACCGGCGACGTCACCAGAGACCGATCTGCATCGGCCAGAAGCAGGTCTGGTTCCTGCTCCATTTCCTGGCCGACGACGCCGTTTTTCGGCTCGATGCCGTCGATCATCCGGAATTTGATCATTATCGCTGGGTTGATTTCTGGTACCCGGCCAAGAACGTGATTTCATTCAAGCGTCGGGTGTATGCGCGCGCGCTGAAGCATTTCGAGCCGTTGCTGCCGAGCGCAGCTGACTGCCCGGATCTGAACGGCAGCTAGCCGCACATCCGGTCACGGCCGAACTTTGGAGTAAGCTCTCTCGATGGATTTGATTGGCGCTGCCATCCTGCTGTTCGTGGTCATGGACCCGCTCGGCAACATTCCGATCTTTCTGGCGGTTCTGGACAAGGTGCCGGCGGAGCGACGCTATTTCGTGCTGATACGGGAGCTCTTTCTGGCGCTTGGTCTGCTGTTGTTTTTCTTGTTCGCCGGAAAATACGTGCTGGCCTTTCTGGGCTTGAGCCAGGCCTCGATTGGTGTGGCCGGCGGCATCATCCTGTTTCTGATCGCGCTGAAAATGATCTTCCCCGTACCCAGGACGAGTCGCGACGAGTACGATGACGATCACGACGAGCCGTTTCTGGTGCCCTTGGCGGTGCCGATGATCGCCGGGCCGAGCGCGATGGCCATCCTTTTGCTCTTGGCGACCGGCGAGCCGGGGCGGCTCGGCATCTGGACCGTCGCGGTGTTGCTGGCCTGGGGAGCAACGGCCGTGATCCTCCTGGCTGCCCCCTTGCTCAAGCGGTTGTTGGGCCAGCGCGGCCTGATCGCCACGGAACGCCTGATGGGCATGCTGTTGGTCGCAATTTCAGTGCAGATGTTTCTTGAGGGTGTTGGCCAATTCCTGGGAGTGAGCACGACTTCATGAAGCTTGTGATGACCTGGCGCGCGACCACCTTACTGGTCGCGCCGGCGATGAGGCCTGACGGCTGATGGCCAGGCAGCTGCTCAATTTGCGCCACGTCAGCGATGAGGAGGCGCATGAAGTGGCGGAACTGATGGACGAGCACGGGATTGAGCATTATTCGACCCCGCCGGGCTCGTTCGGCATCAGCGCCGGCGGCATCTGGCTCAAGGATCCCGATGACTATCCGCGCGCCCGTGCCCTGATGGACGAATATCAGGCCGCGCGCAGCTTGCGCGTGCGTGCTGAGCTTGAGCAGGCCCGCCAGGAGGGCCGGGCCGAGACCTTCTGGTCCGTCCTCCGCCGCCATCCCGTGCGCACCGGTCTCTATCTGGCTGCCGCCGGGTTCATCTTGATGATCTTCTTCGCGCCGGTTATCCAGCTGGGCCGCAGCGGCTGATCAAAGACTGATCTGGCTCTACTGAAGGCGGCGTTACTGCGCAGCTGGACCCGCTCGGTCACAGTGCCGTTGCGGTGCTGATGTTGATCGGCCAGGCCAGACGTCGGCCCTCGGGTCGTTCCTGGCCGCCTGTACCCTTCCGCGGTGCGCTTTCGCTCAGTTGACGTCGATATCGCCTGATGTACCGGCTGACACTAAAGTGTTTCTGCAATGCTTCCGGCCGATCTCCGGTCTTGCTCAAGGCCTATATGAGCCTGTTGCTGGTTTTCAAAAAACCGACTTCGGCGCAACCGAAAAGCAGCTGGTGCTGCTGACCATCGGTCACGAAAACAGCTGCAGATATTGCACCAAAGCCCATTCGGCCAACACCCCGCTCGAAGCCTGGCTCAGCGGCTGATACCCCAAAACGGAGACTCGCAGATGAAATACATGGTCGGCTCAATACTTGCCTTCTTCCTGGTGGCGCCGCTTCAGGCACTGGAAGCCGAAGAGTTCAGTCAAGAAAGATTCGAGGCCTTGCAGGCCGAAAATGCGCTGGTGCTGGTCGATATCTTTGCCACCTGGTGCCCGACCTGTGCCCGCCAGCATGAAATCCTGGCCGATTACCAGGCCGAACACCCCGAGGTGGATCTGCACATTCTGACGGTCAACTATGACAATGACCGCGCGACCGTGCGGCGTTTCCGCGCCCCGCGTCAGTCGACCCTGCTGCTGTTCAAGGGTGAACGACAGCACTGGTTCAGCGTCGCCGAGACCCGGCCGGAGGTGATCTTCGCCGAAATCAACCGCGCGGCGGCTTTCGGCGAGGAATGAGACTTGAGTATTGAGCTGAGCTCGATCCCGCTGGCCGCCCTGGCCGGCGCCCTGAGCATTCTGTCCCCCTGCGTCTGGCCGCTGGTGCCGGCGGTGATGGCTTCGGCAGCCACCAGCGGGCGGGCCGGCCCCTGGCTGCTGGGATTGGGCTTGTGCTTGTCGTTTGCCGCCGGCGGCACGGTGCTGACCTTCTTTTTTCTCAATCTCGGGCTGGACACGGAATGGCTGCGCATCCTGGCCGCGATTCTGCTGCTGCTGGTGGCCCTCACTTTGCTGGTCGAGCGCGTGGGCCTGTGGGTCAACCAGCACCTTTCGCTGGTGATGTCGCGCTTCTCCCCGCCG
The DNA here is from genome assembly GCA_036353315.1 of Wenzhouxiangella sp. Taxonomy (GTDB): domain Bacteria; phylum Pseudomonadota; class Gammaproteobacteria; order Xanthomonadales; family Wenzhouxiangellaceae; genus Wenzhouxiangella. The sequence continues at coordinate 3,292 of JAZBOC010000013.1, read as the reverse complement.
GATCCGGACGAAACCTCCGGGTCGGCCGGACAGTTCGGCATCGGCCTGTTGCTGGGCCTGGTCTGGTTGCCGTGCGTTGGGCCGACCCTGGGTGCGGCGATCGCCCTGGCCTCGATCGGCCAGAGCATGGGCATGGCCTTTGCGGTGATGCTGGCTTTCGGGATCGGCTGCGCGCTGGTGCTGATCGCGGCCGGCTTCATCACCACCGGCACGCTCAACCGTCTTCGACCAGGCCTGCTGCAGCGCGCCCGCCAGGGCAAGAAGCTGCTGGGCTGGGTGCTGGCGATCATGGCCGTGCTGGTCCTGACCGGCTTGGACAAAGTGCTCGAGACCTGGGCGCTGGGCGTGCTGCCGGACTGGGCGATCGGGATTTAGTGGGCCGCATGGCTTACTAGCGTCAACTCGCTGAGCACGACCAGTCAACGTTGGATTTGGGGTTTTTGGGCATTTGCTGTGGCGCTGTCTAGTAGGGTGAAGGAACACTCGATAAGGAGAAAGCTCATGTTGAGTTGGGCCCTGGTTTTTTTGATTGTGGCACTCATCGCGGGAGCGTTAGGTCTCTCCGGAGTTGCAGGAACGGCATCAAGTATTGCCTGGATTCTGTTCGTCGTAGGACTTGTGGTTGCGCTGATATTTTTTATCAGCGGCCGTCGTCCTCCGGTTTGACCCAGGGGCGCGGCATGTCCGATGCTCTCGGGGCGCGGAAGACGTCAAGAATCTGATTTGCCACCCTTCACGGCCGATTTTTTTGAGCATTGCGGAGGATTCTTGATGCACAGAGGAGCCTCGCCGGCACCTCACGAGGCGCCGGCGCTGGCCTGTCCGGCACGCGGCCAGTGGCGGTAGCGACGATCCAGCCACCTGCCGGCCAGCAAGGCGATCACCAGAGGACCGAACCAGGCCATTTGCTGCAGTACTGCGGTTTCCAGGCCGGGTAGCAGCCGCATCAGGCCGATCTGGAAGAACGCGATGTGAGTAGCCACCCCGTTGGCGATCATGGCGCCGTAGTGCTCTTTCAGCCACCAGTTGGATTCGAGCACCTCGCCGCGTCTGTGAGCCCGGAGCCGCTTGGCCAGTTGGTAGAGGATGACGGGCCCGATCATGCCGAAGGCCACCAGGATCCAGGCCTGGCGAGTCAACCCGGTTACCACTACGAAAATGCCGGCCAGACCGGTGATCGTTGCCAGCACCTGCATGTCCCGACCGACGAAGCGATCCGGGTCGCGCCGAAAGCGAATCGCACAAAAGGCGTTGCGGCAGGTCAGCGCGATCAGCAAGGTGAGGTAGCCCAGGAAAACGGACATGACGACATATCCGCGCATCCAGGTCAGGGCGACCAGCGGTAACGCCGTCATGATGATGGCTAGCATGGCCAGCAGGTAGCCCTGTCCGACGCGTCGGTGCAGCGGGCTGCCCTTGCGCAGGACGGCGGCCATCCAGAACAAGGCCAGGGCGGCGGTGCCGGCGAAGACGTGCGGCAGAACAAAAAGTTTCAGCAGGCTTTCCAGGGTCATCAGCGTGTTGCTCCGCGGTGAATGTGGAATCCAGTGTCGGAAAATCGCGTTCGCTGATGAGGTGCCGAAAGTCAGGTAAACCGGGTGCCGAAAGTCATGACTTTGCCTGGTCGGCTTGTCGCTGGCGGTTTTGCGGTTTATACAGGGACCATGAACCATCTATCCAGGTCGGACATTTCGGAGCTGGTCTCGCCACTGGCTATGGCGGCCTACCTGGCAATCGCCGGGGTCTACATATCGGTGACCGGTCTGTTCGGCTTGCCCGGCGACGGCCTGGGTTGGCCGGGCCAGGCAGCGCTGCTGGCCTTTGTCGTGCTGTGGGTCAGCCTTTTGCTGACTGACGAAGCGGCACGCCCAAGGCTGGCTGCTGTCTACCTGGCCACACTGGCAGTCTGCACCCTGGGTTTGCTGATGCTGGGCCGGACCAATACCGGGCCCATCCTCCTCGTCCTTGTGGCCACCATGGTCGTCAGTATCTTCCCGGGTCGTCGAGCGCTCCTGATTCTGCTGGCGATCAACGTCCTGTTTGCCTTGATCCTTCGATTTCGCTGGGGCTGGGCATGGAACTGGACCGTGACCCAGACCATGACCTTCGGCGCGTTTCAGGCGTTCGCCGCGTTGATCATTCACTATGCGCGGCGTGCCGAGAGCACGGCCGAGGAGTTGCGGGAAGTCAATGCCAATCTGATGGCCACTCGCAGTCTGCTCAGCGAAACCGCGCGCGATCAGGAGCGTCTGCGCCTGTCGCGAGAACTGCATGACGTGGCTGGCCACAAGCTCACCGCGATCAAGCTCAACCTGCATCATCTGGCGCGACAGCCTGGTCTGACCGACAGCAGCGAACTGAACCAGGCCACCAGCCTGGCCGGCGATTTGCTGGAGGATCTGCGTGCCGTGGTGCGCCAGCTGCGCCAGAACGACGGCATCGATCTGGCCCTGGGCATCCGGCAGCTGATCGAGCCCTTGCCCAGCCCGAAGGTCGAGATGAGGCTCGAGCCTGGACTGCGCGTGCCGCGGGCCGAACAGGCCGAGGCCCTGTTGCGCGTCATCCAGGAAGGCCTGACCAACGCCGCCCGCCACGGTCGCGCCCGTCATGCCTGGCTGGAGCTGGGGCGCGACGGCGAGCAGCTGCGTCTGCACCTGGAGGACAATGGCCGGCTGAAGTGGCCGCTGACCCCGGGCAACGGACTGTCGTTCATGCGCGAGCGCCTGGTCGAGCTGGGCGGCGATCTGGAACTCGAACCCTCCACTCGAGGCGGCCTCAGCCTGACCGCCCGTCTGCCGCTGGAGCCAGGCGCATGAGCCTGCGCATCGCCCTGGCCGACGACCAGGCCCTGGTGCGCGAAGGCCTGAAGGCCCTGCTGCGCGATCTGGACGGTATCGAGGTCGTGGCCGAGGCCGACGGCGGCGAGGAACTGCTGGCCCAGATCGAGACCGTCAGGCCAGACCTGGTGTTGTCGGATATCCGCATGCCCGGCATGGACGGGATCGAGCTGACCCGGCGCATACGTGAGACTTTCCCCGATCTGCCGGTAATCTTGCTGACGACCTTCGACGAGGCCGAGTTGACCCTCCAGGCTGCCGAAGCCGGGGCGCGCGGATTCTTGCTCAAGGACGTTTCACCCGAAGAACTCGAAGACGTCATACGCCGAGTGGCCGGTGGAGAAACCGTGCTCCAGCCGGTCACCCCGCGGCTGGTCCGCAACCGCTACGCCTATAGCGACGATCGGCCACCGGTTGAAGGCTTCAGCGCCCGTGAGATCGAGATTCTGCGTCTG
>JAZBOC010000178.1:0-2896 GCA_036353315.1 Wenzhouxiangella sp. | reverse complement strand
TGCCGCTGCTGGGGCTCCTGTGCGCCCGCCTGCCGGCCGTTCGCCTGCTGCCCGGCGCTACCCCCCGCGGTATCGCGACTGCCCTGCAGGTCGATCTCAGACACCCGTACTTCAAGGGAGAAACGATCTTGACCATCCTGCCCCTGCCACTTCCGAAGGGTGGCCTCGCCCGATACCGCAACCGATTGGCCAGTCTTCAGGTAGGGCGTCAGCGCCTCCGCCCGCTTGCCGAACAGGGCGCACTTGACCCACGTGGTTTGCTCTCGCTCCCCATACCCCGATCGCACCGCTACGCTGAAGTTTGTCACCTGCAGCCCGGTTTGCGTGTGCCGAAGCTCGGCATCGCGGCCGAGATTGCCAGTAAATGTCCAAACGTTCATGATTCAGTCTCCTGCTTTTTCCTGCGCACTGTTAAGGATTCCGTGCCCGCCCTGCGGAACTGCTCGAAATCCGTCTCCTCTGTGGCCAGCGACTTCGCCGCGGCCGCGTAATCGATGCTGCCCTTTCTGATCACCTTGGAAACGCTGACAAGGTTGCCGTCATAATCGCAGCCGTTGATCGCAAAAAGCTCGTCCCTGAGCTCATTGATCCGCTCACCGATCCGGTCTCGCTCTTCCAGCAGGTCTGCAAGCTCCTGTTCTGCCCGCGGGATGCTATCGCCAGTCTTTTCGCGGTGCTCGATAAGCAGCCGCAGCTCGGCAAGGAAATCCCGCGCCGGCCCGCGGACCCCATCGACCCAATCCGGGGAGGCGTCAACCGTTTCCAGCTTGTGCCCGTGGGGCGACCACTGGAAGAACACTGCGCGCTGCAGCCCCGTCGCGGCCATTTCGGCCTGCACTTGATGCCAGTAATGCGGCTGCTGCTCCAAGGGCGCAAAATCGCAGTCGCGCGCGTGGCGTAGCTTGTACGGGCACTTCACCTCCACCACCGCGCCGCTGATCAAGCCGTCAGGACTTGCGCCGCCCCAGTCCTCGAGCGGGTGGAACCCGGTGGGAATGATCGGCTCGCCCAAGATCATTTCCAAGTCCTCAAGCGCCCGCGGCTCATTGCTTACCCCGTACTGGATGGGCGGAAGGTGGCTGATATCCCGGGCATTGCCGAAATACCAGTCTGCCATGTCGCGCATCATCTGCCGCCGCGACGTCAGCGGCGACACCCCTAGCACCGCGCCAATGCGGGACCCTGTCACTCTCAGGCCGCGCGCATCATGCCATTCGGCCGTACCCTGCTCTGCGTTCATTCTGCGCCCCCCCGCTGCTTTGCAATTCTCGCTTTCAGCGCCGATACAGCGCGCTGGAAGCCGCCGACAGGCAGATCACCCACCGCCGGCACCTTGAGCCATGCAGTCAGCTGATCTTCACTCAGGCCCGCCTGCTCGGCCATCTGCAGAAGCTCCCCAGCCTGCTGATCTGTGATCGTGGCCGGGCCGGGGTCCGCCGCCTCGTTGCCGTCATCGTCCAGCGTGGGCAGCTGGAACAGGGCGGTGATCGCGTAGCGCCGCGCGTAGGAAATCGCCGAGGCGCCCTTTTGCGGGTCTGGCTTGCCCAGCGGCAGGGTAAAGTGCTGCTCGATCCACTCGCCGCTTTCGTGCATCAGTCGGGTTTCAATGCCGACGCCGTTCTCGTCGCTGACAGGGTGCTGCATGATGACCAGCCCGCAATCATCCAGCGGCTCGCGAAGGACGTTGAGGATTCCTTCAAGGGTCGCGTACTTGTGATTGAAGTGATCGTTCACGGCATCCGCCACGACGCCGCGCACCTTGCGCCCGACCTCCCGCCGGGCCTTGAAAATCTGGTCAGTGCTAACGCTTGTCCGCATGGTTCTCTCCTTCATGATCGCGCTGCTGGTCGTAGCCGCGCAGGTAAGCTTCGGATTGATTGACGGGGCGCGCGCTGCCCAGATAGGCATCCATTACGCCATCCATCCATTGATTGAACTCGGCTTGGCTCAGCCCGGTCGGCATGATGATCATTCTTCGCCCTCCTTATCCAGCAGCCGCTGAAGAAGCCAGACGCCCACATCGCGCCAGACCTCGGCCATGTAGTACTCGCGGAACTCGCCTTTGGACTTGGCCACCTTCATCACAAACATGCCCGCATTTTCTGCCAGCAGCCACGCCGGCACTGATTCCTCAAAGGTCAGCGGCGATTCCTTGCAGCCCCACTCGATCACCCGATCCCGCAGGCTCGTTTCATCGATCAGGTCGCGGGCATCAGCCCAGTAAGTAGAATCTTCGCCGCGGTGAACATACCGCCAGTTTGCGTCATGCCGATCAAGGTCTTCGATCAAGTCGCTGTAGTGCTCCATTGTGTTGCCTCCTTTGCCAGCAGCCCCGTGCCGCTGTATTTACATACTTTAGCATAACTGCGACCGGTGTCAACACTTATGCTTCACTCCGGGCGAAAAAAAGCCCGGCGCGCGGCCGGGCCCCAGCCCTTTTTTTATTCTGGCTGTCGCGGCTTCTCGAACTCACCGGATTCATTGAACGATGCAACAATGTCCCCGATAACCGACTGCGCCTTTGGCCACAGATCCTCAAAGCTCAACGCCAGCCCGTCAGCGGCCTCCACGGCGGCCTCGATCCACAGCCGCACCATGCGCAGCTTGAGCTCGCCCTGCCCCTGCCCCGGCATGGCCTCCTCGACTGCCTTGATCGCCGCCGGCAGGCGGCTGAAAAGCTGGAACACAAAAAGCGCCGTCTCAACGGCAATACGGACTCGGTCGATCATAGCTTACAGTCTCCGTGAATGATGAAGTACAGCGGTATTTTCCGGCCCGCGTAATCAGCCGGGATCGTCATTTCGTCCTCGATCGCCATCCGGCAGGCCTCGGTCCTCCCGGGTGGTGATACCGAGCACGATCCAGACGCCCCCAGCAAGCACAGCAGCAGCACCGT
>JAZBOC010000177.1:0-4547 GCA_036353315.1 Wenzhouxiangella sp. | reverse complement strand
CGTCTTCGACAGCGGTGTGACCGTCCGCATGACCGGCGGGGCCATCGATACCAATCTGACCCTGAGCGGTTTCGACGCCCCCACGGCGATGTTTCTCGAAGGCGGTACGGTCGGGGCACTCCTGGATATTGACCAGGGCGCGACCTTGCACTTCAGCGGCGGCAGCATCGGCGACAAGCTCGAGGTGTTCAGCGGTGGTCGGCTCAACGTGATCGGCAGCGAGTTTTTCATCGACGGCCAGCCGCTGACCGACCTGGTTGATGACCAGCCCTTCGAGATCACCCAGCGTGACAGCGCCGTGCTGAGCGGCGTTTTGTTGGACGGCGGCAGTTTCTCCATCGATCTGAATGCCACTAATCCATCCGGAGAGCCACTAGCCGACGTGTTTTATGGCACCGCCTCGCTCACCGTGACCCGATCTGACCAGCCCCCCGACCCCGGCGATCCAGGCGGTGACCTCATCTTCCGCGATGCGTTCCGCCTGCCGACACAGCAATTCGGTCAGGTGCCGTGATTTTCACGCTGATTTCAAATTGTCTTCAACCTTGCAGCGGTCTGTGGATACACGCTTTGTCCCTCTCGAAAGATCACGATGTCCGGGAAGGGCGAGTATGACGACACGAAAGATGAGCCGCTTGAGCGACGGACGACTGAGCATCTGGATGCTGCTGTTTGCCATCTTGCCGATGCTGTTGATCAGCACCGCGCTCCGAGCCGCGCCGCAGGCCATCGCTCTTGACCAGGAAGTGTCCGGCACGATCGTCGGCCTCCAAGAAAAGGTTTATGCCCTGTCTGGATTGACTCCGGGCCAGAGGGTTTATCTGGCACGCACTGATGGTGTCAACATCAACCAGATGAGTTGGTCGCTGGAAGATCGCTTTAGTCGGGTCATCGCGCAGGATCTCGCCACCCTGGGGGATCTTGGTCCGGTGTCGCTGATGGGCGGTGATTACACGGTTACCGTGCGCGGCAAGAGCGGCGCGACCGACGGGCAATTCAGCTTCATCCTGCACGCGGTGGAAGACACCGAGAGCGCGCTGGCGCTCGACCAGACCGCATCGCCCGCGCTGAGCGGCGTCGGTGCGTCGCATACCTTTACCCTTAATCTCCCCGCAGCACAGCCGGTACGCCTGTTGTTTGGTGGTCCGGCTTCCAGTAATCAGCTCAGCTATCGCCTGACCGATGCGGTGGGTAACGTGCGCGTCGACTGGTCCAGTTCGGTGCCACTAGCCAGCGACAGGATCGGTCTGCCGGCCGGACCCAACCGCATCGAAGTGCGCGGTCGCAACCAGTACGCCGGTGGGTTCTCGCTGCAAGTGCGGCCAGAGGCCGAGCCGGTGCCGACCGCCCTGACGCTTGATGCATCAGCGGCCTATGCCAGCGCGGATGTCTCCGAGGCGCAGGCCTGGGCTTTCACCCTGTCCGCGCCGACCAGGGTCTACCCGGCTTTCGACTTCGCTCACGCCGCCAGTGCCGCACAGTGGCGCCTGCTGCGCGCCGATGGCCAGGTCGTGATTGATTGGGGCACCAGCCTTGGCGCCCTGACCGAGCCTTTGGATCTGGTCGCCGGGGTCTATGTGCTGTCGCTGCGCAGCCGCGCGGCGACTGCGGTCAGCGGCACGCTCACGGTGCACGAGGTGATCGATCAGGAAAGCCCGCTGGCCCCCGATACGGTCGCGACGGCTGACCTTGAAACACCGGGGCAGGAACACCGTTTTCAGCTGACCGGGCTCCCGGCCGGCGTGTACCTGCTTGACCAACTGGCGACGGACAACCGCAGCGGCCTGAGCTGGCGTCTTGACGATGCCCTGGGCCGGACCGTGCTGGACCGCACTGGCACGGTGGACGACGTCGAGGCGATCGCACTGCAGGGCGGCGACTACACGCTGACGGTCAGCGGCAACGATGCAGCGACGGGCTTTGTGGATTTCGTCTTTATGACGATGACGGCGGTGGACGCATCAACCAGCCTCGGTAGCGTCATCGACGATGAAGTCTTTGAGCCCGGCGAGATTCGCCGCTACGCGTTCTCCGCAGCCGCCGGGACGCAACTGGCGATCGCGCTCCAGGCAAGCTCCAACGGCCCGGGCCTGAACTACATGCTGCACGACGCCGTCGGGCGCGAGATTATTGCCCGGACCAGCGCCCTGCCGTCACTGAGCGAACGTAGCCTGGCCGGCGGCGACTACCTGCTGACCGTGCTGGGCGAGGGTGGTGAGACGGGCAGTTTTCGATTGGCGCTGAACAATGAAGGCAGCAGCGGTTTCGTGCCCGCCGGTTCACTGGTCGGCCTGGATACCTTGATCAACGGCACCATCACCAGCGGCGCGCCCCAGCAGTGGCGGCTGAACCTGGGTGCGACAGAGCGGGTTTATTTTGAACTGGCTGAGGGTGCCTCGAACCTGCGCTGGACCCTGTTCGATGCCGGCGGCCAGCCGGTCTTTGACAACGCTCGCGCGGCATTTCCCGGTACCGATGATCGCGGGCCTTTCGCGCTGGCCGCCGGCGATTACACCCTCGAGTTTGAGCTGACCAGCGGCGGCCCGTCCAACTACGCCTTCCGCGCGGTCGACGCGGGTGTGCTCGAAACCGCGATCAACGTGGATGAGGCCATCGACGGTGCGCCGACCGCGCCGGGTTTTCGCAACGACTACGTGTTTGATGTTCCAGTCGACGGCCGCTTCTACTTCGAGCTCCGCCAAGGCGCCTCGCCGCTGCGCTGGCGCATGGTCGATGAGTCCGGCCGGGCGGTGTTCGGACCTGGCCGTGCGTGGGTCGCCGACGACAGCGCCGGGCCGTTTGCACTCCGTGCGGGCCAATACCGGTTGATCTTCGAGGCGATTTCGGGCGCGAATCCGGCCTACCAGTTCCAGATTCATACCGTGACCGACCTGGATGGCAGCGTGTCGCTGGGTGCGGCTCCGCTGCCGGTGGCCGCTAGCATAGCGATGCCGGGTCAGCGCCACGAATATGCCCTGACCCTGGAGCCGGGGGTCGAGCGCCTGTACGTCCAGGTCCAGTCCGGCAACAACGCGCTGCGCTACTCGCTGCTGGACTCGGCCGGCCGTCGCCTGGTCGATCGCCGACGCCTGTCTTTCGCGGTCAGTGACGATATCGGCCCGCTGATCGTCGAGCCGGGCGATTACCGGCTGTTGATCGAGATGATTTCCCCGACCACCAGCGCCTACTCACTCACGCTGCATGCGCCTGAGGTCAAGCTACCGCTAGCCACAGCGCTGGATCAGCTTGAAGACTGGACGCCCAGCGGCCCCGGGGATGAGCAGCGCTTCGCCTTTACGCTGAGTGCCGCTGACACCCGCGCGTTCTTCGACCCGCGCAGCAACGCAGCGAATGTCTTTGCCACCCTGACCCATCTGCCATCGGGCTGGACACCGTTTGCCGATGTTCATTTGCAATTTTTGTCGACCGCGGTGCGCGGGCCGTTCTCCCTGCCGCAGGGCGACTACGAGCTCAGCCTGCGTGCCCTGCCCTCGGCCGGCGCACCGTCCTGGCAGTTCAGCAGCGTGGTTGACGAGCAGGCGGGCACGATTGGCGTCAATGAGGTGGTCGTGGCCGAGTTCCCGATGCCGGGAGCGCGCCTGAGCTACACGTTCACGCCGGATCAGGACGGTCAGCCCCTGATTTTTGACCTGATGTCAGCAGCAACGGGCAATCAGTGGCAGCTGATCGATCCAGTCGGGACGCCGGTCTTTGGTCCGGCCAACGCGGCCGATTTCACCGCCAACGACCAGGGACCGCTGGTGCTGGCGGCCGGCACCTATACCTTGAGCTTCTTCAATCCAGCCAACCAGATGCGCGACTGGTTGTTCCGGGTTGGTTCGGCCGGCGGGATCGTCGAGGTGCCGGAAGGCTGTGCCGCTTGCAGCGCGCTGGACCTGGTCTTTACTTTCGATACCTCGGTCTCGATGGACCCGGTCAACCAGGCCATGTGCGACCTGGCCGGCGACCTGGTCCAGGCGCTGGCCGACGATGGCATTCCGGTCAACGCGAATTACTGGGGCATCACCGAGAACGGCACGGCCACCTGCCTCAACAACAACGTACTCGACCAACTGGGCTCAAGCGTGCCGGGCTCGCCGCCCTCCTGGATGTCCGATCTTGAAAGCTGCGCCGGCTTCCCTGAGCTGCCGACTGAGAACTGGGGCCCGGCTGCGGCCATTGTCGCCGAGCGCTTCCCGTGGCAGTCAGACGCCGTCCGGCTGCTGGTGCCGATCGCCGACGAGGGCCCCTACTGCGGCGATCCGGTGGACGAGTTCGATATCGACTCGGTTTACTTCGCCCGCCAGATCGCGGCCCAGAACCAGGTGGTGGTCTCGCCGCTGTTACCCGACATCGCACCGGACCCGGTGCGGGCCATGGCCGGGCTGGTCACGGTCGGCACCGGCGGCATCGCCACGGTGGCTGACTTCGACCTCGACGATATCCTGCCGGTGGCACGTTCGATCGCGATTGCGGCCTGTGGCACTGCTCAGACCATCGCGGCGCCTGAATTCACTGACTTGTCACCGCGCCCGGGCACGCTGCTG
>JAZBOC010000176.1:0-13286 GCA_036353315.1 Wenzhouxiangella sp. | reverse complement strand
TCAAGACCCGTCACTTTCCAAGGACCGAATTCGACCATGAACCAGAACATCAACGCCTACCGCCAGAATTCCGCCATGGGCGCCGAGGAAGCCAGCCCGCACCGCCTGGTGGCCATGCTTTACCAGGGCGCGATCGACCGCATGTCGCGCGCCATTGGCCACTGCGAGCGCGGTGAAGTCGCCGAGAAGGGCGAGTGCCTGTCGCGCGCAGCCGCGATCGTCGACAACCTGCGCGACAGCCTCAACATGGACGCCGGCGACGGCAGCCTCTCGCAGCGTCTGGATGATCTGTACGAGTACATGATCCGGCGCATCACCGAGAGCAACTTCCGCAACGACACCGCGATGATGAAGGAAGTCCACGACCTCCTTGTCCAGCTCGCCGAAGGCTGGAACGCGATTCCGGCCGAGCAGCGCGAAACGCCGGACGCACGGCCGGCGTAAGGGCTGGTTGTGTTTGCGGCGGCCGATGACGGGGGATGCCGGGTCAAGCCCGGCATGACAGCCTCCCCCTGTCGTCCCGGCCCACGAGCCGGGACCTCCAGCTCTCGACCAAACCGCCACCCAAACCACCTGCAACCATGAACGCCAGCGCCACTGCACCGCCAGAACTCGACCACATCCGCGCCCTGGGCCAGGAGATGCGCGAGTGCGTGCAAAACGCGGATCTGGCGGCCGCCGGTGAACTGGCCGCCGAACGCCATCGGCGCGTAGTCGCCCTGTTCGACCATGGCCCCGAGCCGGCCGCCGATGAGCAGGTGGCCGAGCAGCTGCGCGAGCTTCTTGACGCCGACAAAGAACTGCTTGGCGTCCTCGCCGCGCTGCGCGATGAACTCGCCCGCGAACTCGGTCAGGCCCGCATCGGCGCGCGTGGCGTCCGCGCCTACATGGACGCTGCCGAAGAAGCCTGACGCGCTCTCGGCACACCGCCAGACCTCGATCCCGGATTCCACCGACCTGGCGCTCTGCGCAAGCGGCAGCGGCACGCCTGTGGGGCGCTGGAGATCCCGGCGCTCCGCTTCGCTGCGGCCGGGACGACCGGTTTTGCCGCTTCCCTTGTCACGCCGGACTTGAATCCGGCATCTCCCGACCAGCCCGGGCCTGTCTGCCGTTTTCGCCCATTGGGCGGCAGAATTGGGTATAACGGGGAGGAGAGACGTGCGACCTGAGGAGGGTAACGGCATGATCGACTACGAAGACCGATTGGTCGTGGTCTGGGAACAGAACGACACGGTCGGCGAGCGGGATGCGGATCGGCTGGAGGCGGCCAATATTGGCGTGCTGCAGGCTGTGGCGGCGGTGGAGGAGGGGACTTCGCATCGGCTGCGCGAGGAGCAACCCGAGCTTTACCTGGAAATCGAGCGCCTGAACGCGCGTCTGGACCTGCTCGTCGACATGGTCGGGCGGCTGCTGAGCGAGCAGCGCCAGGATGAGCCCGTTCGCCGGGTTCGCCTGGCCGTGGAGCGGGTTGAGTTCGTTGCCGATGCCGCCGAAGCGGCTGAGGGGCAGGTTGGCATACTGAGTCTGCGACTGCATGCCTCCGTGCCGGAAGCACTGAAGCTGCCCGGGCGAATCACCAGCGAGCACGACGATGAGGCGGGCCGGCGCTGGGTGTCTTTCCGCCCCCTGGGGCTCGGGGTGCGGCTGCGCGATGCGCTGGATCAGCTGGTCTTCCGTCACCATCGCCGCATGATTGCCGAACAGCGCAGCCGCCGGCCGCAGGGCTAGTGGCTCCCCCGCGAGGTGCCGTCAGCCACTTCCCGGATCTGCGTCCAGGCCGGGCACAAATCTTGCAGCCACAGGCTGGCGCCTGAAAATCCAGCGCGCCGTTTGCAGAAAGCGCAGCCTGTCGTGGCTTGGGTGATCCAGGCTTGAGAATTTGATCTTGGTCAAAAAACCATATAAAACGATAGTTTGTATTTACTTTCTGGAATGGTTCTATTATCGTGGCACGGTCTCTGGGAGACGAAAACTCGACAAGTGGATAAAGCACTGTCGATAAACTGACGCGAGGGAGACGATGATGATGCAGGCAGGCTTGCAGCTTCGACAGGGTCAGCAGCTGACGGTGACGCCGCAGCTGCAGCAGGCGATCCGGCTTTTGCAGCTGTCTTCCATGGAGCTCGAGGGCGAGCTGCGCGAGGCGCTGGAGTCCAACGTCTTTCTCGAGCAGGATGAACCCGCCGAGGCCGCGCCGATCAGCGCCGAGCTGCCGGTCTCAGGCCCCACGCCGTCTCTTTCCCGACCCGAAGAACACGAGGCGCGCGAACAGTCCGCACCGGGCACCAGCCTGGGCGAGCACCTGGCCTGGCAGCTGGACATGAGCTCGATCAGCGAGCGCGACCGCATGATCGCCGCGGTGATCATCGACGCGCTCAACGCCAACGGTTACCTGGCCGAAACCCGCGCCGACCTGCTTGAGGTGCTGGCCGATGAGGGCGTGAGCGCCGACGAATTCGAAGCCGTTCGTGCCCGGGTGATGCACCTGGACCCGGTCGGCTGCGGGGCGGTCGGCCTGCAGGAGTGCCTGCTGACCCAGCTGAGCGTGCTGGACCCCGGCTTGAGTGCGGGTTGTCGCGGCCTGGCCGAGCGCCTGATTGGCCAGGACCTGGCGCTGTTGGCCGAGGCCGATCTCGATCGCCTGGCCGAGCGCCTGGGCTGCGAGCCGGCCGGGGTGGGTGCGGCGCTGGACCTGCTGCGCTCGCTGCATCCCAATCCGGGCGCCGTGATGTCGCGGGGTGAGACCGCCTACATCGTCCCCGACGTGCTGGTCAGCCGGCGCGAGGGCCGCTGGGTGGTCGAGCTCAACCCCGAGCTGCTGCCGCGCGTCAGGGTCAACCGCACCTATGAATCGATGATGGGGCAGGGCGGGGCCGCCGCCGGACATGCGGCCATGCAGACCCAGCTGCAGGAGGCGCGCTGGCTGGTCAAGAGCCTGCAAATGCGCAACGAAACCCTGCTCAAAGTCGCCGGCGCGATCGTGCGCCATCAGCGCGGGTTTCTGGATCATGGCGATATCGCGATGCGTCCGATGGTGCTCAGCGACATCGCCGAAGCCGTTGAAATGCACGAGTCGACGGTCTCCCGAGTCACGACCCAGAAGTACATCCACACCCCGCGCGGCAGCTTCGAGCTCAAGTACTTTTTCTCCAGCCGCCTGGCCACCAGCGGCGGCGGGCGCTGCTCGTCGACGGCCGTGCGCGCGCTGACCCGCACCCTGGTCGAGAGCGAAAATCCCGCCCACCCCTTGAGCGACAGCGAAATCGCCCGGCTGCTGGCCGAAAAAGGCGTGCGCATTGCCCGTCGCACGGTGGCCAAGTATCGCGACGCGCTCGGCATTCCGCCGCTGGCCGAGCGTCAGGCCGCCGGTCTTCGCAGCGAGTCCCGCCGCGTGGCATGAGTGGATCGATCGAGATTCCGATGGACGACGGGCCCGGTTCACCGGGGCTGATGTCCGACCCGCCGCCAAGCCGGGCGGCCGCCGGTCTGGTCGGCGAGTCGCGCGGCATGCGCCAGGTCAAGCGCCTGATCGAGCAGGTCGCCAATTTTGATACCAGCGTGCTGATCCTGGGCGAGTCCGGCACCGGCAAGGAACTGGTGGCCCAGGCCGTGCACGCCGTCTCCGAGCGGGCCCGGCGGCCGTTTGTGCCGGTCAACTGCGGAGCGATTCCCGGCGAGCTGCTGGAAAGCGAGCTGTTCGGCCACGAAAAGGGCGCGTTTACCGGTGCCTTGACCCGCCGCCGCGGCCGCTTCGAGCTGGCCGAGGGCGGCACCCTGTTCCTCGACGAGATCGGCGACATGCCGGTCGGCATGCAGGTCAAGCTGCTGCGGGTGCTGCAGGAGCGCTCGTTCGAGCGGGTTGGCAGCAGCGAGACCCTCAGATGCAACGTGCGCGTGATCGCCGCCACCCACCGCGATATCGAGCGCCGGATCGACAACGGCGCTTTTCGCGAAGATCTTTACTATCGACTGAATGTCTTTCCGATCCAGATCCCGCCGCTGGCCGAGCGCATCGACGATCTGCCCATCCTGATCGATCACTTCTGCGCCGAAATGGACCGGCGCGGGGTCGGCCAGGTGCGCTTTTCGCCCGGCGCCCTGGCTGCGTTGGCCAGCTACCCCTGGCCGGGGAACGTGCGCGAGCTGGGCAACCTGGTCGAGCGCATGACCATCGTCAGCAACGGTCGCGAGGTCAAGGCAGACGATCTGCCGGGCCGCTACCGCCCCGATCGCGAGCGTGTCTCGGAGCCCGAGGAAGACCTGGCCGAACTGACCGGCCGCGAGGCGCCGGTGATCCCGTTCGAAGAGCGCAGCCTGCCCGGACTGCCGGCCGACGGCGTCGATCTGAAAGCCTACCTGGCCAACATCGAGTCCAGTCTGATCCGGCAGGCGCTGGAGCGCACCGACGGCACGGTCGCGCATGCGGCCGACCTGCTGGGTTTGCGGCGCACGACGCTGGTCGAAAAGATCCGCAAGTATGGTCTGGACTGATTTTTTGCCGCAGATGAACGCACATCCACGCGGATAAAAACCGGCGGGTGCTGTTAGAGAAACGGCGGCGGTGGCACAAATTTTGCCCGTCAATGGCCGGACTCATCGGGCCTACCACCCATGACGAAAGATCCGGAATCAGACCAGTCACGACTGGAATCGGCGTTTGCCGCGTTCAACCAGCTTTCCGAGCAGCTGTCCGGTGCTTACCGCGACCTTGAGCAGCGCGCGGCCGGTCTGGCTGAAGAACTGGCCCGTTCGCGCCACGAGAAGGAGCGCCAGCGCGCCGAGAAAGAGCGCCTGGCCGAGCGCCTGGAGACCTTGCTGGATTCCCTGCCGGGCGGGGTGCTGGTGGTCGATCGGGCCGGCTGTATCCGGCAGTCCAACGCCCCGGCCCGCGAATGGCTGGGACGGGCGCTGAACGGTTCCCGCTGGCAGGCGGTACTGGCCGAAGCCGACCTGAACCTGAGCGACGACGGCCGCGAGCTGACCGTAGGCGGGTGCACCCAGCTGACGGTGGCTCGCAGCCGCGTGGCCGCCCGCGGCGAGACCATCATTCTGTTGACCGACGTGACCGAGCAGCGCCGCCTGGCCGCTGAGCTTGATCAGAATCGCCGCCTGGCGGCCATGGGCGAGATGGCGGCCCGTCTGGCCCACCAGGTGCGCACGCCGCTGTCGGCCGCGCTGCTCTACGCCGATCACTTGACCACGCGTGAGCTCGATTCAGACCAGCGCGAGCGGTTCGGCGATCGCCTGATGAGTCGCCTGCGCGACCTGGAGCGCATGACCCGCGACATGCTGGGCTTCGTTCGCGGCGGCTGTCGCCAGTCCGACCCGGTGGCGCTGGAGGATCTGCTCGGCCGCCTGGAGGAAAGCCTGGCCGGCACGGTGCCGGAGGGCTCGCGGCTGTGCATCGATCACGGCGGCGTGCGGGGCGTGGTCCAGGGCGATGCCCAGGGCCTGCTGGGGGCGCTGTGCAACCTGGTCGAGAACGCGTGGAACGCGGGTGGTGCGGGCGTTGCGGTGACCGTGCAGCTGCGCCTGAAAGGCGCGTCGGTGGTCGAGATCTGGGTCATGGACGACGGTCCCGGCGTCCCGGATGAGCTCGCCGATCGACTGTTCGAGCCTTTTGTGTCCGGTCGTCCCGGCGGCACCGGGCTGGGTCTGGCGGTCGCGGCGTCGGTGGCCGAAGCGCACGGCGGCGGCCTGCGGCTCGTTCAGTCTGCGGCACCCGGCGCGTGTTTCGTGCTGCGCCTGCCGCTGGTGGGTCGAAGAATCCAACACACATCGGAGGCTGCGGCATGACGTTTTCAGGCAAAGACTTTTCCATTCTCCTGGTCGAAGACGATGAGCCCTTGCGCGAGGCCCTGGCCGACACCCTGGAGCTGGAGGGTTTTCAGGTCAAGGCCGTGGCCGATGGTCCGGCGGCGATGGACGCCCTGGCCGACCGTCCGGCCGGGCTGGTGATTTCCGATATCCAGATGCAGCCCTGGACCGGGCTGGAGCTGCTTGAGCGCTTGCGCCGGGCGCATCCGGAGCTGCCGGTGGTGTTGATGACGGCCTTTGGATCGGTGCCGCAGGCGGTTCAGGCGATCCGCGAGGGCGCGATGAACTATCTGGTCAAGCCGGTCGAGGCGGCCGACCTGATTGCCCTGGCAAGGCGCTTTGCCGAGCAGCCGGCCGCAACGGCCGAGCTGGTGGCCGAGGACCCGCGTTCGCGCACCCTGGCCGCGCTGGCCCGCCGCGTGGCCGAAAGCGAGGTCACGGTGCTGTTGACCGGTCCATCGGGCAGCGGCAAGGAGGCCTACGCGCGCTATATCCATCGCCATTCGCCGCGGGCCCACAAACCCTTCGTCGCCTTGAACTGCGCGGCCATTCCGGAATCCATGCTCGAGGCGGAACTGTTCGGCCACGAGAAGGGCGCGTTTACCGGCGCGGCCCGGGCGCGGACCGGCAAGTTCGAGGCCGCCCAGGGCGGCACCCTGCTGCTGGATGAAATCTCGGAGATGGAGCCGGGCCTGCAGGCCAAGCTGTTGCGCGTGCTCCAGGAGCGCGAGCTGCAGCGCCTGGGCAGCAATCAGACCGTGGCCCTGGACGTACGCGTGATCGCCACGACCAACGTCGACCTGAAGGCGGCGGTGAGCGATGGTCGTTTTCGTGAGGATCTCTACTACCGCCTGAACGTGTTTCCGCTGGATCTGCCGCGTCTGGCCGATCGGCCCGGCGATATCCCGGCCCTGGCCCGGCGCGCGGTGGCCCGCCACTGGCGCGGTCGGGGCGCGGCGCCCGAGGTGTCCACTGAGGCGATCCAGGCGCTGGAAGCGCATGCCTGGCCGGGCAACGTTCGCGAGCTGGAGAACGTGGTCCAGCGCGCGCTGGTCCTGCTGGGCGAGGGTCGTGAGATTGGGCCGGGAGAGCTGTTTTTCGAGCAGGCCGAGCCTGGCGCGAAGCCGAGCGAGCCCAGTCCGGCCCAGGCGCGCACGCTGGAAGAGTCGGTGGCCGAGCGCGAGTCCAGCGCGATCGTCGCCGCGCTTCAGGCCGAGCGCGGTCATCGCGGCAAGGCCGCCCGGCGCCTGGGCATCAGCCCGCGCACGCTGCGCTACAAGCTGTCGCGGCTGCGCGAGGCCGGGGTCGAGATTCCCGGCGAGACTGGCCCGAAGTTTGCACAAGCCCGTTAGACGATTTTTTACGCTTGATGTTTGCAGGAGCGATGTGCGATGAGTGACATGGCGATTCAGCAGGTGCTGGCCCAGATGCGGGCGCTGCAAGTGCAGGCCGGCGGGACCCCCGAGCAGGCGCCACCGGCCGACCAGACCCGGTTTGCCGATCTGCTCCATCAGTCCATCAACAAGGTGGCTGAAAACCAGAGCGTGGCCGGTGAGCTGTCGACCTCGTTTTCAAGCGGCGACCCGGATACCGATCTGACCAGCGTGATGATCGCCATGCAGAAATCGCGGGTCTCGTTCGAAGCCATGGTCGAGGTGCGCAACAAACTGGTCGAGGCGTACAATGAAATTCGGCGTATGCCGATCTGATCGGCACTGAGCACTCGCCTGGAGATTGCGCGATATGGCAGCACAAAACCCCACCCAGTCCAATTCGCCGATGGCCTTGCTGGATACGGTTCCCGGCCTGCGCCAGCTGATTTTGCTGGTCGGTTTGGCCGGCGCGGTTGCCGCCGGGATCTGGATCGTGATGTGGTCGTACGAAGGCTCGGAGCGGGTCTTGTTCAGTAACCTGACCGAGCGTGATGCGGCCGAGGTGGTGCGCGCGCTGGATACTTCAGCGATTCCGTATTCCTATGAATCGGGCAGCGGCGTGATTACCGTGCCCAGCGACCAGGTCCACTCGGCCCGGCTGATGCTGGCGGCCGAGGGCCTGCCGAACGGGGCAGGCGTCGGCTTCGAGATGCTCAATGAAGCCGACGGCATGACCAACAGCCAGTTCATGGAGAGCGCGCGTTACCAGCGTTCGCTGGAAATTGAGCTGCAGCGCACCATTGCCAGCATCAACAGCGTCAGCGGAGCGCGTGTGCACCTGGCCATTCCGCGCCAGACCGTGTTCGTTCGCGAGCGTACGCCGGCCAGCGCCTCGGTGCTGCTGGAGCTGCACCAGGGACGGCGCCTCGAGCCGGGCCAGGTCGACGCGATCATCAATCTGGTCGCTTCTTCTGTGCCGGACATGGAGCGCTCGCAGATTTCGGTGATTGATCAGCAGGGGGTGTTGCTGTCGGCCGATCGAGCGCGCGGCGACGATGCCGCTGCCGACGAGGCTGATCGCCAGGTGCATCGACTGGAAGAGCGCCTGGCCCGCCGGGTGGAGGATCTGCTCTCGCCCATGGTCGGCCGGGGGCGGGTTCGGGCCCAGGTGGCCGTGGAGATGGATTTCACCAGCCTGCAGGAAACCCAGGAAGTCTATGATCCGGCCAACCCGGTGCTGCGCAGCGAGCAGTCCACCGAGGAAATCCGCTCGCTGGTCGACCCGGCGCGCGGCGTGCCCGGCGCCCTGGCCAACCAGCCGCTGCTGGAAGACCTGGCCGGCGTGCTGGATCAGGAAAACGAAACGACTTCGGTCCCGCTGTCGCGCCAGAACCTGCGCAATTTCGAGATCAGCCGCACCATCCGCAATATCCAGTCCGGCCCGGGCTCGGTTGAGCGCCTGTCGGTGGCGGTGGTCCTGGATGAGCCCAGCGTGACCGTGGATGGCCAGACCCAGCCTGACCCGTATTCCGAGGAGGAAATCGAGCGTTTGATCGGCCTGGTGCGCGAGGCGGTGGGCTTTGACGCCGAGCGCGGGGATTCGGTCAGCCTGGTTCAGGCGCCGTTCCGCTCGCTGGAAATGGCCGATGATGTCGAGTTCCAAAGCCCTGGTTTGTTGGATCAGGTTGATTTCATGGGGATTTTCCGGATAATGGCGAGCGTGGTGATGGTGCTCTTGCTGATCCTGCTGGTGGTCCGGCCGCTGATGAAATCGCTGTCGGCACCGCCGCCGCTGCGCACCTTGAGCCTGCCGGGTGCCGGCCCGGCCCAGCCCAGTTTGCCCGCGGGTGATCAGTCCTACGCCTCGGACGGCGGCGAGTCTGCTCAGCGTCAGGTCAATTACCAGGAGCGACTGAGCACCGCGCGAGCGGTCGCAAGCCAGGACCCCAAGCGGGTGGCCAGCGTCGTCAGGCAGTGGGTGAACGACGGTGGCTGACAAGCAGGCCGATCTGAGCGGGCCGGACCGCGCGGCCATCCTGCTGATGTCGCTGGGTGAGGAGCAGGCCTCGGAGGTGCTCAAGCACATGGGGGCCAAGGAGGTGCAGCGCATCGGTGCTGCCATGGCTTCGCTGCAGGCGGTCAACCGCGACCAGGCCGAGGATGTCCTGGACGAGTTCGTGACGACCGTCGAGCAGCAGACCGCGCTGGGCGTGGGATCGCACGATTACGTGCGCCGTGTACTCAACCAGGCTCTGGGCGACAAGGGCGCCAACCTGATCGATCGCATCCTGATCGGGCGCGACAGCAAGGGCTTGGAAAACCTCAAGTGGATGGACCCGCGCAGCGTGGCTGAGCTGATCCGCATGGAGCATCCGCAGATCATCGCCATTGTTCTGGCCTACCTGGAAGCCGATAACGCCGCCGAGGTGCTGTCGGCACTGCCTGAGCGGATTCGTCCCGATGTCATCATGCGGCTGGCGACCCTCGACGGGATTCCACCTTCGGCGTTCCAGGAGCTTGACGAGGTGCTGGAGCGCCAGTTTGCCGGCAGCGACAACGTCAAGTCGTCGATGGTCGGCGGGATCCGCTCGGCCGCCGAGATTCTGAATTTCGTCGATGGGGCCAACGAGCAGCTGGTCCTGAAAGTGGTGGCCGAAGCGGATGAAGGTCTGTGCCAACAGATTCAGGACCAGATGTTCGTGTTCGAAAACCTGCTCGAAGTCGACGACCGCAGTATCCAGACCCTGCTGCGAGAAATCACCACCGATACCCTGGTCGTGGCGCTCAAGGGCGCAGACGACGAGTTGCTCGACAAGTTCCTGAACAACATGTCGAAGCGCGCATCTGAAATGCTGACCGAAGATCTTGACGCCAAGGGCCCGGTCCGGCTGTCCGAGGTCGAGGCTGCACAACGGGAAATACTGGCCGCCGCCCGGCGTCTGGAAGAGCAGGGCGAGCTCAACCTGAGCGGCTCCGGCGAAGAATATGTCTGAGATCCTTTCGCGCGAGTGGCTGGAGGACGTGCAGCCGTGGCAGATGCCTGACGTGCGCCGCAGTAGCCCTGCCACGATTCCGTCATCCACGAAATCGCCGTCGCGACCGCGCACCATCTACAGCCTGGCCGAGCTTGAGCGCCTGCAGAAGCAGGCCTGGGATGAGGCGCACGCCGCCGGCCGGCGAGAGGGACTTGAAAAGGGACTCGCCGAAGGCCGCGACCAGATCCGCCATCAGATACGAATTCTCAAATCCATGATCGAGGCCGTGCAGCAGCCGTTGGCAGCGATCGACCGCGATGTTGAACATGAGTTGGCCTCGCTGGCGGTGGCGATCGCCAGGCGGGTGATCGACGATGAGCTCAAGGCGGATCCCGGGCGTATTCTGCAGCTGGTACCGCAAGCCGTCGCCGAACTGCCGGCCGGAAGCCGCGACGTTCGGGTGCGCGTTCATCCTGAAGACGCCAGGCTCCTGCACCAGCACTTGCCCGATGGAGATGGCGAGGCCTCGTGGTCGCTGGTCGAAGATGCCGCAGTTTCCCGTGGCGGCTGCCGGGTTGACTGTCCGAATTCCAGCATCGATGCCACCTTGGAGACGCGCCTTGGCGCCGTGGTGTCGAAGGTTTTCGGCATGGGTGACGAGCCGGACACGGGAGCGCCGGGATGAGCGGCGTCAAGATGGCGCGTGGATGGTCGGCCAGCCTGGGCGAGCGGCGCTCTGCCCTGGAAGGGGTTGAGACGTATGCCGCTTGTGGCAAGCTCAAGCGCGTGGTGGGTCTCACGCTCGAAGCGGTCGGCTGCGAAGCGTCGCTGGGTGACCGCTGCTGGCTGCTCGATGAAAATGATCAAAAGCGCGAGGCCGAAGTGGTCGGCTTTGCCAATGACAGCCTTTTCCTCATGCCGATCGAGGATTTGCGCGGGCTCTCGCCCAACGCCCGGGTACTCCCCGGTGGCAAGGCGCTGGAGGCCCCGGCCGGAGACGCTCTGCTGGGCAGGGTCATTGATGGAGTGGGACGGCCGCTGGACGGGCGCGGCCCGCTGCGAACACAGGCGACCACGCCGCTGGCTGGGCGCGAGATCAATCCGCTGGAGCGCGCCCCGATTCGCCAGCCTCTGGACGTGGGGATCCGCGCTATCAATTCGCTGTTTACCGTTGGACGCGGCCAGCGCCTGGGCCTGTTTTCCGGGTCGGGCGTGGGCAAGTCCACCCTCCTGGGGATGATGACCCGCTACACCGAAGCAGACGTGGTGGTGGTTGGCCTGATCGGCGAGCGAGGCCGCGAAGTGCGCGAGTTCGTAGAGACGACGCTGGGTGCGGAGGGGATGCGCCGTGCCGTCGTCATTGCCCCCCCGGCTGATCGGCCGCCGCTGATGCGCATGCGTGGGGCCTGGCTCGCCACGGCCGTGGCCGAGCATTTTCGCGACCAGGGCAAGAAGGTCCTGCTGCTGATGGATTCGCTGACCCGCTTCGCCCAGGCAAGGCGCGAAATTGCGCTGGCGGTGGGCGAGCCACCGGCGACCAAGGGCTATCCGCCGTCGGTGTTTACCACCCTGCCGACTCTGGTCGAGCGGGCCGGAAACGGCGCGGACGGCGGCGGATCGATCACCGCGTTTTACACCGTGCTGGTCGAGGGCGACGATGCCAACGATCCGATCGCCGACGCTGCGCGCGCGATTCTGGATGGCCATATCGTCTTGTCGCGCAATCTGGCCGAGGCGGGTGTCTACCCGGCCATCGATGTGGAGCGTTCGATCAGCCGGGCGATGGCCGAGATCACCGGCGATGATCACCAGGCACAGGTTCGCCGCTTCCGGCAAATCTTTGCCACCTACCGACAGAACGAGGACCTGATTGCCGTCGGCGCATATCGCCGCGGCGCCGATCCCAGGATTGACGAGGCAATCGCCAAGTACCCGTCTTTGCTGGAGTTTGTGGGTCAGAAAACCTCGGAAAAGGTGCCTTTTGGCCAGGGGCTGATCGATCTCGACAAGACGCTGAGTGCCGGTGAGTCGCCCGCCCGGGGGGCTGGCACAGGCGTTGCAACTTCCGGTGCGATGCCGGCCGGTGCTGACGCCAGGTCGTGACCCGCTCCAAGCGACTGTATCGGATCGCCGAGCACGTCGGCCAGGACCAGGAAGCCGCGGCGCGAGAGTTGAGTCGGCTGCGGGCGCAGCTGCAGGAGCACGAAGACCAGCTTGAGCGCCTGCGCGATTACTGCCTCGGCTACCACCAGCAGCTGGCTGAGGCGCAGGAGCGAGGTGGCAGCGCGGCTCGCCTGGCGAACTACTCGCAGTTCCTGGCCCGGTTGAACGATGCCATCCGGCAGCAGGAGCAGAACGTGGCCGCGGCCGGGCGCGCGTTCGAGCAGCAGCGCCAGGTCTGGATCGACGCCCGAGCCCGGGTTAAGGCGGTGGAGAAAGCGGCCGAGCGTTGCGCCATGGAAGAAACCAGAATCGAAGACCAGCGCGAACAGCGCCTGAGTGATGACATGAACCTGACTCGACTGATACGAAAGAGCTGAACGTGATCCCGCCAAGACTCGATGCCTTGTTTGCCGCCCTTTCAGGCCCGGCCGCCCAGGAGCGGTCCGACCGGCCCACGGGCACATCCGGCGCCGACGCCTGGGCACGATCCTTGGCCATGGTTGAGGCGGCGGCTCAGCCGGCCGGCTCTCCCGACAGGGCTGGCCTGGGCTCGGATTGGCGGGCTGAGCTGGCCGAGCTGGTCTCCGGGACCGATCAGACGCTCGGGCGAGACGGACAGTCAGCCAATGATGTGGTTCTTGAGTTCAGGACCCTGTTCGACTCGCTGGAGGGTCGAGCGAGCCAGCCGATCCCCTCGACAACCAGCCAGCCCCACTACGACGGACTGTACTGGCCCTCGTCCGGGGAACTGATGCTGCTGTACCAGGGCATTGATCCCTGGGGTGGGTCGCCGGGTGCTGAGCAGCAACAGTGGCTGGAGCAGACCGGTCCATATCTTGGATTGCCGCCCATGACCGACGCGTACCAGGGATCGGTTGCGGTGGGGCGTGATTTCAACCTGATCGATCTGGCCCAAGCCGCTGGCGCAGATCCCCAGCAGGCATTTGTTGACGCCTGG
>JAZBOC010000175.1:0-2728 GCA_036353315.1 Wenzhouxiangella sp. | reverse complement strand
TGGGTGGACCCGTTGAACCTGATCCGGATCATGCCGGCGTAGGGACAGGAACGCGACCATCCCCCGTGCAGACCGGGTCTCCCTTTGGCTTTTTCTCAAGGAGACCTGCCCATGAAATCTTCGACCCTGCTTGCCGGCCTGTGGCTGGTGTTTCCCCTGGCGGCCTCAAGCCAGCCGAAAGACGCCTACGAGAGTGAGGCGGACGAGCTGAGCGACCGCATCGTGGTCACGGCCGAATTCCGGCCCGTCGGGCTCAACGATCTCAGCGGCAGCGCCACGGTCATCGATGCCGAGACCGCCCGCCAGCGCAATGCCGCCCACCTCGAAGACGTGCTCAACCTGGCCCCCAACGTCAATTTCTCCAGCGGCGCCTCACGCGGGCGGTTTTTCCAGATTCGCGGGATCGGGTCGCGCAGCCAGTTCGTCGAACCGGCCAACGCCTCGGTCGGCTTGTTAGTCGACGGCATCGACCTGACCGGCCTGGGTGGCGCGGCCAGCACGCTGGACATCGAACAGGTCGAAATCCTGCGCGGCCCGCAGGGCACGCTGTTCGGCGCCAATGCCCTGGCGGGCATGATCAACCTGGTCTCGGCCGCGCCGACCAGCGCCTTCGGCGGCCGTTTCGAAGCTGGCCTGGGCGAGTTTGGTACCCGCAGGTTTCAAGGCGCGGCGTCGGGTCCGCTGGGCGAAACGCTCGGCTATCGCCTGGCCTACGGCAGCGAACGCAGCGACGGCTATCAGAACAACGCGTTTCTCGATCGCGACGACCTCGCCGGGATCGACGAGCAAACCCTGCGCGGCCGCCTGCGCTGGGATCCGCATCAGCGGCTGACGGTCGATTTCACCGGCTTGTATCTCGATATCGACAACGGCTACGACGCCTTTTCGCTGGACAACACCCGCACCACCCTGTCCGATGAGCCCGGCCACGATCGTCAGGAAACCGTGGCCGGGTCCATGCGCTTAAGCTGGCAGGCGGCCGATGCGTTCGGCGTCGAGGCGCTGCTCAGCCGGGTTGACGCCGACCTCGAATACGGCTTTGACGAAGACTGGAGTTTCGTCGGGCTGTGCGAAATCTTCGAATGCCCGTTCGGCGGCTACTCCTCGTTCGACAACTACCTGCACGACAACCGCAACACCACGCTCGATGTTCGCGCGGTCTCGGCCTCCGGGCCGGACGAATTCGGCTGGGTGATCGGCGCCTACCAGCGTGACCAGACCCAGCGTCTGCGCCGGGTCTACACCTTTCTGGACGAGGACTTTCTGCGCGACTATGAGACCGACAACCGTGCCGTCTACGGACGCGTCGAGGTGCCGCTGGCCGCGAGTTTCAAGTTCGAGGCCGGGCTTCGCTTTGAGCAGCGCGAAGCGCGCTACAGCGACAGCGACGGGGCCCGCTTCCGACCGGACGAGAACCTGTGGGGCGGACGGATGGCGCTGCAGTACCGCCTGGCCAACGGCGGTCAGGCCTACGCGCTGATCTCACGCGGCTACAAGGCCGGCGGCGTCAACAGCGACTCATCCATTCCCGATGCCCAGCGCGAATTCGCCACCGAAGTGCTGTGGAACTACGAGCTTGGGTTCAAGGCCCGCTTCCGGCAGGGACGGGTGGATTTGCGCGCGGCGCTGTTCTTCCAGGACCGCGAGGACATCCAGACCCAGCAGTCGCTGGTCGTCCCGATCTCCGGCGACATCTGCCCATGCCGCTTCATCGAGTTCCAGACCAATGCCACTGCCGGCCAAAGCTATGGACTGGAGGCCGAGCTCAACTGGCAGGTCAATGACTCGATTCAGGCGTTCGGCAGCCTGGGCTTGATGGACTCGCGCTTCGAGGATTTCCTCAACTTTTCGCACGTCGATGCCGACCCGGACAGCGGAACACCGTTCGACCTGGACGATCGGGACCTGCCCCATGCGCCCAACTACATGTTCGCCCTTGGGGCGGTCTTCCAGCTTTCGGATCGCTGGTACCTGCGCACCGAGATCGAGGGCAAGGATGCGTTCTTCTTCTCCAGCCGCCACGAGGTGCGCTCGGATGCCTACCAGCTCTTCCACGCCCGGCTCGGCTACCGCACCGAACAGTGGGATCTGGCGCTGTGGGCGCGCAACATCGGCGACGAAGACATCAAAACGCGCGGCTTCGGCAGCTTCGGCAATGACCCTAGAGACGGCTACATCGTCGAGCCCTACTTCCAGTTCGGCCAGCCGCGCGTGCTCGGTGTATCGGCCAGCTATGCCTTTTGATCACCGTGCTAGCGCGCGCTGATGCCTGAGCGCTGGCTCGATATCCTGGCCGAAGGCCTGGCCGCGATGTCGGCCTGGGAGGCTGCAGCCGTGGTGCTGGCCGTGGCCTACCTGCTGCTGGCCGTACGCCAGAACCCGTGGTGCTGGGCGGCGGCGTTTCTGAGCACGGCCATTTTCACCGCCCTGTTCTGGCAGGTGGAGCTGGTCATGCAGTCCGCGCTCAATGTCTACTACATGGCCATGGCAGTCTACGGCTGGTGGCACTGGCGGCACGGCGGCCAGGGACAGGGTGAGTCGCCCATCGTGCGCTGGCCGTGGCCGCGGCACCTTCTTGCCATCGGCCTGATCTTGTTGTGCACGCTCATCTCAGGCTGGCTGCTGGCCCGCCAGGGCAACGCGGCCCGGCCCTACCTCGACTCGCTGATTACCTGGGGTGCGGTGGTGACGACCTTCATGGTCGCGCGCAAGGTGCTGGAGAACTGGG
>JAZBOC010000174.1:0-14875 GCA_036353315.1 Wenzhouxiangella sp. | reverse complement strand
ACCAGCTGAGCTTTGCCGACCTGGAATACGAGAACAAGAAGCGCAAGACGCGGCGCGAGAAGTTTCTGGAGCGCATGGACGCCCTGATCCCGTGGGTCTTGCTGGTCAAGCTCCTTAAGAAGCACTATCCAAAGGGCGCTCGGGGCCGTCCCCCTTATCCGCTGGAGACGATGCTTCGGATTCACTGCATGCAGCTGTTCTACAACCTGTCCGATCCGGCCATGGAAGACGCTCTCTATGAGATCGAGTCCATGCGCCGCTTCGCGGGCTTGAAGCTGTCGGACGCGCTGCCTGACGAGACCACCATCCTGAACTTCCGTCACTTCCTCGAGCGCTACAAGCTGGGCGACAAGATCTTCCAGGAGGTCAATCGCCATCTTAAGGAACAGGGCCTGATGCTCAGAGAAGGCTCGATTGTTGATGCCAGCATCATCGACGCACCCAGCTCGACCAAGAATCACGACGGAAAGCGCGACCCCGAGATGCACCAGACCCGGAAAGGCAAGCAGTGGTACTTCGGGATGAAGATGCATATCGCCGTCGATGACACCTTGGGCCTGATCCACAGCCTGGAAACGACCCCGGCCAATACCCACGATCTCAGGGTCGTCGATCGGTTGCTGCACGGCGAAGAAGAACGAGTCTTCGGTGACTCGGGTTACCGGGGTATCGAGGATCACCTCGCCCAGACAAAACGAAAAGCCAAACACTTTATTGCTGCCGGACCGAGCAAACGCAAGGCCATGGATCCGGAAAGCCCAGAGGCTCATGCTGAAAAACTCAAAGCATCGATGCGGGCGAAGGTTGAGCATCCGTTCTTCTACATCAAGCGCATGTTCGGTTATGGCAAGGTCCGCTATCGGGGCCTGGCCAAGAACCGCAATCGGCTGAGCGTGTTGGCAGCCTTCTCGAACCTGCTGATCGGGCAGCGTTATCAGCCAACGTAGGGTTATTGCGTCCGATCGTCGCCCAAAAGGCGCAGATCGGACGAAAAGGAATCGAAAAATGCCAAAACAAATGATCGGAACCGCCGAATCTGGGCCGATCACGGCCATGATCACCGGGAAACGTCATTCTTCAGACCATCCTTAGGTAAGGCTCTGGCGACGCTGCTCGACCATTGCGAGTTATCCAAGGTGATCTTCAAAGAGCGGTTTGAGGGCAACCTTTAGCGTCGACGCATAAGCGATTCCGGTACGGGCGCTGGCTGCGGGCCTAGTAGCCCGCAGCCTGCCCATCCACGCGCGACTCACTCGCTCCAAAATAAACGCCTTTGTCCCGGTCGAAGAGTATTCCCTGGTACCGACCGTAGAATCCTCCACCAATTTGTACGGTATGCCCTCGTGCGCGCAAGGCTCTGACCACTTGAAAATCGATGTTCGATTCAATCTGAACCCGACCCCCGTCGGTCAGCAGCTCATCAGAACCATCGGTTGGCTCGGTCGATCCAGTGTGAAACCACCTCAGCGCATCACCGGCTTCCTGGATGTTCATGCCGAAATCGATCATGTTGGTCAGCACGCTGACGTGCCCCATGGGTTGATATTCCCCGCCCATCACGCCAAACGTAAACCAGCCCTGCCCGTCCTTGGTGGCAAGGCCGGGAATAATCGTATGGAAAGGTCGCTTTCCAGGCGCGTAAGCATTGGGGTGGTTTGGGTCCATGGAGAACAGCTCGCCACGGTTCTGCAAGCTGAACCCTGTTCCCGGCACCACGAATCCGGTACCCATTCCGCGGAAATTGCTCTGAATGAGTGAAACCATGTTGCCATGGCGGTCGGCAGTGGTCAGGAAAATGGTGCCTCCGTGCTTGAGCCCTTCAACCCCGGAGGCCACCCTGGTTGCAGCCCGCTCGCCAATCAGGGCTCGACGTTCGGCGGCATACTCTTTGGAAATCAGCGTCTCCATGGGGATCTGGTAGAAATCCGGATCGGCATAATGTTTCGCGCGGTCTTCATAGACCAGTTTCTTGGCTTCGATCATGACGTGAAGCATGTCTTCGCTCATGAACCCCATGGAAGCCAGGTCATATCCCTCCAGAATGTTGAGCATCTGCAGCACCGCGGTGCCCTGGTTGTTCTCACCAATCTGATAGATTTCATAGCCACGATAAGTGGTACTGATGGGGTCAATCCACTCGGAAGTGTGGTTGGCGAAATCATCGTACGTGAGGTAGCCGCCATGCTCACGCATGAAAGCATCGGTCTTTTGGGCGATTTCGCCCTTGTAAAAGCCGTCTCGCCCCTGTTCAACGAGTAAGCGAAACGTTTGACCCAGGTCAGGGTTGGCGAACATCTCGCCTTTGACAGGCGCGCGACCATCAATGGTGAAGGTCTCCCGGAATGCGCCGGGCTGGTCAATGAGCCGTGGCACGCTTCGACCCCATCCTCCGGCAATGGTCTGCGTGACAGGAAATCCGTTTTCCGCGTAGTGAATCGGTGCGGCCAGGATGTCGGCCATGGATGCCTGACCGAAACGCTCGTGCAGCTCGAACCAGCCATCCACCGCGCCGGGTACCGACACCGACAGCAGACTCAAGGGATGGATGGATGTTCTGCCTTGCTCTTCGAGAATCTCGGTGAGTTGACCGAGACTCAACGACTGCGGCGACCTGCCGCTGGCATTGAGCGCATACACCTGCTGTGACTCAGCATGCCAAACCAGGGCAAACAAGTCGCCACCGATTCCGTTTCCGGTGGGCTCCATAAGCCCGATGGCGGCGTTGGCCGCGATGGCTGCATCAACCGCATTGCCCCCGCTTTTGAGCACATCCAGACCGATTTGGGTTGCCAGTGGATGGGAGGTCGCGACCATCCCGTTTTGCGCGATGACTTCTGACCTGGATGCGAAAGGCAGGCCGGCTTCACGATCGCCTTGTGCGAATACTGGATTCATGTCAGCAACGATGAGGATAAGTAGGACAAGGGAAGGGGCTGCGAATTTGAATGGACTCATTACATGACCTCGATCGGGAATCAGAGCAGGATGTCGTATTGGCTCACGCTCGGCGACACGCCGACGGCGAATTCGTTCTGGACGGTAACGTACCGAGCGGCGCAGCGCTAAAGCATGATTAAAACGTCCACGATGAAAAATCCGGGCATCTCAGTCTGAAGGATACATCGGGCTCGCAGCTCAGTTGACCGGAAAGCCTTTTCTGCCTATCTTTCCAAGGCACCAGGATGTGTTTTTCTACAAGGTGGTCGATGCCGAACTCCATTTCGAACGCGACGACAGCCGGGCAGTCATTGCCCTGGCGCTTCATCATAGCGGCACGGACCAGCCGGTCGAGCAGGGAAACAACTGACGGGCCGGCTGCGAAACGCCTGTGACATCGACGCCGGACTCAACACTGGCCAACGCCTTTCTGGGCAATCCGCTGATCCAGGTTGGGCTGCCGATCTCGCTGTTCATACTGATGATCGGGGTCGGGCTGACCCTCAAGCTGCGCGATTTTCACAACGTGGTCTACTACCCGCGCGTGCTGATTTTTGGAACGCTGGCGCAGATCGTCTTGTTGCCAGCCATGGGGTTCGCGTTGGCGTTCGCGCTGAAGCTGCCACCGGCACTGGCCGTCGGCCTGATCATCGTCGCGGCTTGTCCGGGAGGCACGACCTCCAACGTGTTTGCTTTCCTGGGCCGCGGAAACCTGGCGCTGTCCATCCTGATGACCGCAAGCGCCAGCCTGATCACGGTACTGACCCTGCCCTTGTTCGCCAACTGGGCCATCACGGTGTTTACCGACCGAACGCTGGACGAGCCGCTGAAACTGCCCATTTCACAGACGATCGTGATGCTGCTGGTCATCGTGTTCGTGCCGGTCATGTTGGGCATGGCCCTGCGCGGCTGGAAGCCGAAGCTGGCCGGCAGGCTCGAAGGCGCGGTCAGCGCCTTCGGCATGCTGGTGATGTTCTCGCTGGTCATCCTGATCGCCTTCCAGACCCGAGACCATCTCCTGGACTTTTTGGTTCAGGCGGGACCGTCAGTCATCGCATTGAATGTGCTCGGCATCGCCACCGGCTTCTGGATTGCCAAACTGGCCGGACATGATTTCGCCGATGGCCTGACGCTGGCCATGGAGCTGGGCATCAAGAATTCGACCATCGGGCTGACGGTCACCCTGACCTTGCTCGGCTCTGCCGATATCGCCATGCCCTCGGCACTCTATGGACTGTTGATGTTCTTTTCAGCCGGCGTGCTCGTGGCACTCGGGCGCCGCCGGGCCCAGGTCAGCATCCGCCCCCGGCGCGGCGAGGTACCACCCCATATCCCGGATGATGTCGGGTTTCCCGATGATCAGGCCAAAAAATCCGCAAATCGAAAGCGCCGCTAATCTGCTTCCTGAAACGATGCCCAGCGCTCATGGATGCGGGCTTTCAGGGACCGCAACGCGTCGGTTTCGGGCAGCTTGCGGAAAAAAGGGCTGTGCTTGCTGATGTACGGATAGTTCGCAAAGCCCCGATCGACCGCCACCCCCAGCCAGTGCGTGGCGCGCTCGACGTCGCCCCCCATGGCGAAAGCCTCCGCCGCGCAACGCGCAAACATCTCGACGGCTTCCACCCGCTCACGCACCGACGGGGCCAGGCCGCCGTCATCCAGCGTCCCCTGGTGCGCAGCCGCGTAAAGCCGGGCGACGTGCGCCGGCGCGGTCTCATGCGTGGCTGCCTCGAACCCGGCCGCCACGGCAAGCGCCTGGGCTTGCGCACCTGCGTTGAACAGAGACCAGGTACAGAACAGGCGAGCCACGGGGTTACCGGGATCTTTCGCCAGCATCTCGCGGTAGGGTTCGACAGCCTCCTTGAATCGGCCTTCCATCGCATGAATCATGCCTGGCAGACACACGGTGAGCGGGGTGAGGGGGTCGACGGCCAGCAGGTGGTCCACCACCGGGCGAGCTTTCTTCTCCTGACCCGTCAGCAACAAACAATAGGACAGCAGGCCCAGGGCATCGGGCTGATCATGGTCGACCGCCAAGGCCTGTCTGAGCCCCTGAATGGCCGGTGCGAAGTCGCCCCGAGCGTAGTGCAGCCAGGCCCGGAGCACCAGCGTGCCGGGACCCTGCGGGTCGACGCTTTCCGCACGGTCCGCCCAGCGCCCGGCCTCTTTGAGAAGGCCGTCACTGACATCAATACCGGCCTCCCGCACGTTTAGCAGCGTGCGCCCCATCGCCGCGGTAATTTCCGGATGATCGCCGGCCAGTTCGATGGCCTCCTCGAGCAGCATTCGGGCACGATCAAGGGCGTCCGGTCGCCAGCGCAGCGCCTCCTGGCGCGCCTGCACAACTCGACGCCAGGCTTCCAGGTCGTGCAGCCCCCGTCGGGCGAGTCGCCGGTCCTCCGCCGGTTCCAGATGAACTTGCAGCGCAGCGACGACCGCCCGCGCGATGCGCTCCTGAATATCGAAAACCTGGTCCATGGTGCCCGTGTACTGGCGCGACCAGATCTGATTATCCCGGTTGGGATCAATCAGACGCACGGTAATCCGCAGCCGCCTTCCGTCTCCCACCACACCCCCTTCGAGCAGGCGCGCCACACCCAGGATATCGGCGATGGCGCCGGAGTGCTGGTCTGAGCCCTTGAAGGCGATGGACGAGGTACGGGAGGTTACGCGCAGGCCGCGTAGGGCCGAGAAGCCGTTGATCATTTCCTCCGTGAAGCCATCGGCTACCCAGGCCTGTCCGGGATCCGGGCCTGCGAATGTAAACGGCAGTACCGCGATGGAGGTGGGCGAAAAGTCCCCTTCCCTGCCCGCTCTCGCAGCGCCCGCCGGCGGCGCAGCCCGTGTTTCACCGATCCCTGGTTGCGCGGCCCGGGAGGCCAGCCACTCATCCAGCTCGGTGGCAAAGGCGTAAACGCTGGCCTTGGAGCGCAGTACCAGCCGGTGCACCGGCAACTGCTCATGCTGTTCCCAGCGGCGCACGGTGCGCACGCTGCGCCCGAGGTGACGGGCAATCGCTTTCCAGGACTCCAGGCGGTTTTCCGGGGGCGGCGAGCTCATGACCGATAGTGTAGACCGATAGAGCGGCGTGGCAAAACACAGGCCAAGGCCGGACATCAGGGGACACGTCGGGCCATGGCCCGACGTGTCCGTTGCCGGGCCGTTGGCAAGGGACCAGCATGAGCCCCGAACCCAACGCCTTGAAGGAGGCACCCACCATGAACCATCCCATCCACCGACTGATTCCCGTCCTGGCCGTGCTCGCAGCATCCACCTGCTTCGCCGACGAAGCTCAAGAGCAGCGCGAACGCCAAGCCTGGCAAGAAGTTTCAGGCACCGCGATCCACTATTTCGACGTGGACGTCCCCGGCCGCAACGTTATCACCCACCAGGCCACGCCCACCGAAACCGGGGTCATCCTTCGTACCACGGAAACGATCGATATCTTTGGCGATCTCAATGGCCGGGCGCTGTATCACCCCGAAACCGTGATCGACGAGACCACCGGCACTCTGGTCAACACCGGCAAACAGGTATTCTCCGGCACCATTCTCGGCGAAGGCCCATTCCTGTTGCTTGACGAGTTCTTCCGCTTCGACGTGAACCTCGCCACTGGAGAGACCCGCGGCACCGTGCTCCTCATTGACCCGCTTGACGGCTCGCGGGTACAGTGCATTCTGTGGATCACTGGCACAGGCATGACCGAAGAAGGCAACGGCCTGGCCGACTACACGGGGCGCTGCCGCTTTCGCGGTCGCACCGGAGGCATGTTCCGCTAAGCCTGGCCGTCATCGAACCACGTTGACGGACGCCGCTCCTTCCTGGGGCGGCGTCCTAGCTGTTAGTCCCATCGTCTCACTTCAAGTACCCCGGACGGAATCGCCTTGATTGGTGCGGTGAAATAGCGGTAGGCGCACCCTGCACTCCAACGTCGACTGTGTAGATCACACCTGGCAGTCCAACGCAGAAAAGGGTCGTCTCATACGCGTCCCATGAAGGACCCTCGGCAAACACGCAGTTGGCAATACCGGCGGGAAAGTCTGTGGCGAGTCTCGTGACAGCGATGACCGTTGTTCCGGACGCGTCGAGCTCGAAGCGATACAAGGCTCCTGGTCCACCTTGATTCTCATCGACCACGTAGAGGTGGCCGCAAATGTCCATCGCGACCCCGCTCAGACGCACGTTCGGCTCATCGGCCCGGAGGTCGTAAAGCACCTGGGGTTTGCCCGGCTCACCGATGTTGGTCACATCAAGCCCGTACAGCAGACCGAGCTCGTAAGACAGGTAAAAGACCATATCGCGGTCGGGGTCATGAACGATTCCGGAGGCGCTGGCTGCGAAGTCTGTACCCTGCACGAGGGTGACAAGCCCCCCAGCGCCGGGGGGAATGTAGCCAACGAGCGGAACACTAAAGTCGGTAAGAAAAAGGCCGCCGTCGTGCGTGGGGAACAGGGCATAGGGAATCACTAGTGCTTCATCCCAATAAGTCGTGACGATGCCGCTCGATTCGATCGCTAGAATCTGCGATCCCGGAAAGGTTGCGGTTAATAGGCCCCCGCTGCTGTCAGACCGCAAGCCGAACGTTGCCGGGAGCGGCCTGGAGACGGAGAACAAATTGACGTTGCCATCGACGTCGATCGCGACAAGGTTAGCGCGATCCCGAACCAAAAGCGCGCCTACCGAAGAAAAAGTGAGGTCGAAAGAATTCCCATCAAGCGGAGCGTCCGTAAAGAAAAACTCCGCCACGTCGAGGGGACCCGCTGGGAGCGGGTCATTTGCCGGACCACAGCCAGAGTTGGGACCCAATTCAAATCGGTCGTCAAAGATCAGGGGTCCAGCTTCACTCACTCCACGATCAACTGGTGAATGTATCTCCGATGGCTGATCGCCTGCCTCGGTACCGATGCCACCAGGAAGCCGTGAAGCGGCGTCGCTGCGCATTTGGGCGCTAGTCGATCCAAGTAACGCTGGGGCCAGCAGCCATGCGAGAGTCACAGACCAACTGCTTGATCGATTCACAGGCGGCTATGGTGAAGGTAGTTGGTTCAGAATTATAGCCAACAGGTTTGCTGCTTTCCACAGGAAGGGGCTAGTGATAGGGCGGCATTCTTTGGCCTATACTGACCTATGGAGCATGTGGTTTCGCCCTTGCCGCCCCTTTGTACAACGCCAACGGGAAACCCGATGAAGATGTTCTCTCGAAATCTCCGTGTTTTCGGATTGCTGTTGACCGCGATTGTCTCCGGCTCCGTTGCTGCCCAGGTAACCGTAGGCGACCGCAGCGTCGGATGCCTGCAAGATCCGGCATGCATGAATCGCCTGCACCCCGACATCCCGATGGTGGCCCGGGCAGAGCCAGGCGAGCGCATCGTGTTCAACGCTCGGGATGCCTTTGACCTGACCCTGGACCCGGACGAGTTCTCGAGCGCGAAGACCAAGCCCCATGAAGGCTTCGGCATCGTCCATGCGCTTACCGGCCCGGTGTTCATCAATGGCGCAAAAGCCGGTGATGTGCTGGCAATCACCATCGAATCACTGCAACCCGACAGCGTCGGCTGGACCGAGGCCAGCCAGTTCGGCTTTGCCGGCGACCAGTTCGGAACCGAAGGCCAGTTCATCGTCTGGCGCCTGAATGAGGACTACGCGGTCAGCGATGCGCTGCCCGGAGTACGGATTCCGAACGCCAGCTTCCCCGGTGTCGTGACCACGCTGCCGGGCGAAGCCTTACTCGAAGCAGCGCTGGCACGTGAGACCGAGCTGCTCGAAGCCGGCGGCATGGTATTGCCGCCCGATACCGTGGAAGCCGCTCCGGCAGCGCTGTGCGGCCCCGAAGGCAGCAAACCGTCGGAGTGTCTTAGAACCGTCCCGCCACGCGAACACGGTGGCAACCTTGACATCCGCTACATCACGACCGGCACCACGATTTACCTGCCCTGCTTCATCGACGGCTGTGGCCTGGCCGTCGGCGACTTCCACTATGCCCAGGGCGACGGCGAAGTCGCCGGCACCGCAATCGAAATGGGTGGCACCCTGACCGTTACGACCCGGATCGTCGACAACCCACCCGACCTCTCCCATGGACCCCACTACGAGGGCCCGGCGTCGGTACTGGGCATCCCTTCGGAGCGCTTCCATGCCGTGACCGGCTTCCCGATCAAGAAAAAGGGCAGTGTTCCGGCCAACCTCGCCTACCTGGACTCGCCCAAGATCGCCGGCCTGAGCAACTTGTCGGCTGATATTCACTTAGCCGCCAGAAATGCGCTGGCCGCGATGATTGATTACATCGTGGCCGAGTACGGCTATACCCGAACGCAGGCCTACATGATCGCCTCAGTCGCCGTCGACATGCGGATCGGGCAACTGGTCGATGTGCCCAACGTCGGCGTCACCGCCATTCTGCCTTTGGACATCTTCGTCGAACGGGACTAAAAAGAACCAATTCGCTATAAAACACGGCGAGGATGAAGTCGATCTGAGGCGAAGCGATGTCGGCGACCATCAGCTTACGTTGTCGAAGACATGTTCGAAAAAGACTCTGGCAATGCGGGCCCGAGAGCATGGATCAGCATTGATTGAGCCATACGAGTTCTCTGGACAAGATGACCACATGACGACAAACAGCAACATAGGCACGCCGTTTTCTCAGACCGCGACCCGGGTCATGCTGTGCGGTGGCGGCGAGCTCGGCAAGGAAGTTGTGATCGAGCTCAAGCGTCTGGGCTGCGAGGTGATCGTGCTCGACCGCTATCCAAACGCGCCGGCGATGCAGGTGGCCGATCGAAGTTACTGTATTTCGATGCTCGACGCAGTGGCGCTCAAGGGAGTTGTCCTCAGGGAAAAGCCGGCCTTTATCGTGCCCGAGATCGAGGCCATCGCGACCGACGCCCTGGTGGAGCTGGAGCAGCAGGGCTTCAACGTTGTTCCCAGCGCGCGGGCCGCGCAGTTGACGATGAACCGCGAGGGGATTCGCCGCCTGGCGTCCGAAGAGCTGGCGTTGCCGACTTCACGCTACGCCTTTGCAGAGCAATGGGATGAGTTCGTGGCCGCCGCCCAACAGATCGGATTTCCGTGCATCGTCAAGCCGATCATGAGTTCCTCGGGCAAGGGGCAGTCCCTTTTGAGCGGCGAAGACGACCTCGAACGTGCCTGGAGGTATGCCCAAGAGGGCGGGCGCGCCGGCAAGGGCAAGGTGATCGTAGAATCGCTCGTCGATTTTGACTACGAGATCACCTTGTTGACCGTTCGCCACAAGGCCGGCACTTCATTCTGCGAGCCGATCGGCCATCGGCAGGAGGACGGCGACTATCGCGAGTCGTGGCAGCCACAGCCGATGAGCGAACGCGCCCTGGCCCGGGCAAAAGACATCGCCGCGAAAGTCACCGAGGCGTTGGGCGGCCACGGTTTGTTTGGCGTCGAACTGTTCGTCAGGGGCGAGGAGGTCTATTTCAGCGAGGTCTCGCCGCGACCACATGACACCGGCATGGTCACGCTGATCTCGCAACACCTGTCCGAATTCGCCCTGCACGCGCGCGCGTTCCTCGGCCTGCCGATTACCGATATCACTTTCCATGGTCCTTCGGCATCGACCGCGCTGCTGGTGGAAGGCGACTCGAACAAGGTCAGTTACGGCGGCCTTACTGAAGCGCTGGCCTGGCCGGATACCGACGTCAAGCTATTCGGCAAACCGGAAGTCAAGGGACGACGTCGAATGGGCGTCGCGCTGGCGCGGGCTGAGACGATCGCAGAAGCGGTGGAACGTTCAAAGCAGGTTGCGAACGCAGTCAAGATCTCGCTATAGGAAAGCATTCAGGCTTGTTCGTATGCCTCACGCAGCCAGCCCAGAAGTTCCTGGTCGACGTCGCCAACATGTTCCAGCTTGACGCGATGACTGACCATGGAATTCCACGAACCGCTTTCCTCAAGCCGACCCTCAGCCCGCCTCCCCTTGATCTGAATACCTAGATCCATCCGCGTCTTGGTCGATGGCTGGACCAGGGCAAACTGCTTGGAGCGACGGACACTGACATAGGCTTTCTTGGGGGCGAACTCTACGTCCGAACCAAAAGCTGCCAGCTTCGTTCGTAGCGCCTGATAGATCGGGCGCAGCGATTCCTTGCCGGCGTACTGAGCGCTGATCAGTGCATCCTCGCTCTGGCCCGCAGTCGATGCCGCGCTCAGAAACCGGTGCGCGATCAAGTTGGCGTAGCCATGGCTCACCGCATGCTCACCCTTGAGCCACTTCACGATCTCGCCGTGTTTCGCCGCCCCCGACGTTGTGACCAACGCCAGCCACTGGTCTATCGATTTTCCGGTCTTGTCCGGCAGGTTGGCGATCATTGCCGCCGCCTGTTCTTCAGGAGATTTGGCCATCAGTTTCTATCCGGGGGAAAACCCTTGCCTGGGGACCGGGACAATAACACCTTAAGGCCGAGACTTGATTCTTGGCAATAACCGAGGCTGCCTGACGGTCTCGAACTCATACCAACCCCCGAAGTTCCCCATGGCTTACTGAAGCAGATCGATGAACCCGTCTCTGAAAATCGGGTCGGGTACCAATGCGCCGCTGTAACGGCCAACGAAACCTCCAGCTCCGACCACAGTCACAAGGCCGTCGGTGGCGATTGCGCAGCGCGTGAGACTTTCAGCCGAGACTTTCGGCGTGATGTCACTGAAGGAAAGCCCACCGTCGGTCGATATGACGACCCGGCCGGTGTTGCTGCCGAGCGGCTGGCGTTCGCCGACGACCACGATCGTGTTGCCACGCATGCACACGCCCCGCGCCCAGCTTGAGGCCTCACCGTCCTGGGTGATGTCGGTCAGGAAGAACTCGGTATAGTTGGCCGGCGTATAGGGGTCGCCGCTGCTGACGTAGATCTTGCCCTGGTTCGAGTCCTGATTGACCCCGACCGCCACCACCCGCTGATCATTCGCGGCGATCCCCCACATTTCGCCGTCGTAGCCGGGGTCAAGAATCACCTCGACCAGCTCCCAAGGCTCGGCACTCGGGTCGGTCGGCGGCAGGAAGACCCGAGGAGGGATGCTGATCCGACTACCCGCTGCGTAGAAGCCGTCGTCGAAGACGATCAGGTCCAGAAACTGCTCGAGCCCGGTAGCAGGGGCATCCCAGTCGGCAGCCGACGGACCGATCCCGGCATTAGGCCTGTAGAGACGATCAAAGCCGGTCAGGGAGTCAGCCAGGGCGCGACCGTCGGACAGTTCCGCATAGCTCCCAACGGTAAACTGCCGACCCACCTGGGCCACGGAGGTCAGGTTGGCAGTGCTCGGATAGGGCATGCTGCCGCTGGTATCGAGCCGGACCACTCGCAGATTGGTGCCCGCTGAGGTATCGATGCCGCCGGCATAAAGCGCGCCGTCGTGACCGCGGGACAAGGTCGTGACCCGGAATTCGTCCACCACCCCCGCCGGGGTCGTTGTGACGGTCTGCCAGGTATCGCCGCCGTCCGGGCTAGTGTAGAGGCCGATGCCGCTGGCCGTGGTCCCGCAGCCAACCCACAGGGTGCCGTCGCTGTCTTTGTGCAGCGCATCGGTTCGCGACGCGCCGGGGCAGGGATGACTGGTGATCTGCCAGTTCGTGCCGGCTTGAAGGCTGAGCGCTGGACCGGCAATCAAGACAAGAATCAGAGTGAAGTTAATCGGGCATGACTTGGCCATCGAGCTGAGCTCCTCATTGGATTGAAGTGATTTCTCTGACAACAGCTTCAGGAAATCCGGCGCTGGCTGCTTGATGGCAAGTTGAAACTTGGATGAAATCAAGCAGAACGAGACGCAGGAACTGCATGGCTATCAACCCTAGGACCGGTTCGCTATGATGGGGCGGTCCAGGCACGGAAATCCCTTAATGCAGTGCAGCAGTGAACTCGTGACCGGCAGAACAAGCCCGGGCAAGGCCAGGTGGCACGGCAGCGGATGGATAGCGCTTTGGATCGTTCTGCTGCCTGTGGCCGGCCACGCGTCAGCATCCGAGTTCGAGCGGGCCCACAGCCTGTCGGGCATCGAGCGGATCGTGGCGATCGGTGATCTGCACGGCGACTGGGACGGCTACATCGCCACCCTGCGCGCGGCTGGACTGGTCGATGAGCGCGGTCGCTGGCGCGGCGGCGACACTCACCTGGTCCAGACCGGCGACATCCCCAGTCGCGGCCCGGATACACGCCGGATCATCGAACACATGGCTCGCCTGGCCACCCAAGCTGAGCGGGCCGGTGGTCAGGTTCACAATCTGATGGGCAACCACGAGGCCATGAACGTCTTCGGTGACCTGCGCTACGTGACTTCAGGCGAGTACGCCGACTGGGCCGATCGACGCTCAGGTCGTCTGCGCGATCGATACTTCGAGCAGATTCTGGCTCGGATGAAACGGGACGACCCGGAGCGCTTCGAGGCCTTGCCCGATGATTTCGAAGCAAGCTGGAAGGCCGAGCATCCCGAGGGCTGGG
The DNA here is from genome assembly GCA_036353315.1 of Wenzhouxiangella sp. Lineage (GTDB taxonomy): Bacteria > Pseudomonadota > Gammaproteobacteria > Xanthomonadales > Wenzhouxiangellaceae > Wenzhouxiangella. The sequence goes on along the minus strand of JAZBOC010000174.1, from coordinate 1,481 downwards.
TGGAGCACCGCCAGGCGTGGAGCCCGCTGTGGAACGAGCAAGGCAAGATGTACCAATGGGTCCGCGATCAGCGCGTCGCGGTCAGGATCAATCGCTTCGTGTTCCTCCACGGCGGGATCAGCGCCGCCTACTGCACATCGTCACTGGCCAGCTGGACCGAACGCGCCCGTGAGGCGCTGGATGGCCGCACGGACGATGAACTCGATATTCTAGTCGACCCGGTCGGCCCGCTGTGGTATCGCGGCCTGTCCGGCGTGGCGCCGGTCGCCTCGCCATCGACGGTCGAGGCCATCCTGCAGCGCTACGATGTCGATCACATCGTGGTCGGGCACACCCCGACCGGTGGAGCGATCTGGCCACGCTACGATGGCCGCGTGATCCAGATCGATACCGGCATCGCGCTTTATTACGGTGGCTACGTGGCCTACCTCGAAATCACGCCCGAAGGGCGATTCGCCGGCTATCGAGCGGGCAAGGTCCGCTTGCCGGATAATTCAGAGGGGCTGGACGAATACATTGCAGCCGTCCTGGCGCTCCATCCGGGCGACAGCATTCTGGCCCAACGGATGGCCGAGCTGAACAGAAGCCTGATCCCGGCAGGTGAATCAAGCGAACCACAGCCAGCCTCGGACCGCATCAGTTGCGGCATGCCTCAATGATCAGCCGCCGATACCGTTCATCGTCGCCCAGGGTTTCGAAAAATTCGTCGAGGTAGCGAAGCGACTTGCGGCGATTTCTGGAGGTCAGACGAACTTCGTTCTCCACGATGCGATACAGATCACCTCTACGGGCCAGGAACAGCTCGCGCGCTGCCGCCAGGCCGTCGTTGTGACGGCAGAAGCCGCGGAATAGCCGATCGCGCGCGTTGCGCAGCCGCAGGTTCGCTGGTGGGGCGGCGTAGTCTGCATCCACCCAACCCGAACTGTCGAAGTCGTACGGCGCAGCGTACAGCGGATCCAGCGTCTCCTCATTGCCGATCAGCTTCGCGTTGTGGCAGCACTCACCGTCTACGGCGCTCAACGGTGAGAAATCGACGTTGCCGATCATGTACTGAAACAGCATGAAGACGCTGGTTTCAAACGCAGGCAGGTCAGCAGGCTGCACCTCGTCGATATCGACCTTGTCCAGTCCGTGGCGATTGCCGAGCAGACGATCGTCCTCGATCAGGAAAGCAATGCGCGGTCCATCCGAGCGATCGCGCTCGCTGTCCTCGTAGACGATCGTGGCCGGGCGCACCCGGAAGCTTAGCTCGGTCAGCGCACTGTAGAAGCGGTAGGCGAGCATCTCGAGCACAACATACTGTTCCCACTGCCGCCCGCGATCGCAGTGGGTTACAACCTTGATCGAACGATTGCCCTCGAAAATTGTGCCCTCGACCCGATCCTCGTCAAATCGGAGCCGAATCGGCGGCATCGCACAGATTTCCTGACGCGAGACGCCGCGCTTTTCGACCGTCAATTCCAGCAAGGCCTCCTGCCCTT
>JAZBOC010000173.1:0-8774 GCA_036353315.1 Wenzhouxiangella sp. | reverse complement strand
TCCTGATGCAGATTGAGCAGCGCCGCGGCCTCGTTCAGCTCTGCAACTGCCTCGGCTCGCAAAGTGGCTGAATCCAGGGGAAAGGTCACCATGGCATCGAATTCGAAGATCACTTCCGGTTCCGGCTCCGGCACACGCACGGGCGCCGGCGGCGGCGGTGGTGGTGGCGGCGCCGGTTCGGCACGGGGAGCCGGCGGCGGCGGCAGGTCCCCGAGTCTGATGTTCAGAGCCACCGTTCCCAGGACATCGATGAAACCGCGAGACCGATTGAAGGTATCGCGGTCATTGTCATAGCGTCCCTCGAGCTCGGCGCGCAGCGAGAACCGATCATTCAGGCGATGTGCAACACCGGCCCCAACCGAGCCATAAATGTCACGACCGGTATGGAAGAAGCTGGCGTGCTCCTGCAAGCCGGCGGCGACCATCAGGTAAGGCCGGGTCGCTGCGCTGCCAACGTCCAGGTGATAGCGGCCGACCACCCCGTAGGAGTTGAGACGGATCGTCTCGCTATTGCCAGGGGTCTGCTGATCGAATTCGGTCTTGTAGCGGTCCAGGCGAAAGTCCAGGCTGAACTCCCGCGTCAAGAACTTGCCGAAGCTCAAGCCAAAGTAAGGGCCGTCATCTCCCAGCCGGTCGTCATGCGGGCGCGCAAAACCGACGGAAGGCGAAAGATACCAGCGGTCATCGAATTCGGTTTCGGCCTGGACCGACTGGCTCATCATCGCGACAGCGCCTACCGCCATCGCCAGAGTACTCATTTTCATTTTTTGGCTCCCTCTACTATTGGGATTTCAGTTCCGAATTGACGCTGGCCGACGTCGCGCGTCGGCGCCTCCTTCGGGTCAAAGGACGTCTTCTTGTGCCTTTCTTGACAGCATTGGCAAATATTAGTTGGCCTTGACGGATACTGCAACCGCCGCATCAACGGCTGTCGCGCATCTGCTTCTGCTTGAGTTCCCAGCGCTCCTGAGCATCCAGGCAGAGCGTGGCGATGGGACGGGCTTCGAGCCTCGCCAGACCGATTTCTTCACCGGTTTCCTCGCAGTACCCGTAGGAGCCGTCTTCGACTCGGCCCAGGGCCTGATCAATCTTGCCGAGCAGCTTTCTGTAGCGATCTCGGGTGCGCAGTTCCAGGCTGTTTTCCGTTTCCCGGCTGGCCCGCTCGGCTTCATCGCCCACGTCGCGGACTTCGCCGCGCAGGTTGTTGATCGTCTCTTGAGATTCCTCGATCAGTTCGCTGCGCCAGTTCAGCAACATCTGGCGGAAGTACTCAAGATGTTCCGGGCACATGTACTGCTCGTCCTCGGACGGCTTGTACCCCTCGGGTAGTTGTACACTGTTGTTGGGCATGGAGCTCGATTTGCCTCTCGCCTAGTGAAAACTGCAAACCCGCAATTATATAGCCTAAACACCCGCTCCGCGCAAGCCTTATGCAGCGACTCCTTCTAGCCATCATCCGCGCCTACCGCTACCTGCTCTCCCCCTGGATTGGCGGGCAGTGCCGGTTTACGCCGACCTGCTCGGTTTACGCCCGACAGGCCATCGAGACGTACGGCGCCGGTCGCGGCAGCTGGCTGGCAATCAAACGCATCCTGCGCTGCCACCCGCTGTGCGACGGTGGCCATGATCCGGTACCGGGCATCGACCCGGAGCAGAGCCATGATGTTCGCGGCCATCAAGGAAGCCCTCCGCCCGGGCCATGAATGAATGCGAAACATCCGCTAAAGAACAACGATCAGACTCACTCCGAAGAAGGCCAGGCTCACCCCCAGGACTTTGCGCAGGTTCATCGGCTCACCAAGAATCAGCCAGGCGAATACGACGATGAAAGCTGAAGCGGTCTCATTAAGCACTGAAGCGATGGATGCCTGGGTGAGTTTGTAGCCAGCCAGCCAGAGGATCATGGAAACATAGCTGCCCATCACGCTGGCAAAGATGACCGTCGGCCATGGCTGCGGTGCCCGATAATGGATCGCCATGCGCTGCCAGCCACGGCTCATCGAAACGTAAAGCAGCATGCCTGCCGAACCGGCGGCCAGGCGAAGTCCCACCGTCCAGAGAAAGGCATGGGTTTCCAGGATGGGCTTGACCATCACGATGCCGATCGCCATCAGCAAGACACTTGCCGCGCCAAAGGCGACCCCCAGGCGGAGCGCCCGGAGACTGACTTCTTGGCGATTGCGATGCCAGGTCACCAGCAGAACGCCCGCGAGCACGACGATGAAACCCAGGTACTGCAAGGGGCGCAGAGTTTCGGCGAGAAAAAGAACCGATAGCAGCACCACAAACGGCGAGAACAGCATACCGACCACGCCGGTGCGACTGGCGCCCATCAGGTTCAGCGCGCGCAGGTACCAGGTATCGGCAATGGCAATACCGATCAGTCCGGAAAGCAGCACGATACCCCACTCTGCAGGACTGTAAGCAGGCAGGTTGGGTCCATGGACCAGCAGGATCGTCGGCACCATCAGGGCGGTCGCCAGCACGTTTTTGAACAGGTTGAGTTCAAACGCCGGCAGAGTTTCCCCCGAGCGGCGAAAAAGCACGACCGCCAGCGCCCAGCAGGCCGCGCAGGCGACCGAGTAAAACTCACCCACGACGCGTAACGATGATTCGGTAGGGTCCCAGCATCAACAGAGCAATGGCGACTTTGACCGCGTAATCCCCGCTGGCCAGCGTGACCCAGGGCACGCTGGTGCCGTAGAACGCCAGAGCAAAGAACAGCGCGGTATCGACCAATGAGCCGAGAATGCTGGAGACCAGCGGCGCTCGCCACCAGGCACGGACGCGAAGGCGATTAAAAATGGCCACGTCCATCAGCTGCGAGATCAGGAAAGCCGTGCCGGAAGCAAGGGCAATTCGCGGGCTGGCCAGCCACATCGACAGCACGACCGCCAGCACAAAGCCGATGTAAACCACCTTGCGGGCGCGATCCGCACCGTACCAGCGATTGGTCAGATCGGTGACGAAATAGGAAATCGGATAGGTCAAAGCGCCCCAGGTCAACCAGTCGTTGACCGGGAACTGTACGAGATAGTTTGCGCTGGCCACGATCGCAACCATGGCCGCGATCAGCAGCGCCAGCCCGGCCTGCTGGTTCATGATTTCCTACGAAAGACAAATCGTCGAGGCGACAGTTTACGCCGCCGCGTGCCGCTTGAGTTCGGGTATCCTTCCGATCATGTTGCTGTCGTTCATCGTGCTGATCCTGGTCGGGCTGGCCGTCGTGCTCTGGTGGCTTTGGCCGACTCCACTGGGACGTTTCTTCCAGTGGGCTGAGCGCCGGCGGTCAGGCCTGAGAAGCCGGAGCGTCGATCACAACGGCATCGCTTGGCACTATCTCGAGGGTGGCCGTGGAGAACCCTTGGTGCTGCTGCACGGCTTTAACGCTGACGCCGACCACTTCTGCCGCGTCGCGGCCTGCTTGCGACCGCATTTCAGGATTCTCGCGCCCGACCTGCCAGGCTTTGGCGACACCCGGTTCGAAGACCTGCCCAGTTTCCGCATCGAAGACGTGGCCCGGCGGGTCTTCGACTGGCTGGATGCACTGGGCGTGCAGCGCGTTTACCTTGGCGGCAATTCCATGGGCGGCTATCTGGCCGTCGCCATGGCCCGGCAGGCGCCAGAGCGCGTTCGAGCGCTGTGGCTACTGGCTCCGGGCGGGCTGCACACAGCCCGGCTGTCGCCGGTTTTCGAAGAAGTGGCCGAAGAGCGCCACAATCCACTGGTGGTTCGCAATGCGTCCGATTTCCGACGGCTGATGGACTACTGCTTTGTTCGTCCGCCCTGGATTCCCGGCCCGCTGCTGCGCTTTCTGGCTCTGCGGACGATGCGCCACGCGGTGCGCGCCCAGCGCATCTTCGACGCCATGCGCTACGACTCTCGCCCACTGGAGGATCTGGCCCGCGATCTGGCCACACCCACCCTGATCATCTGGGGCCAGGCTGATCAGGTCCTGCATCCCTCAGGTGCTGACTTGCTGGCCGAACTGATGCCCTCGACGCGGGTCCTGGTGGTGGAGAAGATCGGCCACTTGCCCATGCTGGAAGCCCCTAAAATCATCGCCGAGGCCTGGTTGGGGTTTGCCGAGGCGATCGCCCGAGACGATCTGGGGGATCCTTCCTCGCCCGGCAGCGCGGCCAGTCGCTAAGGCGCGGCGTTCGCCTTCTCAGAGCGCCTTCCCCAATGTCTGCTCGAAACCGCGTCGCCAACCCGGCGCCGCCAGCTTGTCCAAAGATCGCGCAAGGCGCCGGCGCATTCTCTGGCCATCGACCTGACCGGCAACCAAGGTGGCCCGATCGAGGTCCAGCAAAAACCAGCGCCCGTTCGGATCCATCAACAGGTTGCGCGCATTCAGGTCTGGATGACGCAGTCCGGCAGCGAAGAACGCATCTAGGGTCCCGGCCAGTTGCCGCCACTGATCGACCGACAGCTCCGCAGCCAGCGCCGCAAGCTCTCGGGCGTCCGGAATCAGGCGAGTCAGCAGCCCGGCCCGATAGAACAGGCCACGCCGCTCGACCCAGGCCGCGACCGGTCGCGGCACGGGCAGCCCCTGCTCATGTAGGCCCTTGAGCACCCTGAACTCGCGAAAGGCGCGGCTTCGATTCCGACCCTGCCAGAGGTATCGATCCTGAACCAGCCGCGCGATAAACCCGCCGCGCTGAAATCGGCGTAACACCAGAGCGCCTGCCGGCGCATCAACCCAAAGGGCCTGCCCCCGCCCTCCAAGCTCGGCCCGGATCGCGGCGCGCTGCTGCCACCAGTCGGGGTCGAACCACCCGGGTTCGACCGAGTTCGATACTTCTGCATCGGCTAAGATGCTGTTTGATCCATTTGCTAGCAACACTTCCTTCAAGCGCCTGCACTCCCGCCATGCCATCGGCCACACCAACCACCATCTGCCTGCTCCGACTGTCCGCCTTGGGCGATGTCTGCAACACCGTACCGTTGGTTCGGATCCTGCAGGATGCCTGGCCCGAGGCGCGTCTGACCTGGATCATCGGCCAAGTCGAACAACGCCTGGTCCAGTCTATGCCGGGCATCGAATTCATTGTATTCAACAAGAAGGCCGGGCTTTCGGCCTGGACGGAGGTTCGCCGTAGACTGCAGGGGCGTCGCTTCGACGTCCTGCTCCACGCCCAGGTCTCGGCCCGCTCAAATCTCCTGTCGCTGCTGGTTCGCGCCCGCCGCCGCATCGGCTTCGACCGGGAGCGGGCGCGCGAGGGCCACGGTCTGGTGGTCAACGAGCGAATCGCGGCCTGCCCGTTCCAGCATCAGGCGCTGGCGCTGCGCTCGTTCGCCGAGCATCTTGGCCTGTCGACGGATACCGCCGAGCGGGCGCTGCCGGTTTCGGAAGACGGTCGCGCCTTCGCCCGTCTACACCAGCCGGAAGCGCGCCGCGCTGTGCTGATCAGCCCGGCATCCAGCCACCAGGGGCGCAACTGGCACCCGGCCGGCTACGCTCAGGTCGCCGACTGGATCGTTGAGCAGACCAGCCGACCGGTCATTCTCATCGGCGGCCCGAGTCAGGCCGAACGTGAGCTGGGCGAGGAAATCGTTCGAAAAATGTCTCATCCGGTCGTCAACCTCATCGGCCAGGACACCCTTGATCAGGCGCTGGCGATGATGGAACGCGCCGCATGCCTGGTTTCACCGGATGCCGGCCCGGCCCACTTTGCGGCCGCCATGGGCACCCCGGTCGTCGGCCTGTATGCCGCGACCTGGTCGCGCCGATCGGGACCGTTGGGCAGTCTTGAGAACTGCGTCGATCGCTATCCAGAGGCCGCGCTGAAATTCGCGGGAAAACCGCCGGAGGCCCTGCGCTGGGGCCGCCGGCTGGAATATCAGGGGGTCATGGACCTGATCCGCGCCGAGGATGTCATCGACCGGCTTCAGAAGCTGCTCAACCACTGATTTCCGGCAAGCGCTTCAGCCTGGCAATCCGATCCCGCGGACAGCGTCAGAAGAAACACTCCGGGTCCGATTCCGTTCCCGCTGCTTCAGAGTCGCGCCGCACCGTCACGTTCGCCGTGGCTGTAGCGCCGAAGGGGTCCCGCACGGTGTAGCGGAACAGATTAAATCCGCTGCAGGTCGCGCTCAAGATGAACGAAATGGTGCCGTCATCATTGATCGTGGTTTGCGCCCCGGCCGGCGTAATCCTGACCACGTCGATAATCTCCAGCGGGTCGCCATCCGGATCAAAGTCGTTGGCCAGCACATCGACCGTGATCGGAACGCCCGCGGCGCCCGAAGCGGCATCGGGGATCGCCACCGGCGCCTGGTTGGCAAAGGCGACGCTGATGACAACCTGTGCACTGGCCCGGCCCCCGCGACCATCGTCTACCGTGTAGGTAAATGCATCCTCTCCAAAGAACAGCGGATCGGGCTGGTAACGCAGCCGATCGCCAGACTGAACCACCGACCCGTTGGCCGGCTGACTGAACTCGACAATTTCCAGAGGATCGCCATCCGGGTCGCTGGCGCCGGCCAGTACATTGATGTCGACAGCCTGAGTGCGAAGCGTGTTGGCGGCGACGTCATTGGCCTGTGGCGGCAGATTGGCCGTGTTCACCGTCAAGGTAACCAGCGCTGAGGCCTGACCGCCGAAACCATCATCAACCGTGTATGTGAACTGGTCGGTTCCGACAAATCCGGCTGTCGGCGTGTACAGGACTGAATCGCCGCTGATGACCGCCGTACCATTGGCCGGACTGGAGACCTCCACGAGGGTCAGGGCATCGCCGTCCGGATCGCTGGCGTTGACCAGGACGTCGAGGCGGTTGTCCGTCGAGTCCTGCTCCACGCTAAATGCAATGTCGTTGGCCTCGGGCAGCTGGTTGGCGCGATTGACCGTGACGGTGACCGTCGCGGTCGCCTGGCTGTCGAAGCCATCGTCGACGGTATAGCTGAACTGGTCAGTGCCGAAGAAACCGGCCGCCGGGGTGTAGGACAGCGCATCCCCGCTAATTGCGACCTGACCATTAGCCGCACTGGAGACCGCGACGATGGTCAAGGCATCTCCGTCCGGATCGCTGTCGTTGGCCAGGACGTCGAGACGGTTGTCTGTCGAGTCCTGATCAACTGTGAAAGCACTGGCATTGGCCTGTGGCGGCTGATTATCGAACACCACCTCGCCTTCGGTCACCGTGTCGGTCACGTTTTCGAAGCGGTAGGTGTCAACTTCTCGCTTGTGCTGGACCGGGTTGCGCAAGGCGCGGCGAATCCACGGAGCCTCCACCGGCACCTCAACCTGCCGCAGCTCGGTAATCGGACCCTCGGGGCTGACCCGAACGCGTTCAACGCGGGACTGCTCGGTCACGAAAGCGATTTCGACCCGGCGATTGCGGCTGCGGTTGTCCTCGCTATCGTTCGGATACCGCGGCTCGCTCTCTCCGCGTCCGTCCCAGGTGATTTCATCGACACTGATGCCGGCCGATCGCAGATAGGCCACGACCGACTCCGCCCGGCGCTCGCTCAAACCCTGGTTGTAAGCCGCAGGACCCAGATCGCAGGTATGGCCCACCACCTGAATGCGACCGACCAGCCGGCCATCACGAATCGCTCCGACCAGTTCCGACAATGTGTCGCGAGCGGCAGGTTGCAGCTCGGCGCTGTCCAGACCAAAGGTCGCCTGCTCGGCCAGAGTGACTTCGGTTGCCACGGCCCGCTCCTCGAAGCGCGGCTCTGGCATGACTTCCACCGCTTGTTCGCGAAACACGCGAACCGGACGATGGTTGCCGCCAAAGCTGTAGCTGTAGACCAGCGAGGCGCGAAGGTCGCTGCGGTCTTCCACCAGGTCGCCTCGTTTGACCGCCCAGCCCGTTCGCAGCGACAGACCGTGCGGCGTGCCGGCAAAGAACCGATCGGCGGTGAAAGACGCGGTCAACTGGGTGTTGCCGAAGTCGCCGTTTTCGTAGTCCAGACCGCCCTGGAGTCGAACCAGGCGATCTTCATAGTAACGACCGGCCCGGAGCCCTACGCCCCAATCAAAGGGTTTCTCGAACAGCTCGGTGACCCGCTCAAGCTGGTCGATTCGGGTAAAGCCGCGGCCGTCCAGCTCTCCGCGCACGGTGATGTCGCTCAAGTCCACCGCCCGGTTGACCAGGCGTTCGTCGGTCAACGCTCGCATGCCATACAGGCCCATGAACCAATCCTCGTGCTCGAAGCCCGCTCCGAGAGTGAGTTTGCGGTCGTCGTGCTGGTTCTGGTCGGCGGCGATAAAAAGTTTGGCCACTCGACCATCGGTGTAAACAGGACCGTCCGGTCCAAGCTCGGAGCTGCCGCCATGAAGCCAGTGATAATTAAGCTTGACTCCGCCGGCGCTCTTGCGCCCCAGCCAGCCTTCCCCGATCAGCGCCGAGTTCGGCGACTCGGTCAGGGTGGCCATGAACTCGCCGATAAAGTCGAACTCGGTGTCAATGCCAACGCCCACCCTGTAGCGATCACCCACAAAGGTCATGGTCGGCGACTGATTCATTGAACGGGGCTGATCCTCGGGTGGCTGATCAATCTGCGCGCTCAAGGATCCGGAAACCGCGACCATCGCTGCCAGCACGAACTTCTTCATCATGAAATGCCCCGTCCAAACCCTGAAATACAGTGTTCGAAAGTATAGCAAGAACCCGCTCTCGGCATACTGCCAAGGGCCGTGAAAACGCAGTCTTCAGAGGTATTCGCTGTAGGACTTTTCCTCGACGATTTGCGAACCTAGCTCCAGATTGATCGCCTTCTTTATAGCCGCCCGCTCGTCGTTGGTCACATAGACCGCGCGGGCC
>JAZBOC010000172.1:0-22899 GCA_036353315.1 Wenzhouxiangella sp. | reverse complement strand
CAGGGCGGTGTAGTGGTCGCGCATCCTGGCAAGCTCAGGATGTTCCGGCGCCGATACATCGACCGGGATCACGCTCAGGCGCCAGTCATTCTGATCAGGTCCCAGCCAGCGTGCCCGGATCAGGCTGGAGACGTTGCCGGCCGAGCGAGCCACATAGGTGCCGGCCACATGGTCGATGCGCGAGACGGTTTCGGACACCTCCTCGCCCAGCACCAGGTCGATGCCGGGCACCTGGCCGACCATCTCCAGGTCTTCCTCGACAGTTTGCTGGGTCAGCGCAATGATCAGCTGCGCGCCGGCGCGTTCGAGACCGGCGACTGCAGCGCGGGCGGATGCGATGACGTCCTGCTCCATTACCCGGCCTTCGTGCCGGGTGGTCGCCATGGCGGTGGTAATGCCAAAGATGCCGATGCGGATACCGCCTGCCTCCAGCAGGCCGAAGCGATCCAGGCCGTGGAAGGGGCTGCCGTCGCTTTCGGTCAGGTTGGCCGTGACCCAGGGGAAATCGGACAGGTCGACCAGCCGCCGGGCCTGGTCCACGCCGTGGTCGAATTCATGCTGCCCGAAACTGGCCGCGTCGATACCGATGGCGTTCATGGTCTTGACCATGGGTTCGCCGCGCATGAGTCCGAACAGGGTCCCGCCGGCCAGGTCGCCCCCGAACAGAACCAGCGCGTCCGGATCGCTCGCGCGCTCATCCTCGATCAGGCCGGCCAGTCGGGCCATGCCACCGCGAACGCCGCCGGCCACCGGCGCGATCTCATGGGCGTCGTTGAAGTACAGAATGGTCAGGCCCTCAGCAGAATCTGCCGGCTCGGCCTGGGCGGCGCCGTGGATGCAGGTCAGGGTCAACATGAGTAGCGCGGTGCAAAAACGCATCAAATAGGAGTCTCCGGCAGGCGTCAAGCTTCCGACAAGCTTAGCCCACGGGAGTCGGCAGCGGCGGTACCTTGGCGGGGCAGGTGATACCGGTGGTGCTGCCGATTGCGCTGCCCGTGCGTTGGTGGCCGGCCTTGCGCCGGGCCTATGATCTGGGCTGGGGATTTCCGCTGCCTCGCACCCAAGGGTTTTCGCGATCGACCGGTTCGGGTCGCCGGCGGCCACATTCTCGCCAGGTCATGAGCGCGGCCGACATCCAGGGGTTGAATTCCTCGGCTGCGGTCGGCGCGCGCCTGAGCCCGCAATAGACCTGCCCGGAGCCGGTGACCACGCGCGCTGCATTTGCCCCATCCGCCTCCAGCCAGCTGTCTTGCTGCGGGGCAACGGTACCGACCTGGTCGTTCAGCCAGCCGGGCGCACCGGGCAGGCGAGGGATCGCAAAGCCCTCAAGCACAGGTCGATCCGGCATGCTTGGCGGTGCCTGGGCGCGGCCGGCGATCAGGACCTGTTCGCGAAGCCGCCGGGCCGAGGGTTTTGAAGGTCGCTGCGCAGGTAGCGGCGGTTCTGACCTCGAATCCGCCGAGCCGACGAGGTTTGCGTCGACGGCTGGCGCTGGAGCAGCGGGGGGAACGGAGTCGGTTGGGGGAGCGTCTTCGGGGTCTGCGATCGGTTCGGCTGCTGGCGCTTGGGCAGTGGGAGGAAGCAATCTGACCCACTGCAGCACCGGCGCCGTGCGATCGAATCGCTCCCGCTGCGGCCACGCCAGCATCAGGACCAGGCTATGCAGAAGCAGCGCGACCAGCACCAGCGGTGACAGGGCACGCCAGTTGTTTGCTCGCCGGTCAACCACCGCGCCAGGCTCCTGGGCTCCGGCGCGAGAGTTTGGCTGCTCAGCGGTCAACAAAGCGTTGGCCGGGCGTTAAATGCGCTCCGGGCTTTCCAGGGTCGGGATCCGGTCAGATGACCGGTGCTCCGATCACGCGCCAGTGCCACAACTGCATGCTGAGCAACAGCATCACGATGGTGAACAGGGCAAAGTGCAAGCGCTTGAGCAGGCCCCAGCCCGATCCTGACCAGGCCGGCCACTGGGCCAACAGCATCAACCCACCGGCCAGGGCAACGCCCCAGCCGCTGTAGTGGACAAAAAACATGGCCGGATGCGGATAGGTTTCGGATAGCGTGGCCAGGTCGAAGCTCGAAAGACCTGCAATCAGAGCGACCAAACCCACGATCAGTACCAGCACCGACACCACGCCGAGACCCGCCGCTGCACCGGCGCTGCGAGCGGCATAGCCGGTGTAGATGCCGCGACCCAGGCGTCGCCAGAAGCCGAGCAGGTGGGTCAGGCTCAGGACCAGGGCCAGCCCCAGAGCGGTCAACAGCGTCAACGGATTGGCGAACCACCCGAGCTTTTCCAGGGTGTGCACGCCCATGCTGTCGGCGATGGCGACGACCCGATCCCTATCGTCGCGCAGGAAAACGATGCGCTCGCCGCTTGCCGTGCTGAAAACATCACCACCCAGACGCCGGAAGTATTGCGTCTGGCCACCGCCGCTCAGGGTCAGGCTGTCACCGGAAGCTGGTGCGACCCGCGCGAGGTTCGGAGCGGAGAAGACGGCGGCAAAGGTCGAGAACACCCGCCTGTTGTTCATGTAGCTGCCGGCCAGCTCGGCCAGCGCATGGGCGGCTTGCTCATGCTCCTCAAAATGATAGGGAACGTACTCGAAGTCGATTAAACGATCGATGACCAGATCGGGCAGGTTGAGGGCAGCCGATGCCGTGTGCAGGCTGTTCTGCGAAAGGAATATGCCCAGCGAGAGCTCCGGCACCAGCACCATGTTGGTCAGATAGGCGGCGGTCGCGCCCCCGTGCCCGAGAGTGCGAAACTCGCGATAGGGACGATCCTGGAAGCCGTGCGCCAGGTCGGCGCCACGGGGTCGGTCGGGGAAGCCCCGGGTCCACATCCGCGCATGGGTTTCCGGCCGCATCAGGCGGACCCCGTCCAGCTCCCCCCCATTGAGATGGAAGCGCATCCAGCGTGCCATGTCGGTGGCGGTCGAGGCGATGCCGCCGGCCGGCCAGTAGGGGCCGATCTGCATGTAACCCTGGATGTCCAGGGCGCCTTGGTTGAGCTGGTAACCCGTGGCCAGCCGGGCGCGGGTGTCGCCATCCATCCGGGCCGGCGGCAGCCAGGTCGTCTCTTCCATGCCCAACGGGTCCAGGAGCTCGGTCTGAATGAATGCTTCGTAGGTCTGGCCGCTGGCATTCTCGACAATCAGCGCAGCCAGGGCCGAGGCCCAGTTCGAGTAGGAGGTGCGTGATCCTGGCGGATGGATCCGGCGAGGCTGATGTTCGGCCAACAGCTCGGCCAGCGAGCGAGGGTCGTCGTCAGCCACGGCGAACAGCCTGAGCGTGTCCTCGAAACCGCCGCGGTGATGCATGATGTCGCGCATGGTCACCGGCTGGCCGAAAGCCGGCTCGATCTGGAACTGGGTCAGGTAATCGTTGAGATCGGCGTCCAGGTCGATCCGCCCGCGCTCGACCAGCAGCATCACCGCCGTCCAGGTGAAGGTCTTGGACACCGAGCCGATCCGAAACAGGGTCTGATCGGGAATCACCGGGCCGGCGCTGTCGATATCGGCCAGCCCGAAGCCCCGGGCAAGCACCAGCTCGTCATCCCGGACAATGCTCAAGGTGAGCGCGCCTAGCCCGTGTTCACGTAGCAGGCTGTGCACCAGACCGTCGACATGATCGGCCGGGAAAGTGGCCGACGCTTCATCTTCCTTGGTGGTCTGAAAGTCGGCGCCGGACGCGTCGAAGAGTGCCGGATCGACTTCCATGACAGGTGGCTGCGTGAGCTGGCCCAGGGCCAGGGGCGCGATCAGCAGGCTGGTCCAGGCCAGCAATTTCAGTTGATGGGAAAAGCGCATGGCGGTGCCCTCGATGAACGTCTGTGAGCGAAAGCTTAGCCCAAGCCCGATATCACGGCCCTGGCGATGGCTGAACGAACACTGAAGCGGCGATTCAGTCCTGATTCAAGGCCTGCTGCGCATACTGACCCGGCAAACCACAACTTCAATGGAGCATCGTCATGAAAGCCATCTTGATCGCCTTGACCACCTCGCTGCTGCTTGCCCCAATGTGGGCCCAAGCGGACCATCCTGCTCGTCTCAAGAGTCATGACCGGCCGCTGATCGGTATTTCAGGACCCTCGTATCCGCATGCCAGCGCTCCGCTTTACTATGAACGCCATGGCCATCGGGGTGTGCTTGATGCCTCACCGCGCAGCCGTGACCATCTGGCTGCCTGGTACGCTCGAAGGGCCGTTGCCCAGTCGCGCACGGCTTGGCGATACGGATGTGCCCGGTCCCACCCGCGCTGGTCCACGTCCTACCAGGAGCATTACCGGTGGGCGCTGCGCCAGAATGTGGCCCGGGTTGAGCGTGAGATCGAGCGGCGCGAGCGGACTCTTGCTTCCTGCCTGGCCTGGTGACGATCGAGTTGACCGCTCCTGAGACTGGGGTATGGCGTTCTAGGCCACTTGTTCGAGCACTGGCGACTCGCCGGTGCCTTCAAACCACTCCATGACCAGGTCGATCTGGGCCGAAGCTGCGTCGAGGCGATTGAATGCCGCGCGCAGGCGCTCCTGGCCGGGCGTGCCACGGGCATACCAGCCCAGGTGCTTGCGCGCGATACGAACGCCGGCTGCCTCGCCGTAGAAGTGGTGCAGCGCCCGCAGATGACCGAGCAGAATATTGCGAACTTCGGTCCTGGACGGCGGTGCCAGATGGTCACCGGTCTCCAGGTGGTGACGGATCTCGCGAAAGATCCAGGGCTGACCCTGGGCGGCGCGGCCGACCAGGAGGCCGTCGGCGCCGGTGTAGTCGAGCACGATGCGGGCTTTTTCCGGCGAATCGATATCGCCGTTGGCCAGTACCGGGATGCTCAGGCTCTGCTTGATCTGGGCGATGGTGTCGTACTCGGCAAAGCCTTCATACTTCTGATCGCGGGTGCGCCCATGGACGGCCAGGGCGCGAATGCCGCAGTCTTGCGCGATGCGGGCAATGACCGGGCCGTTGCGCTGATCGTGGTCCCAGCCGGTGCGGATTTTGAGCGTCACCGGTACCTCCACCGCGGCCACGACTGCGCGCAGGATTCGCTCGACCAGCGCCTCGTCGCGCATCAGCGCCGAACCGGCCCAGGCCTTGCAGACCTTCTTGGCCGGGCAGCCCATGTTGATGTCGATGATGTGTGCGCCCTGAGCAACGTTGTGGCGGGCAGCCTCGGCCATCAGTTCTGGCACCGTGCCGGCAATCTGGACGCTGACTGGCTCGGGTTCCCCGATATGATCCATGCGTTGCCGGGACTTTCGCGTATGCCACAGGGATGGATCGGAAGTGGTCATTTCCGAGACCGCCAGGTCTGCACCCATGCGTTTGCACAACTGGCGGAAGGGTTTGTCGGTCACCCCGGCCATTGGCGCCAGCCCTAGAATCGGATTCTTCAGTCCTTCACGGCTGGTGATTGTCTGATCGATGCTCACGGAAATCGGGTCGCTGCAGGATGCTGTTTGCGCTGGCTTTTGCCGCGTCAGGATTCATGATACCTTGAGACCCAGTTAGGGGGTTCAGGCCGACTTGGGTGGAGTGTCACCCGAATCGATGCCCGGGGCGAATCGAGCCTTGGAGACAGTCAGATGGTGCAGGATCAGGAACGCCGAGGTTTTCATCGTTTTCCTTTTGAAGGACGCGGATTGCTCAGCGTGGGCAATGTCCGGAGGGTCCATTGTCGCGTCGTCGATGTCTCGATCAATGGCGCCTTGCTGGAGGTGCAGGAACCGGTCGATTTCGGGACGGGTTCGGCCGGCGAGCTGGGGCTGATCCTGCGCGGCCATATCCGGGAGTCTCAGGTTGACCTGGAGTTTTCCATCGAGTTGGTCTGGCAGAGCGAGCAGGTGGTCGGCTGTCGTTTCGTTCAGGTTGACCCGGATACTTTCGAACAGCTGAAGACCTTCGTGGCTGACAATCTCGGCGACCCGACCCTGCTTGATCGCGAGTTGACCCGATTGGGCTACTGGCCTGGGGTGGGGCCCTCTTCGGCGGCCTGAGCAAGCCCCAACCACTCGGTGAGGTGTTGCTGGAGAGTATCTAGGCCCTGGCCGGTCGTTGCCGAAAAGGTCTGTACGCCGACCCGCGAATCGACTTGCCTTCGGACCTGCAGGACAGATTCGGTCTGTTTCCCCCGTCCCAGCTTGTCGGCCTTGGTCAGCACCAGATGTAGAGCCAGTCCGCGGCTGCCGGCCCACTGGATAAGTTCGACATCGCTGTCTTTGAGCGGATGACGGATGTCCATGACCACGACAATGCCGATCAGCGCCTTGCGGCGCTCCAGGTACGTGTGAATCAAGCCCTGCCAGTGGCGCTTCAAGTCTCCGGGCACTTTGGCATAGCCATACCCCGGCAGGTCGACGAGGTGGCGTGTGGGGTCAAGCTGAAAGAACACCAGCTGACGCGTCCGGCCAGGGGTCTTGCTGGTTCGGGCCAGACTGTTGTGACCGCACAGGCGGTTGATCAAGCTGGATTTTCCGGCATTGGAGCGACCCGCGATGGCCACTTCCACACCTTGGTCGGGCGGCAGCTGTGACAGGTTATGGATGCTGTCCAGATACACTGCTCGTCGAAAAATAGCCTCAGGCGGATTCATCGACTGGATCAGCTCCGGGGAAACAAGCGATAATATCAGGTTAACGACTTTGCTGAATGGAGTAACTCAGGCATGCTGCGATGGCTAACAATGCTGCTGATCCTCGCCCCGGCAACGCTTTGGGCTGCCGGGGACCCGGAACGTGGCGCCGAGCTGGCCGGCGTCTGTGCGGCCTGTCACGGGCAAGATGGCAACAGTTCCGTGCCCAACTGGCCGAAGATAGCCGGCCAGCATCCTGACTACGCGGCGCGGCAATCGCGGTTGATCCGCGAGCAGCTGCGTAACGTCCCTGAGATGTATCCGATGGTCATGAACCTCAGCGACCAGGATCTGGCCGACATCGCGGCCCACTTCGCCCAGTTTTCCGTCGAGCCCGGCGTAGCCGACGAAGCGCTGGTTGAGCGCGGTCAGGCGCTGTTTCAGGCGGGCGATATCGAGGCGGGCATTCCCTCCTGCTCGGGCTGTCATGGTCCTGCCGGCGACGGAATTCCCGGGGCGCACTACCCGAAGCTGCGTGGTCAGCACGCCGACTACACGGCTGATCGCCTCCAGCGCTACCGCGCCGGCGAAAACAACGGTGAAGACGACCCGTACAGCCACATCATGAACGCGGTGGCGCGCAACCTGACCGACGCCGATATCGAAGCGCTCAGTTCCTACATCGAAGGGCTGTATCCTGCTCGCTTTGCCGAAGGTTCGGCGCGCTGAGCGGGAACTGAAGCCGAGCGGGCGGGTCTGTAGCCCCATCGTTTGACAAATACTTTAGAGAGTAGGACGCAACCACATGAACAAACTTCATCGGATCGCCGTCGCCTTTGGGTGCGTGATTTCCCTGGGCCTGGCCGGAACCGCTACAGGGCAGCCTTTTGAGGAGGGCACGCACTTCCATGCCATTGGCTCGCCAACCGCTGCGCCGTCTGATCGGGTCGAGGTGGTTGAGGCTTTCGCCTATCCTTGCCCCGCCTGCCGGAATTTCCTGCCGGTGATTTCCGAATGGGCCGAGGGGCTTCCGGATCACGTCAACCTCAGCCATCTGCCGGTTGGGCTGCAGCCCGGCTGGGAAGTCTTCGCCCGGGTCTACTACACCGCCGAAGTCTTGGGCCTGGGGCATGATGCGCACGAGGCGATGTTTCGCGCGCTGCATGACGAGCGCCGGCAGTTCCGCAGTATCGAGGATATTGCTGAGGTCTACACCGAGTTCGGTGTTGGTGTCGACGAGTTCGTCAACACCTCGCAGTCGTTTGCCGTGGACGGCCGTATGCGTCGCAACCGCAATGACATCATGCAGTTCGGGATTCGAGGGACGCCGACGATGATCGTACAGGGCAAGTGGCGGGTCAGCCCGAGCGACTTCACTAGCTATGAAGAATTGCTGGCTGCGGTTGATACCTTGATCGAGCGTGAGAGCGAACTGCTGGAGCCGTCCGAAAACGGTAGCGCGGAGGCCCCGTAGCCGCCAATGACTGCCGTCCCCCGGCAGTTGCGGCTGCTGAGTTACAACATTCAGGCCGGGACGACGACCGGAAAGTATCGGGAGTATGTGACCCACAGCTGGCGGCAGTTTCTGCCGAATCACCAGCGGGTGGCCAACCTTGATGCCATCGCCGAACTGCTGCGGGATTACGACATTGTCGCGCTGCAGGAGGTCGATTGCGGCAGTCTGAGATCAGGCTTTGTAAACCAGGCGAAATACCTGGCCACCCATGCCGGATTCCCGTTCTGGCACTACCGCGGTAACCGCAAGGTCGGGGTGATTGCGCATGCTGGGATCGGCCTACTGAGTCGGATCGAGCCCAGCCTGGTTGAAGAACACGGTCTGCCCGGTGCAATTCCTGGCCGCGGCGCTCTGATCGCGCGTTTCGGGGATGGGGAGCAAGCGTTGTGGCTGATGGTGCTTCACCTGGCGCTGGGTCGCCGCGCCCGCGCCCAGCAGTTACAGTACCTGTCCGGTCTCGTGCGGGAATATCCCAATGTGCTGGTCATGGGAGATTTCAATACCGGACCGGGGTCTCGCGAGCTGCGGGCTTTCTGTGACCAGGCCGGTTTGGTCATTCCAAGCGGCGATATCATGACGTTTCCGTCCTGGAATCCGCAGCGCTCCATCGATCATATCCTGGTCTCGCCGCGCATGGACATCGCCGAGCTCGGAGCGCTGCCGGTGCGGTTTTCCGATCATCGTCCCTTGGCCATGCGGCTGAACCTCAACGGCGCCGTGGAACTACCAGAGCATTCGCACAGCAATCAGCACAAGCAGTAGACCGAAAATCCTGCGCAGCAGCGTGCCGGGGAGACGATGCGCCAAGGCGACGCCCGCCGGAGCCGCGGCCGCTCCGGACAGGCCAATCACCAGCACGCCTGGCCAATAGAGATAGCCCAGGCTGAAATCCATGGCAGGCCGGCCCCAGCCGGCGATCGCGAAGCCGATCACGCCACCCAGGGCGATGGGCCAGCCGCAGGCTGAGGCAATGGCGACCGCGCGAACGGTCGCAAAACCGTTGCGGACCAGGTAGGGTACGTTGAAGCTGCCGCCTCCGATGCCCATCAGCGCAGAGACGCCGCCGATGCCCGGTCCGATCAGCCACCATCCTCGGGGAAAAGGTGTGCGCGATGCCCGAGTGGTCTGGACGGCCAGCAGCATGCGCACCCCGATGATGGCGGCCAGCACCGCGAAGACGCGCGCCAGCGCCTGGCCGGGCATCGCAGCTGCGGCCAGCGCGCCGAGACCGGCTCCGGCGGCCATGGTTGGCGCCAGTCGCGCGACCGTCGGCCAGTGAAGCGCATTGCGGCGGGCGTGGAACCAGACCGCGCTGGCCGAGGTCAGCAACATGGTGCCGAGAGAAGTGGCGACCGCGACCGGGACTGCCGCTTCGGTTGTCAGGCCTTGGGTGCGCAGCAGGAAGGTCAAGGCCGGGACGATGACCAGGCCGCCACCAATGCCGAGCAGTCCGGCCAGCAGGCCGGCGACCAGCCCGGTGATCAACAGCAGAGTAACGAGGAGCAGCACTTGTTGGACGGTCTCTCGACGCGCGAAAATACGCGTCATCTTGAAGCAGGCGACAGGCGGATGGCAAGCTGGCTGACCCGGATCATGGCGCTGGTGCTGGCCATGGGTGTTGCTGCCAGCGTCTCGGCGGACCTGTCCTCAGATCGAGAGCGCTTCATGCAGGCCTGGCAGGCTGCCGGTCGAGCGGACCACGCGGCGCTGCAGGAGGCCATCGACGCGTTGCCGGACTACCTCCTGACGCCCTACCTCGAATTCGAGCTCAAGCGCCAGACTCTCGACGAGATTCCTCACCCGGAAATGAGCCGCTTTCTTGCTCGGTACCGGGACTGGTCGTTTGCCGCCGGGCTTGAGACCCGCTGGCTGCGAAGCCTTGGCGAGAGGGGTGAGTTCAGAATGCTGGACCAGCATGGCCGAGAATCCGTCGATAGCGAGGTCCGATGCTGGCTGGCGCGGGGTGATATCGCTGCCGGCCGCTACGACGGGCTGAGCGAGCGCATTTCGGAGCTTTGGCTGGTTGGGCGTTCGCAGTCGTCGATCTGCGACCCGGCCTTTCAATGGTGGCGGCGGCAGGGCAATCCGTCGAGTGAGCAGGCCTGGACTCGATTCAAATTGGCGCTCGAAGAAGGCGAAACGGGTCTTGCGCGATACCTGCGGCGCTATCTGGCCCAGGATCGTCGGGCCTGGGCCGACCACTGGCTGGAAGTGCGCGCTCGACCCGGCCGTTTGCTTTCGCTGGCTCGCCAGTGGCCCGATCGTGAAGAGTCGCGCCAGCTCATCGCCGATAGCTTGACACGCTCGGCGCGACGCGATTGGGAGCAGGCCGACCGTGACTGGCAGGTACTGCGCGATCGCTTTCAATTCGGACCCGGCCGTTCAGCAGCCGTGGAACGCGAGATCGCGCTGTTCCGCGCCGTCGCGCTGGATCGGAAGGCGATCACCGCGATCGATCAACTGCCCGAACGGGCGATGGATCAGCAAATCCTTGAGTGGCGGGCCCGAGCCGCCATGGCGCATGGAAACTGGGAAGAGGTCTTGAACAGTATTCAGCGCATGCGTACGATCGAGCAGGGACAGTCGCGCTGGCGCTATTGGCGGGGGCGTGCGCTGGCTGAACTGAGCCGACCCGAAGCGGTGCTGGCGTTTGGCTCCCTGGCTGGAGACGCCACGTATTACGGTTTTCTGGCGGCAACCTGGCTGCAGCAGGACCTGAGTCTATGTCCCCAGGATCTGGCGGCTGATCCCGATCGCCAGCGGCGCCTGATGCGCGATGCTGAGTTTGAACGTGCGCTTGAGCTCTTCGAAGTCGGTCTGAGCTACCACGCCCGGCGAACCTGGTCCAGCGTGTGGCGGCGCTTGAGCGAGGAAGAGCGGCAGCAGGCGGCGCTGCTGGCGGCGGGTCGCGGTTGGCACGATCGCGCGATTGCCGCCCTTGGCGCGTCCGGCCTCATGCGCGCCTACCCGTGGCGTTTTCCGATGATTGAAATCGGTCGGGTCACCGGGTACGCCGAGCGCTGGAAGGTCGATCCGGCGCTGGTCTACGGATTGATGCGTGCCGAATCAGCCATGCAGGCCGACGCCCTGTCACCTGCCGGCGCGCGCGGTCTGCTCCAGCTCATGCCCGGCACGGCGCAGGCCGTGGCACGGCGAAACCAGCTGACTTTTCAAGGGGCTGCCGACCTGATGGATCCAGCGGTCAATATTCCGCTGGGCATTGCTCACTTGGGTGAACTGCAGCAACGCTACGACGGTGACTGGGTCCGCGTTGCCGCGGCCTACAATGCCGGCGTCAACGCGGTGGCCCGCTGGCTGGAAGAGCGACCGGCTACCGAGCCTGATGTCTGGCTGGAGACCCTGCCGTTCTTTGAGACTCGTGACTACGTTCCTCGCGTGTTGGCCTTTGCGACCATTTACGAGTGGCAGCTGGAGCGTGCACCGCAGGTGCTGGCGCGTTTTGTCCTGCCCCGCCGGGTCAACTCCGCGGTGACTTTTCAGTGCAGCGAGTAGCGTCCGATCCGCGTCTGCAGGGGCTCGCCGTCTACCAGGTCGGGGGCTCGGTCAGGGACCGTTTGCTGGGCCTGCCGCCGGGTGATCGGGACTTTGTGGTCGTCGGAGCAGGGCCGGAGGAGCTGGTGCGCCGGGGATTCCGGCCCGTCGGCCAGGATTTCCCGGTCTTTCTGCATCCCGAAACCGGGGAAGAATATGCCTTGGCCAGAACCGAGCGCAAGCAGGGCCATGGCTATCGCGGCTTCGTGTTCCGCACCGGACCCGAGGTCAGCCTGGAAGAGGATCTGGCCAGACGAGACGTGACCATCAATGCGATGGCGCTGGATCCGGAAGGACAGTTGATCGATCCGTTCAATGGCCGGCTCGATCTTCAGGCCGGGCGCCTGTGTCACATCTCCGAGGCGTTTCGCGAGGATCCGGTCCGGATCCTGCGTCTGGCTCGTTTTGCGACCCGTTTTGAAGGGTTCGAGATCGCGCCGAAAACCCTGAATCTTTGCCGGCAGATGGTTCAAAGCGGAGAGGTCGAGCACCTGGTGGCCGAGCGCGTTTGGCAAGAGATGAGCCGGGCTCTCATGCATGATCTTCCTTCACGCTTCATCGAAGTGCTGCGCGAGGTCGGTGCACTGGCAGTGATTCTGCCTGAGGTGGATGCCTTGTGGAGAAGCCCCGACTCGGGTTGGATTACGCTTATGCGGCTGGATCGATCGGCCAGTCTGGGCGCTGATTTGGCGGTTCGGTTCTCGCTCCTGCTGGCTGACGTCGAAGGTGCTCCGGACTCGATTCGCAGCCTCAGCCGGCGTTTGCGTGTTCCCGCCGTCTGCCGCGAAATGGCCGGGCTGGTCAGCCGTCTTCTTGGTCAGGCCCATGGAGTAGGTCACATGGACCCGGCCTCGATATTGCGAGTGCTCGAGCAAATTGATGTGTTCCGGCGTCCGCAGCGACTGGAGGATTTCCTGTTGGCCTGTGAGGCAGACTTTACCGGGCGTCCGGGAAGCGCGCAGGAGGCTTATCCGCAGGCCGAAACCTGGCGCATGGCCGCGGCAGCGGCGCGCGCCGTGGACGGCAGCGCGCTGGCCAGTGAAGGATTGACCGGTGAGGCGATGGGTGAGGCCATGCGGCTTGAGCGAACCGTGCGCATCGGCCAGGTCACGTCCGACCACACTCCTAGAAACTGCTGATGAATTTTTGTTCGAGCAGGGTCTGATAGGTCTTGGCTGGTTGCGGGCGGCCGAGGAGATAACCCTGAACATAGTCAACCCGGCACTGCAGCAGGTGACCCAGCTGACTGCGAGTTTCCACGCCCTCGGCCAATACTTCCATGCCGAGACTGTGGATCAGTTCGACAATCGCTCGCGTCAGTGCCAGCTGTTGATGATCGTGTTCGATGCCCTGAACAAAACTGCGATCCAGCTTGACATAGTCAACGCGCAGGCGCTGCAGGTGGGCCAGTGAGCTGTAGCCAGTACCGAAGTCGTCCAGGCTGATCTTGAAGCCCTGCTCGCGCAATCGCTGGATACTATCGAGACCGGCTTCGAAGTCGGTAATTGCAGCGCTTTCGGTCAGCTCAAGGTCCACGTAGCCCGGGCTGATTCCGCGGACGCGGCACATGTCAACGAGTTTGTCGGGCAGGTCCGGCTGCTGGAAGCGATCAGCGGAAATGTTGATTGACACGCTGACCGGCGCCAGGGCCAGATCTCGATGCCACTCGGCCAGCTGATCCAGGACTTGAGCGAAAATCTGGTCCTCCATCTCATCAAGGACGCCCAGAGAGACAGCATCCTGGAGAAAATGATCGGGTGTCAGGATGCCGCGCGTGGGATGGTTCCAGCGCAGCAGAGCCTCGAACCCGGCAACGCTGCGCTTGCGGATGCTGATCAGCGGTTGGAAATGCACGATGAACTGCCCGTCCCGACAGGCTTGCCGCAACTCCGCTTCCCGATGGATCAAATCGGCCGGACCGGACTCCATGCTGGAAGCCTGGTGCTGGATCAGCTCGGCGCCGGCAGAGGCTGACTGCAGCTGAGCCCGATGGGCCTGGTTAAGCAGCACTGCGGCGTCGTCGCTGTGGTCAGGTCCGATACTCATGCCGCCGCTGACTTTCAGGAACAGTTCCTGTTTGTCGTGATGAAAAGGCAGGCGAAGCCGGGCGAGAATCTTTTCGGCGTGCCCCACGGCGTCCTGTCGGCGCCGGATGTTCGGCATGAGGATGATGAAGTCGCGTTCGCCGGTTCTGGCGAGAACGAAGCGTTCGGGCAGCTTGTCGCGAATCCGGCGCGTCAGGTCGCGCATCATGTCTTCAGTGCGATGCCAGCCGACGGCCTCGCTGACCGCTTTGAAACGATGAATGCCCAGCGCAAGAATGGCGACGCGGCGATGCGGATTCGATCGCGTAAGGAGGATCTCCTGGCTGAGGAGATTTTCGACCTGGCGCTGGTTGGGCAGCCCGGTGGCGGCATCGTGCGTGCGGAAGTACAGCAGGCGCTGCTCAGCTGACAGGGCCTTGACCCTCGCCGTACGGGTTCTCTCGCGCTCGTTTTCAAGCAGCCAGATGACGATGCTCAGGCCAATCAGGCCCAGGTTCATCAAGCTAATCAACGAAAGAAACGGCGCATGAAACATCGGTCGGACGCTGGAATCAAACGCCAGGTTGACGGCGCTTGAATAAATCATCAGCAGGCTCGCAAGAACAAAAGCTGCTGTTCCCAGCACCGGACTGATCAGCCCGGGGGCGCCTTGTCTGACCCGATTCATGTGCAGGCCAAGGTGAAGGAAGACGATCGCTGCAATTCCATAAGGGATCGAAATCCGCAGAATATTGGCCCCTGCCGAGCTGGTCTCAACCAGCATCCAACCGGCACCGATCACTGCGCCGGCCAGCACGGTCGCACCCAGCACACGCTGTTCGATCTCCGGAGCGATGGGCTTTTGCTCCAGCCCGCTGCGCATGCCCATCACCAGCCAGGCAAGAAAAGCCAGGAACGTCATGATTTCGGCAAACAGCAGCGATTCCTTCAAACCTGGAACCACAGAGCCCTGCGTTAAAAGCAGCAGGCTGATTGCAGAAAATCCGAGGTGAAGACTCAGAGCAGTGAACGCAAGCGCAAGCTGGCGCAGAAAATGATGCTCCAGCGAGCGCAGAAACATCCAGAACAGACCCGCAAGAACGAGAGCCGCCAGCCCCTGTGCCAGCAGCGTGGCGATGACAAATTCAGCCGGATTCACGGGCAGTGTTCCGGCAGGGTGAGAAAACATCATTACAAATCGTCACAGTCGCCACAGGTCTTGGGGTTGACCCGAAGTAGGGTACCGGAATCAGGAATTAACCGCCATTATCTAGAACGCGATGTAGATTGATCTTCACAAAAGTCATTGACGTGACCATGACCAGCTTCTGCTAATGTTGCGCGCTAGGTAAGAGGAGAGTTTTTCGGTGCCATTGACCCGCCTTGGGCTGGGCAACCCGGTGGCTGTTGCCGTGGGTTGCATCCTGCTCGTCATTTTTGGTCTGATCAGCCTGAGTCGTTTGCCGATTCAGCTGACGCCCAATATCGATCGTCCGACGATCAACATCAGTACCAACTGGAGGGCTGCCGCGCCCAGCGAGGTGGAGTCGGAGATCGTTGAACCGCAGGAAGACCAGCTGCGCGACGTGCCCGGTCTTGAGCGCATGACCTCCACCGCCCGCCAGGGCCGGGGTTCGATCAGTCTCGAGTTTGACGTCAACGTGGATCTGAACCGCGTGCTCATCGAGGTGATCAACCGGCTCAATCAGGTGCCTCGCTATCCGGTTGATGCCAGTGAGCCAACCGTGCGCGTTGGGTCCGATCAGTTTGGCGACACCATCGCCTGGTTTGCCATCCGTCCGAGCGAAAACAATACAACGCCCATCATCGAGTATCAGGATTTCGTCGACGAGGTGGTCCGCGAGCGTCTGGAGCGTATCCCGGGGGTCTCTTCGGCCAATCCTCGCGGCGGGCGTCCCTTTGAAATTCGGGTCACGTTCGATCCCTTCCGCGCGGCGGCGATCGGGGTTGATCTGACCCGCATCGGCCAGCGTCTCGGTCAGAATGCGGATGTATCCGGCGGATTTCAGGAAGTGGGACGTCGACAGTTCACGCTGCGCTTTGCTGGGCAGTACGAGGTCGCGGATCTGGAGAATCTTGTCCTGGACTGGCGCGACGGCCGGCCCGTGTATCTGCGAGACGTCGCCCGCGTCGAGCGCACCATGCGCGACTCGTCCGGTGTCATGACCCAGAATGGCGGGCCTTCAATCGCCATGAACGTCATCGCCGAGCCCGGGGTCAATGTTCTTGAGGTGATGGGTAATCTCAAATCTGTCATCGAAGAGCTTCGCCAGACGCACCTGGAGCCGGCTGGCTTGACGATCACCCAGGCCTCTGACGACACGATCTACATCCGCCAATCGATTTCCATGGTGGCGACCAACCTGTTGCTGGGCATGGCGCTGGCGATCGCGGTGCTTTGGTGGTTTTTCCGCAAGATGCGCGCCACCTTGATGGTCGCGCTGGCCATTCCACTGTGTCTATGCTTCGCGTTTCTGGTCCTCGACGGGGCGGGACGGACCCTGAACGTCATTTCCCTTGCCGGCCTTGCTTTTGCCGTAGGCATGGTGCTCGACGCTGCCATCGTGGTGCTGGAAAACATCGTTCGCCAGCGTGAAATGGGGCGCGCTCCGCTTGAGGCGGCTGACCGCGGCACGGGCCAGGTCTACGGAGCCCTGCTGGCATCGACCGCAACGACGGTGGCCATCTTCGTCCCGGTCATCTTTCTCCAGGACGAGGCCGGGCAGCTTTTTGCCGACCTGGCGGTGGTCATCTCGGCGGCCATCATCTGCTCACTGCTGGTGGCGATCTTGGTTCTGCCCGCAGCGAGCTACCGGCTCTTGGGGAACGCCGAGCTAACGGATCGCAAGGCAGGCTGGTGGCAGTCTGCGACCAGCCTGATCATGCGCATGACCGACACACCGAGGCGCCGCTGGAGCTGGATCGGCGGCTTGACCGTAGTCCCGCTTTTGGTCGGCGCACTGCTGCTGCCGCCGGCCGATTACCTGCCCGAAGGCCAGCGCAACTTCATCTTCGGGTTTATTCAGACGCCTTCGGGTATCGGGCCGGAAACGGCTGAAGAAGAGCTGGTCAAAGTCATCAACCAGCGCCTCATGCCTTATCTGGAAGGCGAGAAAGAGCCCAAAATCCGCAACAGCTTTCTGGGCTTTTTCGGCTCCGGTGCCTTCTTCGGGATTCGCGCCGAGCGCGACGAGGAAGTCGATCAGCTGGTCGACGTCGTGAATCGTGAGATTCTGACCGGCTTTCCCGATACCTTCGGCCGCGCCAACCGCTCTCCGATCTTTGGTGGACGCGGTAGCCGCCGCATCGATGTCGACCTGCAGGCCGCCGATTTCGAGGACTTGCTTGATGCCGGTCAGCTCGGGTTCCGCCTGATCCAGGAGGTGCTGCCCGGCGCAAGTGTTCGTCCACAGCCCGGGCTGGAACTGGCCGAGCCCGAGCTGAGGCTCACGCCCGACGATCGCCGCATCGCCGAACTGGGCTGGACCCGGAGCGACGTGGCGACGCTGACCCGGGCGCTGGGTAATGGCGCCTTCCTGGGCGACTACTTTGATGGTGATCGAAGGCTGGATGTGATCCTGCGTGGCGAAGAGTGGCTGACGCCCGAGGAATTGATGGGCATGCCGTTGCACACGCCGTCGGGTCGCATCGCCACCCTGGGCGAATTGACCCGGCTCGAGATGACCGCAGGGCCCAACGAGATTCGGCGTGTTGACCGCCGGAGAACCCTGTCGCTTCAGGTCACGCCGCCATCCGGAATGCCTATGGAAACGGCGCTGGACACCTTGAGGACCCAGGTCGATCCGCAGCTGCGCGCCGCGCTCCCGGCGGACGGTGTGATTACTTATCGGGGCACCGCTGAGGCGCTGGGTGAAACCCTGAGCAACCTGGGCGGCAGTTTCCTGCTCGCAATCGTGATCTTGTATCTGCTGATTTCAGCCCTGTTTCGATCGTTCAGGGACTCCATCCTGGTCTTGATGACCATTCCGATGGCGACCGTTGGCGGTATTATCGCGCTGCGCATCACCAGTAGTCTGACCGGCCAGGCCATGGACATGCTGACCATGATCGGGTTCGTCATCCTTTTGGGTCTGGTCGTCAACAACGCGATACTGCTGGTCTACCGTGCACGCGACGGCGAGCGCGAAGGGCTGTCTCGTCGTGAGGCTGTGGAAACGGCGGTCCGCCTGCGCCTGCGGCCGATCCTGATGAGCACCTTTACCAGCCTGTTCGGCATGCTGCCGTTGCTGTTGCTGCCGGGGGCCGGTACCGAACTCTATCGAGGTCTGGCCGCGGTCATCGTCGGCGGTATGGCGCTTAGCACCCTGTTTACCCTGATCCTGCTGCCCAGTTTGCTGCGGGTCAATGAGGAGAACGCCCGGGCTCCGTCCACCGATGTGGTCCCGGCATGAGGAAGAACGAGATGAAAATGCTGTTGAAGTTGGCGGGGGTGCTGGTCCTGTTTTCCCCGCTTGCCCAGGCCCAGTTTGGTGGTGCATCACCCGTCGAGCTCAGCGAGGCCCGCGTGACCAGTATGGCGCCGACCATGCAGGTCGCTGGCACGGTGGTTTCGCGCTCGGACGCTTTTCTTTCGGCGGAAGTCGAGGGCCGCCTGATGGAGGTCGCTGACGTCGGCTCAAGTGTTCAGGCGGGGGACGTGATCGCTCGCATCGAGGATACGACATTGCGTCTGAGGGCCCAGGAACTGGCTGCAGAGATCACCCGTGCGCAGGCTAGGTTGCGGTTTTTGGAAGCTGAGCTGACCCGATTCGAACGCTTGGCCGAAACCAACCTCGCCGCTGTCAGCCAGATTGAACAGACACGCTCCGAGCGCGATGTGGCGATCAGCGACCTGACCGTTGTTCGCAGCCGTCTGGAGCAAATTGAGGATCAGCTGCAACGCACCCGGATCATGGCCCCGTTCCCTGGAGTAATCGCTGAACGGGTAGCGCAGGCTGGAGAGAGAGTCGCTGTCGGGACTCGCGTGGTTCGCCTGGTTAACCCGGGCAGCCTGGAGGTCGTTGCGCGAGCGCCCCTGAGTTATTACCGTTACGTGCAGCCGGGGGATGAACTGGGGCTGCGTTTCGCCGACCAGGAATTGATTGCTCCGGTACGAACTGTGGTCAGCGTCGGCGACGAATCCCGGCACGTTTTCGAGCTGCGTCTGGACCTGGCAGAACGGCTGCCGGTCGGCCAAACCGTTCGCGTCACGATTCCCACGGCCGATGTCCGCGAAGTCCTGGCCGTGCCGCGGGATGCGCTGGTCCTGCGGGGAGACGGGATTGCCGTATTCATTGTTGATGATGACAACACTGCCCGCCGCATCCGGGTCACGACCGGCATCGGCGCTGGCGACTGGATTGAGGTTTCCGGGCCCATCCAGGAGGGCGACCGGGTCGTGATCCGCGGCAACGAAAGACTCAGACCCGGCCAGGAGGTGACGGTCCAAGGCTGATAGGCCTTGGTATCATGGCGCCTTAATGTATTTCTAAGAAATGGGAATAATTTCACGAGTTCGTTCGTCTTCTGGTCAGAAATCGAAACTTTCGAACAGCGAACTAAGGCGATTACTCGTGGAAAATCTTGACTCCCTGCGCAGATTCAGTTTCTCGCTGACGGGAAATGGCCCGGATGGCGACGACTTGGCGCAAAGCACCGTTGAGCGCTTGATGCGCAAAGGGGTGCCTGCTGATGTGCCCTTCGCCGCCTGGATGCTGCGCGTCTGCAAGAACCTCTGGATCGATCAGCTTCGTTCGATCAGCAAAACCCGAAACGCGGATGGCGACGAAATGGAGCGCCATCTGGAGGCAGTTGATGGGTCTGCCGTTGCCATGAGCCAAGCCCGTTTCGGTGAGGTGGCAGCAGCCATTAAGCAACTCGATCCGGAACAGCGGGCAGTTCTGGGACTCATCACCGTGGAGGGACACAGTTACCGCGAGGCCGCTGACATACTTGAAATCCCGATCGGAACGGTTATGAGTCGGCTCTCGAGAGCCAGGGCCAAATTAATCGAGTTGACCGGCGAGGAAACGGCATGAAGGCAGCGACGGAAATCACCCACGAATTGCTTTCAGCTTGGCTTGATGGTGCCCTGAATGGGGACCAGGCATCTGAGGTGGAGACCCAGTTGTCGCAAAGTAAGCCGCTGCAGCGTCAGCTGGGCCTCATGATGGTCAATGAGAGGCGCTTGCGTTCGGAAATTCACCGGATGGTCGCAGAGCGTCCACTTCCATCAAGCTTGTCAGCGCTGCTGGCGGATCCCGCGACAGAACAGCGACAGACTCTGTCGCAACGGATTCGAGCGTGGTTCCAGCCCGCCGGCTTCGGTCCGGGGCTGGTGACTGCCTCCGTGTTCACTGCACTGTTGGTTGGACTCTTTGCCGGCAATCAGATGGACTCCTCGTCGCAGCTTCCCAGCCATTCGATGGTGCTGTCGGAACTGACCATTGAGTCGGGGCATTCAAGCTTTGCGCTGCTTGAAACCCACGCCGCGGGGGAGCCGTTTGACCTTGCAGAAAATATCCAGGGTGAGGTCGCTTTCAGTTTCGAAAACAGTGATGGCAGATGGTGCCGACAGTTCGAGCAGCATGATCTCGGGTCAGCGCAGTCTGTGGCGGCCATAGCCTGCCGGAGCGCTGATGGCTGGCAGGTTGAGTTGCTGCAGAGGACTGATCAACCGCTGACAGACTCCGGCCACTTCCGTGCCGCCAGTGGCGATGAACTGGAAGCCCTGGATCAATTTGTCATGCAGCACGGCACGGGCGAGATCATCGTTGGTGAGCCGGAAGCCGAACTGATTCGACGCGGCTGGCGCTGATCTGGCAAGATGGACGGGTGAATCTTCGATAGGGTCAGATGATGTTGTTCCGAACCAACCGGGGACGCGGGCTGCCGGTCCGCGGAATTGCATGTTCTGTCGGCCTGGCCTTGGGCCTCGTTTCGCCGGTTGCGGCTCAGCAGGCTGAGGTTGAGCCGGAAGATTCAGAGCGCGAGCCCTTTCAGTTGCCGTTTTCGGTGACGGTGGCGGCAGGCCTCGAATATGACAGCAAGGTCACGGTAGAAGAGCTCGACATCACCGGGACCGTTAGTGATTTTGCCGTGGTTCTCGACCTTGATCTGGACTATCTCAAGCGCTTTGATCAGGGGACGGATTTTCGTGCCGGATATAGCCTGTCGCAGAAAAATTACTTCGACGAAACCGAATTTGACCTTCAGATCCATAACCTTTCTTTCGATCTGAAGCAGAATTTTGAAGAATTCGATGTGGGTTTGCAGAACTACAACGTCTTGGCCCGTCTGGATGACCAACAGCTGCTTCGCTTCCATCACGTCTCGCCGTACTTCACGAGCTTTCTGACGCGCAGGCTTTACGTGAGGGGCGCCTACTTCTATCGGGACAAGACCTTCGAAGACAATCCTGATCGGGATGCGGACGTGCATGCTGGAGATGTTGATCTGTACTTCTTCATCGACGGTGTGCGCAACTACGTCGTAGCCGGCTTGCGCTTTGAAGATGAAGACACCCTGGCCGATGAGTTCGATTTCAGAGGACAGCAGTTTGAGCTTCGGTACTCGAGGCGCGTGGATTTATATGGCGATCGTCCGGTTCGGTTCAGGGCCGATTGGCGCTATGAGAACCGGGATTATCAGTCAGTCACTCCATCGATCGGAGTCAAGCGCGATGACAGTCGTCAGAGATGGCGGTTGCGCCTGGATCTGCCGGTTTCGGAAAAGCTGACGACTTTGCTGACTTATCAGTATCGGTTGCATTCTTCGAACCTGCCTTCGGCTGATTTCAGCGACCACCGATTCGAAGTTCAGCTCGAAGCTGAGTTTTAGCGCACTTCCATCGCTTGCAGTCGGACTATTGCTGGGTTCGCGGGTTTGCCAGGAGACTTGAGCCCGCCAAGCCCCAGCCAAAGATGCTGTCATGCCCAGCCGGACCCAGATCAATGGCATCCTCGCGCATGATCTCGAGCAGATCAGAACGATCCATCGCCGGACGTGTCCCCTGATAGTGCAGCACCAGCGCCGTGATCAGGGGTGTTGCGAATGAAGTGCCCGTGGCTCGTCGATATCCAGATGCCTTGGCGCCATCGGCAACCGTCAGCCGAACCCCGGGAGCCGCAAAATCCAGGTGAGGACCGCGCACGGCTCGCAGGAAAGGTCGCGCTTGCTCGTCGATGGCGGTCACAGCGAGCACATTGGGATAAGCGGCCGGATAGAGCGGCGGCGCAGCAGGGCCCTCGTTCCCGGCTGCAGCAACGATGATGATGTCTTCTTCAGACACAAATTCCAGAGCGCGCTCAAGGACCGCATTATCCGGACCGGTCAGGCTCATGTTAACCACATGAACTTCGTTCTGAGCCAGCCATTCCAGCGCTCTGACCAGTTTGAAGCCGGTAGACACCAGGCCGAGTTGTGGATCGTTAAAGAACGCTTCGGCAGCAAATAGCTTGGCGTTCGGCGCCATGCCGGTGATTTGCTCGGACTGTCCGATGAGCAATGAAGCAACCGCCGTGCCGTGCTGCTTTTCGGTTCTCCGGGCGTTATCCAGGAACGAGCGACTCTGGATACTGCCGCGCTTGAGAGCCTCATGCGATGTTGAAACTCCGCTGTCGATCAGGCCAATCCGTAAATCCGGGCTCAGCAGTATCTCAGAATGTTGGTATTCCATAGCCGCAGCGCGACCTTCCGAACTGCTAGACCGGGTTTGATCTGAGCGGGTGATTTCATATCCGTGGTTGTAGTCGATGCTGGCGTTGGGGACCAGGTCGCGTACGGCAAGTAAAGCGCTTTCCATTTCCTTGCCGCTCGGCACCCCCAGTCTGATCAGAGTACTGTCGAAACGAGGTAGCGACTCTCGCTCAATCTGCTGCCAGTGGCTTAGCTGATCGAGTATTGACAGATCGTCGTTGTCAACGAGTAGCAACAGCTCGTTGCGAGCGATGACGTCACCGCTTGCATCAAACGCGACATCAAAGACGTCGTCAATCAGGGATTCAAGTGAGGCTTCCAGAGCAGGCAGATCGTCATCGTCGACGCGATCTTCGCCGTCGTCCTCGGCGTCGTCCTCTGCGTCGTCTTCGGCGTCGTCTTCGGCATCGTCTTCGGCATCGTCCTCGGCATCGTCCTCGGCATCGTCCTCGGCGTCGTCTTCGGCATCGTCTTCGGCGTCGTCTTCGGCATCGTCCTCCGCGTCGTCCTCAGCGTCGTCCTCAGCGT
>JAZBOC010000171.1:0-27789 GCA_036353315.1 Wenzhouxiangella sp. | reverse complement strand
GGAACTCATCGACGTTCACATGGCCGCCGAGCCGTTCGACGCCGATACCCTGGCCAGCTACCAGAAGATGTTCAACCTCTCGCGCGAGGAGCGCCGCGAGGTCATCCAGGTGCTGGCCCGAACCGAAGCCGAAGCGGTCGGTTCCATGGGCGACGACACCCCCATGCCAGTGCTGTCGACGCGCGTTCGGCCCCTGTACGACTGCTTCCGCCAACAGTTCGCCCAGGTCACCAATCCACCAATCGATTCGCTGCGCGAACGCATCGTCATGTCGCTGGAAACGGGCATCGGGCGCAAGGGCAACGTGTTCACGCCCGGCCCGGAACTGGCCGAGCGGGTGGTGTTGAACTCGCCGGTCCTGAGTCAGCGCAAGCTCAGGCAGCTGATCAACGCGCCGCAGCTGGGACTGCCGTCGGCCTTCATTGATCTGAATGTTGCCGAGGACCTGCCGCTGGACCAGGCCATCAGGGCCATGTGCAAACAGGCCGAGCACGAGGTCGACGATGGCAAGCTGATCCTGCTGATCTCCGATCGCTATCTCAAGAAAGGCCACCTGCCGGTTCACGCCCTGCTGGCGACCAGCGCAATTCACCATCACCTGGTCGAAACCGGTCAGCGGCCACTGTGCAGCCTGATCGTGGAGACCGGGACGGCCCGCGATCCGCATCACTTTGCCGCCCTGATCGGTTTTGGCGCGACGGCGGTCTACCCGTATCTCGTCTACCAGACCCTTCTGGCCATGGTCAACACCGGCGAGATCGACGAGACCCGCCATCGCTCGCTGGAGCTGGGCCGAGCCTACCGACGGGGTATCCGCAAGGGCTTGTTCAAGATCCTGTCGAAGATGGGGATTTCCACCATCGGCGCCTACCGCGGCGCGCAGCTGTTCGAAATTGTCGGCCTGGCCGACGAGGTTGTCGATTTGTGCTTTCCCGGGGCGGTCAGCCGCATCCAGGGGGCCGACTTCGGTGACCTGCACACCGATCAGAAGGCCCTGGCCCGCTGGGCCTGGGAGCCACGCGTGCCGATCGAACACGGCGGCCTGTACCGCTACGTCCACGGCGGCGAGTACCACGCCTACAATCCGGACGTGGTCAAGTCGCTGCAGGCTGCCGTCCAGCGCGGCAGCTACACGCTCTACCAGGATTTCGCCCGCTTGGTCAACGAGCGCGAACCGGCGTTTTTGCGCGATCTGCTCAAGATCAGCTCGCCGCACGCGCCGATCGAGATTGATCAGGTCGAGCCCGCGGAAGATTTGTACAAGCGCTTCGACTCGGCCGGTATGTCCTTGGGCGCCCTATCGCCGGAAGCCCACGAGGCCCTGGCGATTGCCATGAACCGGCTCGGCGGGCGGTCAAATTCCGGAGAGGGCGGCGAGGACCCGGTTCGCTACGGCACCGAAAAGACATCCAAGATCAAGCAGGTCGCCTCGGGGCGCTTTGGCGTCACGCCGGAGTACCTGGTCAACGCCGAGGTCATTCAGATCAAGATCGCTCAGGGCGCCAAGCCCGGCGAAGGCGGCCAGTTACCGGGTCACAAGGTCAATGAACTGATCGCGCGCCTGCGCTACGCCTCGCCCGGCGTGGGCCTGATCTCGCCGCCGCCGCATCACGACATCTACTCCATTGAAGACCTGGCCCAATTGATCTACGACCTCAAGCAGGTCAACCCCACCGCGCTGATCTCGGTCAAGCTGGTCGCCGAACCCGGGATCGGCACGATCGCCGCCGGCGTGGTCAAGGCCTACGCCGACCTCATCACGGTCTCCGGCTACGACGGCGGCACCGGCGCCTCACCGCTGACCTCGGTCAAGTACGCCGGGGCGCCCTGGGAACTGGGCATCAGCGAAGTCCGCCAGGTGCTGATGGAAAACAAGCTGCGCGATCGGGTCCGACTGCAGGCCGACGGCGGCCTCAAAACGGGTCTGGACGTGATCAAGGCCGCGATTCTGGGGGCCGAGAGCTTCGGTTTCGGAACGGCGCCGATGATCGCGTTGGGTTGCAAATACCTGAGGATCTGTCACCTCAACAATTGCGCCACCGGGGTCGCCACCCAGAACGAGACGCTGCGCAGCAAGCATTTCATCGGGCTGCCGGAAATGGTCATGCACTATTTCGAGTTCGTTGCCCGCGAGGTGCGCGAGATTCTGGCCGAGATGGGCGTGCGGCGTCTTGAAGACATCATCGGTCGTACTGAGTACCTCGAACGCATCGAGGGTCTGACCCAGCGTCAGAACAAGCTCGACCTGGCGCCACTGCTGGCGACCACCGGGCTGGCACCCGACGCCGACCGGCTGTGCATGGTGCAACGCAATCCGCCGCACGATCAGGGCGTGCTGGCCGAGCAGATCCACGACGACACGACGGCGGCAGTCGAACAAGGCAGCGGCGGGACCTTCCGCTACGTCGTGCGCAACTCCGACCGCTCCATCGGCGCCCGGCTGTCCGGCGATATCGCCCGACGCTGGGGCGATCGCGGCATGGAAGACCACCCAATCGAGTTGGCACTGACCGGCACCGCCGGGCAAAGCTTCGGCGCTTTCAACGCCGGCGGACTCAATCTGGAGCTGACCGGGGAAGCCAACGACTATGTCGGCAAGGGCATGGCCGGCGGACGACTGATCCTGCGACCGCCCGAGAACATCCGCTATGAGGCGGCGATCACGCCGATCATGGGCAACACCTGCCTCTACGGCGCCACCGGCGGTGAGCTGTTTGCTGCCGGCACGGCCGGAGAGCGTTTCGCCGTGCGCAACTCCGGCGCCGTGGCCGTCATCGAGGGCGCCGGCGATCACTGCTGCGAGTACATGACCGGCGGCGCGGTGGTCGTCCTGGGCCGCACCGGCATCAATTTCGGGGCCGGCATGACCGGCGGCTTCGCCTACGTGCTCGACGGCGAGCGCCAGTTCGTCGATCGCTACAATCACGAGCTGATCGATATCCATCACATCGCGCCAGACGTCATGGAAAACCACGTTCACCACCTGAGGGGCCTGATCCAGCGCCACCTGGAGCTGACCGGCAGCCGAAAAGCCGAAGCGGTTCTGGATGATTTCCGCCGCCTGCTGCCGAAGTTCTGGCTGGTGAAGCCCAAGGCCGCCGACCTCGACAGCCTGATCGCCGCCCTCAAGGAGGCCGCATGACCAGCCACCTGCACTTCATCGAATCTCCGCGGCGGGATCCGGAGGTCCTGTCCATCCCGATCCGCGTGCGCAACTGGGAAGAAATCTACGGCCAGTACGAGGCCGAAGGCGCCGCCGATCAGTCGGCGCGCTGCATCAACTGCGGCAATCCCTACTGCGAATGGGAGTGCCCGGTGCACAACTTCATTCCGGACTGGCTGCGGCTGATCAAGCAGGGCCGCCTGTTCGAAGCCGCAGAGCTTTCGCACCAGACCAATTCGCTGCCCGAAATCTGCGGCCGCATCTGCCCGCAAGATCGGTTATGCGAGGGGGCCTGCACCCTCAATGACGGTCTCGGTGCGGTCACCATCGGTTCGATCGAGAAATACATTACCGACGAGGCAGTGCGGCAGGGCTGGCGGCCGGACATGAGCAACATCGAGCCGACAGGCAAGCGGGTGGCGGTAATCGGGGCCGGACCGGCCGGTCTGGGCGCGGCCGATATCCTGGTCCGCCACGGCGTTGAGGCTGATGTCTTCGACCGTTACCGGCGCATCGGTGGCCTGCTGACCTATGGCATCCCACCCTTCAAGCTCGACAAGCAGGTTGTCGAGACCCGGCGCGAAATCATGGAGGGCATGGGTGTGCGTTTTCACCTGGGCGTCGAGATCGGCCGCGATCGCACGCTCGAGCAACTTTTGGAAGAATATGACGCGGTCTTCGCCGGTATGGGCACGTATCGCTACGTGCGGGGCAATCTGCCGGGCGAGGATCTGGATGGGGTTATCGAGTCGCTGCCGTTCTTGATCGGCAACGTTAACCGGGTCCTGAAGGAACCCGTCTCGCAGTTTCCCTACCGCAACCTCAGCGGCAAGCGCGTGGTCGTGCTCGGCGGCGGCGATACCGCCATGGACTGCGTTCGCACCAGCATTCGCCAGGGCGCTCATTCGGTGACTTGCGCCTACCGCCGTGACGAGGAAAACATGCCCGGCAGCCGGCGCGAGGTCAAGAACGCGCGCGAGGAGGGCGTGGAATTCCTGTTCAACCGCCAGCCCGTCGAGATTCTCGGCGAAGAGGCCGTGGAGGGCGTGCGAGTCGTCCGCACCCAGCTCGGTGAGCCCGACCTGCGCGGTCGTCGCCGGCCGGAACCCGTCCCGGGCAGCGAGGAAGTCCTGCCCGCCGACGCGGTCATCGTGGCCTTCGGTTTCCGGCCCGATCCACCCGAGTGGCTGCTCGCAGCCGGCGTAGAAACCCACGAAGACGGCCGCCTTAAGGTCGGCGGCGGCAGCGGCCGCGCCGAGTTTCAGACTTCGCATCCGCGCATTTTCGCCGGCGGCGACATGGTGCGCGGATCCGATCTGGTCGTCACGGCCGTGTTCGAAGGCCGCGAAGCCGCCAAGAGCCTGCTGCAAAGCATTGGCGTTGCGACAGCCCAGTCGGCCAGAGCGGCCTGATTCCAACCGCATGATGGATTGGCCCGTGTACGCCGCCGAAAGTCCGCTCTGCGGCCGCCCGGGGCAACCGCGGAGACCACTGAGCGCCGGATACCTGATCATGCGGCTGACCGCAGCAGCGCTGTCACTGCACCTCATTACAGCGGCCGCAGACGCGCAACAACCGCCAGTCCCACTGACCTGGGACCGGGTTTGCGAAGCAGCCATTTGTCATCGTGCCGGCCACGACGGCGTGCGCCAGGCCCGCCTGGCGCCGAACGGAAAAACCGCCGTTCTGAGCGTGAATACGCCTGGCCGGGCAGGCCTTTACCTGCTTGACCCCAACGACGGACGGACGCGTTTCTGGACCGCCGGACATTCGCCGGCCTGGTTCGAGGACAGCCAGCGAATCGTGTTCGTACACGACAACGATGTCTGGACGCTCTCAATCGATGGGTCGGAGCCGCAGCGCGTGACCGCCGACGAACACGACGTCGCGCAACCGGCACCCTCGCCGGACGGACGCCTGATCGCTTTTTCAAGCCGCCGCTCCGGTCATCAGGAGCTATGGCTTGTGCCCGCCGACGGCAGCGCCCCGCCGCAGCCACTCACCGAGGAGGCCATGTCGGCTGGAGAGCTGCGCTTCGGCCATGCCTGGTCACCGGACGGAAAACAGCTTGCCTACGTCTCCAACAAAGGCCACTTCTGGCACGACGACCTTTGGCTCGCCGATATCGAGTCTGGCCGAACGCGTCAACTGTCAAGGTCGTTCATGACCCTGGGGGCGCCGTCCTGGTCCCCGGATGGGAACACCATCGCCGCCTTCGGCACGGCCAAAAGCGGTTTCTGGTACACCCACATGGCCGATTTGTATCTTGTCGACGCCGATACCGGTGATGAACGCAAACTCGATGGCGGCGTTCATGCCGTCGAAATCGGCCACCCTGTCTGGTCCGGCGACGGAAGCGATCTGTTTTTTCTGGTCCATGAAAGAGGGCAACTCAACGTCTGGCGGATTGCAGCGGCCGGCGGTGTCGCAACCCGGCTGACCCATGACGGCGGCATGATCGACGGACTGTCGGCCGACCGCCGAAGCAATCATCTGCTACTGGTGCGCTCCACGGCGGTGCGCGGACGCGAAGTCGATGCGCTCAACCCTGACGGTGGCCCACTGCGCCAGCTCACCAGACTGTCCAGCAACTGGGAAAACCTGCAGCAACCCACTGAGATCAGCTATCGCGCCCGCGACGGGCTCTACATTCAGGCCTTCCAGTTCGTCCCGCCCGATTTCGACCCTTCCCGACGCTACCCGGCGGTGGTGCAGCTGCACAGCGGTGGAACCCACTCGTTCTACAACGGCTTGAACCTGGTCGAACAGCGCATGGCGCAGCAGGGCTTTGTGGTGCTCGCGGTGAACTACCGCGGCGGCTCCGGATTCGGTCGTCCATTCCAGGATCTCAGCATCGGCGACTGGGCCCACCGCCAGGCCCTGGACGCCGCCGACGCCGCCGACTGGATTCGACGTCAGCCCTGGTCGTCCGGCCGAATCGGCGCCTACGGCTACAGCTACGGTGGAATCGTCGCTCTGGCCGCCGAAGTCCAGGCGCCCGGCAGTTTCGATGCGGTGGTGAGCATGAGCGGCATTTACGACTTTTCCCATGCCCACGAAGAGGCCGATCGTCTCGGAAAAATGTTTCTGAGTTTTGGCCATGGCGGCACACCGGAACAGGTGCCGGCGCGCTATGCGGCCAGCAATCTTCTTGACAGGATAGACCGGGTTCGCGCGCCGGTGCTGCTGACTCACGGCGAGTTGGACCGGCGCGCACCCTACTCCCAGTTTCAGGCGGCCGTTCAGGCGCTGGAGCGCCACGGCAAGGTCTTTGAAGCCATCAGCTATCCCGACGAGGGACACCTGTTCCGGGATCCGCATCAGCGCGGCGACATCTATCGCAAGATGGAGGCCTGGATGCATCGCTGGCTCGTCGCATCGGAGGATGACTCCGGCTGATATCGCCCGGCCGCGGCTTGGCGACTCAGTTGCTGGGGCTTGAACGCCGAAGCGGCGCATGGCTGAGAGAGCGCAGGCGCCCCAATCCCTGAAGGTCAAGCCGCTCGGGCGCTTGCCAGCGATCCGGACGGGCATCGGGTGTCGGGGAAGATTTCCCGAGCCACGACGCAGTCAGCGGATTGGGTTGCGAGGACCGGAACAGGCCCTGCCAGGGATCGGGCTGCCAGCTGCCGAAAATCGGTGAAAAGTCGCTGACACCGAAACGATCAGCGAGGATTTCTGCAATGACCTGACGGTAGTCAGTGGTCACCGCAAGATCCTGACCGTCGGACAGCGCGCTGGGGTGCAGACCCGGCCAGTCACCAAGGACCTGGCCGCCATGCACCTGTCCACCAGCCAGGAGCATCACTCCACCGTGGCCATGGTCCGTTCCACCCGACGCATTCTCCGCCACACGCCGGCCAAACTCGGTCTGGACGACCACGGTGGTCTTCTGCCATTCGCTACCGAGATCGTTGCGAAAGGCCAGCAGCGCATCGCCAAGTTCACTGATCAGCCCGTCGAGATCCTCGAGCTGCCCTTCGTGGGTATCCCAGCCACCGGTGTTGACGGCCGCCGCATGCAGCCCGCTGCCGGACTTGATGAGCCGGGCCGCATCGCTTAGCGCGATCCCGAGGGGACCGGCGGGATAATGCGGACCCGGCACCTCGGACTGCGCCGACACCAGTGAGTCGGCGGCTCTGAACACGGCCCGCGCGGTGGGCGACAGCAGGGGATCCAGCCCATACAAACTCTCCAGTACCATTCGACTGCGCCCGTCCAGACGCAAGCTGAAACGGTCGATCTGACCGAGCGCCAAGGCGCTGTCCAGACCGGCCATGGATAGCGGCACTGCCGCGTCCAGCGCGACCGCCGCCAGCGGCGACCCATCGTTCAGAGTCGCCATGTAGCGCCCCAGCCAGCCGTCTCCGACGGCCAGATCGCTCGCATCGATGCCCTGCTCCATGATCGCCTGAGCTTCAAAATGAGAGCGTTCGGCCGTTATCAGCCCGCTGGCATGAACAACGCTCAGCTCACCGGCATCGAACAGAGTCTTCAGCGAGCCGGCCGCTGGATGGAAGCCGAAAAACGAGTCCAGTGGCAGGGCCTGGGATTCACTCGAGGCCAGCGAGGGCCGAAGATCAAAATAGGCCGACTCGCCCAGCGGCGGGCACAGGGCGAGGCCATCGGCGCCGCCGCGAAGAAACAGCACGATCAGCCGGTGCGGCGGCGCTTCGGCTTCGGACATCGACCAGGCCCAGCCGGGCGCGACCGCAGCACCCCCGGCCAGGGACATCCACTTGAGCAGTTCACGTCGATCCATGATTTACCTCCACTGACTTTGCGGGCTGCCCAGAATCCAACCCGCCAGCGCGGCGGCGCGCTGATCGGCTGGCTGACGGAACAATCGGCAGTATCGCTTGAGCCTTCTCCGCTCTTCGCTGTCCAGTCCCTGCGGCCTGAGCGCGCCTTCAAGGATTTCGATCTGATCGTCCAGACCGATCACGTTCGCCGCCTCTCGCAGCACCGGTGACTGAGCAAGCAAGTCGTTTGACAAGGCTGCCGCCTGGTTGAAGCGCATCAGGAAGCCGTTCGACGATTGCCAGTAGGCGCGTTGATCGGGGTAGCCGTTGGGCGCCGGCCAGGAGAAAGGCAAGTGTCCGGCGGCAAGCAGCGCCTCGTAATGGTGAGTCAGTACCTGCGCTCCCAGATCAACTTCCAGTCCGCGCAGGGCCGCGGTGCTGAACTCGTTGGGCCGCTTG
Source organism: Wenzhouxiangella sp. (assembly GCA_036353315.1). Lineage (GTDB taxonomy): Bacteria > Pseudomonadota > Gammaproteobacteria > Xanthomonadales > Wenzhouxiangellaceae > Wenzhouxiangella. Next base: position 19,425 of record JAZBOC010000171.1, on the reverse strand, counting down.
AGCTTCAGCGCCATGGTCGCCCTGACCCGCGGATGCATGAGCAGCGTCTTCAAGGTGGTCCGCAGGTCACCGGCTGACTGCAAATAGGCGTCTGCCACGGCCTCGACCACTTCCGGCTCGGGCAGGTCAGCGACAAAGCGACGAGCAAGCTTGGTGGCCAGATGCCGCGCTGTCGCCTCCATACCGGCAATGCGAGCCAGGAGCGCTTCCCCTTCGGCCAGGCCCTCAGGGGCAATCTCCTCGCCCAGGACCTGCTTGCTTCCGTAGTCGTGCATCAGCGGCTGGAAAAAGAAGTCTGCGGGGCGACGAATGGTCCAGCCGGTGAAGACCCGCGCGGTTTCCTTGATGTCGTCTTCGGTGTAGCCACCGCCCACGCCCAGAGTGTGGAGTTCAAGCAACTCGCGGGCGTAATTCTCGTTGGGGCCGTCGGCCGTGCTGGAAAAGTTGTCCAGGTAGTACAGCATCGCGGGACTTTTGGCGTCGGCCACCAGAAGATCTTCGAATCGGCCGAGCGCCAGCGGACGGATCACCGAGCGATCTTCAAGGACCTTAAAGTAGCCCGTGACCACGCTGTTCATCGGAACATTGAAGTGGTCGGACCAGAACTCGACGACTCGCTCCAGCAACTGCCGTGGACTGTAGATCTGGCGAATCATGGTGGCCAGGATGAGATCGCGCTGGGCGGCGCCGAAGTTTTGCTGCTCGAAGATGAAATCACCCAGCTCGGTTGCGTCCATGCTCAGGGTGGGCAGGAAATCGAGCAACGCCTCTTCGAGGCCGCCATCGTCGATGTCATCAGGCGCCAGCTGCCAGTCCAGGAAGGCTTCATAGTCAAGGGACTCGGCGATCGCGACAAATTGGCGGTTGCTTCCGTAAGTGATTCGTTCGACCAGCCGGAGCAGTTCTATCGATTCAGCAGGCATCCGTTGTCTCCTTGGGCACCAGAATGACCGCCAAGAGCAGCCATCTCGCGTACCACCTTAGTGCCGGCCGGCAGGCGCTAGCAAGTCAAGAAGGGTCAAGAAGTGTGCCGACGCGCCCTGGGACCATCCCGCCGCCGCCAACATACTTGCCCAACATTTCACCGGCCATAAGGCAAGCTTTCAACCATGAAACCGAATCTGCTGGAGCCGGACGCCGGCGGCTTGTACTGCGCCGCGGGCGATTTCTGGATCGATCCCTTGCGACCGGTCCGGCGGGCGGTGATTACCCACGCCCATGCCGATCACGTGCGCTCCGGCGCCGGCAGATACTTTGCTGCGCGCGCGGGCCTTCCGATACTGGCGCACCGCGTCGGCAGCGCCGGCGACTTCACCGCCGTCGACTACGGCCAGCCCTTTGAACTCGGCCAGACGCGAGTGACCCTGTTTCCGGCCGGTCACATCCTCGGCTCAGCCACGGTTCGAATCGAAAGCGACACCGGCACGTGGGGCATTTCCGGCGACTTCAAGCGCGCGCCCGATCCCACCTGCCTCGGCTTCGAGCCATTCGCCTGCGATGTCTGGCTGAGCGAATGCACCTTTGGCCTTCCGGTCTACCGCTGGCCGCCAACCAGCCAGGTGGTCGACGACATCGTGGACTGGTGGAAAGCGTGTCGCGAGGCCGGCCGACCGGCCGTTCTGTTCTGCTATGCGCTCGGCAAGGCACAGCGCATCCTGGCAGAACTGCACGCTCGCACGACTGGGCCGGTCTGGCTGCACGGAGCAATGCAGCCGCTCACTGATTGCTACCGCCAGCAAGGTATTGCGATGATCGAGACCCAAGCGGTCAGCGCCGCTGAGAAAGGCTATCGCTTCGCCGGTGACCTGATCATGGCACCGCCTTCGGCGGCGGGCTCGACCTGGATGCGGCGCTTTCCCCGGCACTCGACCGGTTTCGTTTCCGGCTGGATGCGCATTCGCGGCAATCGCCGGCGCCGCGGCTACGACCGCGGCTTTGTCCTGTCCGACCACGCCGACTGGCCGGGGCTGGTTGAAACCGCCGTAGAGATGGGCGCCCGCCGCGTCATCACCATTCACGGCAACGGCGAAGCGCTGGCCGGCCACTTGCGCGAGACTGGCATGGACGCAGAGTGCTGGAACCTGCGCACCAGCCTGGAGCGAAATTCCTCGTCATGATGGCATTTGCCCGGCTGTTCGACCGCCTGGATCGGACCACGGCCACCAACGCCAAGGTCGAGGCCCTGGTCGACTATTTCAGGGCCGCTGATCCGGCAGACGCCGCCTGGGCGGTGAGCTTCCTGACTGGACGGCGCATCAAACGCCTGGTCAATACCCGCCAGCTGCGTGAGTGGGCCGCAACGGCCTCGGGTCTGCCGCTGTGGCTCGTCGAGGACAGCTACGAACACGTCGGTGATCTGGCCGAAACCCTCCACCTGCTGCTGCCCGCCGCAAATGCAGACGGCCCAGCGCTCAGTCTGGCAACCCTGGTCAGCGATCACCTGCTGCCGCTGCGCAAGGCAGACGACGATCAGCGTCGCCGGGCCGTCCAGAACCTGTGGCGGCGTCTTGACGGTAGCGAGCGGTTTCTGTTCAACAAGCTGCTGACCGGCGGATTCCGGGTCGGCGTATCAAAACGCCTGGTCACCCGTGCTCTGGCTCAGGTCGCCTGCGTCGACTCCAGCCTGATTGCGCATCGCCTTATGGGCCATTGGCAGCCGACGGCCGGGTTCTTTTGCGAGTTGATCGCCGAAGCGTCCGAGGCCGACATGGATCCGGCCACGCCCTACCCGTTTTTTCTGGCCTCGCCCCTGGACGATGAGGCCGAGACGCTGGGTGAGCCCAACGACTGGCAAGCCGAATGGAAATGGGACGGCATCCGCGCGCAGCTGATCCGGCGAGAAGGACAAACCTATGTCTGGTCGCGCGGCGAAGACCTGATGAACGGGCGCTTCCCCGAAATCGAGACCGCCGCAGAACAGCTGCCTGACGGCTGCGTGCTCGACGGGGAAATCATGGCCTGGCGCGACGACCAGCCGCTGCCGTTTGCGCTTCTGCAGCGCCGGATCGGGCGCAAGAAGCCGGGACCGAAAACCCTGGCTGATGCGCCCGTAGCCTTCCTGTCCTACGACTGCCTGGAGTCCGACGGAGTCGATCTCCGCGGGCTGCCGCTGGCTGAGCGGATGGAGAAACTGGAGCACACATTGAGCATGGCACCCGGGCTGTTGCGATCGCCTGTGCTTGTCTTCAACGACTGGGCGGCGCTGCCGGGACTCCGGGCGAGCGCGCGCGAACGCGGCGTCGAGGGCCTGATGCTCAAACGATTGAGCTCGCCGTACCGGGTTGGGCGCACGCGAGGCGACTGGTGGAAATGGAAGGTCGAGCCCTATACCTTCGACGGAGTCCTGATCTACGCCCAGCCGGGCCACGGCCGGCGCTCGGGGCTCTTTACCGACTACACCTTCGCAGTGCACGACGGTGAGCAGCTGGTGCCGGTGGCCAAGGCCTATTCCGGGCTGAGCCAGCCTGAGATCGATCGTCTGGATCGCTGGATTCGCAACCACACCCGCGAGCGTTTCGGGCCGGTGCGCTCGGTCGAGCCCACGCATGTTTTCGAGCTGGCTTTCGAGGGCATCGCTGTTTCCAGCCGCCACAAGTCGGGCATCGCCCTGCGCTTTCCACGCATCCACCGCTGGCGCGAAGACCTCTCGGTCGCGGACGCCGACTCGCTGGCCGATCTTCAGCGCCTGCTCAAGCATGAACCAGCCTGAAACATGCACCAATTAGAGACTCTGTTCAGCGAGCGCGGCTGGCCGGTCTTCGACTACCAGCGCCGGGCCTGGGCCGCTTACGCCGAAGGCTGGTCCGGCCTGATTCACGCACCGACCGGCTCGGGCAAGACCCTGGCGGCCTGGGGCGGGCCGCTGCTCGAAGCGATGGACAACCCACCCCAGGCGCTCAGCTATCTCTGGATCACGCCACTGCGCGCGCTGGCCGTCGACACCGCAGGCAGCCTGAACCGCGCCCTCTCCGACCTCGGCCTGGACGAGTCGGTGGCCCTGCGCACCGGCGATACCGGCGCGGCTGAGCGCGTGCGCCTGAACAAGCAACCGCCGCCGACCCTGGTAACCACGCCGGAGTCCTTGTCCTTGATGCTCTCCTACGCCGACAGTGGCCGTCGGCTGGGAAGCCTGCGCGCCGTCATCGTGGACGAGTGGCACGAGCTGCTGGGCACCAAGCGCGGCGTGCTGCTGGAGCTGGCCCTGGCCCGGCTGCGCGCGCTCAACCCCGGACTGCGCATCTGGGGGCTGTCGGCCACCCTGGGCAATGTCGACCAGGCCATGGCCGTTCTACTGGGGCCGGCGAAACGCGGCCAGTGCATCGCAGGGGAGGTCGAGCGCCAAATCGAAATCAACACCCTGCTGCCGACAGAAACTGAATCCTTCCCGCTGGCCGGCCGCTCCGGTCTGCACCAACTCCCCGGCGTTCTCCGGGCACTGAATCGGGCCGGTTCGACCCTGCTGTTCACCAACACCCGTTCGCAGGCCGAGCTGTGGTTTCGGGCAATTGAATCGGTGGTGCCTTGGCCGGATCAGGTGCGCTTGCATCATGGTTCCATCGATCGCAAGCAGCGCCTGGAGACCGAGACCCTGCTGCGTACCGGGCAGCTGCGCTGCGTGGTGGCGACCTCCAGCCTGGATCTGGGCGTGGACTTCTCGCCGGTCGAGCAGGTCATCCAGGTCGGCAGCCCCAAAGGCATCGCGCGCCTGATCCAGCGCGCCGGGCGCTCGGGCCACCGACCTGGCCAACCCAGCCGCCTGTTGTGCGTGCCGACCCACGCCCTGGAGATCCTCGAAATTGCCGCGGCCCGACGACAGGTTGAGCTGCGTCGGGTCGAGGCCCGCGCACCCCTGACGGGCAGCCTGGACGTGGCCGCCCAGCACTTGGTCAGTTGCGCCCTGGGCGGCGGCTTCCGGGCCGAGGCCATGTACCGGGAGCTGCGCGACACTCATGCCTACGCAGACTTGTCTCGCCAGCACTGGGGCTGGCTGATGGATTTCATTACCCGTGGTGGACCAGCATTGAGCGCTTACCCTGGTTTTCAGCGGGTCATCGAACAGGATGGGGTTTACAAGGTCGGCGATCGGCGCATCGCGGCCATGCACCGGATGTCTGTCGGGACTATCACCGCCGACGGCCACCTGCAGGTGCGTTTCGTCAAGGGCGGCTCGCTCGGTCAGATCGAAGAGCGCTTTCTAACCCGCCTGAGGCCGGGGGATCACTTTCTGTTTGCTGGACGCCTGCTCAGGCTTGAGCGCATTCGCGACCTCGTGGCCTGGGTGCGCCTGGGCAGGGGCGGACGTCCGGCCGTTCCGCGCTGGGCCGGGGGGCGCCTGCCGCTGTCCACGCTGCTGGCCGATGCCATGCTTGAGCTGTTGGCCGCGGCCGCCGATGGGCGGCAGGCTAAGGACGATCTGACGCCCATCCGGCCGCTGCTGGCGCGACAGGCTGAGCAATCGGCGCTGCCGGGACCCAACCATCTGCTGGTCGAGCAGACGATCAGCCGCGAAGGAGCCCACATGTACCTATTCCCCTTTGCTGGACGCCTGGTGCACGAAGGACTGGCCGCGCTGCTGGCCTGGCGAATCGGGCGCGACGAGCCCCGCAGTTTCTCCATGACGGTCAACGACTACGGCATTGAGCTGGTCTGTGATCGGCCAGTCCAGCTTGACCCAGCCCGCCTGCGCACCTGGCTGACGCCTGAGCGTCTGGCTGATGACATCATGGCGAGCCTCAACGCCACAGAAATGGCCCGACACCGTTTCCGAGACATCGCCCGGGTCGCAGGACTGGTCTTTCAGGGCTATCCAGGGCGTCAGAAGCGGACGCGCCAGATTCAGGCCTCCAGCGGCCTGATGTTTGACATGCTCTCCGAGCACGATCCGGACAATCTGCTGCTGGCCCAGGCCCGCGCCGAAGTGCTGGAAGCCGAGATGGAACTGAGCCGTTTGCGCAGCACCCTGTCCCGGATCCAGCAGCAGGAATTCATCATTCGCCAGACCGAACGTCTCACGCCACTGGCGTTTCCGCTCTGGGCGGACCGCCTGCGCGGCCAGCTCTCGACCGAAGACTTTCAGGCCCGGGTCCAGCGGATGCTCTCCACTCTGGAGAACGGCCATATGCCGAGCAGACCGGCGGCTGGATCGGCCACGCGCGCCGTTGCCGGTTGATTATCTCGTGACCGTGAGCGCACGCATCGACCTGGGCGGCCACCGCCTGGAGCTGAGACCGGAACGCGCTCTGTTCTGGCCGGAGCAGAGAACGCTGCTGGTGGCCGACGTCCACCTGGGCAAGGACCAGGTTTTTCGACGGCAGGGTCTGGCCGTGCCGGCCGGGGTCGTTGGAGAAGAGTTGCGACGCCTCGATCAACTGCTGGATACGACCCGGGCTGAGCGATTGATCGTCCTCGGCGACTGGGTCCACGCACCGCCCCGATCAGGTGACCGCTGGCCGCTGGAGGTCCTCGAATGGCGCCGGCGCCACCGCGGGCTTTCGGTCGAACTCGTCCAAGGCAACCATGACCGTTTGCTCGGCCACTGGCTGAGGGAATGGCACATGGTCGATCACGCAGAAAGGCTGGTTATCGGCGGACTGTCCCTGGTCCACGAGTGGCTCGCCGACCAGCATTCAGCCGGCGTCTCCGGCCATCTGCACCCGGGCGTGCAAATCCGATCCGGGCATGAACGGGTCCGGCTGCCGGCATTTCTGCGGGGCGATGATCACCTGGTGCTGCCGGCCTTCGGGCGCTTTACCGGCCTGATGGAGCGAACAGTTTTTCCGGCCACGCAGCGCTGGGTGATCGCCGGAGACAGCGTCTTGTCGCTGCCACCGAAAATTCGTGCTTAAATAGCCCAGCCTCCCAGAGAGATCGCCCCGCTGCACGTAGACTCAACTCCTGGCCTGTCCCGGCCGGCCCTTTCCCTGCTTGAATCGGAAGCCATTCTTTCGGCGGCGTCCGACGGGCTCAGAAATCACGGCTGGTGGCTGGGCGAAAATGCACTAGACCCTGATTTGACGCAGGCCTTGGCCGACAACCTGGCAGCGCTTCGGCGAAATGAGGCCCTGCACCGAGCCGGCATCGGGCGCGAAGCTGATTTCCGCATTCGGACCGACATCCGCGGGGACCGCATTCACTGGCTGTCCCGCGCCGACCCGGTTCAGGCGCGCTTTCTACAGCAGATGGACGCGCTGCGGCTGATGCTGAACAGCCGCCTGTTTCTCGGCCTTTTCGAGTTCGAAGCCCACTATGCGCTGTATCCGGCTGGATCCTGTTATCGCCGCCATGTCGACAGCTTTCGGGGCGCGGCCAACCGGGTCGTCTCTCTTGTGGCCTACCTCAATCGCCGCTGGGGTGACGAGGACGGCGGCGAACTTGTGCTCTACGACGAGACAGAATCCAACGCGCTCGCGACCATCTCGCCGCGAGCCGGAAGCGTCGTGCTGTTTCTGAGCGAGGAGGTTCCACACGAGGTCCTGCCGGCCAGCCGAGACCGGCTTAGCATTGCCGGCTGGTTCCGGCTCAATGCTTCCATCCAAGGCCAGATCGACCCGCCGCGCTGACCCAACGGCCACTCAGCGCATGATTCATCCCCCGTCGTCAGGGTCCGTCATTTGATTCGTCTTCCGGACCCTCCTGGCCATCGGCAATGACCGGATCGATTCCAATCTCGCCGGGCGCTTCAACTGGAATCGGCTGGTCCAGCGACTCGACATCCTGGCCCCAGTAACGACGACTGCGCCGCTCGCGTGAACGCTGATTTTCGAACTGGATTTCCAGCGTCAAAGTCAGGCGCCAATCGGACCCGCGACGACCACTGACCGGATCCAGCGGCCAGGCATGCTCGGGCTGGATTTCATAAAACAGCCAGGGCCGGGCAAACTGGCGCCGGAGCCGGACGGCAACGAAGTACTCCTCGATATCGAATTGCGGACGGGTATAGCCAAAAGCACCCACCTCGGTGCGGATGGCCGTGCGCAGATCTAGCTGACGAAAATCGGTCACAGAAGTTCGCCAGTCCACGCCTTCCGAAGCCTCGGAAAAGGTTCCCCGGGCCGACCAGCGCAACAGCCGATCGCGGTCCGGCAGCCACTCCCAATCGAGCCGCGACGTTGTTCCGAAGCCATCTTCCCGCTCCCAGAAACCTGTCTGGGTCGCACGAACCAAACTATTGTCCGACAGCGCCCGAACGTGACGATAGCGCGCCCGCAGGCGCGGATTCAGGCCCCCACTGGTCACACGAACCGTACCGTCCAGATCCAGCTGCGAACGCTCGCGCTCGCTGGCGATGAAGCGAAGCCCAAGGCGCGTTCGATCGTCGCCGTCATCGGCTGCAGGCCCGTCGCTGAGCTCACCGCTGAGATCATCGTCCCGGCTGACCAGCAGCCGAACACGATCGGAGATGCGCGGCAGCTCGATATTGGCACGCACGCGCAAGCCGACGCTCCAGCCCTCGGACTGATCCCACTGCAGAGCGTTGCGCAGGCGAATGAAGGTGCCGACCGGGGTTTCTTCCAGGGCGCGGGGATCACCAAAAAAGCCGTCAAACCAGGCCGCCGGCTCGCACAGGCGCTGACTCATGTAGGCGTGCGAACGATCGAGCCAGCTTTCCGGACGGTCCTGCTCGTCGCGACAGTGCAGCTCCATCAGGCGCTCCTGGCGCTCTTCCCGATCCTGAACTTGGGGCGGCTGTTGTTCGGACGAATCGCCGGCCGCAACATCAAGGCTCAAGAACATGGCGACGACGATCTGCAGCCCTACACATCGGTTCATGAAAAACACTCTGTGAATGACAGCGCCATTCTGCCTGATCACCTCAGACAGCATCTATTGAAGATTGATCAGGGCCTGGTCCGCCACTTTGCGCTTTTCGTCGCCCCAGTAGCGCATCCAACAGCCAATCGCTGGCGTTCTGAACGATGAAATAGAGGCAGGGAATCAGGAAAAGAGTCAGCAGCATGGCGCTCAAGAGCCCGCCGATAACGGCCATGGCCAGCGGCTGCATGAGGTTGGCGCCCGAACCCATGCCGACCGCCAGCGGCACCATGCCGGCCACGGTGGTCAGGTTGGTCATCAGGATCGGACGCAGTCGAATGCCGCCGGCCTCGACCACCGCGTCCTGGGTGGAAAGCCCACGACTGCGGCCACGCTCGATGTACTCCACCAGCAAAATGGCGTTGTTGACGACGATCCCGATCAACAGGATCACGCCCAAAAAAGCCGGCGCCGACAGCGGCGTGCTGGTGGCCCAGAGGATTGCGACGACCCCGATGATCGACAGCGGCGCTGCGGCCATGATCACCAGCGGATTGGACAGGCGCTCGTACTGCACCGCCAGCACCACGAAGACCAGGAAGCCGGCCAGCAGAATGACGCTGAGCATTTCGCGATTGGTTTCCTGAACGGTTTCGAACTGACCACCGAAGATCAGGCCGTAGCCTTCGGGCACGCCCACGGCCGCGACGCGCGCGCGAATTTCGTCCATGATCGTCCCGGCGTCGCTGAGTTCGGTATTGAATTCCCCGGTGATGCGCTGGATGCGGACCTGATTTTCGCGCTCGATATGGGCCGGGCCGTCGCCGAGACGAAAGGTCGCGACATCACCGAGCTGGACGACACGACCGTCGGGAGCCGCCACGATCAGCTGGCTGAGCGCATCGGGATCGCCGGTCGCCTCGCGCGGCAGGCGCACGCGCACGTCATATTCTTCAGAGCCCGAGGAAAATCGGGTCGGAATGGCACCCGTCACCGCGTCGCGCAAGGCGCGGCCGACCTCGGCCACGTTGAGACCCAGTGCCGCTGCACGCTCGCGGTCCACGTCAATACTCAGAAGCGGAGAGCGGTCTTCGCGCGCAATTTCCAGATCCTGCAGGCCGACCACGCCCTTCAGCGCGGCGTCCATCTCGCGGGCCAGGGTTTGCAGCACGTTCAGGTCCTCGCCGACGATCATCAGGTCCATGTCGGTACCGCTGGCGCCAAAGTTGAGGCCTGGAATTCGCGGTGGTCGAATCGAGATCCGGGCATTCGGGATATCGAGCCGCTCCAGCCGTTTGCGCGCCTCCACCACCCAAAGACCGGCCGGCATCTCGGGCCGCTCGGCGGCATCGGTAAGGACCACCTCCATCCGCGCAGTGCCGGGCCGTTCCGAGACGACTCCGCCGCTCAGATGTCCCCCGGATAACGCGAAGACGCTTTCCACGTGTGGCATCCTCGCCAGCGCGCGCTCAATCCTGCGCGAGGCCTGGTCGGTCTGCTCCGGCGTAGTGCCGGGCGGCAGGCTCATGCGGATCGAAAGCTGGCCATCGTCGAGCTGTGGCAGAAACTCGTTACCCAGCTGATCAGCGCTCATCAGCGCGGCAAAGAAGAGCAGTGAGGAAGCGCTCAGCACCAACCAGCGCAGCCGCAGAATCCTTCCCAGCAAGCGCCGATAAAGATGGGTCAGCCACTCCATGCCGCGATCGAATTGCCGGTAGGCCCAGGAGCGATTAAGACCCGACTCAAAGCGCACCTTGCCGAGCTGGGCAGCGAGCATGGGCACCAGGGTGAGGGCCACGACCAGCGAGGCCACCACGGCAAAAGAAATCGTCAAAATCAGCTCGCGAAAGACCAGCGAGGCCATGCCCGTGATCAGCAGAAACGGGGCCACGGCGGCCAGATTGGTGAGCGTGCCGGCGGTGATCGCCGAGATCACCTCATCAGCGCCTTCATGGGCCGCGACCTGCGGTTGCTTGCCCAGCTTCTCCTGGTGACGGGCGATGTTTTCCAGCATGACAATGGAGTTGTCCAGCAACAACCCCACACCCAGCGCCAGCCCACCCAGACTGATGACATTGAGGGTCAATCCGCCCATGCCCAGCAACACGAAGGTAAAGAGAATCGCCAGCGGGATCGAAAGGCCGATAATGAAGCTCTTGCGCAGCGAACCGAGAAACGCCAGCACCACCAGCATGGCCAGCGCCGCGCCCAGGAGCGCCGCTGCCGAGACCGCCTGCACGGATCCACGCACAAAGTAGGCGCCATCGCGGGTCGCCTGCCAGCTGATATCGGGCGGAATGAAGCCGGACTGGCCAAGCTGTTCGATGCGCTGGTTGATCGCATCAACCACAGCCACCACGTTGGCCTCGGGTAGCTTGTAGATCGACAGCTGGGTCGACTGCACGCCGTCCAGGCGCACAAACAAGCGCTGCTCGCGGAAGCCGTCGGATACTTCGGCAACCTCGCTCAGCCGGATCCGGCGTGAGCTGCCCGGGACGGACAGCAAGACGTTGCGAATGTCCTCCGGCGTGGAGAATCGCCCATCGGTGCGGGCCATGACATCGAACTGGGCCGAGGTGATGTTGCCGGCAGCCACGTTGACGTTTTCCCGAGCGAGCTGGTCGGCAATATCCCGCAGGGTCAGGCCATACGAGCGCAGCCGCTGCTGATCGACCACGACCTCGATCTCGCGCACCTGCCCGCCGGCGGCCTCGACCGCCGAGACCCCTTCGATGGACTGCAGCTGGGGCACCAGTCGCTGCTCGACCCAGTCGCGCACGTCGCGCGGCGTTCGGGTCGGAGAAGAGAACCCGGCCTGCCAGATCGACCATTCACCGGGATCCCACTTACGCAGCCGCGGCGGCTCGACGTCGGCCGGTAGGCGCTGGCGCGCCGTCTCTAGCTGGCGCGCGGCGTTCTGCAAAGCCACGTCCAGGTCCACCCCATGCTCGAAAATCAGGTTGACGTTGGTCCGTCCTTCGGCTGCACGGCTGGACATTCGACTCAGGTTTTCCACCGACGATAGCGAGCGCTCGAGCACCCGGGTGACCTGCTCTTCCATCACCTCCGGCGCCACGCCGGGATAGTTGACGGTGATGCGCACCAGAGGAAACTCCACCTTGGGCAGAAGATTGACCGGCAAGCGATCGACAAAGAAGGCGCCCAGCACCAGGACCACTGTGGCCATGGCCAGGGTCCCGACCGGGCGTCGAATCGAGGCGTGGGTCAGGCCGCTGTAGTAGCGCGTGCCGCGGGCCGGATCTTCGCTCATGCCGGACCTGTCGACTCGATCTGGCCAACCACGCGCACCGAATCACCGGCATTCATCTCCATGGGGTTGGCCGATACCACCCGCTCGCCGGGCGCCAGACCCGCGACGACCTCGCGCCAGGCGCCGCGGATCACCCCAGGCTCGATTAACCGCCGCTCAAGCTGGTTCTGGCCGTTGACCACCATGACGAAGAACGCCCCCTCGGACTCGGCCACCGAGGCGGCCGGCACGGCCAGCACGTCAGCCCGTTGCTCAACCAGCAGCCGAGCGCGGGCCAGAAACCCCGGTTTGACGCCCTGCGCAAGCGCGTCGGGCAACTCGACTTCCACCGTGATCAGACGACTGTCGACCTCGGCCATCGGAAAGATCCGCCGGATCAGTCCGCGCAGCGGATTGGCTCTGGGCAACGCGTCGATGTCAATCATCACTTCATCGCCGACCCTGAGGTTGCCGACGTCAAGCTCGGAAAGCCCCAAGCGCACGACCAGGCTGGACAAGTCCGCGATTGAAAACAGTGCGGCATGGCGCGAGATCGCCTCGCCCGGCTCGACATAGCGCTCCACGACCGTCCCGGCGATGCTGGAGGTGACCGTTCCGAACGCAACCCGGGTCTCCCACAACTCCACGTCCGTGGCCGCAATCTCGAGCTCGGCGCGCGCGCTCTCGAAACTGGCCAGGTCGACATAATTTCGATCGCGCAGCTGCTCGAAGCGCTCGAAGCTGGCTTGGCGCTCGTGCAGCCGAGCGCGTGCTCGGGCCAGTTCGGCGCGTTGCTCGCGCACGTCAATCCGGGCAATGACCTCGCCGTCAGCAACCGGGTCGCCCTCCTCGACCAGTACCTCGGTGAGCACGCCTTCGGTGCGCGCAGCCAGGCGAATGATGCGCATCGGCTCAACCGAATTGGACACGGTTACCACGCGCGAAAGATCACGGGGGGCAACCTGGAGCACCTGCACCGGCAGCGGCCGAGTCTCGCGCTGAGCTCCACCGTCGACCGCTTCGCGCTCGCCGACACAGCCCGCCAGCAGCGCTGCAGCCGCCAGCACACCCATGACAGTAGATGTTTTCACACCGGCTCTGGAGTCAAGAAATTGTTAAGCGTCTAATATTACTGCTTTGTCGCTGCCAGCAAGTGGAAAACGTCAGGAAATCAGCGCTTGACGATCTCGGTCAGGAAGGCATCAAGGCCGGCGCGATAGTCATTGATCGAGTCAAGAAAGCCGGTATTGTGCGATCCGGCCAGAACCAGAAACCGGCTCGGCTGCGGCGCCGCCTCGAACAGGCGCTCGCCGTGGCTGAAAGACACGATCTCATCGTCGCGGCTGTGTACGATCAGGGTCGGCTGATCGCTTGCCGACAGGAACTTTAGCGCCGGCAGCTGGATTCGGCTCAGCCGGCGCGCCGGCAACCACCAGTAAATCTCCTGCGCGATGTCCGGGACCGAGGTAAATGATGACTCCATGATCAAGGCCGCAACCGAAACCTCACCGGCCAGCCGGGCCGCGACCACACCCCCCATGGAGCGGCCGAACAAGACAATGTCCGACGGCTCAATATCGGCCTGCTCGATCAACCAGCGCAGGGCCGCCTCGCCGTCTTGGTAAATGCCCGCCTCACTGGGACGGCCGCTGCTCTGGCCATAGCCGCGGTAGTCATAGATCAGCACGCTCAGGCCCAGCTCGTGGAAGATGCGCAGACTGTCCAGGCGATGCGAAATGTTGCCGGCATTGCCGTGGCTGAACAGCAAGGTGGCCCGAGGCCGGGGATGCCACACCCACCAGGCATGCAGCGTCTGCCCGTCCTGCGTCGCGATTTCGACGTCGCGATAGAACAGTCCAACCCGCTCCGGCGTCGCCACCAGCGCCCGCCCCGCGACATTGGGCAGGAAGATCAGCCGCGCCTGGAAAAAGAACAGCATCAAAAGCAGGGCGCAGTACAGCGCAACCAGCATCATCAAACCGCGCACCAGCATCTGAACCTCCGCTATCGACCTCCGACTCACAAACTGTGTAACGCCAGAGCTTGCTCATAGACCGGTTTGCCAGTCGGTCGATTCGGGACTATCATACTCAGTCGGATACTGATCGGGCGATTAGCTCAGCGGGAGAGCACTGTCTTCACACGGCAGGGGTCGCTGGTTCGAACCCAGCATCGCCCACCACCATCTCGCACCTTCGTAACACCCTCTAAATACTACCATTTTTGCCGATCCTGCAAGGCGAAAATGCACCCAATTTTTTGGTAAATTTTCGACCAATTTTGGCTCTGTGCCCATCTTGTGCCCATTCTGTGCCCAAATCTCGAAATCTGAGACCGCAAAATTGACCCCTGCCCTCGTGGGCACAGAGCGCTTCAAACCGCGTCGGTTTGCCGGTCCCCGGACAATTGACTAATATTCAGTCTAGGCGACTTGGGGAATGCTTGATGATCAAAGTGATTGCCTTCGCGCTTTTGGTGCTCTGGTTTGGCGCCTTGGGCGCCCACGCAAATGGGCATACACCAGCCCTTGACGACGACCAGCGTTTCACCCGTCTGACTGCCCCGATCGATGAGGAACTAGATGACGCAGAGGCACGTGAGATCCGCGCCGAGCGGTTCAAGGCATTGTGGAGCGACCACGACTATGCTACAGGTCTTGCAGGCGCCTCCGACGATGCAGTGAAACTTAGAGTGCGGGCTGCGGGAGTTGCCGTTTTCGACGCGCCGGTTGACTGGGTGCTGGAGCGTTATCGCTCCGCGCTCGACGAGGCGCATCGCCGAGGGATCGCGAATCCCGAACAGTTCCGCAAGCTTTTCGATGCCTACCTTGCCGCCGCACGTCCCGAGCAGGCAGAAGGATTCGTCGAAAGTTATCCCGGGCTCGATCTGCCAGCCGTTCCGGAAACCGTGCCGCCGGGGGAGCCACCATCTAGCAGTGCACTTACACTCTGGCGCGTAGCCGATGAGCCGATCCGCCTTGAGGGATTTCACCTTGAACTCAGCGGGCCGAAGCTGCTTGTTGTTTCGTCGCCGGGCTGCGGGTTCTGTCGGATGGCCGCGCGTGCGCTGCCCGAAGACGAGCTGCTTGGTCCGCTGATGCGCGAGCACGCAGTCTGGCTGTCCCAGAAATCGCTAAACAACACCTACCAGCGCATCTTGGGCTTCAATCGCGAATACCCGGAAGCCCAGCACTTCTTCGTTGACGACCCTGCCGAATGGCCGGTATCCACGTTCAGAGCCTTTCCGGAGTTCACTTTCGTCGTCGATGGGCAGGTGCGCGAGACGCTGTTCGGCTGGCGCGGCGGTAGCGAGGCGATGTGGGCGCTCGCGCGCGGCTTCGAATCCATCGGCCTGCTTGATGCCGGAGCACTGCCGCCGGACGTGTTCGCCTACGCCGATGATGAGAAGTCCGCCACCGATCATTGCCCGACACGTGAACAGGCGTGGGCAGAGATCATCGACGGCGCAGCGGTCACGAGCCGCGAAGCCCTGGACACATACCTTGCACAATTAAGCGAGGGTGGCGGCTCACCGCTGCTCGCGCTTTCTCCCGAGGCCCGCAAACGGCTTGTCGACAGTATTCGCTTCGGCAGCAGAGGCACAAGCGGTCTTCGGCTTGACGATGTCCGAGCTCAGCTCAGTCCGCCAGAAATCTACGCCGTCGCCTCTTTGTTCGGCCTGCAGGTTTTCTACGCCGGCGTGTTTTTCCCTGTGGAGCTGCTGAGCGAGAGAGATAGGCAACTCAAAGCCATGTACGAATGCACCGACGAGTACGCTCCAGAAGTGCGCAATGGAGGTTGACCGACATTCGCTATTGCTATAGTTCCTGCCTGCGCAAGTAATCTATGACTTTCGCTTTCGGCGATAAGTAGGCAGCGGGCCGATGCTGCTTCGGATAACGCTGGACATCTGGAAATGGCAGGGTTATGACGCGTCCAAACACCTCGAAAAACCATCGGTTTCGGAAGGTCATTTGTTTACACCCAACGCCTCATTGATCGACCATTGCACCCGGTCAGCAATGAAGCGAGTAAACGGTTCCAGATCGCCGTCAACACTCGCCGATTCCAGAGTTGAAAGGTAATGACCACGGTCTTCGACACGGATGACTGTCCACGGGTAGCCGCCCGATGCAAGCATCACGTTCATGAGAAATCGAGCCATGCGACCGTTACCGTCGGGATAGGGATGAACGTAGCCGAACAGCCAGTGGCCAAGTACAGCGCGAACCGACGGCTCCGGTTCCTGAGCGATCAGATCGAATAAAGCCGGGATGGCATCGCGAACCGCTTCCCATCGTGGCGGGACGTGGCGGGATGCACGAAGGTATACGGCATCGTTACGATAGCCCGCCAGAGCCTGGGCATTGGTAATCCCAGCGGTGACACAAGGTTGGAACAGCGCTCGGTACCAGTCGCGATGGGTACGCCGGACAATGTCTCCGGCCGATTCTCCGTTGAGCACTCTCTCGACATCCGCCTTGACCCGCTGGAAAGCGTGCCAATATCCTCTGGCTACGAGTGCATCTCGGCTATCGCGATCCGCGTGGTCATGGTCGGGGTTCCACGCCCCTGTTCGAACCCGATCAACCAGGTCAGGCGTGACGCAATATCCTTCGATGGACAGGGAGTGGTATGCATCGGTGATGTAGAGATCATCGACGGTCTTGAGGTAGCCATCCCGACTGGCAGGGAGGCCCGGCGGCGCCGGAAAGAGCGCCTTGACAATGGAGCGATTCTGTTCCCATAGCACTCTTAAACGAGCAATGATCGGGGGCATCGCGTCCACGACATCTGTAAATTGGCGGTTGTCATCAAACGGATCGCTTTCGCGGATGGTGAAACCGGCAGACTTCATGCCGGCTGCAACATCCTCCGCAATCTCGTTTTTTCCAACTCGTCGCAACGCGCCCACAAGGCGGCCGGCTACCACCGAATGGCCGCCCTCAAGCAGCGGGCGAAGTATCTCGGTCAAGTCCGATAGACCTGCAAGAACCACCCCGGCCTCAACCGGAAATCGTCGATAGAAGGATTCGGGTACTTTGATCAGCGCTGCGGGCGCTGCGATGACACGAAGACCGTCGACTATCTCTGTATCTTGCCCTGACGGCATGTTCTTGTGCTTCAGGTCGTAGAGCGACGTATCAAACAGCAATTCGATCGTATTGTTGCTGCCCTTGGGACTGTAAACAATCGTCTGCCGCGGGATCACGGTATTCCCGGCATGGAGGAGGAGTGATTGCTCTGGCGAAAGATGCCAGTCGTCGCCGTAGCGCTCCCGACAATAGTGGGAACAGAACTCCCAGAAAGACGCAAACCACGGTGTGCTGTCGCCAGTCCGCGTCCCCGGGCTGGTGGAAATCAGCCAGCCTTTGATGACGGGCTGGAGAAAGCCGTTCTGCAGCAGTCGTTCGCGATGCGTCCGCCCGAACTCCCTGGACCGGAACACGCGCCGTCTGTCTTCCTGAAGGGCTCTCAGGACGTTGAGCGAGTCTGCCAGTTTCGCCTTCGGCTCAGCCAAGTCACCCTCGGATACAAAGTGCGATCACAAGTCTATCAAGTTGCATGACTACAAGTGTATGGTGATGCGCCATTACAAGTCAATTATGTGGGTTCACTGGTTCGAACCCAGCATCGCACACCATCCGGCCGACCCTTTCCAACCCATTAATAGGAAGTCTTTTTTTGAAGGAAAGTGCCGAACCCCCCCTCACCCTTGATCGCGCCGGGCAGTCATAGGGCTCGAGCCCATGGCCTGCTCCGGGCGCCTTTACCAAAGGCAGTAGCCAGTCTGGTCCCAGCAGAGCACCTTGAGCCGATCACGGTGGCGGTTGCAGAACACGTGCAAGGCATCGGCAAAGGGATTGAGGCCCATCTGCTGCTCGATGATGGCCGACAGCCGGTCGATCGACTTGTGAAAGTCGAACGACGCACGGTGCTGGTGAACCGGAGGTCAGATATCGCCAGGCCAATGCTGTTGTCGATCTGCAAAATCGATAGCATCCACTTAGCGATCGGGCCAGCGTTGAAAAGAGCGTGGGTTCGTCGGCGCTGACTCTTCGTCATTCTCCTGCCCTCGGTTTACGTAGGAGTAACCGGGCATGTGAGGCAACGACCCTTCATGGAGAACAATTTAGACCCGACAATGCGACCGGCCAAAGTCATTGTCATCCAATACCCTGGTGCAGTCTTTTTGGGCACTGGAGGCCGAGGGCGAGCACCATACATGCCGCCTGCTCAACAGTCAGCCACCGATATTTCTTGCTATGCTCCAGGACTACTGGCGGGGTCGAGCGGGATGGGCAAGCAGACCGAGAACGAAAACAGCACTTTGCTGGACAAGGCTCGCCTGCTGGACCGCATCAGTCGGGCCGTTCCGGCGATGCTCTATGAATACGTCATTGACACCAACGGCATCAGCCGATGTCTGTTCTGCAGCGAATACTCGCGACAGCTTCTAGGTATTGAGCCTGAGGCGTTCTGTGCCGATGTCCAGTTGTTCTGGGGACTGATTCATCCGGATGATGTGGAAGCATTCCGGGATGCCGATATCAAGGCCAATCGCGCTCATCAGCCTTTTTTCGGCGAGTATCGGGTTCGCCTGGAAAGCGGCGAGGAAAAGTGGCTGCGCATTGCCTCCCAGCCCGTAGCGACAGCCTCCGACGAATACCCACGGTATTTCGGCTACATGATTGATGTCACTGAATCCCGGCGGATGGAAACCGAGCTGGAAAAGCGCGCCAGATATGACTTTCTGACCGGCCTGCTGAACCGTCAGAGTTTTCAGGAGCGCTTTGAAGTCGAGCAGCGAAGAATGCAGCGCTACGCTGGCGTGTGCTCAGTCATGATGCTTGACCTTGATCATTTCAAGTTGATCAATGACCGCTTCGGGCATGCCATCGGGGATGAAACGCTGAAAGAGTTTGCCCAACGGGTCCGTGGCGAACTGCGAGAAGTCGATTGTTTTTCCCGCTGGGGCGGCGAGGAGTTTTGCGTGCTCTTGCCTGAGACGGGAATCGACGAGGCCCATGCCGTGGCGTGCCGGATCGTCTCGACCGTTGCCGGTCAACCCTTTCTGGAGCATACCCATGCCATCATGGTCACGGTGAGCATCGGAGTAACCGCAACGCAGGGCGCTACAGAGCGCCTCGAAGATGGGCTCCAGCGCGCGGATGCGGCCCTCTACGACGCCAAACAGGCTGGCCGGAATCGGGCCTTTGTCGGTTGAAACGGAGATGAGCTGTCCCACCAGCCTGCGACAGCCACCGCCTTAAGGATCAGGACCGCTTCGGCTTTTCGGATACATAAAGCAGGATGGTGCCCTGAACGACGATTTCGCCGTCGTCGCGAAAAGCCGTCACCTTGACCGGCAAATCGCCCGGCTTCCAGTCGTCGGGATTCGTCTCGGCCACCGCCCTGATGTCG
>JAZBOC010000206.1:0-1990 GCA_036353315.1 Wenzhouxiangella sp. | reverse complement strand
TTTCGCGCCACTCTGGGAACATTCAGGACGACCACCGCTGCGGATGGCGCACAGCGATCGCACCTCCTCGTACAGCGTCAAGACTTACTATTCGGATTGTCTTGAATGTCCAACGCTCAACGTGACGGTGCGTTACGCTTCGCTAACAGCACCCTACAAACAGCCTGATTCTTGGCATTGACGCACCTCCTAGTCTTCTAACACCTGCACATCCACTTCCACCGCATCCACATCAATCGTGCCCGGCGGCGTAATCCGCACAAACCGCCCATCCTTAATCTGGAGAGCTTCACTACAGTTCGGGCAATTAAACGCCACCTGATTAAACGCCGCAAAGGCGTGGCCACACATCGGGCATTGATCGTCCACCACATTCCGCTTCACCCACCAGCGCAGCCCATACACCGCCACCACCGGCAGCAGGGCCAACAAAAACACCGCCAGGAAAATCCCATTCACAATCCACCCCAACCCCACCGCGCTGAGACCCATCACCCCAAGCAAAATCAACAAACCACAGCCAATGCCGGATAAATTCCATTGGGCAATTTGATTCACACTGACCTCCTAATCCGGAATTCGTAACCTTGTTTCATCCTAGTGATTGATCGTGATCTATTGCATGTGCTGGGCGATGAAATTGGTATAAACCTCGCCACTTAAGAAGGCGGGCGTGGTTAAGATCCGCTCATGAAAGCTGATCGTGGTGGGAATGCCGGTGATCGCACATTCTCGCAAGGCTCGCCGCATCCGGGTGATGGCAGTGGCGCGATCGGGGCCCCAGACGATTAATTTGCCAATCAGGGAATCGTAGTAGGGCGGGATTTCGTAGTCAGTATACACATGGGAATCCATGCGCACACCAGGGCCACCGGGGGGAAGGTAGGCGGTGATCCGGCCCGGATGGGGGCGAAAATTATGGGCGGGATCTTCAGCGTTGATCCGACATTCGATCGCATGGCCCTTCAGTTGCACATCGGCTTGGGAGAAAGTGAGGCGATCGCCCTGGGCAATGCGAATCTGCTCCGTGATCAAGTCCAACCCGGTGACCATCTCCGTGACGGGATGTTCCACCTGAATCCGGGTGTTCATCTCCATAAAATAGAATTCCCCCGTTTTATCGAGGAGAAATTCCACCGTCCCCGCCCCCACATATTGAATCGACTGGGCCGCCCGCACGGCAGCACTCCCCATTTTTTCGCGCAGGTCTTGGGTCAGGACTGGGCTGGGGGCTTCTTCGAGGAGTTTTTGATGGCGGCGTTGAATTGAGCAGTCCCGTTCACCGAGGTGGACGACGTTGCCGTAGCTGTCGGCAAGGATTTGGAATTCAATATGGCGGGGGGCTTCGAGGAATTTTTCCAGATAGACCCCCGCATTACCAAAGGCCGCTTCGGCTTCCCCTTGGGCGGCCCGAAACATTTTGATCAATTCACTTTCATCGTTGACGAGGCGCATGCCCCGCCCACCGCCGCCCGCCGTGGCTTTGAGAATGACGGGATAGCCAATCTTGCCAGCGATCGCGATCGCCTGTTGTTCATCGCTGAGCAGGCCATCACTGCCCGGTAGCGTCGGGACACCGGCCTGCTGCATTGTGTATTTAGCCGTGGACTTGTCCCCCATGGACATCATGGCCGCCGGGGTGGGGCCAATGAAGGCAATGTGATGATCGGCGCAAATTTCAGCGAAACGGGCATTTTCAGCCAGGAACCCATAGCCCGGATGAATGGCTGTGGCGTTGCGGGTCAGGGCTGCGGCGATGATGTTGGGAATGTTGAGATAGCTTTTGCTGCTGGGGGGTTGGCCAATACAAACGCTTTCGTCCGCGAGTTGGACATGGAGGGCATGTTCGTCAATGGTGGAATGGACGGCCACGGTGGCGATCCCCAGTTCTTGACAACTGCGGAGAATACGAAGGGCGATTTCACCCCGATTGGCAATGAGGACTTTAGAAAACTGCATTCGGTTACACAGCAATGGCTCTCGGTCGTGC
>JAZBOC010000170.1:0-2692 GCA_036353315.1 Wenzhouxiangella sp. | reverse complement strand
TCTTCCTTGCCGATCAAGGCACGGGCCAGTGGCGCACTGATCGCCAGCCGGTGCTCCTTGATGTCGGCCTCCAGATCTCCCACGATCTGCCAGGTCACTTCCTCAGCGCCCTCGGCGTCTTCGAGCAGCGTCACCGTTGCCCCGAACACCACCTTGGTGCCGGCATTGATGGTGGTGACATCGATGATGCGGGCATTGCCCAATGCACCCTCCAGTTCCTGGATGCGGCCCTCAATAAAGCCCTGCTGTTCGCGGGCGGCGTGATATTCAGCGTTTTCTTTCAAGTCGCCGTGGGCACGGGCCTCGGCGATGGCTGAAATGACGGCCGGTCGTTCGGTCTTCTTGAGACGATCAAGCTCTGCGCGCAGGCGCTCGGCACCTGCGTGCGTGATGGGAATCTGGCTCATGTTCTGTCCTTGCTTGCGTAAAGCTCGGCGAGTGAGTGCACGCCGCGCTCATTCCAGTGATCAAGGGCGCGCAGGGTTGCCCGCGCGCCGGCAATCGTCGTCGAGTAGTTCACCTTATGCTGCAGGGCGGTTCGCCGGATCGAAAACGAGTCGGCAATCGCCTGCCGACCTTCCGTGGTATTGACGATGTAGTCAATCTCGCGGTTCTTGATCAGGTCGACAATATGCGGCCGGCCCTGCGTGACCTTGTTGACATAGTCACATTTGACCCCGTTTTCAACCAGGAACTTCCACGTTCCTTCGGTGGCAATCAGCGAAAAGCCGCGCTCCGACAGCTCGCGCGCCACCGGCAAGAGCCGGTCCTTGTCGGCGTCGCGCACGCTCAAGAACGCCCGTCCCGAGGCCGCGGCGTGAATCTCCACAGCCTGCTGGGCGCGCGAAACGGCGGCACCGAAGGTATGACCCACGCCCATGGCCTCACCCGTCGAGCGCATCTCCGGGCCGAGGATCGGGTCTACGCCCTGAAACTTGATGAAGGGATATTTGGGCTCTTTGATGGAATAGAAATTACTTTTAAGGTCTTCAGTAATATTCTGTTTTTCCAATGATTCATTGACCATGCACTTCGCAGCCACCCGGGCCAGCGGCACACCTGTGGCCTTGGCCACGAACGGCACGGTGCGCGAGGCCCGCGGGTTCACTTCCAGCACGAACAGCTGGTCTTTCTGCAGCGCAAACTGCACGTTCATCAGACCGACCACGTTCAGGGCCCTGGCCATTTGCCGGGTCTGATCAGCGATCTGCACGATCACGGCTTCCGGCAGCGAAAACGGCGGGAGGCTGCAGGACGAATCGCCTGAATGCACTCCGGCTTCCTCGATGTGCTCCATGATGCCGCCGATGATGACCCGCTCGCCGTCGCAAACCGCATCGACATCAATTTCGATGGCGTGATCCAGAAAGCGGTCGAGCAGCACCGGTGAATCGTTGGAGACCTTCACGGCCTCGCGCATGTAGCGCGCCAGCTCGTCCTCTCCCTGAACGATATCCATGGCCCGGCCACCCAGCACATAGGACGGCCGCACAACCAGCGGGTAGCCGATCTCGCGCGCGAGCACGATGGCTTCTTCCGGGTTACGGGCAGTCCGGTTGGGCGGCTGCTTCAGCCCCAGCTCGTTGAGCAGGCGCTGGAAGCGCTCGCGGTCTTCGGCCAGGTCGATGCAGTCCGGCGTTGTGCCCACGATGGGCGCGCCGGCCGCCTCCAGATCACGGGCCAGCTTCAGCGGGGTCTGGCCGCCAAACTGGATGATGATGCCTTCCGGTTTCTCGATCTCGACAACCGCCAGCACGTCTTCCAGCGTCAGCGGCTCGAAGTACAGGCGGTCGGAGGTGTCGTAGTCGGTCGATACCGTTTCGGGATTGCAGTTGACCATGATGGTCTCGAACCCCAGCTCGCGCATCGCCAGCGAGGCGTGCACGCAGCAGTAGTCGAATTCGATGCCCTGCCCGATCCTGTTCGGCCCGCCGCCGAGCACCATGATCTTGCGCTTGGTTGTCGGCTCAGCCTCACAGGCCTCGCCCCAGGTCGAGTACAGGTAAGCCGTGGTCGTGGCAAATTCTGCCGCGCAGGTGTCCACCCTCCGATAGCTGGGGCGGATATCGAAGCGCTGGCGAAGCTGGCGGATATCCTGCTCGGCGACCTTGACCAGCCGCGCGATGCGGGCATCGGAGAATCCGTAGCGCTTGAGTTCAAGCAGATGCTCGGCGTCCAGCCCGGCGATGCCGGCAGCAGCGGTGGCGGCCTCGACCTGAACCAACTCCAAAATCTGGTCCAGAAACCAGGGGTCGATGCGCGAGAGCGTGTGCACTTCATCCAGACTCAAACCGCGACGAAACGCTTCGGCCACATAGCGCAGGCGGTCGGCACCGGCCTCCTGAAGCTCGCGGCGAATCAGCATGAGCTCATCGAGCCGCTCCTCGGCCTCGAACTCGACCGGATCCAACCCTTCCAGACCGGTTTCCAGCGAGCGCAGGGCTTTCTGCAGCGACTCCTGGAAGGTCCGACCGATGGCCATCGCCTCGCCGACCGACTTCATCTGGGTCGTCAGCCGGTCATTGGCCGCCGGGAACTTCTCGAAGGCGAATCGCGGAATCTTGGTAACCACATAGTCAATCGTGGGCTCGAACGAGGCCGGCGTTGCACCGCCCGTGATCTCGTTCTTGAGCTCGTCGAGCGTGTAGCCCACCGCCAGCTTGGCTGCGACCTTGGCAATGGGGAAGCCGGT
>JAZBOC010000169.1:0-5899 GCA_036353315.1 Wenzhouxiangella sp. | reverse complement strand
GTGCGCTTCGTCAACAAGGTGCTGGTCGACGCCATCCGCAAGGGCGCGTCCGACATCCACTTCGAGCCCTATGAAGACGAGTACCGGGTGCGTTTTCGCATCGACGGCATGTTGATCACCCAGGTTCGCCCCCCGAAGCGCATGGCGCCCCGGCTGTCGGCGCGCCTGAAGGTGATGTCGGCCATGGACATCGCCGAGCGCCGGGTGCCGCAGGACGGACGCATCAAGCTCAACCTGGGCCGGGGTCAGGCGTATGACTTTCGTGTATCCACCTGCCCGACGCTGTGGGGTGAGAAGGTGGTGCTGCGTATCCTGGATTCGTCCGGGGTGTTTCTGGGCCCGGAAAAGCTGGGCTTCGAGCCCGAGCAGCAGCAATCCTACCTGGACGCCATCGGCAAGCCCTACGGCATGGTGCTGGTCACAGGTCCCACCGGTTCGGGTAAGACGGTCAGCCTGTACACCGCGCTGGGCATTCTGAACAAGGAAGGCAACAACATCTCCACCGTCGAAGACCCGGTGGAAATCCGCATGAACGGCATCAACCAGGTCCAGCAGAACGTCAAGCAGGGTCTGACCTTTGCCGTGGCGCTGCGATCGTTTCTGCGCCAGGATCCGGACATCATCATGGTCGGGGAAATCCGCGACCTGGAAACCGCCGAGATCGCGATCAAGGCCGCCCAGACCGGTCACCTGGTGCTCTCCACCCTGCATACCAACGATGCGCCCTCGTCGATTGCCCGACTGGCCAACATGGGCGTGCCGAGCTACAACATCGTCTCCACCGTCCACCTGGTCCTGGCCCAGCGCCTGGCCAGAACGCTGCATAACTGCAAAAAGCCCGAGGACGTGCCGCCCGAGGCGCTTTTGAAGATGGGCTACACGGAAGAGGAAGTCGAGGAAGGCATCAAGATTTACCAGCCAGTCGGCTGCGACGGCTGCACCCTGGGCTACAAGGGCCGGACCGGGGTGTTCCAGGTGATGCCGATTTCCGAAGCGATGGAGCGGATCATCCTGGCCGGCGGCTCGGCGCTGGACCTGGCCAAGCAGTCGCTGGATGAGGGGATCATCGATCTCAGGCGCGCAGCGCTGAACAAGGTCAAGCACGGCAAGATCGGGCTGGCGGAAATGAACCGCGTGACGAAAGATTAGGGCTGGAGAGCCGCAGCGAAGCGGAGCGCCGGGATCTCCCCAGCGACGACCT
This sequence comes from Wenzhouxiangella sp., assembly GCA_036353315.1. Lineage (GTDB taxonomy): Bacteria > Pseudomonadota > Gammaproteobacteria > Xanthomonadales > Wenzhouxiangellaceae > Wenzhouxiangella. The sequence goes on along the minus strand of JAZBOC010000169.1, from coordinate 4,698 downwards.
GGCCCAACCTCCCGGTACATTCCGGATTCAAGGTAGTATCTCCTTTGGTCAGTCTTTCGGCGCTCGGTGCTGCCGATGAGGGTTGTTGACGGTGTTTGAAGCGCTGAATGCCTTGCCGGTCGCCGTGGTCTGGGCGGCTGTTTTCGTGCTGGGGCTGATGGTCGGGAGTTTCCTGAACGTGGTGATTCTGCGCCTGCCGCCGCGGCTGATGCAGGACTGGCGCGTGCAGTGCCAGGAATTGCTGGAACTCAAGCTCGACCCAGACACCGCACCTGAGCCGCCCCCGGGGCTGGTCAAGCCGCGATCGCGCTGTCCGCAGTGCGGTTCGGGGATTGCCTGGTACGACAACATCCCGGTGCTGTCCTGGCTGATCCTGCGCGCGCGCTGTCGCCAGTGCCAGGCCCGCATCGGCCTGCGCTATCCGCTGGTGGAGCTGGCCACGGGGCTGCTGTCGCTGTGGGTGATCGTGCATTTCGGGCCTGGGCCGGAAGGTTTGAGCGCGCTGGTGCTGGTCTGGGCGCTGATCGCGGCCACGGGGATCGATTTCGACCACCAGCTGCTGCCGGACCAGATCACCCTGCCCTTGCTGTGGCTGGGCCTGCTGATCAACCTGAACTGGCAGCTCTTTGCCAGCCTGGAAGATGCGGTGATCGGTGCCGTGGCCGGGTATCTGCTGTTGTGGAGCGTGTTTCACCTGTTTCGCCTGGCCACCGGCAAGGAGGGCATGGGCTACGGCGATTTCAAGCTGCTGGGCGCGCTTGGCGCCTGGATGGGCTGGCAGCTGCTGCCGGTGATCATCCTGCTGGCCTCGCTGGTCGGCGCGATCGTCGGCATCCTGATGATGATCATCGCCCGCCGCGGCAAGGACATCCCGATCGCCTTCGGGCCCTATCTTGCCGCCGCCGGCTTCATCGCCCTGCTCTATGGGGATGGGCTGGTGGCGTTTTGGTTGTATCCGTAAACAAACATCATGCTAAATTAAGCGCCATATTTGGCATCAGGATCGAGTATGGAAACGCTCAAAGCAGACTTGTCGGCCAGCGTGACCGAATTCAAACGCAGCCCTACCCGCCTTATCGAGCAGGCTGCCGGACGGCCGCTGGCTGTGCTGGTCAACAACCGTCCCGCTTTTTATGCCCTGTCGGCGGAGGCGTTCGAGCGCATCGCTGACATCCTCGACGACCTGGAACTGGCAGAAATCGCGCAGCTTCGTCTGCGCGACGGCGACTTTGTGGAGACCGAACTCGACGAGCTGTGAGCACGCGCTACCGACTGCTTTTCCATCGCGCCGCCAGAAAAGAGTGGGACAAGCTGCCGCCAGATATCCGCTCCCGATTCAAGACCAAGTTAGCCAGGTTGCTCGACGGCTCGGAAACCCCAACACCGGCTAACCGCCTCTCCGGTGCGCCTGATTTATTCAAGATCAAACTTCGCCAGGCCGGTTATCGTCTGGCCTACAAACTGGATCGAGGGGAACTGATCATTGTCGTCGTCGCAGTTGGCAAACGCGAGCGTGACCGAGTCTATCGACAACTGCGCCAACGGTTGGAGTAGCCCGGATTTCCCTCAGTCGGCCGAATACATGCGCCGCCCCACCCGGCGGGTATGCTTGAGCAGGGCCTGGCTTTCAATCGGCGAACACCACCCGGTCCTTGCCCTCGGACTTGGCCCGGTACATGGCCTGGTCGGCACGGGCCAGCCACTGCGACCAGGTCTCGTCGGGGCGGTGCATGGCCACGCCAATGGACACGGTCACCGGTCCGGTCGGTGAGCGCAGGTGCTCGCGCAGCAACGCCATCAGCTTGCTCAGCGCGGTCTCGGCGCCCTCGCGATCGGTCTGGTTGAGCAACAGCACGAACTCCTCGCCGCCCAGCCGGTAGAAGCGGTCGGACTTGCGGCTTTGCTGCTCGACGATGTCGGTCAGATCAATCAGTACCTGATCGCCGACGTCGTGGCCCTGGGTGTCGTTGACCTGCTTGAAATTGTCCAGGTCCAGCAAGGCCACCGCCACCGGCTGGCTGTGGCGGGTCGAGCGGGTAATGGCGTCGGTCAGGTCGTCTCGCAGCAAGCGGCGGTTGAGCGCGCCGGTCAATGCGTCGCGAGCCACCATCTCGTTGAGCCGGTCGCGATGGAAATTGGTGTGGATGACGAAGATCATCGAGAACATCCCGACCATGGCGACCGCGGCAAAAAAGCTCACCGTGTCGGCCGGATCCTCGAACATTGCGGCGCCGGTGGCCACGGCGATCAGCATCAGAACGTTGACGCCCAGAGCGATCTTCCAGCTCACCAGCATGAAGTTGGCGACCACGATCGGGAACACCCAGTACGGCATGCGCTCGGCCACGACAACCATGAAAACGCAGGCGATGCCCAGGTAGGCCACCACCAGCAGGCGCGCGCCCGCAGTGCGTCCGGACACCCAGCTGTAGGCAAACACGATCAGCAGGATGGCCAGCGTGACGCCGTTGATCAGGGCCGAGGTGTATTGCCCGGCCAGGGTCCGATAGATGAAAAACGGCAGCAGGCCGGCCGTCGCCAACGACACGAACAGGGCCATCAGCGACAGGTGGAAGTCACCGCTCAGACGCCGGCGAACGCGGTAGAACGGTCCTTGACGAGGACTTTTCGCCCGCCCCGAGCTCAATCTTTGATCCGGCACTCCGACTGCCCCAACGACTACCTGCTGTTTGGCCCAGTGTAGCCGATCAATCGGCCAACAGCGATGGCGACAAACCGGGGTGCAGAAAACGGCCGGCGCGTCCGTTCATCCAGGCCTGGAGGCGACCGACCCCGACTGCCGGAGACCCGGTCGCTGGCGCTTCAGCCGACGGCGCGGCGCGTGCGTTCGATCGCGGGCGCGCCGACAAACTGGTCGGCCGCGTCATCATCGACCGGCTGATGCGGATAGCCGGTTCGGGCCAGGAACTGCTCGAAGGCCGGCTGATCGGCGGCAGGCACCAGGAACCCGGCCAACACCCGACCGTAGGCTGCACCGTGGTTGCGGTAGTGAAACAGGCTGATCGACCAGCGCCCGGCCAGCACGTCCAGGAACTGCTCCAGCGCGCCGGGTCGCTCAGGGAACTGGAAGCGGTAGAGCACCTCGCGCTCGGGACTCGCGCAGCGCCCGCCGACCATGTGGCGCAGGTGGTCGCGGGCCAGCTCGTTGTCGGTCAGGTCGGTGACCGAAAAACCGGCGTGGGCCAGGCGCTGGTAAAGCTCGTCGCGCCGGGCGCGCCCGCCGCCCATGCGCATGCCGACAAACACGTGGGCCTCGTCGGGTGAGGAGAAGCGATAGTTGAACTCGGTCAGTTCCGGCTTGCCCAGAGCGCGGCAGAAGTTCAAAAAGCTGCCCGGGCGCTCGGGAATGGTGGCCGAAAACAGGATCTCGCGCCCGGCCCCGATCTCGGCGCGCTCGACCACGTGAGCCATGCGCTCGAAGCTGATGTTGGCGCCGGAGTTGATCGCAACCAGCTGCTCGCCCGGGCCGCCGGCATCCACCCAGCGCTTCATCCCGGCCACGGCCAGCGCACCGGCCGGCTCGATCACCGAGCGGGTGTCGAGGAAAACATCGTGGACGGCGGCGCAGATTTCGTCGATCGAGACCGCGATCATCTCGTCGACCAAGGGCGCGGCGATGCGGTAGGTCCACTCCCCGGCCTTGCGCACGGCCGCGCCGTCGGCGAACAGATTGACCGGGCCGATGTCGACCGGACCCCCGGCCTTGAGCGCGGCGGCAAAACTGGCCGCACCCTCGGGCTCTACGCCGATGACTTTTGTAGCCGGCGAAAGCGACTTGACCGCCGCGGCCACCCCGGCCAGCAGCCCGCCGCCGCCGACCGGCACAAACACGGCATCGGGCCGCTGCGCGCACTGGCGCAGAATCTCGGTGGCCACCGTGCCCTGCCCGGCGATGATGTCGGGATCGTCGAACGGCGGGATGAACACCGCACCCGCCTCGCTGCACAACGCGATGGCCCTGGCCTGCGCGGCGTCGTAGGAGTCACCGTGAACGATCACCTCCGCGCCTAGGCGACGCACCGCGTCGACCTTGATCGCCGGGGTGGTCTGCGGCATGACGACCCGGGCGCGCACGCCCATGCGAGCGGCCGCCACGGCAATGCCCTGGGCATGGTTGCCCGCACTCGCCGCGACCACCCCGCGCGCGCGCTCGTCTTCGCTCAACCGGCTCATACGCGCGTAGGCCCCGCGCAGCTTGAACGAGAACACCGGCTGCAGATCCTCGCGCTTGAGCCACACGCTGCGCCCCAGCTGCTCGGACAGCAACGGTGCAGCATCCAGCGGCGTCTCCTTCGCCACCTCGTGCACCGGAGCAGCCACGATCCGGCGCAGCATGTCGAGCAGGGTCAGGTCAGAAGACATGTAAACCCCCGATCAGGCAATCAGAACCAAACCGTCGGGGGTGTAACCCCGACCTACGGGGCCGTGCACACATCATCGTTCGATTGCGGCACGGGGTGCGTACGTCGGCCTTACACGGCCGACGTCCAACGCGCGAACACATCGCCGACGTCCGTGCCGAATCCGATGTCTTTCTCATGCTGCTGCGCGGCTTAGGCGCGAACGTACGGCCTCGCCGGCCTCGTCGGTGCTGAGCTTGCCGCCCAGGTCGCGGGTGATCTGGCCGGCGCTGACGCAGTCCCATACGGCGCGCTCGACCAGCCCTGCCTCGTCATC
>JAZBOC010000168.1:0-2122 GCA_036353315.1 Wenzhouxiangella sp. | reverse complement strand
TCCAAATTTGACTCGGAACGGGTAGCGGGTTGTCCAGCGCCGTCTTGTTCGGAGTCTTCGTGTCTTGGTTGATGGCCGCTGCCACTCCCGGGCTTCAGAAGCTCAACCACCCCCTTGTGCTCGGCATGGATGGCTAGGTCTAAAGGTGAAAGCCCATCCCTATTACGGACCGCGCGATCCGCGCCATTCTCCAGCAGCATCTTGACCAAGTTCTCATGGCCAGAAGCTGCCGCCCAATGCAGGGGAGTTCGGTCATGGCTGTCTCTCGCATTGATATCCTCTCCATGCTCGAGCAAGGTCTGGATGACACCCACGTGCCCGTACTGGGCAGCCCAGTGCATCGGTGTCTCATACCGGACAATGGAAACCTGACCTTTCTTGACCTCAAGGATCAACCCCAACGTTTCATAAATTTGCGGGCTGCGGCGCGAGAAATCGCTCGATGGCAGTCCGGACATGGCGATTCCCGCCAAGGGTCAGGGTCAGTTTGCCTTGAGGCCGCGTGAGCCGGCCCGCGCGCTGGATGATGGTTCGGCGCAGGGTCGATAGCTCTTCAAAGGCCCACCTCACCGTCCGGCCCAGAGTCTGCCCGCGTTGGGGGGCGCTGACGCGCATCTGCAACTCCCGCGACAGGTTGTGCGCCATGATCGAGCAGAACAGATAAGTCTGATTCGCGCAGCGATGCCGGGCCGGGATGTAGTCCATTTGCGCGTGGCCCTTCACCTCCGCAAAAATCTTCTCCTGATACCCGCGTCCTTCGTGGTACCGCACCACCGAACCCGCTCCGCCCAGTTTGTTGGTCACGATCACCTTGTATTCGTGATTTTCCTCGCGGGGTTCGAAGAGATCCAGCTGCACCGGGCCTTTGCGCTGCACTTCCGTGCGGGTGCGCACGAACAGGAAGCGCGCACCGCTGCCCCAGCTCTTCGGCTTCCAATGCTGCTCGAAGTGCGACCCCCGGCCTCCGGTCCCCCGCGTCGTCCACCAGAAGTCGCGCTCCTCGATCATCTTCTTGAGTTCAACGAAGCGCTCGAAGGGCACCGAGATGCTGTATTCCACGCCCAACTCCTCAGCCAGTCGGATCATCGCGTCGCTGAAAAACGCGCTGTCCAGCCGCATCTCGATGCGCGCGCCCGGCAGCGCCGCGCGCACCTCGGCGACACAATGCCGCACGAACTCCAGCGCCCCGTTGGAGTCATGGACGTTGCCGCTGCGGTGGAGATGATCGAGGATCTGCCCGCTCTGCGCGACCGTGCAGAACAGCGGATAGTAGCTCCGCGCCCCCTTCTTGCGCTTGTTGAAACCCACCGCCGCTCCCTCCGCCCGCCGCTTGGTGCTCAGCACGCTGCCGTCGAAATCGATCGTCACGCGCCTGAGATTCTCGTCGGCCAGCCGGGAGAGGACCAGATTGCGGTTCAGCTCTACCTGCCGCGCGACGCTTTGCGCATCGAACTCCCGCAACATGCGGCTGACGGTGGGCACGCTCGGCAGCCGCTTGAGGCCAAGGACATGGCTCACCAACGGATCGTCCCGGTAGAAATCCATGTCGCGAAGCTTTCGGTAGCCGAGCAGCAGATGCACGATCAGACACTGCAGCAGCTTGCCATGGCTGTAGAATCGCCCAGCCTTGCCCTCGATGCTGCGGCAGCATGATTTCAAGTGCCCGGCAAGATCCAGCGCCGAAAACAACTCCTGGAAGACGACCAGTCCGCCGAAAGACGTCAGTTGCTGGTCTTCGAAATTCAGCTCGGGAATGGCCCGGGCCCTTGCATGAATCGAGGATTTCGCTACTCTCACTGCTGGTGGCCTTTGGGGTTTGGGTTCGGTTGATACATCAACGCCGTTTTAACCCTTGCTCCAAAGGCTCGCCACCATTTTTAGGCCGCAATTTGCTGTGGATTTATGAAACTACGGGGGAAAATGGCGGTTTTCATCGCTGGACGGTCCGGAAGCCGGCTTGAATCACGAGGCCTGCCGAGCCTTCACCGGTTGCGGCGACGGAGCAGAAACAGGGTGCCGAACGCGCCAAGCAGAACGATGGAGGGCTCGGGGATCTGGGTCAGCGAGAAGCGATCGAGTTGGCCGGAGGTGCTGGCGGCGTCCGAGAAGGCGAAACCGACCG
>JAZBOC010000167.1:0-10051 GCA_036353315.1 Wenzhouxiangella sp. | reverse complement strand
GGAACGAAGCTCAATAGGGCTGTGATAGGGTCAAAGTGAAAGTTCGCCGGTCAACGCGGGCCAGCCGGGCCCAGAGGAGGAGATGACATGTCCGAGACGATCTTTGACGCACTGCGCGACGACCATCAAACTCAGAGGACGCTTGCCGATCTGCTGGCGAAAACCCATGGCGACAGCGAACGGCGCGACGAGTTGTTCGAAAAGCTCAAGTCCGAGCTACAGCGCCATGCCGCGGCCGAGGAGCGCTGCTTCTACAAGCCCCTGATCGACCATGACCTGACCCAGGAAAAAGCGCGCCACGGCATTGCAGAACATCACGAGATCGATGAGCTGATCGAAACACTGGAAGAAACCGATCCCAGCTCGCCAGCCTGGTTGTCCCATGCCAGGAAACTTCAGCACATGGTTCACCATCATCTGGATGAAGAAGAGCAAGAAATCTTTCAGCAAGCCGGGCGCGTTCTGAGTGACGACCGGAAAACTTCTCTCGCCAGCGACTATCGCAAGCAGATGAATGCCTGACAGGCCCGCGCCGTGATCCGGATCATCCTGGTCGGGGCCGGACACGCGCATCTCGAGGTCGCGCGGGAGGCGCGCAGGTTCAGTGCCATCGGCGTTGAGCTGGTACTTGTCGATCCGGGCTGTTTTTGGTATTCGGGCATGGCGACCGGCATGCTTGCCGGCATGTACTCGCCGGAACAGGATCAGCTTGATCCGCGCGCGCTCGTGACGGCGCGCGGCGGACGATTTATCGAAGGCCAAGTCGTCTCGGTCAACCGACGCGACCGGACCATCACTCTGAAAGACGGCGAGACGATCGACTACGACTTTCTGTCGTTCAATGTCGGCTCCGAGGTCGCGACCGATCTGGACCAGAAAGCCCGTTTGTCGACGGTCAAGCCGATACCCGATCTGTACCGCCTGCGGCAAAGAATCGTGAAATGGACGTCGGATCGCCCACTGCGCCTGGTGGTCGCCGGCGGCGGACCGACGGGCAGCGAGATCTCCGCCTGCCTTCGCGCTTTGGCTCAACGCAACCGAATCAACGCCGAGGTGTCACTGGTGGCCGCCAGCGACTCGCTGCTCGACAGAGCACCCTCTGGTGCCGGCCGCCGGCTCAATCGCGAGCTTGCGCGTCGCGGCATCCGAGTTCGTCTGGGTGAGCGGGTCACCGGTCATGACCATGCAAAGATCATGACCGATTCAGGAACCGAACTGCCGTTCGACGAGCTGGTTGTGGCGACCGGTCTGCAGGCTAACGCCCTGGTCACCGAACTCGGCCTGCCCAGTGATTCCCGACGCGGCCTCAAGGTCAATCACTGCCTGCAATCGGTGGCTGACGAGCGGATCTTTGCGGCGGGGGACTGTGCCGACATCGAGGGTGAGGACCTTCCTCGCCTGGGCGTGTTCGGCGTCATGGCGGCACCAGTACTTGTTGACAATCTGATCGCGGCTGCTGGTGGTCAGCCGCTTTCAGCCTACAAGCCGCAGTCCCGTTACCTGGCCATTCTCAACATGGGCGACGGTTACGGCCTGGCCCTCTGGGATCGCTTCTGGTGGTTCGGCAAGAGCGCCATGTGGCTCAAGGACCGGATCGATACACGCTTCATGGACGGGTACCGGCGCTGCTACGAGACATGAGGCCGCATGCCCCACTAGAACACCAGCGGCACCAGCCACCAGGTTCGCTTTTTGTAATCGGCCCACTCCGGGTAACGCGACAGGCTCGCTTCTTTCATGATCATGTTGACAGCAAAAATACCGAGCCAGACCCAGGTCAGCACGAGCACCGGCAGCCAGTGCCAGACCATCATCGCGAAACTGCCATAGATCATGATCTCGCCGAGGTAGTTCGGGTGGCGGACATAGCGATGCATGCCATCGGTAATCAGGCCGCGCTGAATGCGTAGCGTGAAATATTTCTGGGCATCGGCGGCCATCATGATCGCGCAGCCGAGGATGCAGAGGCTGATGCACAGGCAGTACCAGGCAAAGTCGGGCAGCGGGTAGTCGGGCTGGGCGACGCCCGAGATCAGCAGCCAGCCGAAAACCCAGTACCAGCCCAGCACGCCCACAAACGCATTGACACCCCCGGCAATCGTGATGCGCCGCTGCCAGGCCGGGTCCGGAAACGCGAGGTCCTTGAGTATCCAGACCAGGCCGTAGGTCCCGTGCATCGCGGTGTAGATCCAGACCGCTGTCGAAGTGTTGTCGTAGTAGGCAATCAGCGCGAGCAGAAAGGCAAAAGTACCGGCTTTCTGGAAATTGATCACCCAGGCAAACCTCCACGGCCGCGGCCCGCCGAGAAAATCATGGACCAGGTGGTCTGTGAAGCGCTGCGTTGCGCGCGCCCATCGCGGTCCAGAAGCCATCTGCGAGTCCTTCCGCTCTAAAGCCTAATTCGATTCGTCGTCTGGCGCAGGGCCGTCATCAATCAGACCCTTGGCACGGAGACGCTTCTCGAGCTTGCTGACCTTGCTGTTTGCGTCGGCCGCGAAGGCAAAGGCCATGACTGCTAGCATGGTGGCGATAATTTCCATCTTCGGATCTCCTCCTTGGTTCGCTGATGCCCGTCAACCGCTGCCACAATCCATCAATCCGCCGTGGATCCACCAGCACGGGCCACCCAGGAGCCTGCTAGACGGTGCTGGTGTTCAAGGGGCTTCAGGGCCTTAAGCCCTGCAGATTCACCGAAACCGGAGCCGGACTAGATTCGCGAGGCCGGCCTCAGCCCGCCTCAGCATACCGCCGGTAGCGATAGTAAGCCGCGCAGGCGCCTTCGTCAGAGACCATGCATGAACCGATCGGGTTGCGCGGCGTGCATATGGTGCCGAAAATCTCGCAGTCGGTCGGCTTTTTCACCCCGCGGATCACCGATGGGCACTGGCAGGCCTTGTTTTCTCGCACTTCCTTTTCGGCCAGGTCGAAGCGCTTTTCGGCATCAAACCTGGCGTACTTGTCTTTGATGCGCAGGCCACTGTAAGGCACCGTACCCAGGCCCCGCCAGGCGAACTCGGGTCGAAGCTCCAGCGTCTCGGCGACCATGGCCTTGGCCTTGGCGTTGCCCTCGCGGCTCACACCGCGCTTGAACTGGTTTTCGACCTCGGCCCGGCCTTCGTTGAGCTGGCGGATCAGCATCACGATCGAGGCCATCACGTCCAGCGGCTCGAAACCGGCGATGACCACCGGGCGCTGGTATTCCTCGGCAAAAAACTCGTAGGGTTCGGAACCGATGATGGTCGACACATGCGACGGGCCGAGGAAGCCGTCGACCCGGACCTGGCCCAGGTCGCGAACTTCGGGCGAGTCCAGAATCGACTGGATCGCTGAGGGCGTGAGCACGTGGTTGCAGAACACGCTGAAGTTCTCCAGGCCCATTTTCTCCGCCTGCTGGATGGCCAGCGCGGTCTGCGGCGTGGTGGTCTCGAAGCCGATGGCAAACATCACCACCTGCTTGTCAGGATTATCTCGCGCCAGCTCCAGGGCTTCGACCGTGGACTGGACCACGCGCACGTCCTTGCCCTGGCCGCGCGCCTTGAGCAGGCTGTTTCGGCGCGAGGCGGGAACGCGCAGCATGTCGCCGTAGCTGGCCAGGATGACGTCTTCTCGATCGGCCAGTTCAATCGCCATGTCCAGGCGCGCGACCGGCAGCACGCACACCGGGCAACCGGGACCGTGAACCATCTCGACGTTGTCAGGCAGCAGATCCGGGATGCCGTAGCGGAACACCGCGTGGGTGTGACCTCCGCAGAATTCCATCAGGTGGTAACGTCGGTCGGGGCGCGCTTCGCGGCGAATCAGCTGGGCCAGCGCCGCAGCCGCCTTACCCTCACGAAACCCGTGGATATAGCGCATCGGTCGGCGCTCCTATGGTTTCGGCGAGCTCGCGGAACAGGGCCAGCGATTCCTCGGCCTCTTTCACGTTGAGCTTGGTGATGGCGTGGCCGACGTGAACGATGACATAGTCACCGACCTCCACGTCGTCGATCATCGCCAGTGAGACCTTGCTGCGCACGCCGCCGATCTCGACCGTGGCCTGGTCGAACTCATGCAGCGCTTCGACTCTGGCGGGAATGGCTAGACACATGGTGAGAATTCGCTCCGTTGCGTGACAAACAGGTACATCAAATATAGGTTTACCTTAGCGCAGTGTAGCTCAGCCGAAATTGCGCTGGGTCAAATCCCGGAGCGTGGGACGGCTCCACTGATGCGCCCATTCGGCTCCAGAGTGTAAAGTGGAGCCAGCGTATCCCGTCACAGAGATAAGCTGATGATCATTTTCGGAAGAATGGCGGCCGACGAGACCTGGTCCGCCTGCGGGGCCGGTGGCCTTGAAACTGCGATCAGCCTGTTGCGCGACACCTTGAACAGCGAGTCGCGCGGGCGAGACCAGGTCAAATTTGATCTGCACAGTCTTCCTCAAGCACGATCAAGCAAGGGTTATCGGCTGACCATAGAACCGGCGAACGAGGCGGCACGAGCGAACGACGTTGCCTGGGCAGACGGCACAAACAGCCCGATCCACGGCGAATGGCTTTGCATTCGCCTGATCGACTCATCCGGCAGTCCGCTGGCCGGCTTGATGATCAGAGCCGGTCGAACCTATCGAATCGGCGATATCTGTCGAGCCTTCGAGGCCGGCTTTGACACGGGTCGACCGCGCCGGGGGCGCTATGCCGTGCTTGACAGTTGCCGGGACGTGATTGACACCATCAAGGTCGCCCGCGGCCGACCACACGCAGCCTCGATCGCAAGCTTCCGCTGCGAGAATCCGAGCTGCAGTCGCCATCGACATCGGCTGCTTCTCGCAATGCCGGCCGCCAGACAAAGGGAGTTGGACAGTCACGCGGTCAGCTCTCCAGCCTACCCCTGCCCGTTCTGTCATGAAGTGCTGGAACACCGCTGGGCGCTGACCTTCGAGGGCATCCTCAGTGGTACCGAAGCCCGCGAGGCACATCTGGCCCCGAACGCGGTCTTCATCCAACTGCATGGCGACAACTCTTACCGGCGCCTGCCTGGCCCCGCAGGACCGATGCGCAGAGTCGCCCAGGGTCTGGAACCGAAGTGGGGATCGTGCTGGAACGAATCGACCATCAGTCGCGCGTCCGAAAAACTGCTCAAAGCCCTGGAGTCGCGGCAGCTTCCGGACATCCTCAGTGCGGTGACGGAAAGTATCGGCAGTGCGCAGCTGATGGCCGGGGCACTGGATCGCGAGCACATCCAGTCTCTGGTCGAAGACACCCGGGAACTGGCGCCATCGGAGAAAACCGACGAGCTCGCCGATGCGCTGGCCATACTCTTTACCCCTCGACGGATGACCAACTACCGCAATGCCGACGACCACCCGGCAGGTCATCCGTATATCGCTCTTCCACCCGCCAGGTTCCTGAGGTGGATGACATTTCTGGGCATGCTGGAAAATGAAGGCAACTTTCTGGATGTGGGCTCCGGCATCGGCGAGAAACCTTTTCTTGCCTATGCCTTGGGACGGTTCAGCCGCTGCGACGGGCTGGAACTCAACGCCGAGTCAGTCGCGGTTGCCAAGTTTCTGATTGCCAACATTTCAACCCGCTGGCCCTATCCGATCAATCACCTGGCCGAAGACGCGCTGAAGTTTGATGGCTACGGCGACTACGACTTGATCTACATGTATCGTCCGCTGCGCGATCCCGCGCTGATGGTCGCGCTGTTTCGTCATATTGCGCCGCAAATGAAGCCGGGCAGCGTTCTGTTCGACGCGTTTGAGGAACGGGCCGCGATCCGCCGCAGCACCGACGGATTCCATGGCATTTCACCCGACTCAAAGTCAATCGCCAACTGGACCGACCCGATGAGCATGGACGACGCCGTGGCGCACTGCAAACTGCTTCCATAGCCTGCCGGTCAGGTAGCGGCGGTAGGGTCTCAGCAGATGCAGGCCGCGCGGAGATCGTCGCCCAGACCTTCAGTTCTCGAAACGATCCGAAAACAGCCCATCAGCTCGGACCGTGACCCTGAACAGGCCCGAGCGGCCGTCCAGGAATCGCCCGGACAAGGTGATTGCGTTGGTGTCGTCGAGCCGCCAGCCTTCGATCTGGGTGAGCACGTTGTCACCTTGGCCATCGAAGTCGAAGAGCTGGTCTTCGGCGGCAGCGAGGAAGGTCTCGCCTTCGGGAGACGACAGCAGTAGCGCGGTGTCGCGGAAACCCGAGGCCCGGCGAAGATCGGCGGTAAAGGCGATCCAGCCATTGCGGTTCATTTCGATCGCGCGCAGCGAGTCGGCGGTGCCCAGGTCCACGGTATCGCCGGGGTCGAGTCCGATGACGAGGTCGCCGGGCGTGAAGCGCTCGAAGCGCTGGCCGTTCTCATAGACCAGCAGCGATCCGCGCTGGGCATTGGGAAAATCGTTCTGTTCGACGTCAAGCAGGACGGCAGCGGTCCCGGCGGCCCCCACGTCGAAGCCCAAGCCGCCCCGGGGGAAGTTGACGGGCCTGACAACTTCGGTATTGCCGCCGTCCAGGGTGTAGATGAATGCAGCACCCAGCCGGGCGACGCGCTCAAAGCCGGTCTCGACGGCTGTGGTGTAGACACCGAAGTTGTCGTTGAAGCTGTCGCGCTGAGTGTAGAAAAACAGCTCGCCCGCGTCGTCGAGCTTGACGAAGGCGGACTGCAGGTTGGTCACGCGATCAAGGGTGGATGCACCGGTCTCGCGCAGTTTTTCCACAAAAGTGCCGTCGGCGTTGCGCACGTACAGCGCGGTGTCCGAGGAGCTTGGCAGGCTGGTACCGTTAGCGTTTTCGATCACCGCGCCGAAGGCAATCTGGCCGGCATCGTTCTGGACAAAACGGGTGTTGGGAAACGCACGGAGCCTCAGACCGCCTGGCAGCTCGGTGGCCAGACGATGGAAGGCCAGGCCGGTCTCACCCTGGTTGCTGACCGTCCAGACGTGGGCGACGCCCGGGATGTAGGACGAATCGTCACTGGCGTTGAAGGCGGAGGTATTCGAGCCCGGCTGGAAAGCAACGTTGGCGTCGGCGTCGATGGTGACGGTTCCGTACAGACGGTTGGCTGTAATGTTCTCGGAGAAATAAATATCTCCAGAAGGCGACGGGTAGACATCGCCATCGGGCGGTGCGCCCTCGCGGGCAAAAATGCGTTTCGTGCCGTCCTCATCGATGGCGAGAAATTCGTTGTTAAACCCGTCGATCACACTCGCTTCGAGTTTCAGCAAACCACCGAAGAGCACTTGCCCGTTGCTCGCACTGCGAACAAGGGTAAAGCCTGAGTAAACGGCCCCGGTCTCGGGTGCCAGTTCGTCGTCGGCCTGAATGAGCGTCGGCAGCGTATCGCCGGGACTGAATGCGAAGACGCCGTCGCGCGCGGCGCCGCCGCTGTCGCTGGCGTCGGTAATACCGACAAACACCACACGCCCGGCGGCGTTCACATCAAAACGCCAGTTCTGCGATCCAACCGCTTCTCCGGGCAGGTCCGGCAGAGTTTCGCCACCGAGCGCGATGGGCTCAATGCTGCGCAATACAGCGCCCTGTGATACCGACAGCAGCCCGAAGATAGAAACCACTCCGAGCAAGCGCACTGCCCTAACGAAAAGATGAAACCGCTTGCCGTTAATTTCTGTCATTGTCTTTTTCATCGCTCAAATCGGTCCGAGAACAGCTCAACGTTTCGCTCCAGCGCACCGGCATCGCAGAACGCAAAACCGGTACCATTACCGTCAAGGGGACGGACTGTTCCGCCCAGGTCGATTACGCCGATACACGGGGCTAATGCCTGGCTGGTCACCAGATCGACGGCTACCGAATCGGCCCTCGGATACACGATCGTACTGTCGGAGCGCTGGATGGCAGGGTGCAGTTTAGGGTCGACGTTGATTTGCGAACTCGCCTCGATTGAGGCGGTGCAGCTGTCGTCGGAGACGACGTTGAACCAACCGGTTAGTGGCTCAACCGGCGCCGATTCCTCCCGACAGGCGGGCGTTGAAGCCCGCTGATCGAAAATATTGGCATGCAGTTGAGCGACCACAACATCACTGGGTGAGCTGCCTTCATTGGCCTCGAACAAGATGCTGTTTTCGTCTTCGCCAACAAAGGTGTTGTAGTCCAGCCGCACGGTGCTGGCAACCGCACTATTACCGAAGACAAAGACCGTGCCCCAGGCTACCGAGGCGTTCTCGGATTCCTGCATGTAGAACACGTTGCCGATCAGATTGACCTCGGCAGTCAATGAGGTTGACAGAGCCGGAGCACGCGCGCTGGCGACGTTCCGATCAAAAGTGCTGAATTCGACATTCAGCGTCGAACCCCCTTCCAGCCAGACCGCACCCCCTTCGTTGCCCTCATTCTGGCGGAACAATGACCGGCGGATCGAAATGGACGTATCGGCCTGGTTCGAAACCAAGCGGAGCGCACCGCCGCGTCCGGGCCCTACGTTGTTGCGGAACACCGAATTCTCGATGACGATCTCATCGGCCAGCAGAGCGGCTGCGCCGCCACCGCGATTGAACTGACTGGCGAGTTGGCGAGAAACCTCATTGCCTTCGAAAATCGAACCCGAAATCCTGCAGGAATCGCCCGCGCAGTAGACAGCACCACCGAAATCGCTGCCTGAATGAAAGACCCTGTTGTCGATGAACTGCGAGTCTTCCACGATCAGGTTACCCAGCACGTGGACCGCGCCCCCACTGGCGTTGATAGCCTGACAGTTGATGAAGCGCGCGTTCGAGATCGAGGCGTCGCCCTGAGTGTAAAGGCAGGCCCCACCGTCAGAGGGTCCGTCGGATTCCATCCGTGCGTCGCGAAGCTCAAGGCCGCTCACCGAAAGCGTTGAATCGCTGCCGATCTGCAGAAACAAGCGGAAGAACGCGCTACCGTCGACAGCCACCCGACGGTTCGGATTGCCATTGATGATCTCTACGGCCGGATGCGTTATGAACGGCAGATCGCCCGTATTGATTCGAATTTCGCTGTTGTCCGGCAGGTCGATCTCGATGCGGACCTCCGAGGCTCCGGAATTGTTGGCGTCGAGGATGGCCTGCCTGAGCGTGCCGGCTCCGTTATCGTCGGTTGATGTGACGTTTAAAGTGACGGCCCAGACTTCGGCCTGCGCAAGGGCCACAAACGCGAGGATAAGTGCCACTGATCGTGCGCGCCAGAAGGGCTGGATCAGGCAATGATTCATCAAGGTCTCCGCTTCAGGGTCTCACCCCTTTTACGAAAACTCGGCGAAAATCATGACAGCCACGCACGGGTTTCCCCGAAGATACGCTGGAGGACCCTTGGAAGCACCTGCAGGCGGGTAAGGCTGAGGACCCAGAGAGGACCAAACGAAACGGCCCGCCCTTAAGCCGGGCTCACATCCCCATTCGCTATCTTCAGCCCGGCAGGTTGGCCAAAACGGCCGCCAGCAACTCGGCCGGATGACGGGCCTGGCGTGAAAGACCGTCGTGGATCTGGTGACGGCAGGAGAAGCCATGGGCACAGACCAGAGTGTCGGGCTGATCGCGCAGGCTCGGGAACAGCTTCTGCTCGGCGATGGCCATGGACATGGCGTACTTTTTCCGGTCATAACCGAAACTGCCCGCCATGCCGCAGCAGCCGGTGGCCAGGCGCTGGGGCGCGTAGCCGGCAACTTCCAGCGACTTCAGCAAGGCGTCTTCGCCGACCAGGGCCTTGGCATGGCAGTTGCCGTGGACCATCACGGCTTGTGCGTTGCCGGCAAAGATTCCCGACAGCGCTTCGGGCGCGTGGCCGGCCACCAGTTCCTCGAACAGCTGCACGCTGCCAGCTAGGCGTTCGGCGCGCGCGTGCTGCTCAGCGTCGAAAAAATCCAGGTATTCATCGCGAAGGGCCAGCGTTTCGGATGGCTCCAGTCCGACGATGCGATGGCCGGCAGCCAGGTGCGGCTCAAGCAGGTCGAGATTGCGCCCGGCCAGGGCGCGGGCCTGGTCGAGCAGGCCGCGCGAGATCAGGGTGCGGCCGGCGGCGAACGGCGCTTCGATCTGTACGCCAAAGCCCAGCGCTTCGAGCACGCGCACCGCGTCCTCGGCGATCTGCGG
>JAZBOC010000166.1:0-51700 GCA_036353315.1 Wenzhouxiangella sp. | reverse complement strand
TCCGCCACTCGTCAGCAAACTAGCAAGCTAGTTCCTGTTACCGTTCGACTTGCATGTGTTAGGCATGCCGCCAGCGTTCAATCTGAGCCAGGATCAAACTCTTCAGTTTAAAAGCAAAGCTTTTGAACTAGAGATGAACCTCGCCAAAGAATTGCTTTAATTGCTTTTCTAGGCTTGGTCGCTCTCAAAATGGCTTCAAGCCAATCGAGGGCGCCCACACAAATTATCTGCTTGTGTTTTCAAGGAACAATTTCAACTGGCTGCATTTCGCTAACCAGGCCGACCATTATAGACCGGTTTGCGTGACAGTCAATAGCTTCGAGAAGTTTTTTTGACCGTCCGCCCCGTCTGATCTCTCAGGCGAGCCGCGCATTATAGGCGCTTAAGCCGGGCCGTCAAGCGTCACTGGAGAAAAAATTTTCGAGTCCGCAGCCCATGGCCCGGAAATCACTTGGCCGGATTCGCCAGCAGCCCTTCGAGACGGGCCTGCAAGGCCGCCAACTCCAGTCTTGCGCAGCCGCCCGGTGAGATCCGGGCGCGCAGACTCTCCTCCGGCTCTCGGCGTCCCAGTTGGTCGATTTCCGCAGCGGCTTGGCGATAGGCCTCGCGAAAGGGGTGGCCCTGACCGACCAGCTCGTTGGCTCGATCGGTGGCATGCAGATCCGCAGCAATGGCGTCCCGCATACGGCCGACGCGCCACTCCAGTCCGGAGAGCAGTCCAGGCACCAATTCCAGGCCGGCCAACCCGCGCTCGAATGCACGAATAGTCGGGGGCTTGGTGTCCTGGAGGTCACGCTGGTAGCCCGACGGCAGGCCCAGCACGCCGTCAAGCTCGGCACGCGCGCCGATAATCGTCGCGTGCAGCGAGCGCAGCAGCTCGACGCTGTCAGGATTGAGCTTGTTCGGCATGATCGAAGAGCCCGTGCAATACGCGGCCGGTATCTTGACGAAGCCGAATTCCTGGCTGGCGAAAAGGCTCAAATCCCAGGCCAGGCGGCGCAGGTCTCCAGTCGCCGCAGCTAAAGAATCCAGGGCCCGCAGCTCGACCTTGCCGCGCGCATTTTGCGCATACTGTGGATTGACCACCAGGCGGGAGAACCCCAGCTCGGATGCCGCGCCGTCCCGGTCCAGCGGCAAGTTGACGCCGAAGCCCGAGGCCGTGCCCAGAGGGGACGCGTCCAGCCATTCCGAGACCTGCCGGGCCAGCGCAAGATTATCGATAAAGGCTTCCGCGTGTCCGGCCCACCATAATCCCAGCGACGAGGGCATGGCCTGCTGGAGATGGGTGTGCCCCGGAAGCGGAACGGCTTGTTCGTGTTCAGCGCGCGCCAAGCACACTTGGGCAATCTCGCCACAGCCACGCGCCAGCCGCGCCAGCCGGTCCTTGAGGTAGAGACGCACAGCGACCGCCACCTGATCGTTGCGGCTGCGGCCGGCATGGATACGCCCACCGATGTCTCCCAAGTGCTCGGTCAGCCAGGACTCGATGGCCGAGTGCCCGTCTTCATACCGCTCATCCAGGACGAACTTGCCCTCTGCGAAGGCCTTGGCGAGCTGGTCCAGGCTTTGGCCCATGGCCTCGGCTTGGGCGTCGGTCAAGACCCCGATCCGGGCCAGGGCACGCGCATGGGCTCGGCTGGCGCGGATATCGAAGGGCAATAGATGGCGATCCAGGACGACATCTTCGCCGGCCAAAAAGCGCATCACGCGCTCATCCACGGCCGCCGTTGAGCTTTTTTTCCAGATGTAGTCAGGCACGCTCGCTCCCAATTCCAGTCAACTCATCCAGACCCAGCGCCAGGTTGATGTTCTGCAGCGCCTGACTGGCTGCCCCCTTGAGCAGGTTGTCCAGCACGGCCACGAAGGTCACCCGATAAGGCTGGCGCGGATCGACCGCGAAACCGCCGATCCTCAGCCCGGGACGACGGGCAACCTCGCGAATCTCAGGAATGTCGTCCGTGACCTCGACCAGCGGTGCATTCCGATAGGCTTGCTGAAAAAGCTTCACGAGTCGCTGCGCGTCAAACTCTTCCGACAGATTGACCGACAGGGTCAGCGAAATCCCTCTGAAAAACGGTGCCACGTGCGGATGAAATCGCACCGGTCGCCCGAGATGGACCGAAATTTCGCGCTCGTGCGTATGGTCGATGAGGCTGTACGGAATCAAATTGTCGGCCAGACGCTCGGGATCGTTGCGCGGGGACGGCGTCCGGCCAGCCCCGCTGTAACCCGAGACGCCGAAAATGACCGGCGGGCGGGTCAGGTAGTCACGGATCGGCAGCAACGCGAATTGGGCGCCCGTGGCATAACAGCCGGGGTTGGCAATCCGTCTTGCCCCGACCAGCGCACCGCGGTTCCACTCGCTCAGGCCATAGACCCAGTCGGAGTCGAAGCGGTAATCCGCGCCGAAGTCGATGATCACAGCCTCAGGATGGGCAGCAGCGATTGCCGCGACCCATGGCGCGCTGGCGCCGTTGGGCAAGGCCAGCACCCAGACTTGGGCATCGACTTCGGCGACCTTCTCCGGCTCCAGGGCAACGAGCTTCGCATCCCGGTCCGGCCAGTCCGGATCAACTTCGCGCAAGGATTGACCAGCCTGCGAACTCGATGAGGCAACGGCCAGCGCCAGGCCAGGATGCCCGGCCAGCAACGGCAGGAAGCTGGCGCCGGTATAACCCCGGCCGCCAATCAGTGCGACCCGTTCAAGGTTCAATGCGATTCTCCTCCCACCCGGAATCCCGGCTATGTGCGTCCTCGACCAAGCGCTCAAGCAGGCTGAACTGGTCGACGCCGATCACGTGGACAATCCACTCGCCGCGGCGAAAACTGGCGTGCGACTGCTGCAGATACCAGGCAGCGATCGGATTGGCAGCGCGCGAGCGCCAGTACATTTGCGGGCACCGCGCCCGCAGAACCTGCCAGAGCGCGGCGGCCAGGCCTTCGCCCTGGGCTTCGGGCGTGACCACAAACTTGTCCAGGTAAGGAACCCCGTTGACCCCACGCGCGATCAGGGCCGCGGCGCGACCGGTCTCGGCCAGCAGAAGACCTTCCAGATCCCGCCCCTCGCGCCAGTCGGGTCTCAACCTGCGCCCAAAGCTTTCTTCAAGCATGCGCTCCAGAACATCAACCCGCTCATCCGGGATGCGGTCGAACCAATCGATGCGCTCACCGCGCCGAATCAGCGTGCCCGCGCCGGTATGGGTGAACAGCTCACGAGTCAGCTTGGCCGCAGAGGTGATCGACACCGAGGTTTCCGGCGGCAGTCGCTCGAGCATCTCCTTGATCTGCGCGAGCTTCAATTGCATGCCGGAGTGAACCCAGTCTTGGGCGATCAGGTGCTCATAATCGCCGCTGATGGAAATCGCAGAAATGATTCGCCCGTTCTGATCAAGCAGTCCGCCGGTGCCGGTCAGAAAGATCACCTTGTACGGTCGAACCGTCCAGACCAGCTCGCGGGCCGCAATATCGGCGTTGATGTTCATGACCTGACCACCCGGCGACTCGCCCAGGCAGGCCACGACCGGCAAGGACCCTGAACGCACCGCCGAGCGGATCGGGTCCAGCTCAATGCTCTCGATCTGCCCGACCAGCCCCAGTTTCTCCGGGTCGGCCAAACTGGCATTGAAAACGCCGTGCAGGATGCCGCGGGCGCGCACGCCGCGCGCTTCCAGGGCATCAACCAAGGTGGCGTTAGCCTTATAGATCACTGGTCGGACAACCGCCATCACCGCCTCGGTCGTCACGCGCAAGCCCTCGCGCTTCTCAACCGGGACACCGGCTGCATGCATGGCCTCATCCAGTTGTGGACCGGCGCCATGCAGAACGATCGGGGTCAAGCCCAATCGATGCAGGAAAGCCAGGGCAGCGGCCAGTTCATCGAGATCCTCGCGCAGCACCGCGCCGCCAACCTTGACCACGGCAAAGCGAGACTCCTCAATACGCGAGAACTGCCTAAGATACTGGCGCGCCTCGCGACTCGATCCGAGCTGGCCGAGAAGCTCAATCACGGTCTGACGAACTTCAGCCATGACCTTCCACGACGCTCCGGTAAAGGATTTCAACACGCTCGAGCTGGTCCAGCTCGAGCCATTCATCGACGGCATGGGCCTGGGCAATATCGCCCGGCCCCAGGACCAGCGCCGACAGACCTGCTTCCGAGAACAGCGAAGCCTCGGTCCAGAATCCGACCGGATCACCCATGTCAAGACCATGACGCCGACAGAACCCCCGCGCCATCGCATCGTCACGACCGGCCGCCGGCAGCGGCGGACCGGAGAAAGGAATCTCCCAGTTGGCCCAGTTGGCTGCCCCAGCGAGATCCCTGAGCGCGGTAAACAGAGCATCGTTGGACTGACCCGGGCCCAGCCGGGCCGAGTAGTGGAGACGAGCATCACCGGCGATGACGTTCGACTTGGTACCGCCGTTGAACAGTCCCAGATTGAAGCAGGTGGGGCGACCGGCAGCCGCTTCAGCCGCACAATGATCCAGCGCGGCGCTGGCCCAACGCGCAGCGCGATGATTGGCGCTCTCGGTCAGAGCCCGGGGTTCTGAAGAGTGACCCATGATCCCGCGAAAGTGGCCCTTGACCGACAGGTAACCCCGGTGGGCCAGCACCGCTCGGCACCCGGTCGGCTCGCAGACAACAATCTGTTGGAATTCACAATGTTCAGGCACCTCCAGGAACCGGCGAATGCAGCAGCTGCCTGCGCCTTCCTCGTCGCTGGAAAAAAGGATTGCCATCGCTTGATCGGTCTGCTCTGCCACGCTCAGCAAGGCAGCAGCCGCGCCCTTGATATCACACACACCGCGACCGTAGGCCCGGCCGTGTTCCACGCCCAGTTCCAGCGGCGGGCGCGTCCAGCCTTCTCCGACCGGCACCGTATCGAGATGACAATTGAACAGCACCCGAGCCGATCCGCGCTTCGCGAACAGGTTCATGTGGCCGTCTCCGTAGTCTTCGAAAGCCAGATCGAAACCCGCTCTTTCGAGCACCCCGGCGACATAGACAAACATGGCGCTGTCCGGGGTGATCCGACGCGGCGGATTCTGGCTATCGCAGGCGATCAGCGGCGCGAGGTGTTCAAGTACCCGAGTCAAGCTCATCTGCTGCGACCGGTCCGAAGCACTATTGACGCACCCGCGCGGCCAGCGTGGAGCTTTGGCCAATCAGCTTGACGAAGCCCTCGGCTTCTTCTGGCGTCCAGCCGGCGGATTGCGCATAGACGGCGTTTGGATCGCGGAGCAGGTAGCGCGAACCGACCGAGACCGCCTCAACGCTCCCGCCGTCGGTGGACAGGCGAACCACACCAGTCACGAATCGGTTAGCGCTCTCCAGGTAGGCCTCGAGATCGGCCTTGTGGGGCTCAAAGAAAAAACCGGTGTAGACCAGCTCCGCCCAGCGCTGCGCGATATTGAGCTGAAACTGGTTCTGCAAACGGGTGTTGACGGCCTCTCTCAGCGCCCGCTGGGCGACCATCAGGCCGTCAACGCCAGGGCATTCGAAAACGATCCGCCCCTTCAGCCCGATCGAAACGTCCCCGGTATAGATATGCCGACCAACACCATAGGCTCCGAGCCGTTCGTTCAGACGTTTGAGAATGCTCGGGCCGGGCATAGGCTCGCCATCAAGGCTGACCGCGCGGCCGTGCTCGAATCCGAGGGTCAGGGCCAGCGGGGGTTCCGGCCACTCGGCACGCGGACGGCATAGCACCCGGGTGTCGTCACCCGGAACACCGAACTCGTCGATTTCCTGACCCGACAGCGTCACCCCGAGCAGGTTCTCGTTGATCGAATAGCGACTGTTGGAGCTCGGCACCTCAATGCCGGCCTGGTCCATGAGCTTGAGCTCGTGCGCGCGAACGTTCGAGGTCTCGCGCTGCAGATCACGGATTGGCGCATGAATCTGGTAGTCGCCCAGCGAGCGCACACTCTGGTCGAAGCGCAGCTGGTCGTTGCCCATGCCGGTGCAGCCGTGGGCAAAATGGCGAGTGCCCAGGCGGTCGGCCAGTGCCAGGCACTGCTGGACAATGACGTAGCGGTCCGAGCACAGCATGGGATATTGCTCGAGCATCCGTGCCCCTGACCACAGCAGCGGCACGACAAACTGATCCCATAGCGGCTGGGCGGCGTCAAGTTCATGGTGCTCGGCTGCCCCCAGATCCCGCGCCCGCGCGCCGATCCAGGCTTTCTGATCCGCGGCAATGCCACCGGTATCGACGAACGCAGTGTGAACTTCGAAGCCCTGCTGCTTCAGGGCCAAGACGCAGTAGCTGGTATCCAGGCCGCCGGAAAAAGCGAGTATGACTTTGTCACTCATTGGTTGTCAGTTTTCATCCATCAGGTTGAGCATCAGCGCCTTTTGCACGTGCAGCCGGTTTTCGGCCTCGTCAAGGGCAACGCAGTAATCGGCATCCATGACTTCATCGCTGGCCTTGATATTGCGCCGCAGCGGCAGACAGTGGCTGAACAGTGCGCCGTCGGTCAGGGCCATCTTCGCACCGTCAACCATGAAATGCCGGTAAGGCGCCCGAATGGCGGCCTCTTCTTCGGGCCGTCCATAGTAGGGCAACGCCCCCCAGCTCTTGGCATAGACGAATTCGGCATTCTCATACGCCTCATCTATCCGGGTCGTCACGCGAAGCGAGCCGCCGGAGGCTGCGGCCTGGCGTTGACCGACATCCATAAATTGCTCATCCAGCCGGTAGGCATCTTCGGGGATCAGCAGCGTCACGTCCATGCCAAACTTGGTCGCGATCAGCAGGGCGGAGTTGGCCACCGCGGTATTGAGCGGACGCGGATGATAGGTCCAGGTCAGGACAAACTTTTTCCCGTCCGGCTGACCCAGATGATCCTGGATGGTGCGCATCAGGGCGAGTTCCTGGCACGGGTGGACGATGGTTTCCATGTTGATCACCGGAACCGCAGCATGCGCGGCCAGGGCCTTGATCACCCGATCCTGACGGTCGATCGTCCAGTCCTTGAATAGCGGAAAAGCGCGCAGGCCGATGGTATCGCAGTAGCGAGAAAGCACGCCCGCGACCTCGGCGATATGTTCCTCGGCATCACCGTCCATGACCACGCCGGGCTCGAACTCGATCCCCCAGGCGGCCTTGCCCGGCTCCAGCACCACGGCATGGGCGCCGAGCTGGAAGGCGCCGATCTCAAACGAGGACCGGGTGCGCAAGCTGGGATTGAGGAACAGAAGCGCCACGGCCTTGCCGGCCAGACGCTGATTGACCCGCTGGCGCCTGAGCGCAGCAGCGCTGTCGAGCAGGTCCTGCAGTTCGTCTCGCGACCAGTCCACGGTGGTCAGAAAATGGCGCATCGGCAAAGCTCCCGGAAAACGACCCTAAGGCCCACAGCGGCAAACAAAAAACCCAGCGCACCGGCTGGGCTCGGACCCGACAAGACGATCCAGCGCAGTGCGCCGGGCCGTCCACGTCTGCAAATCTGCCACATCAGACACGGCAAGGCAAGGCGAGGGGTCTGCGCTGCCTGGAAATGCTTCATAATGTAACGAGGCTTTCAAAGGCAAAAATTCATGGGTATCGAAGTTGGACTGCTCGGCCTGATCTGGCTGATCGTTGTGATCTGGGCCATCATCAAGACCGCTCAATCGCGCGTGGGCCTGGTGCCGAAGTTTTTCTGGATTCTGATTCTTCTGTTCTTCCCGTTGGTGGGCTTCATTTTCTGGCTCTTTCTCGGACCCAAAGGCTGAGCCCACCCACCGACCGGACGACTCAGGCCGCCCAGGACCAAGAAACTCAGCTCACGCGCAAGTGAACGAACTTGCGCTTACCGACCTGAAGTGCACCCTCGAAACCTGCCGCCAGAATCAGACCGCGATCGTCAACCCGCTCACCGTCAATCTTCACCGCGCCCTGCTGGATCATGCGGAATGCCTCGGAGTTGGAGACGGTCAGTCCGCAGGCCGTCAGCGCCGTCGCAATACCCAAACCCAGTGGGCCGGCCGGCAAGGTTTTTTCCGGCATGTCTTGGGGCATTTCGCCCTGACGGAAACGGGCGATGAAAGCCTCCCGGGCCTGCTCGCCTGACCCGGCCCCGTGGAAGCGGTCAACCAGCTCGATGCCGAGCTCGAACTTCACGTCGCGCGGATTACGACCTTCGACCACCGACTGTCTGAGCCTTTCCAGTTCTGCTGTCGGCCGAAAACTCAATAGCTCGAAGTAGCGCCACATCAGTTCATCCGAAATGCTCATCAGCTTGCCGAACATTTCGTCAGGCGCATCAGTAATTCCAATGTAGTTACCCAGCGACTTCGACATTTTCTGGATGCCGTCCGTGCCCTCGAGCAGCGGCCACGTGATGATCACCTGAGGCTTCTGGTTCTCCTGAGCCTGGAGCTGGCGGCCCACCAACAGATTGAACTTCTGATCGGTGCCGCCCATTTCAATGTCGGCTTTCAGCGCCACCGAGTCATAGCCCTGCACGAGCGGGTAGAGAAACTCATGCACGGCGATCGGCTGACCGCCCTTGTAGCGCTTTTCAAAATCATCGCGCTCAAGCATCCGGGCCACGGTATGGCGCGAGGACAGCCGGATCATGTCGGCGGCGTTCATCTGGCCGAACCACTCGGAATTAAAGCGCACTTCGGTCGTTGACCGATCGAGAATCTTGAAAACCTGCTCAGCGTAGGTCTTGGCGTTGGCCCGGATGTCGTCCGCGCTCAACGGCTTGCGGGTCACGTTCTTGCCGGTCGGGTCGCCGATCATGCCGGTAAAATCACCAATCAGAAAAATGGCGATGTGACCGGCGTCCTGGAATCGGCGCATGGCGTTGATGATGACGGTATGCCCCAAGTGCAAATCCGGCGCCGTGGGGTCAAACCCGACCTTGACCCTGAGCGGATCGCCACCGCCGAGGCGCTGCTCAAGCTCATCAATCTGGATGATTTCGGCCGCACCGCGGGTCAGCTCTTGCAGTGTTTTCACGTCAATTACCAGCGTCTTGGTCGAGAGGTAAACAGTCCGGGCAGATTGACTTTCCCACCCCTAAATCGGTAATGTTAGCGGGTTTTTAAGCGCGAAAGCTCAGGCATGATGAGAAAATCCATGGCGCGTCGCCGCGCCGGCAGCGGCGGGCAAGCGTTTTCTTCGCGTTTGCGCGACCTCGCCCGGCGACGCCTCGGCGTGTTCAAACCAATCCGCACTGCGCTCGCCACCCACCCGCGCTGGTCTCTGGCCGCTGTTGGACTGATCGCGCTGGGCGTGACCCTGATCGCAATCGACAACGATGACCAAAGCTTGCCGGAGGGTGTCGCTGAGACGCTGGTCCTGTTGCCCAACCAGGTCCGAACATCAGATCCCGTGGCGCCCGGTCCCGAGCGCTCCGACCCAGCCGATCCGCTCGCCATGAGCCCCCAGGAGCCAACCTCTCAAGAAGCAGCGCCTGTACCCGCTGCACCCGCTGGGCGGCCGTGGCGCCTGGTCGAAGTCCGGGCCGGCCAGACGCTGGAGCGGATTTTTCGAGATCTGGGCCTAAGCGCCCGTCAGCTGCATGAGGTGGTTCATCTTGACGAACACACCCGGAAGCTGGCCCGGATCCGGCCGGGCGATATGTTCGGCTTCGAACTGGATTCAGACGGCGGCTTTCTCGCCCTCCGGGCCGACTTTGACGAAGATCGCTGGCTGATCGTCGAACAGGCCGAGAACGGCCTGAGCTCAAGGTTCGAAGCGCGGGCGATGGACTCTCGCATCGTCGAGGCCACTGGGATCATTTCCTCCTCACTGTTCAATGCGGCCACAGAAGCCGGACTATCGGACGGAATGACCATGCGTCTGGCCAACATCTTCGGCTGGGATATCGACTTTGCTCTGGATATCCGTTCAGGAGATCGCTTTGCACTGATCTACGAAGAAATTTGGCGCGATGGGGAATACCTGCGCGACGGTCCGATTCTGGCCGCCCGCTTCGTCAACCAGGGTGATGCCTTCGAAGCGATTCGCTTCGACGCCGGCAACGGCCCAGACTATTTCGCGCCCGATGGTCGGCCCATGCGCAAAGCTTTTCTGCGCGCACCGCTGAACTTCACGCGGGTGACGTCCAACTTCAATCCACGGCGATTCCATCCGATCACCCAGCGTCTTCGCCCTCACAACGGCACGGACTACGGCGCCCCGACCGGCACGCCAGTGTGGGCGGCCGGTGACGGCCGGGTCATTCGCTCGGCCTACAACAATGCCAACGGCAACTACGTGTTCATCCAGCACGGCAACAACGTCATTACCCGCTACCTGCACCTCCACCGACGCAGCGTCAACGTCGGTGATCGCGTCCGACAGGGCCAGACCATCGGCACGGTGGGCGCTACCGGCATGGCCACCGGACCTCACCTGCACTATGAATTTCTGGTCAACGGAGCCCATCGCAACCCGCGCACCGTCGATCTCCCAGCCGCCCAGCCGTTGCCGCCGACTTTGATGGATGATTTCCGTCGCACAGGCGAGCCGCTGCTGGCCAAACTCGAGGAACTCCAAGGCCCGGACGTACTGCTGGCTCAGCGCGAGCAAGCGCGCTGCGAGCAGACGGGAACCGACTGCTAGCGGGCCGCCAATGGCCGAACGCTATATTGGGCTGATTTCCGGCACCAGCATGGACGGCATTGATGCCGCTCTCGCTGACTTCTCCGTTCACCCACCGCGAATTCTCGCCCAGCGAACGGTTGATTTTGCGGCTAAAATTCGCGCCGAGCTGGATGCCATTCGCCGGGACCCATCGGGATTTCCCGCGCGTCGACTGGCCCATCTTGACGCCGCGCTCGGTGACGCCTTTGCTGCCTCAGCACAACAGATCATGGACCAGGCCGGTGTATGCGCCGCGGATGTTTGCGCCATCGGCTCTCATGGCCAGACCGTGCTCCATGACCCCGATCATCAGCCACCGGCTACGCTGCAGATCGGCGACCCGCATCGTATCGCGGCGCAAACCGGCGTGCTCACCGTCGCTGATTTCCGCCGCGCTGACCTGGCCGCTGGCGGCCAGGGGGCGCCGCTGGCTCCCCTGCTGCACCAAGCGCTGCTAAGCCGTTCGGACGAAAACCGTGCAGTCGTCAATCTCGGGGGCATTGCCAACATCACGATCCTGCCGGCTTCAGGCGGCGTAACCGGTTTCGATACCGGCCCGGCCAACTGCCTGCTCGACCTTTGGTACCGGGCCCACCATTCCGATCGCTTCGACAAAGGCGGCGACTGGGCTGCCTCGGGCCGGGCCGACTCCGAGTGGCTGGAGATACTGCTAGCCGATCAATATTTCGCTCGACCGGCGCCAAAGAGCACTGGCATCGAGTATTTCAGCCCGGGATGGCTAGGCTCCCGGCTCCCGCAATGGGCGCACGACCGGCCGGCCGACGTCCAGGCCACGCTGCTGGAACTGGCCGTCCAAACAATCGCAACCGCCCTGAACTCACTGCCGGATGACCAACGTCCGATTCAGGTCATCGCCTGCGGCGGTGGCGTGCATAATCGAAACCTGATGCGGCGCCTTGGCGAAAGTCTTGACCCGATTCGCTTTTGTTCAAGCGCCGAGCACGGTCTGGATCCCGACCTGATCGAAGCCCTGCTGTTCGCCTGGCTGGCGCGAGAGCGCGTGGCCGGCAGACCGGTGCCCACCGGGTCGGTGACGGGCGCGCAGACGTCGGTGCTTGCCGGGGTATTGTTCGGGGGTCATTCGGTCACCCCGGAACCGGTGCCCACAGGGCATGGTCAGAACCGCTGAATCCGCAAACCAGGCCTCGTCTCATGCCTCCTTTGTTTCGATGGTTCGCCATCCTGATCACCCTGCTTTTGCTAAGCGGCTGCGGCAAGGACGAAGAGGAACCGGAAGCGCCCGCAGCACCGCCGTCTGACACCGTTGAAGCAGCGCCCCGCTCGGCGCCGGCAGACACGCCACCCGGACCCTCACAGGCAGCCGCAGTCTCGACAGAGTCAACGACCCGAGCCGAAGCAGTACAGCAGGCGCGGGCCGAGCGGGAGCGCCTGCGCGAGCGCCATGACCGCGACCGCCTGCACTGGGACGAAGCGGCACTGACCGAACAGCTGGGCCTTAGTGCGGACCAGTTCCAGGCCCTTCAGGCGGCCCGCCAAACCCTCCTGGAGGAACGAGTGACGGTCCGCACCGGCCTTCAGGCGCAGCGTCAGTTCCGCGCTCAGGCCGAAGCCGCGACAGACGGCGCACGGCTCGAAGAAATCGGGGCACGGACCGCGCAGCTACGCACGCAGCTTGAGATCGCAGAGCAGGCCTGGCGGGACGCGCTTCGCTCGATTCTTGATGCCGAGCAGCTAGAGGAACTTGCCGAGCAGCGCCCGGAGCTCTTTCAGCCATCCGGCGATCGCTGACGGCGCAGGCTTACGAAAGAATCTATTCGGCCGGGGCGCTGACCCAAGCGAAAGCGCAATTCGTCCAGTCCAGTCGTTGGCGAGCCTTGATTGTTGGGGCGGCATTGCAACCTGATTCCTGCCGATAGAAGGTCCACGCAGCCCGCTGTTCCTCAATCGCCTCGTCGAGCCGCCCGACCTGCTCGAGCGTTTTCGACAAGTTGACCCGGGTAACGGTCTCGTTGCGCGCCAGTTCACAAGGATTATCCGACGGCGGCCTCGGCGGCAGTCGCCCGCACAGGAGTCGGAACAAGACCAGCCCTAGCTGGTAGACCTCGGAGGCCACCGTGACCGGCTCGCCTCGGGCCTGTTCCAGGCTGGCGTATTCGGGCGTCATGCGGCCGGCGGCAAGGGTGGTCTGGCGCGGTGCCGAAGGCCCCGCCTCATCGGGCATTCGGCCTAGGCCGAAGCCGACCAGGCGGACCCGGCCGTTGCCGTCGACCAGCAGGTTGGGCGGCTTGAGATCCCGATGCAGGCTGGCGATGGGCATTATCGAGCGCATCGCAGGCCTGAAGAAAAAGATCCAGCCGCGCCGCAAATGCCGAGCATCAGATACCGAGGGTATTTTTGATGCCGTGTCAGTAGTGCCGGTTAAAAGAAAACCAGGCATCGCGTTTCCAGGCTTTCGCGCGGGGGCGCATCTGCTGGCGCACGCGGATCCTTGCACGAGGAGTGCGGAGTGAAGCGGGTGCGCCCATCAAGCGCTGAGTCATAGGTCTTGAACAGCAGGACTTCGCCGCGAGTCATGCGCGGGTAGTAGTACCAACGCTGGTCTGGCTGGTACATCGCGACTTGAAGCTCACCGATGCGGTCCTGTCCGCGCCGCTCGACCGCCACCAGATCGTCACCGCGCACGGAGCGCGCGTCGCACAGCACCAGCGGGTGGTCGACGACCGGCTCGCCGATCGGGCGCCAGGCGTTGATGATCGCGAATCTCCGCTGCTTCAGCCGGCGGACGTCATCGGGCGCATCGCTGAAAAAATCCTCCAGTCGGCGTCGTCCGGACTCGTGGGTATAGTCGTTGTGGACAATATTGGCGGGATCCCGGGTGCCGTGTTCGCGCTGTTTCGCGCTTGAGGAACTGCGCCGAGTGTCGTCAAACACCTCGACGCGCCGGGCGCCAGTCGCGCGTTTTACCAGCTCGATCACTTCGGCGTGGTAGGTCGAGCGCAGTGCCGCATCGTTGTAAAAATCGCTCACGGCGCTTTCGTGCGACAGGAGCATGAATCCTTCACGGTCGAGGTCGGTGACCGGCAGCTGGTCGCGCGCGTTGCCGATCGCGACCTCGTGGGTCAGATAGTGACCCAAGTGCTCAGTCTGATCCCCACCGCCCCGGGAAGGCACATAGACCAAGGGGGCCGACAGGTCGGCGAGAAACTTCAACTCGGCGCTCAGCGGATGTTGCGTCAGCTGGCTCATCGCTTCGGTCCTCAGGCGTTGCAACGAGGTCGTACCGATCGACCTCTCAAGGAATCGGTGCGTTGGAGTAATAGTGCCAGATGAAGATGGCCACCGCGCCACGATACGGCCGCCACGGCCGGGCCAGGGCGTCGGCGCGCTTGCGGTCCGGACGGGTCTTGAGGTGCTTGATCCGGTGCAGCCCGGCCTGGATGGCCAGATCGTCGGCCGGCCAGACATCGGGCCGACCCAGCGAAAACAGCAGGAACATCTCCGCGCTCCAGCGGCCAAAGCCTTTAAGCCAGGTGATTTGCTCGACGACGACATCGTCCGGCAGGTCGGCCAGCGCGGCTGGAACCAGACGGCCGTCGAGAACCGCTTCAGACAGACCGCGCGCGTAGCCGATCTTCTGTCGGGAAAGGCCCAGCATGCGCAGTTCGCTGTCGCTCATGGCGAGCACACGCTGCGGGCGAAAGTCACCGGCCAAGGCCACCTCGATCCGGCCGAAGATCGTGGCCGCTGCTTTTACCGACAGCTGCTGTCCGACAATGATCCTGAGAAAGTGCTCGTAGCTGGGATCCCCGCGTCGACGCTCGTCGGGATAGCCGACCGCTTCCAGCGCCTTGGCAATGTGGTGGTCTTCAAGCGCGATCTTGTCTAGGGCCTGCTCAAGATGGGGCCGGGTCAATTGAAAGTTCAAAACGGCATCCACTGACGGTTCGGGGGACAGCATATCGACTCCCGACGGGCGCGTGGGGGCAAGGCAGGCATGGCTTAAACGCCGCCGTCACTCTTGCCTCGGCCTGGCGATCCGAACAGTCGGGTTGACTTTTTATTCCCGGGCGTCGCCGCAACAATGGCAGGTCTGCGGCTTTTCCAAATATCGGAGCACAATGTCTGAGCCAGTCACAAACCGGGTTCTATTCCAATCCAGATGCTTGAGCGTCTACCTTGTCCGCTACTCGACAGGCCACGCCGTCTTGCCTCACGTGGACATGGTCGCCGAGGGCCGGCTTTACAAACTCAACTGCATCCTCGTCAAGCCACAAGCCGGCGGCGAATTCCACTGCGAGCGGACGATCTTCAACCTTTTTGGGCGGCTCGTCCTGTTTCGGCCCGACCTCTACCAGCATCGAGTTTCGCAGATCGAGCGCGGGAATCGCTGGTTGCTGAGCTTCGCGCTGAATCGGCGATGACTCCTTCACGGCTGTCGCGGCCCAGCGCAGCAACAATTTCGAGCGCTCATCCAACCCCTGAGGGCTGGACGCTGGGCTTGGCTAAAACGTCCACGCCGCCCCGAGACTCAGTAGCGAAACGTCTGCATTATCAATATCGAAAAACTCGTATTCAGCGCGCAGTTCGGTCGAAAACAGGCTGAAACGCAGGCCGACACCGTAGGCGGGGTCGGTGCCGCTGTCGCCGGACACACGGGTTCCATTGACCGTCGCGTCTGCCGACCAGTCTATGAGGCCGGCCTTGGCGAAAACACCGACCGGACCGAGCTCGACGCCGGCCAAGCCGAAGACATCCCATCCGTTCAGGTCGAACCTCACGTCGTTGCCCGCTACCTGCTCGCTAGGTCCACCGAAGTCCACGTAGCCACCCTCGACGGCCAAATCGATGACGAAGGCATCGAAATTGAGCCCGCCGAAGACCTTCCAGGCCGAGTCTCCGTCATCGAAGTTTATCGGTGCGGTCCCCGCGCCAGCCAGGTCAGCGTCGACCAGGGAGCGACCGATACTGCCGCCAATGTAAAACCCTGAGTCGGCGTGGGTCGGGAAGGAAACCGCGGCCAGGCCGCTAGCGAGCAGGACCACGACGGCCCGGCGAAATCGATCTCGTGATGCGGTTTTTCCTGACGCGCTCATATCGATGACTCCAGTGAGTAAGTGACAGATCCGTACGCCGATTCCGTACGCTAATGTTGACCAT
The DNA here is from genome assembly GCA_036353315.1 of Wenzhouxiangella sp. Lineage (GTDB taxonomy): Bacteria > Pseudomonadota > Gammaproteobacteria > Xanthomonadales > Wenzhouxiangellaceae > Wenzhouxiangella. The sequence goes on along the minus strand of JAZBOC010000166.1, from coordinate 35,978 downwards.
TCTGATGCCAATTGCAGGTCATGCGCGGGTTTTTTGGTCGCTCGCCCGGCCCAAGGCCACGTCATTGGCCGGGAAAGGACCGCTGTCTCGCCATCAGCCAGATCACCAGCAGCATAGCCGGAATGCCTAACGCCGAGGCGTAGAAGAAAAAGAACACGTAGCCGGCTTGGTCGACGATCCAGCCCGACGGCCCGCCGAGGAACTTGCCCGGGAGGGTCATCAGCGAGCTGAACAGGGCGTATTGGGTGGCGGTGTAGCGGCGGCTGACCAGGCCCGACATCCAGGCGATGAAGACCGTGGCCGAGAATCCGACGAAGAAGTTATCGCCGGTAATGGTGAGCGTCAACGCCCATAGGGCCGGCTCCATGGTGGCCAGCCAGGCGAATGTGAGGTTGGTCAGCGCGATGCCGATCGCGCCGGCCAGCAGCATCGGCATGAGACCGAAGCGCGCCACCATCAGCCCACCCATCAGCCCCCCGGAGATGGTCATGGCCACCCCGAACACGCCGCTGACCGCGCCGATCTGGGACAGCGAATAGCCCAGGTCCAGGTACAGCGGGTTGGCCATCGCCGCCATTGAGAGGTCGCTGGCCTTGTACAAACCGATCAGGGCCAAAACCGGTAGAGCCAGCCAGCCGAAACGGCGGAGAAAATCGACGAACGGCGCCACCACAGCGCCGAGGATCCAGGCACCCATGTCGGCGGCGAACCCGCGCAGACGAGTGCGCTCGCGGAACGCGATCACCAGCGATTCCTTCTCGATATCCAGACGCTCCGGGGACGACGGCTCCGGCGAAAGGGACACGGCCAGCATACCGATCACCACCAGGCCGGCCATGGCGAGATAGGCCGTGGTCCAGCCCACTGCGTCGGCCATGAACAGCGCGCCGGCGCCGGTTGCCAAAAGCGCCAGGCGGTATCCCAGCACATAGGTTCCGGCGAGTGCTGCCTGAAACTCGACCGCGTCGGACTCAATCCGGAACGCATCGATGGTGATGTCTTGCGTTGCCGAGGCAAACGCGACGATCACCGCCAGCAAGGCCAGCTGGGTCAGCTGGGTCAGCGGGTCCGTCAGAGCCATGCCGGAAAGACCCAGCAAGATGACCAGCTGGGCGGCCAGCATCCAACTCCGGCGCTGGCCCAGCCAGGCTGTGAGCATCGGCAGGCGAACGCGATCGACGACGGGTGCCCACAGCACCTTGATCGAATAGGTGATGCCAACCCAGGCGAAAAAGCCGATTGCCGTGCGCGATACGCCCTCGGAACGTAACCAGGCGGTGAGGGTGGAAAAGACCAGCATGAAAGGCAGCCCGGCCGAAAAACCAAGCAGCAGCATTCGTACAACGGTCGGGCGGGTATAGACCGCCCAGGCCTCGCGCCAGCTGCGACGCGGCGCGCCGTCCTCAGTCGGCATAGTCGAGGATCAGCGGCGCGTGATCTGAAAAGCGCCCCTCGACGTAAATCTCGGCACCCCGGACGCGATCCTTCAAGCCTTGACTGACGACGTGGTAATCGATCCGCCAACCGACATTGTTGTCCCAAGCCCGGCCGCGGTTGGACCACCAGGTGTAGCGGTCGGGGCTGGAATCCACGACTCGGAAGGCGTCAACCAGTCCAACCGCTCCAAACACGTCGTCCATCCAGGCGCGCTCCTCCGGCAAAAAGCCGGAGTTTTTCTGGTTGGACTTCCAGTTTTTCAGGTCGATTTCCTTATGGGCGATGTTCCAGTCGCCACAGATCACGTAGTCACGACCGTCAGCAACCATCTTGATCAGCATCGGCTTCAAGTGGTCCATGCAGCGATACTTGAACTGCTGCCGCTCGTCCTTCGACGTGCCGGACGGCAGATACAGGGAGATCACGCTGAGATTGCCGAAATCGGCCCGAAGCCAGCGCCCCTCAGCGTCGAATTCGTCCCAGCCCAGGCCGTAGGTCACCTGGGTCGGCTGGGCGCGCGAATACAGCGCCACGCCGGAATAGCCTTTCTTCTGGGCGTCGTGGTAGAAGCAGTGGTAGCCGGCCGGGAAAAACGCTCGGTCCAGTAGCTGGGGCAGCTGCGCCTTGGTTTCTTGGAGACACACGAAGTCTGCGTTCTGGGTCGGCAGCCAGTCGAAAAATCCCTTGCGGGCGGCCGCTCGGATGCCATTGGCGTTCAGGGAAATGATGCGCATGGACTTGGGGTCCTGGAAGCTCAGCGCCGTATGGTACCCGTACGCGGCGAAAGCTGAAGAGCGTATGCAAAGGGCGATCATTGGAACCTGACCCCGATCACCCGCTAGAATGCTACGCATGCTTGCAGCTTGGACCCGACAATTCCTGGAGCTGGCGCTGGAGTATCAGGCGCTGAGATTCGGTCGCTACACCCTGAAGTCAGGGCGCATCAGCCCATACTTTTTCAACGCCGGGGCCTTTTGTGACGGCCGCAGCCTGCACCTTCTGGCTGGTTGCTATGCCGATGCCATCGCCGACAGCGGGATGGAGTTCGACCTCGTATTCGGCCCGGCCTATAAGGGGATTCCGCTGGCCGCGGCGGTCACCGAGCGGCTCTACCACGGCCATGGCATCAACGCGGGCTTTGCCTATAACCGCAAGGAAGCGAAAGACCACGGCGAGGGTGGCCTTGTCGTTGGGGCTGCCCTGCGCGGCCGCGTTCTGCTGGTCGACGACGTCATCTCTGCCGGCACCGCGATCACCGAATCGCTGTCGCTGATCCGTGCATCAGGTGCTCAACCCGTGGCCGTGGCGGTTGCGCTGGATCGTCAAGAGCGCGGCAGCGATGATCGCTCGGCCGTGCAGGCCTTGCGCGATGACGGCCTGGATGTCATCAGTCTGGCGGGTCTGGACGACTTGGTTGGCTGGCTGAAAGAGCGCGGTTCCGACGATGCTTCGCTTGAGAACATGATCCAATACCGCCACCAGTTTGGAGTGTCGAAGACATGCATCGCTTAATTGCATTCCTGGTCTGCGGATGGTTGCTGGCTGAGGTCGCGCTCGCCCAGAGCGTGTTTCGGTGGACCGATGAAGACGGCCACGTGCACTATGGCCACGCGGTGCCAGCCGAACACCGTCATCGCGGTTACGAGCGCCTGGCGCCGGACGGACGGGTTCTGGAGCGGGTCTCCCGAGCGATGACCGATGAGGAACGCGCCGCGGAAAATGAACGGCAGGCTGAGCTGGCTGAGCTGGAAGCCCTGCGCGCAAGCCAGGCGTTGATCGACCGGCGGCTTCTTGCCAGCTATCGCAGCATCTCCGACATTGAAGCTACCCGGCAGTCGCGGATCGAAAGCCTGCAGGCCCAGCGTGATGCGCTGCAACGCTCGCTGGAGCTATCCAGCGCCCGCTTCGAAGACATGGTCGCTCGCGCAAGCCAGCGCAACCGAGCCGATGAACCTCTTTCCCCGGCGCTGGAAGACGCCATCAGCGATGCGCAAGACGAAATCCGCCGACTGCGCACCGCCATCGATGAGATCGATCGACGTCAGCTGGCCGTAGAAGCCGGCTTTGATGCAGAAATCGAACGCTTTCGAGAGCTGACCGAAACGCAGGACTGAGATGCCGGTCTACACCCGCTGCCCAGCCTGCGAGGCGACCTATGAGCTGCAGGTGCAGGAAATGGCTGAAGCCGCGGGCGTCGTTCGCTGCAGCAATTGTGGCAAGACCTTCAATTCGCTGGCTTTTCTGTTCGACCAACGGCCCGACGAACAACAACAGCCGCTGCGCGGGGCCGGGATGCCTCCACTGCTCGGCCAGCGGATCTTTCTCCAGCATGAGCTTCCGGGCCTGGATGAACCGGCTGCCTCTCCGGCAGCACCTGAACCAAAGCCCGAGAAGCCCGAAATCGCTGCCCCGGATTCGATGGACGGCATTCCGGAACCCAGCACCTGGCCGTGGATGGCGGCTGCGGGCTTGCTGGGCGTGATCTTGATCGCCCAGTCGATCTGGCTGATTGATGTACCAGGCCGTCTGATGCTCGGCGAGGCATCGGGCGCGGTACCGCCGCAGGAGGCCATCTCTCTGATTGCACGGGATCTGCACGCCCACCCTTCGCTGCCCGAAGCCGTTGTCATCAGCGCCACGCTGCGCAACCGGATCGCCGATCAAATCGCGCTGCCGCTCATCGAACTGCGGCTGTACGACAGCAGCAACCAGGTCATCGGAGCGCGCCGCTTTGGCCCCAGCGAGTACCTGCCAGCGGCGCGGCGCGAAGACCTTCACCTTCAGCCCGGACGCGATCTGCCGATCATTCTTGAGGTGATGGTGACCGGCTCCCAGCCAGCGGGCTTCGAGTTTCGATATCTTTAAGGACGGCCGAATCCCACGACCCAAAGAGGCCCCGGTCCCCGGCTGGCGATGTGCTATCTTTACCGGTCTTTGGCTGCGCCGTCGAAGCGCAGCATGCAAGTTTCGAGGGCAACATGGGAAAACTCAACGGCTCCGGTACCTGTCTGCATGAGTTTGTGCGCCAGACAGTCGAGCAGTACCTGAACGACATGGGCGAAACGCCCCCAGACAATCTCTACGAAGTCCTGATCACCGAGGTCGAGCGTCCGCTGATCGAGACGGTACTCAGCCGCACCGGGGGCAACCAATCGCGTAGCGCAGAGATTTTGGGGATTACCCGCGCCACGCTGCGCAACCGCATTCAACGCTACAGCATCAACCCGCAGTCCCAATGAGCCGTGCGCGTACCGCGCTGTTGAGCGTATCGGACAAGCGTGGCATCGAAGACCTAGGGCGGGCCCTGGACGATGCAGGCTGGACCATACTGTCGACCGGCGGCACCGCCTCGGCGCTGAGTGCGGCCGCCATCCCGGTCACCGAAGTCTCTGCCCATACCGGCTTCCCGGAAATCATGGCCGGACGGGTCAAGACCCTGCATCCGAAGGTTCATGGCGGCCTGCTGGGACGCCGCGGCGCCGACGATGCGGTGATGGCCGAGCATGGTATCGCGCCGATCGATATGCTGGTGGTCAACCTTTACCCGTTTGCCCAGACCACCGCGCGGCCGGACTGCTCAGTCGATGAGGCCATAGAGCAGATCGATGTCGGGGGACCGGCCATGCTCCGGGCGGCAGCCAAGAACCACACCGATGTCTGCGTGTTGTGCGACCCAGCCGACTATCCGGCGCTGATTGAGGGTCTGCCCAGACTGCCCGACGCCAAACAACGCCGCGCGCTGGCCATCAAGGCTTTCGCCCACACTGCGACCTACGATGCGCAGATCAGCCAGTGGCTGGCCGCTCAGTCCACGGAAAACGGATTGCCGCCGCTGTTGAACCTGCAATTGGAGCAAACCGGCACCCTGCGCTATGGGGAAAACCCGCATCAAGCCGCCGCCGTGTATCGCCAGACCGGACAGTCGCCATCAGGCCTGGCAGGCGTTCGACCGCTACAGGGCAAGTCCCTGTCCTACAACAACCTGCTCGACGCCGACGCGGCGTGGCGAGCGCTGGCCGGGCTGGGGAAAAACAACCCGGCCTGTGTCATCGTCAAGCATGGCAATCCCTGTGGCGCCGCCCTCGGCGACAGTCTCGAGGCGGCCTATATCCAGGCGCTGGCCTGTGATCCGACCTCGGCCTTCGGCGGCATCATCGCCTTCAACGGCGAGATCGATCAGGCCCTTGCACAGCGCCTGACCGAGCGCTTTGTCGAAGTCGTCCTCGCGCCGGCCGTCAGCCCGGCCGCCTGCGATGTCTTCCGGGGCAAGCCCAATCTGCGCCTGCTCACTGCAACGGATCCGGAACCAACCGGGCTGGAGGTCCGCGGGATCGACGGCGGCTGGCTGGTTCAGCAGACCGATCATGACCCGGCCGACGAGTCGAGCTGGACCGTAGCCACTCGTCGTGCGCCCACTGCTGACGAGATGGCCGACCTGCGCTTTGCCTGGGCCGTGGTTCGATCGGTTCGTTCCAACGCCATCGTTTATGCGCGCGAGCGGGCCACCCTTGGCATCGGCGCCGGACAGATGAGCCGGGTGGATTCGGCCAGGATAGCGGCCTGGAAGGCCAGCGATGCCGGACTGCGCTTGACGGGTGGCGCGATGGCTTCGGACGCTTTTTTCCCGTTTGCAGACAGCATCGAAGCCGCCGCCGAGCGCGGTATCCGGGCGGTTATCCAGCCCGGCGGCTCGATGCGAGACAGCGAGGTGATCGCCGCCTGTGACCAGCACGACATGACCATGGTCCTGACCGGGCGACGCCATTTCCGCCACTGAGGCCGGCGCCGTTTTCGGCGCGTTACAATCGGGGTCTTCCCACCATCGGCGGAGCCATCTGTCTTGAAAGTGCTCATCATTGGCGGCGGCGGTCGAGAACACGCCCTGGGCTGGAAAGCCTTGCAGTCGCCCAAAGTCACGGAAGTCCTGGTAGCCCCCGGCAACGCCGGCACGGCGCTTGAGCGGGGCATGCGAAACGTGGCCGTGTCCGCAGACGATCTGGACGGGCTGATCGCACTGGCGCGAGCAGAAGAAATCACCCTGACCATCGTCGGTCCGGAAACGCCGCTGGCGGCCGGGATCGTCGATCGCTTCCAGGCCGAGGGACTGAAATGCTTTGGCCCCACGGCAGCTGCCGCCCGGCTTGAATCGTCCAAGGCCTTTGCCAAGGAGTTCATGCTCCGCCACGGGATTCCGACGGCTGCCCACGTCGTGGTCGATACCGTTGACGAGGGTGTGCGCCAAGCCTCCGGCATCGGTTTTCCGGTCGTACTCAAGGCCGACGGCCTGGCTGCCGGCAAGGGCGTGGTCGTTGTCGAAACCGAGGACGAGGCCCGCTCGACACTGGAGCAGATGCTGTCAGGCTCGGCTTTTGGTGCCGCCGGACGTCGGGTGGTGATCGAGGAGTTCCTGATCGGCGAGGAAGCCAGCTTCATCGTTGTGGCCGACGGGCGCTGCGCGCTGCCGCTGGCCTCCAGCCAAGATCACAAGCGGCGCGACGATGGCGACCAGGGTCCCAACACCGGCGGCATGGGTGCCTACTCGCCGGCACCCGTCGTCACCCCCGAAATCCACCAGCAGATCATGGCCCAGGTCATTTCACCCGCCCTGGACGGGATGGTGGCCGACGGTGCCCAGTTCACCGGATTTCTTTACGCGGGCGTCATGCTCACCCCGGCCGGGCCGAAGGTGTTGGAGTTCAACGTCCGCTTTGGCGACCCGGAAACCCAGCCGATCTTGCTGAGGCTGAGGTCGGACCTGGTTGAGACACTGCTGGCCGTGCTGGACGGCCGCATCGAACAGCTGACCCTGGACTGGGATCCGCGGCCCGCCCTCGGCATTGTCATGGCGGCCGGCGGGTACCCCGGCGGTTATGCCAGCGGCAAGCCGATCACCGGGCTGGACCTGCAGCCACCGGAGGGAATCAAGGTCTTCCACGCCGGCACCCGGCTCGACGGCGAGCGCGTGCTGACCAGCGGTGGGCGGGTGCTGTGCGTGACCGCGCTGGGCGACAGCGTTGGCCAGGCCCAGGCCCGGGCGCTGGAATGGGCGGCCCGCATCGGTTTTGAGGAGGCCTTCTATCGAAGTGATATCGGCTATCGCGCCATCGAGCGGGAGCGCGTCATTTAGGCATGGACGTTTCTCACCTGCTTGATGAACTGAACGACGCCCAGCGCCAAGCGGTCACGGCCGAGGATGGCCACCTGCTGGTACTGGCCGGGGCCGGTTCGGGCAAAACCCGGGTGCTGGTCCATCGGATCGCCTGGCTGATCCAGGTCCATCATGTTTCGCCCATGAGCCTGATGGCCGTCACCTTCACCAACAAAGCGGCCGGAGAAATGCGGGGACGGGTAGGGCGGTTGCTCGACATTCGGCCCGAGGGCCTGTGGATCGGCACCTTTCACGGCATCTGCCATCGCTTGCTGCGAATGCATGCCGGCGAGGTAGGCCTGCCGGATACCTTCCAGATTCTCGACTCCGAGGATCAGTACCGTTTGGTGCGGCGAGTCGTTCGCGATCTGCAGATCGACGAGGGCGAGCATCCGCCGCGCCAGGTGCAGGGCTTCATCAACCACCACAAGGACGAAGGCCGCCGGCCTGGGCAGATCGAACACTTCGATCAGGGCTTCCAGGCCAGACAGGTCGAAATTTACCGGCGTTACCAGGACTACTGCGAACGCTCCGGCCTGGTCGACTTTGCCGAGCTCCTGCTGCGTAGCGTCGAATTACTGCGCGACCATCCAGATCGCCGAGCCCATTACCAGGCCCGCTTCGGCAACATCATGATCGATGAATTCCAGGACACCAACACCCTGCAGTACGCGCTCGTGCGGCTGCTGGCCGGCGACCGCAATCGCTTGTTCGTGGTCGGCGACGATGATCAGTCCATTTACGGCTGGCGCGGCGCCCGGGTGGAAAACGTGGCTCATTTCAATCGCGACTTTCAGCCCCAAATCATCCGCCTGGAACAGAACTATCGCTCGACCCGCACCATCCTCGAGGCGGCCAACCGGGTCATCGACCACAACCAGGACCGCATGGGAAAGAACCTCTGGACCGAGGGCGAGCAGGGCGAACTGATCCGCCGCTTCGCCGCCTTCAACGCCGAGGAGGAAGCCGAGTTCGTCATCGCCCGAATCCAGGACTGGATCGCCCAGGGCGGCCGCCCTTCGGACTGCGCGGTGCTGTACCGGTCCAATGCCCAGTCGCGGCTTTTTGAACAAACGCTGTTGCGAGAGGACATCCCTTACAGGGTCTATGGAGGCTTGCGCTTTTTCGAACGCGCCGAAATCAAGGACGCCATGGCCTATCTGCGCCTGGTCCACAATCCCCACGACGACACCGCCTTCGAGCGAGTCATCAACGTGCCGGCTCGCGGCATCGGCGAGCGCACGGTCGCCCAGATCCGTGAGCACGCCCGCAGTCACGGCCAGTCGCTGGGCCAGGCAGCCACCGAGCAGGTTGCCCAGGGGGGGTTGAGCCCGCGCGCGGCCAAGGCAGTGCGAAGCTTTCTTGCGCTGATCACGGAGCTGACCGAGCAATACGCTTCGGCCAGCCTTGCCGAAGCCGCCCGCGCCGTGGTCGAGCGGTCCGAACTGGTGGCCTGGTACCAAAGCCGCGAGCCGGCCGATCGGGCCGAGGCGCGCGAAGAAAACCTCTCGGAACTGGTGCGTGCGGCCGACAGCTACCAGCAGCCATTCGAGGACGAGCAGGCCGGCTTGAGTCCGATGGCGTCGTTTCTGTCGCAGGCTGCTCTGGAGGCCGGCGAGCATCAGGCCGAGCGCTGGCAGGACTGCGTTCAGCTGATGACCCTGCACTCGGCCAAGGGCCTCGAATTTCCGCTGGTGTTCATGGCTGGAATGGAAGAGGGCCTGTTTCCGCACCAGAAGTCGATCGAAGAGCCTGGTCGGCTGGCCGAAGAGCGCCGGCTGTGCTACGTCGGCATGACTCGGGCCATGCAGGTGCTGTACATCACCCACGCTGAGTCCCGGCAGACTTACGGCCAGACCAGCTTTTCGCGTCCATCGCGTTTCGTCGCCGAAATCCCCGAGTCACTCGTGGAGTCGATACGCTCCGGCTTCCGGGTCGCGCCGACCGGCAGCAGGCGTGACGCCCCAGACCAGTCCGGCGGGCTGGCGCTCGGCGCCACGGTCCGTCACAATCGCTTCGGTCCCGGCACAGTGGTCAGCCTCGAGGGCCAGGGTCCGAACGCTCGCATTCAGGTCAATTTCGAAGAAGCCGGCAGCAAGTGGCTGGTCCTGGCCTACGCCAATCTCGAGCGGATGAGCTGATCAATCTCCGCCGCCCAACGAACATGCAGACATGAATCAGAAAAGTTGGCACAAGACCATTCCGGAACGAGAGCGCCTGATCTTTGCCCTGGACGTGCCCGACCGGGAGCATGCTCTGGAACTGGTCGATCGACTCGGCGAGGCAGTGCAGTTCTACAAACTCGGCCTGGAGCTGTTTCTCAGCGGCAGCTACTTCGAACTGGCCGCCGAATTGAAGCAGCGCGGCAAACGCATTTTTGCCGACCTCAAGTTGTTCGATATTCCCGCTACGGTGGGTCGATCCGTGGCCCAGCTGGCGCGGCACGAGGTCGACTTCCTCACCGTCCACGGCAACGACGCCATGCTCAAGGCGGCGGTAGCCGAGCGTGGTAAAACCGGCATTCTGTCAGTGACCGCGCTGACCAGCCTCGACCGCGGCGACCTTGACGACCTGGGCTTCGACTGCGACATCGAAGCGCTGGTGCTCTCGCGAGCGCGGCGGTCGCTCGACATTGGCTGTACCGGCGTTGTTTCCTCGGGCCTGGAGGTGGCAGCGCTGCGACAGCATGCTCCGCCTGCCCTGGTCGTGGTCTGTCCCGGCATTCGACCGCTAGACAACGACGGCGGTGACCAGAAGCGCACCTTGTCGGTCGACCAGGCATTTGCCGCTGGGGCCGACTACATCGTGGTGGGTCGCCCTATACGCGATGCGGTCGACCCTCATGCGGCAGCGGAGAAGATCCAATCCAAAATTAGCAAGTATTTTCAATAAAGTAGAATTTTTATCTGATTCTCTTGATAAGAACATCAATTTAACTTACTATTTGTCCTGAGAATTACTTCGCACTGTAACTCTCGCTCAACAATCAACAAGGGGTCGCCGTCAGCGGCATTCACCCCAAGCCGGCTTCCACCGGTTCCGGGCGCTCAGTTTTGATGCGCCCTTTTTTTGCCCGTCACTTCATCGGGTCGGGCGAACCCGGAATGATAGAATCCGGTGTCGTTTTCGAGCAGAATCTTTTCATGGCCCAGCACAGCCGCCTCCACCATTTCGGGGTGAACGTCTACGCGCTGTGGCTTGGATTCCTGCGCTGGCTTCTGCACCTCTGGGTGCGCAGCACGATTGTTCCGGAAGATCTGTCCGAACTCGGGCTGGATCCTGATCGACCGACCTTTTACGTCCTTGATACCTATGCCCTGAGCTCTTTGCTGATCGCAGATCAGATTTGCCGGCAGCAAGGTTGGCATCAGCCCAGCCGGCCTTACCAGGCCGGCGAGGCCCACCTGTCGCGCAGCTATGCGGCGCATCGGCGCTACCAGGGTCTGTTCATTCGAACGCTGCAGCGCAGACGCCATTCCGCGATGCTCCGGACCTTGCTTGAGCGGACCCCGGCTGATACGCCGTCGGGCGTCCAGATCGTACCGGTCACGGTGCTGATCGGGCGGGCGCCGGAAAACGAGGCCGGCTTCTTCAAGGTTCTGTTTTCTGAAAACTGGGACTTGGGCGGCCGCTTCCGCCGTTTTTTCACGACGTTGGTCAACGGTCGGGCCACGATGGTGCAGTTTGGCCAACCGCTCCTATTGGACGAGATCAGGGGTCAGACCGAAGACGAGGCCCAGGCATTGGCAAAGCTGAGCCGAATACTGAGGGTTCACTTCAAGCGCGTTCGCACGGCCGCCATCGGACCCGACCGATCCCATCGGCGCACGCTGGTCGAAACTGTCATCAAGAGCGAAGTCGTGCAGGCCGCGGTGGAGGCCAAGTCGCGCCGAGACGGCGTCAGTCATGCCCAAGCCGAAGAGACGGCACGAGACTATGCGCGCGAGATCGCCGCCGATTATTCCTATACCCTGGTCCGAATCGCCGACATGCTGCTGACCTGGTTCTGGAATCGCATCTACCGTGGCGTTGAGGTCAAGCATTTCCGAGCCTTCCGTGAAACCTCCCCGGGACACGAGGTTGTCTACGTACCTTGCCACCGCAGCCACATCGACTACCTGCTGCTGAGTTACCTACTGTATTACCGCGGATTCGTCCCGCCGCACATCGCCGCCGGCGTGAATCTCAACATGCCCCTGATCGGGCCTCTGCTGCGCCGTGGCGGCGCATTTTTCCTGCGTCGATCCTTTCGCTCACAGCCGCTGTATGCCGCCGTTTTCAACCAATATGTCTCGCTGATCCTGAGTCGCGGCGTTTCGCTGGAGTATTTCATCGAGGGGACCCGTTCGCGCACTGGCCGCCTGCTTCCGCCACGCGCCGGCATGCTGTCGATCACCGTCCGGGCTTTCCTTCGATCCCAGAACCGCCCGGTGATGTTTCAGCCGGTCTACATCGGCTACGAACAGCTGGCCGAGGGCAACTCGTACATTTCCGAGCTGTCCGGGCAGCAGAAGAAGCCCGAATCACTGTCCGATTTCCGCAACCTGGTCAACATCCTGCGAAAGAACTACGGTGAGGTCACGGTCAGTTTCGGGGAGCCCATCCTGCTAAACGGGTTGCTGGAGAACCATAGCCCAGACTGGCGCCAGCAAACCTACACCCTCGACAGCAAGCCACGCTGGCTGCCGGGACTGATTGATGAATTGGCCAATCGCATCATGGTCAATATCAACCGCAGCTCGCACGTCAACCCGGTCAACCTGCTGGCCATTGCGCTGCTCGCCGGGCGCAAGCACGCGCTCGACGAGGCCGACCTGCGGAGGCTGCTGGAACTGCTGAAGGCCCTGGTCAGCGGCATGGCCTACTCCGACCGAGTGACCGTTACCGATATGCCGGCCGAACAGGTCATTGAATACGGTCTGGAGATGGGCTTGGTCGAACGTCACGTCCATCGTCTGGGCAGCATCATTCGAACCGACGCCACCACCGCCGTGCTGCTGACCTATTTCCGCAACAATAGCGCGCATTTGCTGGCCATGAGCGCCTGGATTGCCTGTTGTTTTCTCAACGTTCAGCGAATTCGACGGAGCCGACTCAAACAGCTGACCGCGACGGTCTACCCCTTTCTACAGCGCGAGCTTTTCCTGCCGTGGGCGAGCGACGAGATCGGCGAGGTGGTTGACCAGACTGCCGATCTGATGGTCGAGCTGGGCCTGCTGCGCCAGTCTCAAGACCGACTGCAGCGCGCCCCCGGCGGCAGCAATGAAACGTACTACCTGAGGCTGTTGGCCAACACCATGGTCCAGACCTTCGAGCGCTATTTCATCACCGTCACAGTGCTGGCCAAGAACGGCTCCGGCTGCCTGACCCGCCAGCAGCTGGAACAGCTGTGTATTCTGTCGGCGCAGCGCATCTCTCTGCTGCATCAGTTCGAGGCACCCGAGTTTTACGATCGAACCCTGTTCAAGCAGTTCATCGAGTCGCTGACCGAATCCGGCATCCTTGGGCGGGACGATAACGGTTGCCTGGTATTCGACCAGCGCCTTGAGGGATTTGCCAGAGATGCACGCCTGATTCTGGACAAGGAAGTCCGGCACGCGATCATTCAGGTGACACCAGACGCCCTGGATGTGGAATCGCCAAAGAGCTGAGCGAGTCAGACGACCCGCGTTCGGGCTTAAGCATCCAGGTCGGGAATCAGCTTGCTTTCCCAGTAGTCGATCTGGTCACGCAGGCGCAACTTGCGCTTTTTCATTCTGCGCAACTGAAGTTGATCGGTCGAGGGCGCCTTCGAGAGCTGTCCGATGGCATCGTCGAGATCGCGGTGCTCTTGGCGCAGGAGCATCAGTCGGGACTGTATCGACGGTTCGTGGGCAGACAAGGGGCGTCCCCGATTCGGGCGAGCTTCGCGAGCCGACAGTGTAATGGAAGTGCCCCTCCTTTGGCCACGTTCGATCCGCCCCTGAAGGTCCTGACGATCTTTCAGATCGGTGTATGCTTGCCGATAGTTCGTCTTTTGGAGAAGAATCCATGCGCAGAATTTTTGTGTTTCTCTGGCTCGGTTTACTCGCCGGCTGCGGCACGGTCAATGAGCCGATCAACGTCGAGCCGGGCGGAGTTGTGGAAGGAGATCTGCGCTCGGTCAACGGGGCGGTAACCATCGGCGACGGCGCTCGGGTCTCGGGCAGTCTATCCAACGTCAACGGGCCGATCGACATTGGCGAGCGGGCCAGCGTTGGTGCGATCACCAGCGTCAACGGCAGAATCACGCTTCAGGCCGGGGCCGACGCCGGTCAAGTCGAATCGGTCAATGGCGCCATCACACTGGCATCGGAAGTCGCTATCGGGGGTGATGTGACGGCCGTCAACGGCAGCATTGAGGTGGGCGAGTCCAGCCGAATCGACGGGGATGTGACAACCGTTAACGGCAGCGTTGCCCTGTCACCCAACGCCCAGGTCCAAGGGAAGGTCGCCAACGTTCGCGGCAAGATCAGGCTGGATGGCGCCTTGGTGGACCAGATCGAAACCACGGCCGGCTCAATCGAGCTGACCGGGACCACCACCGTGGAGGGCCAACTCTGGGTCAAGGCACCGCGAAACGACAGCAGTGACGTACCCAGAATCGTCATTGGGCCCGAGGTTACGGTGGGCGGACCACTGCAGTTCGACCGAGAAGTTGAGCTGCTGATTCACGACAATGCCACCGTCGGGGAAATCATCGGCGCCGAGCCGGAATGCTTCAGCTGCGAGATCACCGATCTGTAAGGGAGTGCCCAGCGGGCGTTAATCCTGGCGTACTCCGTTGACTTCGATCCAGCCGCCGCCCCCCGGTTGACTTGGGTCCGGGTGGGTCAGCGAAACAGTCCCGCCACCGCCGTGAAAGTCGTAGCGGCCATGGAAAGCAAGTCGGTCTTCGGGCTGAACGTTGATTCTGGAAGCCGCCTGGATATCCCGGCGCAAGACGATGGTCAGTTCGTCGCCGATACGAACCTGGAACCGCTGCTCGGCGCTCGTCCCTCCAAGCTCTCGAACCACCGTGCCGTGGCCGCTGATCCACACGCCGCTGCGTCCCTGCGCAAAAGCCTGCTCCAAGCGGTCGTTTGACGGCGTCGAGCCACCGCCACAGCCGAACAGCATAATGATCCAGCCCAGCGCGAGCAGCCGAGAGACCATCGATTTCATAACCTTGCCTTCATCGGATCGGCGACCTCCAGGTCGACCGTGACGATAAAGCAGCATAACAGAGGCGTGGCGCCTGCTATCGCTTGAGCTGTTTCCGAAAACGCTCAAGCGCCGCGAGCTGGGCCACTGCCTGGGCCAACTGCGCTTGGGCTTCGGCAACCTCCATGCCGGCAGAGCGGTCGGCGATCGCGCGCTCAGCCTCCTCCTTGGCCTTGATTGCAGCGGCTTCATCCAGATCACCGGCCCGCTGAGCGGTATCCGACAGGACGGTGACCACGTGCGGCTGGATCTCCAGCAGACCGCCGGAGATGAAGTAAAACTCTTCTCCACCTTCAGGGAGCAGCACCCGGACCTGGCCGGGGCGCAGGCGGGTCAGCAGCGGGGCGTGACGCGGCGTAATGCCCAGATCACCCTCCTCCCCAGGCACGACCACCATGGCCGCGCTGCCGGAAAAGATTTCCGCTTCGGCGCTGACAATATCGCAATGAATGGTTGATGCCATGTTGTGGTCCCGGTGGGTGCGTCAGTGGGCTCAGGCCGCTTTCTCAAGCATCTTGTCGCCCTTCTCGACCGCCTCGTCGATGGTGCCGACCATGTAGAAAGCCTGTTCGGGCAGGTGGTCGTATTCACCGTCAACGATGCCCTTGAAGCCGCGGATCGTTTCCTTCAGCGAAACGTAGACACCCGGGGAACCGGTGAAGACTTCGGCGACAAAGAACGGCTGGGAGAAGAAGCGCTCGATCTTGCGTGCACGAGCCACGCTCTGCTTGTCTTCTTCGCTCAGCTCGTCCATGCCGAGAATCGCGATGATGTCCTTGAGCTCCTTGTAGCGCTGCAGCGTCCCCTGGACCTTGCGAGCAACGTCGTAGTGCTCCTGCCCGACCACCAGCGGATCGAGCTGGCGCGAGGTGGAATCAAGCGGGTCGACGGCCGGGTAAATGCCCAGCTCGGCGATGTTGCGCGACAGCACGACGGTCGCGTCAAGGTGGGCAAAAGTGGTCGCCGGCGAGGGGTCGGTCAAGTCATCGGCGGGCACGTAAACGGCCTGGATTGAGGTAATCGATCCAGTCTTGGTCGAGGTAATACGCTCCTGCAGGGCGCCCATTTCCTCAGCCAGAGTCGGCTGATAACCGACCGCCGAGGGCATGCGGCCCAGCAGCGCTGAAACTTCCACCCCGGCCAGGGTGTAGCGGTAGATGTTGTCGATGAACATCAGGACGTCACGCCCTTCGTCACGGAAGTACTCGGCGATGGTCAGGCCGGTGAGGGCCACGCGCAAGCGGTTGCCCGGCGGCTCATTCATCTGACCATAGACCAGAGCAACCTTGTCGAGTACGTCGGAGTCCTTCATCTCGTGGTAAAAGTCGTTGCCCTCGCGAGTGCGCTCCCCGACCCCGGCGAAAACCGAATAACCGGAGTGCTCGATCGCGATATTGCGGATCAGCTCCATCATGTTGACGGTCTTGCCAACGCCGGCGCCGCCGAACAGGCCCACCTTGCCGCCCTTGGCGAATGGACAGATCAGGTCGATGACCTTGATGCCGGTTTCGAGCAGTTCGTTGCTCGCGGCCTGATCCTCGAAGCTCGGCGGCTCACGGTGAATCGGTGCGTGGGCGTCGGCACCGATGTCGCCCATCTCGTCGATCGGATTGCCCATCACATCCATGATGCGGCCCAGCGTCTTTTTGCCCACGGGCACGGTGATGGCAGCCCCGGTGTTGGTCACGCTGCCGTAACGTTTCAGACCGTCCGTTGTGCCCAGCGCAATGGTTCGCACGACGCCGTCGCCGAGCTGCTGCTGAACCTCCAGCATGGTGCCATCCTCGTCGATGGTCAACGCGTCATAGATCTTTGGCACTTCGTCGCGCGGAAACTCAACGTCGACCACGGCACCGATAATCTGAACAATCTTTCCAGAACTCATTGTGTTCATCCCTTGTCTGGGGTTTCTTGAAAATTCTGCGCTCGCTCAGGACACCGCCGAAGCGCCGCCCACGATTTCCGAGATTTCCTGGGTAATAGCAGCCTGGCGCGCCTTGTTGTAGACCAACCGAAGATCATCAATCAGGTTGGTCGCGTTGTCCGAGGCGCTCTTCATGGCAACCATCCGGGCCGCATGTTCGCTGGCCAGGTTTTCCAGCGTCGCCTGGTAAACCACGGATTCGATGTACCGAATGAGGAAATCGTCCAGCAGGGCCTTGGGATCAGGCTCGTAGAGATAATCCCAGTACTGCTTGAGCTCTTCCTCATCCGACGGCGGCAGGGGCAACAACTGCTCCAGCGTCACCTTCTGACTCATGGTATTGACGAAGCGGTTGTAGCAAAGGTTGATTCGATCCAGGCGCTGTTCGCGAAAATCGTCCAGCACGACCTTGATCACGCCGATCAGCTCCTCCAGTCGAGGCTTTTCGCCGAGATCCTGGGTGCTGGCGGCAATATCGACCTTGAGCCGGCGGAAAAACTGCGCCGCCTTTCGGCCGATGATGACGGTGGTCACCTCCACACCCTGCTCCTGCCAGGCGCGAAATTCTCCCAGCAGGCTGCGAAACATATTGTTGTTGAGGCCGCCGCACAGGCCGCGATCGGTGGCGATGACGATATAGCCAACCCGGCGAATGTCGTCTCGGGTCTCCATAAACGGATGCGGCTGCTCAAGATTGGCGTGTGCCAGATGGCCGATGACCTGGCGCATCATGCGCGCGTAGGGCCGCGAGGCCTGCATCAGATCCTGGGCCTTGCGGATTTTGCTGGCCGAGACCATTTCCAACGCACGCGTCACTTTGCGCGTGTTCTGGACGCTCTTGATCTTGCCAACGATTTCCTTGTCGCCACTCATGCCGCGCCTACCAGCTGCCGGTGTTCTTGAAGTCGTCCAGGGCGGATTTCATTTCCGCCGCCAGCTCGTCGTTCCAGTCTCCGGTGTCATTGATCTTGTCGAGCAATGGCTTGTAGCTGTTCTCCATGAAACTCTGCATCGCGCGCTCAAAGTCAACGACCTTGTTCAGCGGCAGATCATCCAGGTAGCCCTCGTTGCCGGCAAAAAGGCTGACCGCCATCGCCGCCACCGACATCGGTGAATACTGAGCCTGCTTCATCAGCTCGGTAACACGCTGGCCACGTTCAAGCTGCTTGCGGGTTGCCTCGTCGAGATCAGAGGCGAACTGGGAAAAGGCGGCGAGCTCTCGATACTGGGCCAGGGCCAGGCGAACGCCGCCCCCGAGCTTCTTGATGACTTTGGTCTGAGCCGCGCCGCCAACGCGAGAAACAGACAGACCGGCGTTGATGGCCGGCCGAATTCCGGCGTTGAACAGGTCGGTCTCCAGGAAAATCTGACCATCAGTAATCGAGATCACGTTGGTCGGAACGAACGCCGAGACGTCACCGGCCTGGGTTTCGATGATCGGCAGCGCGGTCAGCGACCCGGTCTTGCCTTTGACCGCGCCGTTGGTCTTTTGCTCGACGTAGTCTGCGTTGACGCGCGCCGCTCGCTCAAGCAAACGCGAATGGAGGTAGAAGACGTCGCCCGGAAAGGCCTCGCGTCCCGGCGGACGCCGCAGCAGCAGAGACACCTGACGGTAGGCCACGGCCTGCTTGGACAGGTCATCGTAGACGATGAGCGCGTCCTCACCGCGGTCGCGGAAATACTCGCCCATCGCGCAGCCCGAATAAGGCGCGATGTACTGCAGCGCTGCCGACTCGGCCGCGTTCGCGGCAACCACGATGGTGTGCTCCATCGCACCGTGTTCTTCGAGCTTTCGCACCAGGTTAGCCACCGACGACGTCTTCTGACCAACTGCCACGTAGATGCACTTGATGCCGGTCCCTTTCTGGTTGATGATCGCGTCAATCGCCACGGCAGTTTTGCCGGTCTGGCGGTCACCGATGATCAACTCGCGCTGTCCGCGCCCGATCGGCACCATGGCGTCGATAGCCTTCAGACCGGTCTGCACCGGCTGGCTGACGCTCTGACGCGTGATCACCCCGGGAGCGATCTTCTCGATCGGTTCGAAATGCTCGGTTTCAATCGGGCCACCACCGTCGATCGGGTTGCCCAGGGCATCGACAACCCGACCCAGCAGGGCCTCGCCGACAGGGACCTGGAGAATGCGGCCGGTGCAGCGCACCGTATCGCCTTCCTTGATGTGCTTGTACTCGCCCATGACCACCGAGCCGACCGAATCGCGCTCGAGGTTCAAGGCCAGCCCGTAGGTGTCGCCGGGAAATTCGATCATTTCCCCCTGCATCACGTCGGCCAGCCCGTGCAGGCGACAAATGCCGTCCGAGACGCTAACGACCATACCCTCGGTGCGGGCTTCGGAGGACACTTCGAACTGCTCGACGCGCTTGCGTATCAGTTCGGAAATTTCAGTGGGGTTGAGGGTCTGTTGCATGCTTGCAATCCTTGGGTATCGTCTTGTTCAGGCTGCGACCTGCCGGGCCAGCCGCTCGAGTTGTCCGCGTACACTGCCGTCGATGACCTTGTCATGGGCGCGAATCACAGCACCGCCGATCAAGGAGGCATCAACCTCTACCTGCATATCGATCTCGCGCTCGAATCGGGCTCGCAGCCGTTCGCTCAAATGCTGAATCTCTTCCTCGCTCATAGCACGGGCTGACGTGACCAGCACGTGCACCCGCTGCTCGGCTTCTCGCCGAAGGGCCTCAAACTGAGCATAGACGTCCGGCAGCAGGGCCAACCGTCGATACTGGCTGAGCGTTTTGAGAAAATTTTCAAAGCGTTCATCAAACCCCTCACCACCGGCGTCACGAAAGACATCCAGGATCTGCGCCTTGGTCAATCGCGGACTATCCAGCAGTTCTGGCATCGGCTCCTCCAGCGCCACCTGAGCGGCGACTGCGAGGTTACGGCTCCAGTCCTGCACCGCATCGCTTTGCCGGGCGGACTGAAAAGCAGCCCGAGCATAGGGGCGTGCCAGGGTGGTTCGATTCAGCATGACATGCTCCGTTTACAGCTGCGCGGCCAGCTTGTCGAGAAGTTCGCGATGCGCGCTGGCGTCGATTTCCTTCTCGATAACCCGACCCGCCCCGGCGACCGCCAGCTCGGCGAGACGATCGCGTAGCGCCTCGCGCGCCTGATTGGTCGCCAGCCGGATTTCGGCCTCAGCTGCAGCCACCTGGCGATCGCGCTCTGCAATCGCTGACTGGCGCGCCTCGTCGACCATCTGATTGCTGCGCTGACCGGCCTGTTCGATGATCTCACCGGCCTTGCGGCGCGCTTCACGAAGAATGTCATCAGCCTCGGCCTGCGCTCTATCGAGAGCCTGCTCGGCTTCTTCGGAGTGGGCCAGACCTTCGGCAATCTTCTGCCGACGTTCTTCCATCGCCTGGGTCAGCGGCGGCCAGACAAACTTCATGACCGCCCAGATGAACACCAGGAACGTCCCGGCCTGACCGATGATTGTCCAGATACTCGGTAGCATAGAAGGCGCCTCGAGTCGTTATCGTTTAAGGAAACAGAATCCGGTCAATTACGCGCCGAAAGCCTGCCGCACAGGTGCCAGCAGCGGGTTGGCGAACATCAGCAGTGCCGCGAAGGCCACACCGATAATCGACAGCGCGTCGAGCAGACCAGCAATGATGAACATCCGAACCTGCAGCATGCCAGCCAGTTCAGGCTGGCGCGCCGCACCCTCCAGAAACTTGCCGCCCAGCAGGGCGAAGCCGATCGCGGTTCCGATTGCGGTCGCCACGAAGATCATTCCGACGGCAATCGCGGTATTGGCCTGAATCTGCGCGATCAGACCGGCCAGTTCCATTGAAGATGAGTCCATTGTTGTCTCCTAAAAAGTAACGTTGATGTAGGTGCAAAGAGCGAAAAACGAGTCAGCAGGGTTTCGTCTAGTGTTTTTCATAGGCCAGCGACAGGTAAACAATCGTCAGCGTCATGAACAGGAAGGCCTGAAGCGGCACCACCAGAATATGGAAGATCGCCCAGGCACCTCCGGGGACGAACTGAATCCACCAGGGCAACATCGCGATCAGAATAAAGATCAGCTCGGCGGCATAGAGGTTACCGAACAGTCGCATGGCCAGAGAAACGGTCTTGGCCACCAGCTCAACAATGTTGAGAACGAGGTTCGGAATCCACAGAAGCGGATTGCCACCAAACGGATGCGTAAACATCTCTTTGCCAAAGCCGCCCAGTCCCTTGCCTTTGATGCCGTAGATAATGATCAGGCCAAGCACCGTGATCGACAGACCAAATGGGGCATTGATATCCGCGGATGGAACGATGCGGAAATAGTTGGCCAGACCCGCCTTGCAGATCGCCAGCGGGATGTAGTCAACCGGCACCAAATCCATCAGGTTCCACAACAGAACAACACCGAAAATCGTCAGCGCGAGCGGTCCAACGAAATTACGTGGGCCATGAAAGCTCTCTTTGACGGTGTTATCGACAAAGTCGACCAAAAGCTCGACGAAGTTCTGCAGGCCGCCGGGCACACCCGCGGTGGCGCGGCGCGCGGCCAGAAACAAAAAGGCGAGCATGAAAATCCCCAGCACCCAAGACACAATCATCGTGTCGAGATGCAACACCCACGGATCCATCGGATCCGCCCCCTTGGGCAGGCGCAGGTTGGTGATTTTCTTGACGACGTAGGCGTCTGCACTGGGCATCTGGCAGGAAGCTGCAACTGCTTTCTCTGCCCCGGGCATCGGTAAGGGTTCAATCGCCATAAGAATAAAAAACGGCTTCCGTTTGTCAGTTCCTAGTCGTCACGACCACTCAAGGCGCCAGCTTGCGCATGGCCAGCCAATTGGCCAGCAAGGTGACGGAGTACCCCGCCACCACCGGCAAAAAATAACCGGCAAACCACTTCGCCACGATGATGAACAGGATCACCGCCAGCACGAATTTCAACGCCATGGCCCGATAGAACGTTCGCACCATGACTTTTGCATCACCGGCCGCAGAAAGCGCCACCCTGAGCCCGGTGATCGCGGTCAGCAGCAGGCCGATCGAACCGCCGGCCATGGCCGCGACCGCCATCGGCAAGCCGCCCAGCAGCCAAAAACCAACCGCGACGGCCACCGTCAGCAGGGCCTGGCTACGCAGCAGCCAGGCAATGGTCCGGGCCATTGCGGCGTCGCCGCCCTGAGAAGCCGGCTGACTCATTTCAATACTGCCGCTCGGCTTGCACCGGTCCAATCTCGACCTCAGGGGATTCCCCAGCCGCCCCACGGAACTCCGCCACACCGATGGCGTTGAACGAGAATCCGCAAAGCCGGTGAAGTATAGCAGTCCACTTCTGGCAGCGGCAAGGAATCAGGACGATTTCCGGCCCGGAACAATCCTTCATCGCCGCACCCGCTCCAGGATACCGTCCAGCTCGTCGAGGCTGGTGTAGCGAATGACCAGCTGGCCCTTGCCGCTCGCCTGGTGCCTCAGGCTCACCGGTGCACACAGAATTTCGCCCAGTTCCCGCTCAAGCCGCTCGATGTCCGCGTTCTCCGACGTGCGGGTCTGCCGAGTCGATCCGGGTTTGGCCGCACCCTCGCGCATTCGCCGAACCAGGGCCTCGGTCTGGCGCACCGACAGCTCGAGGTTGACGACCTGCCGGGCAGCGCGCACCTGGTCTGTCCGGGCCAACGTCAGCAAGGCCCGGGCGTGGCCCATGTCGAGGCGACGCTGATCAACCAGTTCGCGAACTTCCGGCGCCAGCTCAAGCAGGCGAAGCAGATTGCTGACCGCGGCGCGCGAACGGCCCACGTTTTCGGCCGCTTGGGCATGGGTGAGCTCGAACTCGTCGATCAGACGCTTCAGAGCGGTCGCTTCTTCCAGCGGGTTGAGGTTCTCACGCTGGATGTTCTCGATCAGGGCGAGTGCGAGGGCGGCCTCATCAGGCACCTCTCGAACGATCGCCGGGATGTGGGTCTTGCCGGCCAGGCGGCAGGCCCGCCAGCGTCGCTCGCCGGCAATCAGCTCATAGGTTCCCGGCCTGGCCAGCGGACGAACCACGACCGGCTGCACCAGGCCCTGGGCGCGGATCGACTCAGCCAGCTCGTCGAGGCGGTCCGGATCCATCGCTGACCGGGGCTGGTAACGGCCCGGCTGAATGGCGTCCAGTTCCAAATCCTGCAGGGTGGAGCGATCGTCCTGAGCACCGGCCGGTCCGGCCTCACCGCGTGACTTGCCGAGCAGGGCGCCCAGGTTGCGGCCCAGCGGCTTCTTCTTGCGCGGGGCATTCATGCCCGACCTCCGGTACAGCGGCGCAGATACTCCCCGGCCAAACCAAGATAGGCAATCGCGCCGCGCGACTCGCGATCGTACTGGATCACCGACTGCCCGTAGCTGGGCGCCTCGGCCACGCGCACGTTGCGCGGAATGACGGTGGCAAACAGCTTGTCACCGAAGTGCTCCTGCAGCTGCCGGGAAACCGCGCCTGACAGATTGTTGCGGACATCGAACATGGTTCGCACCAGGCCGTCGATTTCCAGCGCCGGGTTGACCGAATCCTGGACCTGCTCGATGGTATTGAGCAACGCGGTGAGACCTTCCAGCGCGTAGTACTCGCATTGCATCGGGATCAGAACGCCATCGGCCGCGGTCAGCGCATTGAGCGTGAGTACGTTGAGCGCCGGTGGGCAATCAATAATGATGTGGTGATACTGCGCTTTCAACGGCAGCAGCTCCTGCTTCAGAACCGCGGCGCGGTCGTCAAGCTCAAGCAGGGCGACCTCGGCCGCAGTCAGGTCGCCGTTGGCCGGAATGAGGTCGAAGCGCATTTCTTCAATCCGGCGCACCAGGTTTTCAGCCGTCTGCTCGCCCAGCAGCACCTCGCAGACGGTCAGGGCATTCTGATCGAGATCGACACCGCAACCGGTGGTGCTGTTGCCCTGGGGATCCATGTCGATCAGCAGCACCCGGCGGTCCAGTTCAGCCAGACCAGCGGCCAGGTTGAGCGCCGTGGTGGTCTTGCCCACGCCGCCCTTCTGGTTGGCTACCGCGACGATCCGGCACTTGCTTTGCGTCATCGTTTTTCGACCGTTACCAGGCACCGCCGCGCACGCAGCCCCGGAACCTCCAGTTCCACCAGCGACACATTGTACGGTGCCGGCACCGCCCGCCGTTCGCTTTCGGAAAGATCACCCTTCATGGCCAGCAAGGGCACACCCCGATCCAGCCAGCGATCGGCCCAGACCACCAAACGCTGCAAAGGCGCCAGCGCCCGAGCCACGATCGCATCAGGAGGCGGATCGGCTTGATAGTCTTCCAGCCGCGCCTGGACCGGCTCAATATTGTCCAGCTTCAGCTCACGCCGGACCTGGTTGAGAAAGCGGATTTTCTTGCCGTTGCTGTCGAGCAGAACGAAATGATCTGCGGGCCGAAGAATGGCCAACGGCACGCCGGGTAATCCCGGTCCGGTGCCAGCGTCGAGAAAGCGCGCGCCCTTGAGGTGGTCCAGCAGAACGAGGCTGTCGAGCAGGTGGCGTGCTACCATCTGGCCCGGGTCAGTCACCGCCGTGAGGTTATAGCTGCGGTTCCAGCGCTGCATCAATGCCAGGAACCTGAGGAGCTGCTCCTGCTGGCCGGTCGTGGCGGCCAAACCCAGCTCCTTAAGGCCTGCGCTCAGTTGACCGCGCTGCGCGTCGAGCGCCTGAGGCAGCGCCATGCGTTCTTCCATCATCGAGTACAGGCATCCGGTCGATGCGAAAGCTGATCATTATAGGGTTGCTGCTCCTGCTTGCCGCATGGCTGCTGCTGATGCCGATGGTGGTCGGCTTTTATATGCGCGACACCATTCCGACCTGGCTGGCCGAATGGTCCGAACCCAACGAAGCAGACTATCGCCCGGGCTGGTTCGGATCGCGGCTGGAGTGGCGGCCGGACGCCGAGCTCAGCCTGCGCCTTGATGCGCGTCACTTTCCTCCGCTCAAGCCCGGCTGGCTGGCCCTTCAAGGTGATCTGGATTCACCACTCACACCGCGAGGCGCAGACGTTCGGGGCCACATTGGCCTGACCGGCAGCTGGCATCTCAGCGCCACGGTCGAGCGCTTCGAACCGTTACTGCACAATGATCTGATCGCTCATCAGCTATGGGTCAATGTCTCCCAGGTCGCCGGCCAGCCATTGAGTCTGATCGTCAACGCAGACCGCATCGACTTGCCCGCTCAGGCTCCGCCTCTGCTGGATTTGCGCGCGCGCGGCCTGCGCCGGGAGAACGAGAACGACCAGATCAGTCTGGGCCTGGATTTGCAGGCTCAAACCCATGAGCTGGGCCCGACAGCCTTGACTCTGCGCGCCGGACCCATGGACGCAGCGCAGCTCGAACTGCTGATCCAGGGGCTGGGTCAACTGGCCGAAAGCAGCCCCGGCTCCGTGACCGAAAGCATGGCCCTGCTGACCCTGGCCGGCGCCTGGCAGCAAATGGCTACCGATGGCCTGATCATCGAACTTGAGCGACTTGAGCTCGGGACCGAGATCCGCTTCCAGGGGCGCTGGCGCGCCGGCCAGACCACGCCCATGGCAACGGGCGCCGGCGACCTCGACGAGCTGGAGCGCTGGCTTCGGCGCTTCGCACCGCAAGCCAACTTCGGCGACCTGATGGACGCCCTGGCCGAAGCGGGCGAGCTGGAAATCCGCGACCGGCGCTTCCAGCTCAGCGTTTCGCCGGATCCGGGGCCATCGTCAGCGACACCGCATCCTCGGCCTGCGCCCTGATCTCTTCATGTCGCAAGCAGGCGACCTGACGGCCGTCATCCAGAGTTTCCAGCACCGGCACGCGGTCGGCACAAGCCGGAGCCGCGAACGGGCAGCGGGTCCGGAACACGCAGCCGGTTGGCGGATCCAGCGGCGAAGGCATGTCGCCCTCCAGGGCTCGGCGCACGCGCGCGCGCTCGAGCACCGGATCCGGAATGGGGACAGACTCGATCAGGGCCCGGGTGTAGGGATGGCGCGGGTCCAGGTAGATCCGATCGCGATCGGCCACCTCCATGATCCGGCCCAGGTACATCACCAGCACCCGATCCGAGACGTGGCGAACCACCGACAAATCATGGGCGATGAAAATCAGCGACAGCTGCAGTTTTTTCTGCAGATCCTTGAGCAGGTTGACGATCTGAGCCTGGATGGACACGTCTAGCGCGCTGACCGGCTCGTCGCAGACGACCAGGCGTGGATTGACCACCAGAGCGCGGGCAATGCCGATTCGCTGGCACTGGCCGCCCGAGAATTCGTGCGGATAACGATTGATCTGATCCGGCGACAACCCAACCAGCTTCATCATGCCGGACACGCGTTCGCGAACCTGCAGGCGGGTCATGGAGGGATAAAAGACCCGCAGCGGCTCGGCCACGATTTCTCCCACGGTCATGCGCGGATCCAGCGATCCGGACGGATCCTGAAAAATGAGCTGGATTTCGCGCCGCTTCAGGCGCATCGCCTCCTCACTCAAGCCCATCAGGTCCTCGCCCAGCCAGACCACCGACCCGGCCTGCGGCCGCACCAGCCCAAGAATCGCTCGGGCGAGAGTGGATTTTCCGCAGCCCGACTCGCCCACGATCCCCAGCGTTTCGGCCGGAAAGAGGTCGAAGCTGACGTTGTCTACGGCTCGCAGCGTCTGGTAGTCGTGGCGAAAAAAGCGCCCGCGATCGACGCGAAAATGCACCGCCAGGTCGCGCACCTTGAGCACCGGCGCCCGCGCGCTCACGCGTTGTCCTCCCGGGACGGCAGCTGATCCAGATGACAACGCTTGAAGCGATCTTCAGACACGGCGTCCAGCGCCGGCCTTTCGCGACATTTTTCCCAAGCGTACAGACAGCGACCCGAGAAGGCGCATCCCTCGGGCAGGGTCAGCAGACTCGGCGGATTGCCGGGAATGGCGTTGAGAATGCCCGAACGCGGCTGATCCAGACGCGGCACCGAGTTGAGCAGACCCTCGGTGTAGGGGTGGTGCGGGTTGGCAAACAGCGCGTTGACCGGCGCGACCTCCATCTCCTGACCGGCATACAACACCAGCACCCGGTCGGCCAGGCCAGCCACGACGCCCAGGTCATGGGTGATCAGCAGGATGGCGGTGGAAGACTTCTCGGACAATTCGCCCATCAGGTTATTGATCTGCGACTGCACGGTCACGTCCAGCGCCGTGGTCGGCTCGTCGGCAATCAGCAGATCGGGTTGGCAGAGCAGGCCCATAGCAATCATGATGCGCTGGCACATGCCACCGGACAACTCGTGGGGGAACTGGCGCATGCGCTGCTCGGCGTCGCTCAGGCGCACCAGCCGAAGCATTTCCATCGCCCGCCCGCGTGCCTCGCGGCGTCGCAGGTTGCGATGGTGGGTCAGCACCTCGACCAGCTGATCGCCGATGGTCATGTAAGGATTGAGCGAGCTGACCGGATCCTGGAAAATCATCGAAATCTTTGAACCCCGCAGCCGGCTGAGTTCGCCCGGCGACAAGCCCAAGAGTTCCTGTCCGCGGAACTTGACCGATCCGCTGGCGCGCCCGTTTTCGGCCAACAGCCCCATGACCGCCAGAGCTGTCTGGGTCTTGCCGGACCCGGACTCACCGACCAGTCCCAGGGTCTCACCGGGCTCCAGGTCAAAGCTGATCCCGTTGACGGCATGCACCACGCCGTCGGGTGTATCGAAGGCCACGCTAAGGTCGCGGATTTCGAGCAGCGCCATGGCTAGAAACGATCCTTGGGGTCCAGCGCATCGCGCAGACCATCGCCGAGAAAGTTGAATGAAAACAGGGTCGCGGCGAGGAAGCAGGCGGGAAACAGGAGGGACCAGGGCGCCGTTTCCAGCTCCTGGGCGCCTTCATTGACCAGCGCCCCCCAGGAGGTCAGCGGCTCCTGCACGCCCAGGCCCAGAAAGCTGAGGAAACTTTCGACCAGAATGACCTGCGGGATGGTCAGGGTCACGTAGACGACCACCACGCCCAGCAGGTTGGGAATAATGTGCCGGCGAATAATATGGAACTCGGTGGCGCCGCAGGCGCGCGCGGCCTCGACAAAATCCTTGTTCTTCAGGCTCAGCGTCTGGCCCCGCACGATGCGGGCCATGTCCAGCCAGTTGATCGCCCCAATGGCCACGAAGATCAGGAAGATGTTACGTCCGAACACCACCATCAGCACGATGACGAAAAACATGAACGGCATGGCGTAAATGCCGTCGACAAAGCGCATCATCAGATTATCGACCCGGCCGCCGAAGTAGCCGGCGACCGCGCCGTAGGAAATGCCGATGACCAACGAAACCAGGGTCGCAACCACACCCACCAGCAGCGAGATCCGACCCCCGATCATGGTACGCACGAACAGGTCCCGGCCCAGCGCGTCGGTACCGAACAGATGCCCGGTTTCCAGCGAGGGTGGCGTGGAGTAGTGATCCCAGTCTGGAATCTCATGGTCCCAGCTGCTGAGCATCGGCCCGACGATGACCAGCACGACCATCAGGCTGAGCACGGCCAGAGCAGTCACGGCCGCCTTGTTCTTGAGCAGGCGATGCCAGGCGTCGATGTACAGGGATCGACCGCGCACAGTGCGCGTATCCAGGGCTCGGTCGAAAGCGTCGCGGGTGATTTCGTTCACGGCCTTCAGGCCTCCTGCTCGTCGTAGCGAATGCGCGGGTCCAGCCAGGCATACACCAGGTCGACCAGGAAGTTGAACAGAATGATCAAAACACCGTACAGGATCACCACGCCCATCACCAGTGTGTAGTCGCGGTTGAGGGCGCCCTGGACAAAATACGAGCCGATACCCGGAATGGTAAAGATTCGCTCGACCACCACCGAACCGGTCAGGATCGCCGCCGCAGCCGGTCCCAGATAAGAAATCACCGGCAGTAGAGCAGGCTTGAGCGCGTGCTGGAACAGAATGGTCTTTTCCGGCATGCCCTTGGCGCGCGCGGTTCGGATGAAGCTTGAGCGCAGCACCTCGATCATCGCCCCGCGCGTGATGCGGGCGATGTAGGCGATCATCGGCAGGGCCAGCGTGACCACCGGCAAAACCATGCGCGACGGCGTGAATGCCCAGCCGCCGGCCGGCAGCCAGCCCAGCGTGATCGCAAACAACAGGATCAAAAGCGGCGCCATGACGAAGTTGGGAATCGAGATGCCGATCATGGCAATGCTCATCACCGAGTAATCCGCCGCTCGATTCTGGCGCAGGGCGGCCCAGGCGCCGATCGGAACCCCGATCGCCAGCGCCAACAGCAGCGCCAAACCGCCGAGCGTGAACGACACCGGAGCACCCTGGACGATGAGATCGTTGACCGTCCAGTCCAGATAGTGGAACGACGGCCCAAGATCCAGCCGGGCAATCTGCCACAGGTACCGAAAGTACTGCAGGGGCAGCGCTTCGTCCAGATGGTACTTGGCCTCGAGATTGGCCTCGATGTCCGGCGGCAGGGCGCGCTCTGAATCGAACGGCCCGCCGGGCGCGATGCGGATCAGGAAAAAAGCGAAGGTGATCAGCAAAAACAGCGTCGGGATCGCCGAAAGCAAGCGCCTGAGCGAATACTTCAGCATCGCGCGCCCCCGCCCTTTCTGACGGCGACGGCCCACTTCATCGGCGGGCGATCAACTCTCATTGTCTACCCGGGCGCTCTCGACCCGCTGGCGATCTCGCAGAAGGTACATGTGCCGGGTCAGGTGGTGGTCCATGATGTTGTTCTCCCAACCGCCCAGCCGCGGGTCAACCAGGCGTTTGGACACATAGACGTAAACCGGCAGAACGACCTGGTCTTCGAGCAGGATCCGCTCGGCCTCGGCCATCAGGTTTCGCCGGCGCGACGGAATGCGCTCGCCGGCGATCTGCTCGAGCAGACGATCGTAGCGCGGGTTGTCGTAGCCGGCATCGTTGCGGCCATGGCCGCTGTGAAACAGCTCCAGGAAGGTAAAGGCATCCTGGTAGTCCCCGATCCAGCCGGCCCGAAACACCTCTGTGACCCGGCGCTGAGCACGGTTTTGAAGAAATACCCGAAATTCCTCGTTGATCAGGCGAGTGCGCACCCCGAGGACGTCTTTCCACATCGCCGCCAACGCCACGGCGATCTTGCGGTGATTTTCAGAGGTGTTGTAGCGCAGCTCCACGGTCAGGGGTTCGTCATCGGAGTAACCCGCCTGACGATACAGGCGAAGCGCCTCGGCCTGCCGTTCTGCCTGGGTCCAGTCTGCGTATTCGGGGACGGGTGACTCGAAGTCGGGCAGCCCGGGAGGAATCAGGGTAAAGGTCGGTATCTCGCCGAACTGGGTCACTCGGGTGGTGAGGATTTCACGGTCGATCGCCAGGTTCAGCGCCCCGCGCAGCGGCAAATTATCCTGGAACGGGGGTCGCGTCAGATTGAACGAGAAGAAGTAGGTCCCGAACCAGGGCGCGACGACCAGGGCCTCAGACATGTTGCGCTGCAGCCAGCGGAACTGGGTATTCGGCACTTGGTAGGTCCAGTGCAGATCGCCAGCCCTGAATCGATTGAACTCGGTGTTTTCGTCTTCGAACGGATACAGCACGACCCGCTCGATGATCACGCTCTCAGCGGCACGGTAGTGGGGGTTCTTTTCCAGTTCGATGCGCGAGCGAATCTGCCAGTCCAGCAAGCGGAACGCGCCATTCGAAACCAGGTTGCCGGGACGCACATGTGCGCTGCCGTGGGCCTCATAGCTGGGGCGGTGGACGGGATAGGTGGTCGGGTGATTCAACAATCCCAGAAAGTAAGGGGTGGGGTCGTTCAGACGCACCTGAAAAGACGTTGGACTGAGCGCGGTCACACCCAGCTCCTCGACCGGCAGGCGACCGGCAAATATCGCTTCAGCGTTGACCACCGGGGCGAGCATTCGGCCATAGGCCGCGCCGGAGGCGGGATCAACCACACGCCGCCAGGACCACACGAAATCCTCGGCGGTGACCGGATCGCCGTTGCTCCAGCGACCGTCCGGATCGAGATAGAAAGTGTAGACCAGGCCGTCCCGACTGATATCCCAATGGACGGCCGCGCCGGCAACGATGCGCCCGTCCGGGGTGGTTGTGGTGAGGCCCTCGAACAAATCCCGCAGAATATTGGAACTCGGCACGCCCTCGGCCAGGTGCGGATCGAGCGTCTGCGGCTCCTCGCCGTTGCCACGGTGGATGACCTGCTGCTCGGCCAGCACATGCGGCAGCGGACGACCCTGATCGTCCAGCTCCAGCTCTACCGGCTGCGGCAGGCGAGTCGGGGTTGGCGCCCCTTGCTCGGACGGATCTCCACCGCAGGCCACCAGCAAAATCGCCATCAGGCCCGACAGGAACCTCATTGCAGCGATAGCCAGCGCGATAGGTGGATGTCCATGGCATTGTCCTCGAATCCGCCCACCTCAGGTTTAACCAGGTGGCGTGAGACATAGTAGTACAGCGGAATGACCACTGCCTGCTCAAGCACCCGATCTTCAGCTCTGCGCAGCCAGTCCAGCCGCGCGCTGCCGTCGGCGCGCGCCGATCTGGCCATGAAATCGTCGAACACGGGATCGGAATAGAAGGCGTAGTTCAACGGACTGCCGGTCTGGAACAACTGCAGGAAATTGCCGGCGTCGCGCCAGTCGGCGATCCAGCCGCCGCGCACGATCTCGGTAATTCTGCCGTGGCGTCGGTTGGCGACAAAGACTTTCCATTCCTCATTGACCAGGCGGGTCTCCACGCCCAGGTGCTGCTTCCACATCGCGGCGATGGCCACGGCCATGCGCCGGTGGGTCAGCGAGGTATTGAACCGAAATTCGACCCGCAGCGGCCGACGGTCATCGTAGCCGGCCTGCCGATAAAGGTCGCGCGCGACGGCAATGCGCTCGTCCATCGTCAGCCCCGGGGCGCGACGCGACTCCTTCCAGCCGGGTATGCCTGGCGGGATCAGACCCCATGCGGGCATCTCGCCGGCCCCCAGCACCCGCTCAGTCAGCAGCTCCCGATCGATCACCAGGCTCAGAGCCCGACGCAGATCGGGGGCCTCGGCGAATGGTTCACGCGAGACATTGAAGGCGAGAAAAAACGTGCCCAGGTACGGCGCAATTCTCAGCTCCTCACCGAACTGCTCGCGCATCCAGTCCAGCCGGCCGGGCGGAATGGTTTCGGTGATGTGCAGCTGCCCGGCTCGGTAGCGGGCCAACTCCACCGACGGTTCTTCGATCACGTGCCAGACCACCTCGTCCAGCGCCAGTTCGTCGGCCGCCCGGTACTGCCCGTTGGCGGCCAGCCGAATACGCGCGCCAGGCACCCTCTCGACCAGCACGAAAGGGCCGCTGTAGCGATCGTCGTGCTCGCCTGGCCAGGGATAAGTCAGCGGATGGGTCAACAGCTCGGCGAACCAGGGCGTGGCCTGATCCAGCTCGACAACCAGCCGGCGCGGGCCGTCGGCGCGTACCGCCAGCGCCCGGCCACCGGCCTGGCCACGCCGCGCCGCGCCGGCTCCCATGATCGGGTCGAGCAGGCCTGCCATAGGAGCGGCCGTCGCCGGATCGAGCGCGCGTTGCCAGCCGGCCACGAAATCCCCCGCCTCGATCGCCGAGCCATCCGACCAGCGCGCGGTCGGATCCAGATCGAAAGTCCAGACCCTGCCGTCCTCGCTGACTGTCCACGAGCGCGCGATACCGGGGATCAATTCTCCCGCGGCATTCAGCGTCACCAGACCCTCGTGCAAATCGCGCAGGACGTTGAGCGCAGACAGGCTCTGAGCCAGGTGGATATCGAGCGCGTCGGGCTCAGGGCCAAGCCCTCGATGGAGAGTGGCCGCCTGCCCTGGCGACAGCCAGATTAGCGACAGCGCCAGAGTCGTCAGCAAACGAAATGCGTTCAGCATGCAAGCGGGCCCGGAAACGACGATAATTGCAGCTCCATTCTAGCCGCGGGCCTCGCCGTGAACGCAGATGATGTATTGACCCGACCGCAGCAGCTGGCCGACTGGCTTGCCTCCGGCTCGCGTCCGAAGTCGGAGTGGCGCATCGGCACCGAACACGAAAAGTTCGGCTTCCTGACCGATACCCTGGAACCTCTGAAATACGAGGGCCGGTCTGGCGTTCGCGCCATGCTGGAGGGCCTGGCCGAGCGCTTCGACTGGGAGATCGTCAACGAGGATTCCCTGCCGATTGCCCTGAAAAAACCCGATGGCTGCTCGATCACCCTCGAGCCCGGCGGTCAGCTCGAACTGTCCGGCGCACTGCTCGACAATCTCCACGAGACCTGCAGTGAAGTCAATGCGCATCTGGCCGAAGTACGCGCCGTGGCCGAGCCGCTGGGCATCGGATTTATCGGCCTGGGCTTCCATCCGACCGCCCGCCGCGAGGACATTGAGTGGATGCCCAAAGCGCGCTACGTGATCATGCGCAACTACATGCCCAAGGTCGGCACGATGGGCGTGGACATGATGAAGCGCACCTGCACCGTGCAGGTCAACCTGGATTTTTCCAGCGAGGCCGACATGGTCGACAAGTTTCGCGCCTCGCTGGCCATGCAGCCAATCGCTACCGCTCTATTCGCCAATTCGCCTTTCGTCGAGGGCCGACCCAGCGGTTACTTGAGCCAGCGCAGCCAGGTCTGGACCGATACCGATCCGGACCGCACAGGCATGCTGCCGTGGGTCTTTGAATCGGGCATGGGCTTCGAGCGCTACGTAGAGTGGATGCTGGACGTGCCGATGTACCTCGTACGGCGCAACGGCCGGTACATTGATCTGGCGGGGCAGTCGTTCCGCGATTTCCTTGCCGGTCGGCTGACCGGGTTTGAAGGCCAATATCCGACTCTGGCTGATTGGGAGGATCATCTGACCACGGCATTTCCGGAAGTGCGGCTCAAGCGCTTTTTGGAAATGCGCGGTGCCGACGGTGGTCCCTGGCGACGCCTGTGTGCGCTGCCGGCATTCTGGGTCGGCCTGCTCTACGATGCGTCGAACCTGGCCGCCTGCCTCGACATGTCGCGCGACTGGACCCTGGAGCAACGTCAGCAACTGCGCGAAGATGTCGCCAGGATTGGCCTTAAAGCCCGCATCGGCAACCGCAGTGTCCTCGACATCGCTCGCGAACTGCTGAGCCTGGCGCGGGGTGGCCTGGCGCGACGCCAGCGCTTCAACGGCGCGGGCGATCACGAGGGCGGATTCCTCAATGCACTCGAAGACGTGGTCGATCGGGGCACCACCCCGGCCGAGGTCAAGCTGGCCGCCTACGAGACCCGCTGGCAGGGCGATGTCCGCAAGATCTTTCGCGAATTCGCCTACTGATCGATGGGCTTCCACTCGCCCGGCTGGAGATCGCCCAGGGTATAAGGCCCAACCCGAGTGCGAACCAGGCGCAGCGTGGGTAGACCGACTGCAGCCGTCATTCTGCGGACCTGGCGATTGCGACCCTCGGTCAGCGTGATCTCCAGCCAGCTGGTGGGCTTGCCGGGACGCGGCGCGACGGGGGGGTCGCGCCGCCACAGCCAGCCCGGCGACCGCGCCATCAGCTGCACCTGAGCCGAGCGTGTGGGTCCATCGTTCAGGATTAACCCACCGGCCAGGCGGTCAAGGGCACGAACGTTGGGGCGACCCTCGATCTGGACCAGGTAAGTTTTGGGCGTCGCCGCGCCGGCCTCGGCAAGCCGGGCCTTGAGTCTCCCATCACTGGTCAACACCAGCAAACCCTCACTATCAAAATCCAGCCGACCCGCGGCATAGACACCGGGTACGTCAATCCAGTCGGACAGGGTTGGCCTTCCGTCCTTGTCGGTGAACTGAGACAACACCCGGAAAGGCTTGTTGAAAAGCAGCGTGGGCACGAGGTGCCCGCAATCAGGGCGGGAGAATCAGGCGTCGGTCTGCAGCCCGCAGTCGTTCAGCCAGACGCTGACGAATGCGGTGGACGGCGTGCTCGTCAGCTCCCTCGACTCTGTACCACAACTGCTCACCGTCCTCGGAGAGACCCACACCGGCCCAGCCGTCCTTCTCAACCATCCACGCACCATGCTCGTCCGATAGCAGCGCGCGATCGCCGCCCTCGGCAAGCGCTTCCAGGACCGATTCCGGGTTCCGAGCCGGCAACTCCAGCAGCATGGGTGGCTCGTTGACGACGACGGGCAGCTCCCCGAAGATTTCGGCGATGTCCCGGGTATCAGCGGCCAGGATTTCGAGCAACCGGCAAGCGCCAAACACGGCATCCTGCGGCGACGCCCAGTCCTGGGCCAAAAACACGTGGCCTTCGCTGGTTCCGGCCAGTCTGGCGCCGTGCTCGGCAAGCGCCCATTCAACCGCAGTCGGCCCTGCCCCGACCCGGACTACTTTTCCACCCAGGTCCGTCACCCAGGCGCCTAAATGCGGCGAGCAGCAAGCGTCATGCACCACGACGCTGCCCGGATGACGCGTGAGCAGATCGCGTGCGAGCAACATCAGTATGCGATCAGGCCACAGGATCGTGCCATCCCCGGCGACGAGGTTGAGCCGCTCACCGTCGCTGTCGAAGGCCAACCCGAGGTCGGCATTGAAGCTGCGGACACAAAGGCGCAGGTCGTTGAGATTGTCGGTCCGGGTCGGATCCGGTGGGTGATTCGGGAAATGGCCATCGACATCGGCATACAGCGGAATGACCTCAGCGCCGACGGCCTCCAGCAGGCGCGGCACGATCAGGCCGCAGACGCCGTTGGCGCAGTCGACGACGACTTTCAGCGGACGCTCTAGCTGGACCTGCGCGGCGACCCGGTCGATGTAGCGAGCGGCCACGGTGTCATCTGAAATCAGCTCCCCGATCGAGCCGTTGCCGACATCGCTGTCGAGTTGGCGCAGACGATCGCGCACTTGCTCTCCATCAATCGTCTTGCCATCCAGCATCACCCGCATCCCGTTCCATCCGGTTGGCTGCAGCGATTCGCCCACCATTACGCCGGAGCGATCGGCCAGCTCCAGGGCCGCGAAACGCATCAGCGGTGCCGGCAGGGCCCCCAGCTGAAGAACGTCAATCCCGGCCGCGCGCAACCCCTGGACAGCACCCTCGAGCAGGATCGGTCCCTGCGGACGACCGTCGCGCGCCACAGCCAGCCGTGACAAATCGCGGTCGACTGCCATAGAACCAATCGCTTGACCCAGCAGCGTTGCATATCGCACATCCAGGCCGGCATCGACCTCGCCCACCACGCCCCGGCGCAGAAAATGCACCGGCTCCGGCTCTGGCTCCGGCTCTGGCTCCGGCTCTGGTTCCGGCTCTGGTTCCGGCTCTGGTTCCGGCTCTGGTTCCGGCTCTGGTTCCGGCTCTGGTTCCGG
>JAZBOC010000165.1:0-8809 GCA_036353315.1 Wenzhouxiangella sp. | reverse complement strand
CTGGCCGGTGGCCGGCTTGCTCCAGGTCTTGGTTTCGATAGTGAATACGCCGGCCGGGCCGATGATGACGTGGTCCAGATTGAAGCCATCGCCGATCAGGTCGTGGAATACCTGGTAGCCGTCCTCTCGCAGGCGCTCCAGAAATTGGCCGACGGCGCGCTCGCCTTGTTCACCCTGGGCCAGGGCGCGGATTACGGGTTGGGCCTTAATCATGCGGTAAACCAACCAGATCAGACTGAGCAGCATCAGTATGGTCCATACCCAGGCCGGAACCATATTGCCGGATGCTTGCTCGATCCACTTGATCAGCGCGACCATGGCAAAGCATGCGGTTGCTAACGCTGGCATAAAGCCAAAGTCTTCCCAAACGCGTCGCCGCGCCTCGGCCAGCGACTGGCCGGGGTTGCGCATGGCTGGATCTTTCAGTGGCGGTCGTTTCTTGGCCGGCTTGGTCATCGCTCGATTCAATCTCCCCCATTAATGGCCATGCCGAGCCGCCTGATCTGGATTGATGCCAATTCTATGCCCTGGGCCGTGCTGTTGGTTGTCTCGTCTGCGCCATCGAGCTTGCGCAGCTGATGCGGCTGGCAGCAGACTTCGATCGCGCCTTCGACCAGCGGCAAAACGGAGTAGGAAAGCAGCGGCTCGCGCTGCATGGTATGCATGTCGCGCGGGTTGCGCAGCTTCAGGGGGCCGACGACAACGGCCAGTGCCCCGTCCCACTCCTGGAAGTAGCTGGCATTTTGCAGGACGGCCAGTTCACCCTCAACGAATTGCGCCACGGCTTTGCTCCTTTGTGCGTTTTCTGGGGAAGTGCCGAGTGTGCCCGGATGGGCGGCCGGTGCGGTGTTTTCCCCTCCGAGTTCAATTCTGCAATGGCAGTTTCTCAAAGGCTGAGAATGGCCAACTCGCTCAATTCAACGCCGCCCCGGCCGCCCAAACTGCCCCTGCTCATTCAGGCTGTAGGCGTTGTCGCCGGACTCGGTGGTGAGCTTGCCGATGTGCTTCAAGCCGATGGTGTCGAGGAAGGCCGAGCGCAAGCCGGCCTGGTGGTAGCGCCGGGCGTATTCGAGTTCGAAGTGGTCGGAGGCAGTCGTAGCGTCCCAGGCGCTGGAACACCTTAGCGCGCGTCAACGAGGGCCTGAGGGAGTAACGCGGCTGCCACGCGGCGGTCCACCCGGACCGGCCGGCATACGGGGCGATAGTTTTCGGTCATAACAGGCTTGCGGTCCCCTTGATACTTGCTTGCTAATTGGCTTCATGATTTCGCAGGTCGGAATCCCAGTCATCAGACCCCGTCGCGGATCAGGTCCGGGATGACGTTTATCAGGTTCGGGGCGGCGGATGGGAGCGGTCTTCTGACCAGCCTCTAAATCAGTTCCTGAAATTCTCGCAAGCGGTCGGCACTGGCCGGTAGTCCTTGGGCGGCCAGGGTGTCGAGCAGTTCCTCGGCAGAATACGGCGGGTTTTCAATGATTGCCGTTGTGCTCGGGCCGTTCGAACCACTGCTGCCTCTCTCAAGTCCATCTGGCATTCGATGAAACGGTCTGGATGGATGGCCTCGATTCCGAAGGCGTCAAGATTTTCAGCGGGAAAGTCACGGAGATTGAAGGTCACGATCATCTGCGCATGGGCCCGGCTTACGTCGCTGCGCTTTGCCAGAACATTGCGTATCCACTCCTCGTGAATCTGGTCGGTCCAACGAGCTGCAAACAGATTGGTGGTTGCCAGTCTGACCAGAAAATCTCTAAGGGGTGCCGGGTACAGGACGCAGGCATCGTAAACGACGACAAACCTCATGCCCTAATAGCCCATGTTCAAGTCCTGGGCCTGTTCAGCGAGTTTTTGGAGTGCATCCTGGCTGCGTTCATCCTGGTGTTTCCTGTAGGCCAGGAGATCCTGAAGGCGAATGCGCCGATGCGAGCCGACCATGGTGTAGGGAATCTTCTCTTCCTTGAGCAGTTTGACGAGGTGGGGGCGCGAGACATTGAGCATGTCGGCGGCCTCTTGCGTAGTCAGTTCGGCATGCACCGGAACGACAGTCACGGCATTGCCCTGGGCCATTTCCGCCAGCAACTTGCGTAGCAGGTCGAGCGCCGAACGCGGCAGGATCAGGTCCTCGCCGTCCAGACGGATCTGTGCTCGGTCGCCTTCCGGGTGGTCGCGAAGCAATCGGCTCAGTGCGGTCGCGCTATCTCGGGCCAGGCTGGCGATTTCCGCGCTTGGCAAATCATCGAATTGCTTTGCACTCTCCATTTCCATCTCTCCCTGTCGGGTTCATTCTTATGACCTTCAATTTAATCGAAATATCCGAAACAGGCAAGACTTTGTTCGGCCGATTGGATTAGGGTCGCCGTGGTGGAATTTGCTGGAAATAATCGATTTCTCGGGAATTTCGGCCGGAATCTCCGAAGAAGAGCCGGATAAGTAGAAGCTCAACAGCCCGCAATCCTCGGCTTGCAGTTGCTGAGGTTGCCTCGCCACAAATTTCTCGTGGCCCTGACCAGGGCGGATTCGAGAAGAATCGGGTCGCGATCGAGGTAAATTGGTTGGTC
The DNA here is from genome assembly GCA_036353315.1 of Wenzhouxiangella sp. Lineage (GTDB taxonomy): Bacteria > Pseudomonadota > Gammaproteobacteria > Xanthomonadales > Wenzhouxiangellaceae > Wenzhouxiangella. The sequence goes on along the minus strand of JAZBOC010000165.1, from coordinate 6,254 downwards.
TTGGTTGCAACGCTTTAACAGACCAATCAGCGATTTCTTGAGGCGTTATCCAGTCCGTGGCTGTTCAATCGCCGCACGCGGTAGAGCGAGTCGATCGCGACTAGGATGCCGGCCAGCGCATTGGCCACGGCAATGGCGCCGTAGACCGTGGTGGACCCGTCCAGACGTGAGGCGATCCAGACCAGCGGTACGTAAAAAACGGCTGTGCGGGTGAGCGAATAGGCCAGGGCGATCAGCGGCTTGCCCAGAGCATTGAACGCGCCGGCGGCGATGATGGCGATGCCATAGCCCCACAGGCTGATGGGCACGATCCAGAGGTAGCGCGCGGCCTCTTCGGCGACGCTGCCCTCTTGGGTAAACAGCGCGGCGACGGGTTGCCCGAACGCCCAGAAGAAAAGCGCCAGGACCAGCGCCCAGCCGGCGCAGAAGCCGAAGGCTGTTTTCATGGCCAGGGCGACCCGGTCGGCCCGGTCGCTGCCCCAGTTCTGGCCCACCACCGGGCCGATGGAGGCCGAAAGCGCCAGCATGGGCAAGATTGCGAACGCCTCCAGGCGGGTTGCGACACCAAACCCGGCCACCGTTTCCGAGCCCAGCACGGCGATGACGGCGGTGGCAATGGCCATGCCCAGCGGGTTGGAGGCGTTGCCGACCGCCGCCGGAATGCCGATGCTCAGCACGCGCCGGGCCGAGCGGGAAAAGCGCCGCAGGTCGCGCCAGGCCAGCACGACCAGGCGGTCCCGACCGATCACCAGATACAGCGCCATGAGTGACGAGATCACGCGGGCCATCAGCGTGGCCAGCGCCGCGCCCTCGATGCCCAGGTTGGGTACAGGCCCAACCCCGAACACCAGGATCGGCGTGCCGATGACGTTGAGCAGCGCCGAGCTGGCCATGATGGTGCTGGGCCAGAAGGCGTCGCCGCCGGCGCGGGTCATGGCGTTGCAGACCATGGTGACGATGAGAAAGGGCAGCGACAGGAACCAGATCCTGCTGTATCGCATCGCCATGTCGAGAATCTCGCCGCTGGCGCCCAGCATGCCCAGGATGGTCTCCAGCGTCAGCAGCCCGGCCGCCGTCAGCACCAGCACAACGCCCAGGGTCAGCAGCAGCGAGTCGCTGGCCAGCTGGCGGGTGCGATCCCGATCGCCGCGCCCGATCGCGCGCGAGACCAGCGAGGCGGCGCCGGCCGAAAGACCGATGGACACGCTGGCCAGCGTGAGCGCAACCGGAAAAGAGAACGACAATGCGGCCAGCGGGCCGGTACCGAGCTGGCCGACGAAGAAGGTGTCGACCACCTGCACCGACATCACCGCGCCGATGCCCAGGACCATCGGCCCGGCCAGACGCAAAAGCTGGCGCCAGATGGGGCCGGAGGTCAGGTCTCGCGGATCGTCGGCGGTGTGCCGGCGGGTGCCGTGGTCGTGGGTCATTGCCTGAAGTGGCTGCGTTGATCGCAACCCGTTCGATTCCATGGCTATTGTCGGCGATGGCCGTGATCACGGCCGCCGCAAGCGGGATATTCGCGCGAGAAGACTGCGGCGCCGGTTGTCGAAAGACTGCTCAGTCGTGCTCGATCAGCTTGCGCCAGCCTGCCACGCCAAGTTCTCTCATCGTCTTGATGTTGCGCTCGTAGATGGCTTCGGGGTCGGGCAGTCTGGCGGTGGCGCACTCGATGCTGGCCTCGCGCAGCAGGTGCAGCATGGGGTAGGGCGAGCGGTTGGTGCAGTGGGCCGGGTCGTCGGCCGGGCCTTCGGCAAAGCGGTAGTCGGGGTGGAAGCTGGCGATCTGGAGAATCCCGTCCAGACTCAGGTCTTCCAGCACGGCATCGGCCAGATCCAGAAAATCGTTGTAGTCGAGAAAATCGCCCAGCACGTGCGGGTGGATCAGCAGCGTGGTCTCGCGCTCGGTCGGGTCGGCCTGCTGCAGCGTCATCAGTTCTTCGGCCAGGTGCTCGGCCAGCTGCTGCTCGCTGACCGCATCGCTGACCCTAAGCCGCACCCGGCCTTCGCGCCAGGGCCGGCCGGCAAACGGGCACAGGTTGAGCCCGATCACGACTTCTTCCAGCCAGCGGCGGGTGGCTTCGAGCACGGCGGCTTGAGCGGGCGGATTCGACATGCCCGGATTCTAGTGCCTTTGCGGCCGTTGAATTGGCTGGCGGTCAGATTCCGGGCGCGGTTACCATTAGATCTTTAGTTCACTCCGGAGATTTTTGATGTCCATGGTCTGGCGCGTTTCGATGTTGGTTCTGGTGTTTTTGTTGATGGCCTCGCCGCTGGCGGCGCAGGAGGGCGAACTGCGCCCGGTCACCCACGAGGACGTCTGGTTGATGAAGCGGCTGGGCTCGCCCGTGGTCAGCCCGGACGGGCAGCATGCGATTGTTTCGGTCACAGAGCCCTCGTATGAGGATGACGGTACGGTTTCGGACCTGTGGCTGATCCGCGTCGACGGCAGCGCGCCGCCGCGCCGGTTGACCGCCACCTCGGGCGGCGAGAGCGGCGTTCGCTGGCGGCCGGACGGGGCGAAGATCGCGTTCAGCGCCAGCCGCGGCGAGGAGGACGAGCCGGCCCAGATCTTTGTTCTGGACATGACCGGCCCGGGTGAGGCGGTCCAGATCACCGATCTGTCAACCGGGGCTTCGAATCCGACCTGGAGCCCCGACGGCCAGCGGATCGCTTTCGAAAGCCGGGTCTGGCCCGACGCAGGCGACGACGAGGCCAACGCCGAGCTTGACAAACAGGCCGAGGAAGACGGCATCAACGTCTCTCGCTACGAGATCTTTCCGATCCGCCAGTGGAACCGCTGGCGCGACGAGAAGCACACCCGGCTGTTTGTGCAGGATGCTGAACATGGCGCCGAGCCGGTCGACCTGCTGTTTGGCACGGAATTGGTCAACGCGCCGGGCTATGGCGGCTCGCCGTCTTTGGGCGGCGACAGTCTGCAGGCAGCCTGGACGCCGGACGGGCAGTCCTTGGTGTTCACGGCGACCCAGAACCTGAACGAAGCGGCGCATTCGATCGTCCGCTATCACCTCTATCGGGTACCGGTCGACGGCGGTGAGCCTGTGGCGGTCACCCAGGGCGATGACTTCAGCTGCACCCGGGCCCGTTTCAGCCCGGATGGGCGGTCGCTCTACTGCAGTTATGGACCGATCAACGAGTTCGTTTATAACCACACCGAAATCGCGCGGGCCGAATGGAGCGACGAGGGCCTGGTGGGTGACCTTCAGGTCCTGACCGGCGCCTTTGATCGCTCGGTGGGCGGTTTTGACATCAGCGCCGATGGCCGCACGATTTATCTCAGCGCTGACGATTTGGGCCACGTCCGTTTGTTCGCGATGCCGGCGGATGGGGGCGAGGTGAGGTCCTTGGACGCCGACAGCGCCGGGGTTTTCGGCGGCGTGCAGTTTGCCGACGGCTGGCTGGTCGCAACCTGGGAAAGCTCTGCAGTACCGGTTGAGCTGGTGCGCGTGAATCCGGGCAGCGGCGAGCGCACGGCGCTGACCCAATTCAACGCCGAGCGCGCCGAGGGGCTGGACCGGCCGGCGTTTCGTTCGTTCTGGTTTACCTCCAGCAAGGGTCGGCGCGTGCATAGCTGGCTGGCGCTCCCGCCCGGTTTCGACGAGAACCAGCAGTATCCGCTGGTGCTGTTTATCCACGGCGGGCCGTTCAGCTCATCTCAGGACAGAGACCACGTGCGCTGGAGTCCGCACCTGCTGGCTGCGCCCGGCTACGTCGTGCTGCTGACCGACTACACGGGTTCGACAGGTTACGGTGCCGAGTTCTCGCGCAACATCGAGGGCGATCCGCTGGCCACACCCGGCGAGGAGCTGATCGAGGCGGCGGATGCCGCCATCGAGCGCTTCGCCTTCATCGATCCGGAACGGCAGGCGGCCACCGGCGCAAGCTACGGCGGCCATCTGGTCAACTGGCTGCTGGCCACCACGGACCGCTTTGACGCCCTGGTCGGGCATGCCGGGTTGATCGACCTGGAAGGGCAGTGGGCGACCAGCGACGCGATTTACCACCGCGAGCGCATGAACGGTGGCCCGCCCTGGGGCGACAGCCTGGTGTGGCAAGTCCAGAGCCCGTCAACCTATGCCAACCTGTTCGCGACCCCGACCATGCTGACCATCGGCGAGCGGGACTATCGCGTGCCGCTCAACCAGACCATTGCTGCCTGGACCTACCTGCAGCGCATGCAGGTGCCTTCGAAGTTGCTGGTCTTCCACGACGCCGACCACTGGATCATGAACGGCAAGGAGGCCCGGCATTTCTGGGAAGAAGTGCACACCTGGCTGGCCAAGTACCTGCAGCCCGAGGGCGATTAGGCGCCGGGCTGAAGGCGCTGAAATGTACATGGCCCATGTACATTGACAAACGCTGAGGCCTGGTTTATGGTTTGTACATGTCTAGTGTACAAACACCTGAACTGAGCGTCGACCTGGCCTCCGAGGTGCCCATGGTCCAGCAGATCGTCAACGGTCTGCGCTCGGCCCTGGTGGCCGGTGATCTGGGCCCGGGGGATGCGCTGCCGTCCTCAAGAGCGCTCGGCCGCGACCTCGGGGTGCACTTCAACACCGTGGCCCAGGCCTATCGCGTGCTCGAGGCCGAGGGCTGGCTGGAGCTCAAGCGCCGCGCAGGTACTGTCGTGCGCGACCGCTCCCGTCCGGTGCTGGCCGAAGACGAAACCCTCACCCTTATCGACGGGTTCAGGAAGGAACTGCGCGATCTGCGCAACCGATTCCAGGCGCTGGGCGTGCAGCGCGAGGCGCTGGATTCGGTGCTGGAGGATTTCATCGAGACCCCAAGGAGTTCGTCATGACCCTGTTCGAGCTGTTATTGGCCTATCTCATCACCGTGGGCGTCGGCGTACTGATGTCGTTCATGCCGGCGCTGAGCCGCGGTACGACGTTTTTTGCTGTGACGGTGCCGGCGGACTTCCCCGCCACCGATATGGGGCAACTCATTGCCCGGCGCTACGCGGTGCTCACGGCCATGGCGACGCTGCTCGCGCTGGCCGTGATTGCGCCGCTGTCCTGGATCGTATCCGGAGACCTTGCCGCTGCCCTGATCTTCGGCCTGGCACCGATGCTGCCGGTGATCGGCGCGCTGGCGGCGTTCATTCACTGCCGCGGCATCGCCCTGCGTTTCAGCCAGCAGCCGTCTCAGAGGCGCCAGGCCTCGCTGCGCCGCGATACGCTGGTTGACATCGTGCCGGGTCCGCTGTGGCTGCACCTGCTGCCGTACCTTGTCCTGGCTGCGGCGGCTGGGTGGCTGGCCCTGAACTGGAGTCAGATTCCGGATTCGGTGTTCGTGCCCTCGGGACTGCCGGACGGTCAGACTGCTACTCGCAGCGTGGCGGTGGTGTTCGGATTGCCGCTGATCATGGCGGCAAGCCTTGCCCTGTGCCACGCGGTCATGGCCATGGGCCTGCTCATTCGCCGTCTGCCGGGACACCGCGGCAGGGTGCGCTCAATCAACACCTTTTTGCTGGCGGTGATCTGGGTGATGGGCATTCTGGGCGCCTACAACGCGCTGGTCGTGCTTTACGGCGAGCGCTGGATCAACGGCCCGGTCGGGATGCTGGTCAACGTCGGCGCGCCGGTGCTGGTGCTGGTGCTGCCGATCTGGATGCTGCTGACCGGTCGCTTTGCCCGGGCCGGCGAGGTCCAGCAGGGCGATCGCTCGCCCGACCGCGCCTGGAAGCTGGGCCTGTTCTACTTCAACGACGCCGACCCGGCCCTGTTCGTCGAGAAGCGCTTCGGCGTCGGCTACACCGTCAACTTCGCCCGGCCCGGCGCCTGGGCGTTCATCGGCGGCATTCTGGCCGGCACCGCCGCTTTGCTCTTCTGGGCGTTTTCAACCTGACCAAGGCAAGGTTCTGGTGCCGGGCCTAGAGTCTGGCCATGTTCCGCGCCCTGGAAATCGCTGAAGTGCTTCTTCAAGCGATTGCCAGTCGCCCGGCTGAGATGGTGGGCATGGCTTTGTAATCTGGCTACTCCTCAAAGCGGTTCCGGAAGATTCCGATCGTGCTTTCGATCACCCGCAGCACGCTGACCTGCATGATGTCGTTGACCGCCTCGGATTCGGTCGTAAAACTCAGATCGACCCCGGCATCGACCGGGTCGATGGCCTGACCGTCGCTGCTGAAGGTCAGGGTGATGAGCCGCTCTTCGCCGGGCTGGAAATCGCCGAAATCGTCCGGCATGTCGAGGGCCAGGCTGACCAGCAGCTCAGGGGTCACAGAGGTCTGCT
>JAZBOC010000164.1:0-29248 GCA_036353315.1 Wenzhouxiangella sp. | reverse complement strand
TCACTTTGTATTGCTGAGCACCGATCGGTTCAATTGGCTGGAAGGTCCGGCTGCAGGCGGTGCGGCAACAACGCAGACATCCAGCGTTGTCTATCACCGCAACGAAATAGTCTAGTGTCCTGTTGGGCGGGGAGCCCGGCTCCCCGCTGAACCGGCTCGAAATGAAGTTCTTACAGGCTGGGAGGTGTAGCCATGTCAATGCTGAGTTATGAGAAGAAGTACCGAGTGCGTGGCGGCACCTTGATCGGCGGGGACCTTTTCGACTTTTGGGTCGGTCCCTTTTACGTCGGGTTCTTTGGCGTTACCACGCTGTTTTTCTCGGTTCTGGGCACGACCCTGATCCTGTACGGTGCGGCCCTGGGTCCGACCTGGATCCCGTGGCAGATCAGCATTGCACCGCCTGATCTGAGCTACGGGTTGTCCATGGCGCCTCTGAAGGAAGGAGGGATATGGCAGATCGTCACCATGTGTGCGATTGGCGCCTTCGTTTCCTGGGCGCTGCGTGAAGTCGAAATCTGCCGCAAACTGGGTATCGGATATCACGTCCCGATTGCCTTTGGCGCGGCGATCGTCGCCTACGTCACGCTGGTCGTGATTCGACCGGTCCTGATGGGTGCCTGGGGCCATGGTTTCCCTTACGGCATATTGAGTCACCTCGACTGGGTCTCGAATGTCGGTTATCAGTACCTTCATTTTCATTACAATCCAGCGCACATGCTGGCCGTAACGTTTTTCTTCACGACGACCCTGGCACTGGCACTGCACGGGGGCGCGGTTCTTTCGGTGCTCAATCCCGGAGAAGGGAAGCCGATCGGTTCCGCAGAGCACATCAATTCTTTCTTCCGCGACACGATTGGATACTCGATCGGCGAACTGGGCGTTCACCGACTCGGGCTGTACCTGGCCATTGCGTCTGGTTTGTTCAGCGCGCTTTGTATTGTCATCAGCGGTCCCTTCTGGACCCGCGGATGGCCGGAATGGTGGAACTGGTGGCTTGAGCTTCCGGTGTGGTCGTAAAGCAGACGGGATATCGTTGTCATGGCTGAGAATTTAAACATCTTCACTCGCGCGCAGGCGCATGGGCCGATCGATTATGGCGTACCGCTACCCAGTGGTAACGACCAGCGGATCGGTCAACCTTTTCATTTCAAGTGGCTTGGCTGGATCGGTGACGCTCAGGTGGGTCCGATCTATCTCGGGACTTACGGATTCGCGTCGATCCTGACCGGATTTATCGCCATCCAGATCATGGGCCTGAACATGTGGGCGTCGGTTGACTGGAGCCCCATTGAATTCGTCCGCCAGCTGCCCTGGCTTGCGCTTGAACCACCGGGTCCGGAATGGGGGCTGAGCCTCCCACCGCTCAATGAAGGCGGCTGGTGGCTGCTGGCCGGCTTCTTCCTGACCGTTTCGATCCTGCTGTGGTGGGTCCGGATGTACCGTCGGGCGCGCGAGCTCGGATTGGGTACGCACGTGGCCTGGGCGTTCGCGGCCGCGATCTGGCTGTACCTGGTCCTGGGCTTCATTCGCCCGGTGCTCATGGGCAGTTGGAGTGAAGCCGTTCCGTTCGGCATCTTCCCGCACCTTGACTGGACCACAGCTTTCTCGATCCGCTATGGGAACCTGTTCTATAACCCGTTCCATATGCTTTCGATCGTCTTCCTGTTCGGGTCGGTGCTCTTGTTTGCCATGCACGGTGGAACCGTTATGGCAACCAGCCGCTTTGGTTCCGAGCGCGAAATCGAGCAAACCTATGACCTCGGTACCGGTTACGAGCGCAGCGGCCTGTTCTGGCGCTGGACCATGGGCTTCTGTGCCAATACCGAATCAATCCATCGATGGGCATGGTGGTTCGCCGTGCTCTGTCCGATCACCGGGGGGATCGGCATTCTGCTCAGCGGCACAGTGGTCGATAACTGGTATCTGTGGGGAATCCAGCATGGACTGGTGCCGCCCTATCCGGATTCAGGCGTCGTTGATCCGGCCATGATGGTGCCGCCAGGAGGTGGACAGTGAAAATTCTGGTTTGGATATTTGCCGCCATCCTGGTCGCGTTGACCGTCTTTATGCTGTTCACCGCGGGCTGGGAGCGGCCGCCAATCGATACCAATCAGACCGGGTTCCGCGGAACCGGCATGGTGGAGGTCAGCAACCCACGGATTGCTAACCCTTTGCTGGAGGCTCAGCTTGCGGCGGTGCCCGAGTCCACTCCGCTGCCGCCGGATGGCCCTGGACCCACGGCGGGTGATATTTATCAGAACGTACAGTTGCTCGGCGACCTTTCGATCGCTCAATTCACCCGTCTGATGCAGGCCTGGACCGAATGGGTCTCTCCTGAGCAGGGGTGCGCCTACTGCCACCAACTCGATAATCTCGCGGCCGATACGGTCTACACCAAGGTTGTGTCTCGGCGCATGCTGCAAATGACGCAGACCGTCAACGTGGATTGGGGTACCCATGTGGCCGAAACGGGCGTGACCTGCTACACCTGCCACCGGGGCAAGAACGTGCCCGAGTACGCCTGGTTCAATACCGACCCGGCCAACGACTCAGGTGGGGGGATGCTCGGATGGACCGCGGGTCAGAATCGTCCCGCCGAAGACATTGGCTTGACTTCACTGCCCGTGGATCCGTTTTCGGACCTGATTGAGGGTGATGACTCGATCCGAATCGTCGGACGCACGGCGCTGCCTGAAGGGCAACCGATCGGCAGCATGCAGGAGACGGAGCGGACATACGCGCTGATGATTCACATGTCAGAGGCGCTGAACGTCAACTGTACGTATTGTCACAACACCCGCAATTTCAGTACCTGGGATCAAAGCCCGCCGCAGCGAGTGACCTCATGGTATGGCCTGGAAATGACCCGTGCCTTGAATGTCGAGTACGTCTCGCCGCTCAGCAGCGTCTTTCCTCCGCACCGCCTGGGACCCACGGGTGAAAGTCGCAAAATCAACTGCGAAACCTGCCACCAGGGCGTCAATAAGCCGCTGGGCGGATTGGCAATGGCCAAGGACTATCCGGCCCACCAGGTTCGCACGGGTTCGTCGATGGGTGCCTTGGAAGTCGCAGATCTGGAAGCTCTGGCAAACGCTGAAGCCGGCGACGAGGTTGAAGAAGAAGTGTTGGTCGAACTTTAAGGCCCTTTCACCAACGCTGACCCGGCATGCAGGTTCTGTGTGCCGGGTTTTTTATGCGCTAGTGGGCCACTAGACGTGATGAAGAAACTCGTCATAGTCCTTGACAAATTGCTCGGGTACTTCGAAATACGGCATGGCGCCGGTGTCGAATACCGTGACGTGCCAGTTCGCTTTCTCAGTGATGCCATCTGTTTGGCTGTAATCGACGAAATCACCGCGCACGCCGTGTGACATCCATACCGGCTGCGTTACCGATCTGAACACGGAGCGAATGTCAGCGCTGAACAAGTAGCCGGCCACAAAATAAAGCGGCGCCCGATGTGCTCCGGGCGTGCGGCTGAGTCTGGCAGCATGCTGAAACATCTCTTCGTCGATCTTGTCACTACCCCAGGTTTTTTTCAGGAAAAACCGAATGCTTGGCCGGATGGTGAGTAGCTTGAACAAGGCCTGACCGAGCAATGGCAGGCTGATGATGCGATGAACACGCGGCTTGCCAAGATCGGCCTCGGGCGGTCCATGCGTTGCTGTGATCTTGGCGAACCCGGTAGGACTGACCAGAGCCAGGCTGCGAATCGATTCGGGTGCCGCGAGTGCCGCCTTGGCAATAAATTCGCTCGCCAGAGAGACCGCCAGTACGTCAATCGCATGGTCGGGGTGGTCCGAACGAATCTGGTCAAGTACGGCCAGAACGGCATCAACCATCAGGCCCTGTCGATAGGGTCGATCGCTTCGGTCCGAGTGCCCGTAGCCCGGCAAGTCGATGGCATAGGTGGGCCTTTTGGCCTTGTAGGCGTCGAATAGCGGTTTCACTTCATGCGCCGATGCCGCTGCATTGATGCTGTGCACCAGCAGCAGGGGCGGCGGCCCCTCCGTCCCGGACGAACTGTTTGGCGACGCGGGGCCATCGACATAAAAGCTCACCAATCCTGCTTTGGAGTCGTGAACTTCACGCCTGTGTCCGCTGAGTACATGTGGAAGTGTCGGAAGCATCTTTTTCATCTGCTCAAAAAAGTCAAGGCCCCAGGTAGAGTAGCAAGATCGAGCAGGCTTGAATCAGGCGTTGGCGGATCGCTTGGATCCCTTCAGCGAAGTGGGGTCAGCTGTGTTTCCCGATTTATCGACCGAGGCGCGGTCCTCGATGGATGAAGCCGATCCGCCGCGACCGGATGATGCCTTCAGGCTCCAGTGCCAAAGCGTTTCGGTGCGGATCGGAAGAATCATGAACCAATGCTCAATGACAGCGAGTGCCATCAGCGTCGCAATGAGCGTATAACCGACGGCGGGCAGGCTGCCGGGGTCGGCTGCGATGGCGTGTTGGACAAGGATGACCGTTATCAGCGTGCCTGCCGTGACAGAGAACGGAAACAGCAGGTTCATGGGCGCTTGGCAAAAATAGCTGCTGAGGTAGCTCAGGCGCTGTGGGATGAATTCAACATTGAGGTTTCTTACACCCAGAAAGACGTTGAGCTTTGCGCTGACGTGCATTCCCCAGAGCAGAAGGAAAGTCCAGAGACCGAACTGATTGGGCTGCCGCCAGGTCAGGACCAGGATCAGCCCGACCGTCGCCAGGATCGCAAGCTCATGGTAAAGACTGGTCGCGATCCCGTATCGAAAGCGCTTTAGGCCACCGCAGTCGCTGGGGCACGGCTCGCGTCTTGGGCCGGTGATGACCCCCATGTAGTAGCTCATGGTGTGCCAGCCCCAAATCACGAGACCGCAGGTAAATGCGCTAAAGGCTGCGGCCGTGCTCTCTGTCTGCGCGCTGGACCAGAGACCGTATAGCGCTCCCAGCGTCAGCACAGATCCGGCCAGCATGCTCCATCGGAACGTATGCGCCGGCCGCGAGTTCAGGAAGAAGATGACGCCAGTGCTGAACCACCACAGGAACGTGGCAAACAGGACGGCCGTGATCGTCAGCTGCAAGAAAGCGTCCTGCCGGTTACCGAAGTCCGATTCATCGGTCTTCGGCCGGGGCGAGACGAGTGATCGGCCCCGTCCACTACTCGGTGTCCTCTTGCGATAACAGCGCCTTGAACGATTCTGTGCTGGCCGGCCCAAAGGCCTGCAGATAGATTCGCTGCTGGGTCGAAGGGTCCTCAAGGAACAGGGCACCGTCAGCCTGTTGGGTCAGCAGGAATGGATGTTCGTTACCGATATTGCTGGCACGGCGCGCCCGGGCCAGACTGCGCAGGACACCGCGAATAAAGCCACCCTCACCAGGCTCAATGATCTCCACCAGTTGATCGGGCCGGCCATCAATGAGCTCAATGACCGAAACTGTTCCCCCGGGTCCGTCCTCGAAGCGAAGCTGGCGCGCCGCGGTGATCTGCTGGGGCTGAGGTACCTGCGATATCGGTGCGTTCCCGGATATACGGTACCAGGCTGTTGCGCTGATCGTGGCCAGTAGAACCAAGGCGATTCCGACCAGCACGCCAAGGGGAACCCTGACCTCATGACTGTGTTCGTGCTCGGTCATGCTTGACTCAGGGCGTTGTTGCGCGGTGCAGCCGCGGTTTCTGGTCGGAGGTGATCGCACCCAACTCAGTGGTTGGCTGTTGCTCGACGGCGAGCGCCTCGCCCAGGACTTCAGCGGCTCGATGGGGATTCGGCAAGGCCCAGAGAATGGGGACTGGGCGCTTCAGCGCAAACAGTCGGTTGTTGGGCCAGATCATGCTGTACAGAATACGAGGCCCCGACATGGTCAGCTCAATGTCGCCGGTGCCGTCGTCAAAAGTCTGCATGTCCGCGCGATCCAGCTTGCTGAAGGGAAGATTCACTGCGGTCGTGAAGGCGAGCCCGGACTGCACGATCACTCGCTTGTTGGTGATCGTGTAAACGGTGGTCCGCGCGTAAAGCCAGGCCAGGAAAGCCAGCAAAAGGACCACCGCCAAAGCTGGCGGAATGGTCCATAGCAACGATCTCCCGGCGTCGCTCCAGCCACCGCCGGAGCCTGCGGAGATCGCGACCCAGGCGATGATCAGGAGAAAGTACAGCGCAATTTTGTAGCTGTGAAAAACCCGCCTCGCGAATGCCTGCCAGACCGGTGAGCGCTGCCAAAGGACGCGCTCACCTTCGGGTAACGGTGCTGGTAGGGGATGGAGGGATTCTTCCTTGATCTCACTCAAATCAGTGCTCTCTGGCGCGATGGATGGGCGTAGAGGTGACCGCTGGCAAAGTAGGCCGTGATCTTGTCTTCTTCAAGGCGCGTGATCTGATCGGCGCTGGCGGTGCGCGGCACGTGCTGAAACTGATGCGACATGATCGACGAAACTTCGATGCGCTTGTTGCCGAACTTGACGCGCGCAAAGCCATAGGGCAGCAAGGGGTTGATGCCGTCCGAAACTTCCGTTTCAGCGCTCTCGGAACCCTTCAGGGCGACTTCAAAGTAGAGGATTCTCGGCTCGGCGCGATCCACCCACAGATCAACTACGGTTCCGACCGACTTTCCGTCGGCTGCAACAACGGCCAGACCGCGTGGATCCGGATCAGTCGGCTCGACATGGAAATCAGTCGCGATGCGCATCGGCACGATCTTGGGTTTGCCGCTGATTGCCAGATCGGGCAGATCGTCGCGGTTGGCGTAGCTGGCTGGTCCGACTGCATCGCGCATCGGGTCACCCGTCGGGACTAGCGGAGCACCCGGCCATGCTGCTTTCGGCTCGGCCCCGGCCACCGGTGTCGGCGCCACGGCGGGCTCGGGCTTTTGTCGAACGCCCTGACCGTGCGGCAGCAGATAGCTTTTCGGTGCGGGCGGGCGCGGAAACCCGACCACTTTGACGCGCGGCGCCCGGTCGCTTCGGTCAGACTCCAGCGGGTAGCCTTCGCGTTTGTCTTCGCGGCGCAGATAGATCACCAAAATGGCAAAAAAGATCCAAAAAGCGTAAAGCACCAGCTGTGCGACGTTGATGTGGCTGGTTATAAATCCTGAGGGCATGACATTGACTCCTACTAAACCCGATTCATCCGGGCATTTGATCCAGACCAAAGCGCTTCATCGGAGCTTTGACTGAACGACCACGCTGCAAGGGTTGGGCCAGAGGGCCAACGATCGCCAGCGTTATAAATAACAAGATCACTTCAAGATGGTACACGACAGCATAAGAAACCGCCGGACCGCTGAGTGCGGGTCCAAGCAGTCCCTGGCTGGCAAAACCGTCCGCGACGTCCCGCAGCCCTCCGCCAAGGGCGATACCCAGTCCGATCGCGGTGGCCTGAACGGCACCCCAAACACCCAGGGCGATACCGTTCTCGCTGTCGCCGGCCATACTCATGGCTGCGGTGAGGGTGCTGACGCCAAACAAACCACCGCCGAAACCGATCAGTGCAGTGCCGACGCGAAACAGGTGCGGCGAGCTCATCGGCGCCGACAGGATGACCAGCGTAAACGCGACAATCCCGACCAAAACGCCGGTTGCAGCGAGGCGATGCGGGCAACTTCCTCGGGTCAAGGTTCTTGCCGCATAGGCAAAAGCCGTCAGGGCACCTGCAGCAAGCAGCGCAGTCAGCAGCGTGGTCGCGCTCACACTCAGGCCCAGCACCCTGGCGCCGTAAGGCTCAAGCAGAATGTCCTGCATGCTGAAGGCCAGCGTGCCGAGGCCGACTGCGAGCAGGAAGCGCGGCATGCCGGGCTGGCGATTCAGCGAGATCCAGGCATCACGGAAAGCGGGGCGAGGTCGTTCGGACGATGTCAGCAAGGGGTTGCGTGCCTCCTGCTTCCAAAGGGCGATCCCGTTGAGGATGATGGTGGCCAGCGCGGCGCCCTGAAGAACCTTGATCAGCTGGATCTGATCGAAGTTGGCCAGAGCCACGGAGAACACCAGAGCGCTGCCGACCATGCCAAGCATGAGCACGACGTAGAGCAGCGCGATCACGCGCGGTCGAGAGCCTTCAGGTGCGAGATCGCCCGCCAGGGCCAGGCCCGCTGTCTGCGTGGTGTGCATGCCGGCGCCGGCGAGCAGGAAAGCCAGTGCCGCGCCCGTGACGCCGATCCAGGCTGGCCCGTGGCCGTCGCCTGACAGCACCAGAAGGGCAAAAGGCATGATGGTCAGACCACCGAACTGCAGCAGTGTCCCGAACCAGATGTAGGGAACGCGACGCCAGCCCAGAACCGAGCGATGGGTATCGGAACGGAATCCGATCAAGGCGCGCAAGGGAGCAAAAACCAGCGGCAGGGAGACCATCAGCGCGATGAGCCAGCCAGGAATGCCCAGTTCCACGATCATGACCCGGTTGAGCGTCCCTGTCAGAAGCACGACGGCCATCCCGACCGTGACCTGGAACAATGCCAATCGCAAGAGTCGGCCCAGCGGCAAATCGGCGCTGGCTGCGTCCGCAAACGGCAACATTCCGGGCCCGACCTTGGTCCAGGCTGAAGAGAGGATGCCGGGTTCGCGCTTCATCGGTTCGGCTTCAATCGTTGGGCACGATCAAGCCGGTCGGTGCGATTGTGATGTCGCAGGCTAAGGTCTTTCGCGGCGCTGTCTAGGCATGAGTGTTTCATCGTCTTGATTCGACCCGCAGCGACCCGCCGCACACAGTCGACTCCCAAGGCCTGAGCTTAACCTCCAGCCCCCGTTTTGTCAATAAATACAGTGCTTGCCGCGGGCCTGAGCTCGCCCTGGACCAGGCCTCGTCTACCCTCACAATCCGCTCAGAGATTGCTGTTTGGCAACATCGTCGCTGGGGTAAACTTCCCGGGCGATGAAACCAGCGATCTCACCCAAAGCAGTCTTGGAACTGTTCAAACCGGTTACCTGGTTTCCACCCATGTGGGCGTTTGGATGCGGCATCGTCTCGGCCGGCGTGGCGATCCAGGATCGCTGGTTGTTTGCCGTCGGCGGCGTGCTGCTGGCCGGGCCGATCGTCTGTGGCACAAGCCAGGCCATCAACGACTGGTTCGATCGCCATGTCGATGCCATCAACGAGCCAGACCGGCCGATACCCTCAGGTCGGATTCCGGGGCGCTGGGGGCTCTACATTGCCTTGCTGGGCAGCGCGTTTTCCTTGCTCCTGGCCGCGCTGCTGGGGCGCTGGGTGCTGGTCGCTACGGCAATTGCCCTGGTGCTTGCATGGGCTTACAGCATGCCGCCGATCCGGCTTAAGCAAAACGGCTGGTGGGGCAATACCGCTGTTGGTTTCAGCTACGAAGGCATTGCCTGGCTGACGGGCGCGGCTGCGATGCTGTCGGCCTTGCCCAGCTGGCAGATCCTGACGCTGGCCACCCTTTACAGCCTGGGTGCGCATGGCATCATGACCGTCAACGATTTCAAGTCCGTCGATGGCGACAGGCGCATGGGGATTGCCTCATTGCCGGCGCAGTTGGGGGTCGATCGGGCGGCGCGCGTTGCCTGCGTTTCCATGGCCGTGCCGCAGTTGGTCGTGATCGCCCTGCTGCTGGCCTGGGATCGCCCCTACCATGCGGCTGTTATCGTGATGCTGCTGGCGCTGCAGATGGTCTTCATGATCAGCCTGCTGGAAAAACCCAGGGAGCGCGCGCCCTGGTACAACCTGACCGGTATTCTGGCCTATGTGTTCGGGATGCTGGTTTCGGCCTTGGCCGTGCGCGACCTGCTTTAAGGCGGACGCTTCACGCTGGGCAAGATGGGCGGCTGGCTGGCGGCTGGTCGTATCTTGCAGCCTGCGTCGGGCGCGGGTATTGTTCCAGCCTCAAGGAGACACATTTGATGCAAGCGAAGCCGCAAGATGAGGTGTTCGATGTCGTGGTGGTTGGCGGCGGGCCGGCGGGAGCGACTGCTGCCCATGATCTGGCGCGCCTGGGCCGCTCCGTGTTGTTGCTCGACCGTGGGGGTCGAATCAAACCCTGTGGCGGTGCCGTACCGCCGGTCCTGCTGACGGAGTTCGACATTCCGGAGACGCTGCTGGCCGCGCGAGTCAACTGCGCCCGGATGGTGTCACCGGATTCGCGGGCAGTCGACATGCCGATCAACGGTTTTGTCGGCATGGTCGATCGTGAGCACTTCGATGAGTGGTTGCGCGATCGTGCTGCACAGGCCGGCGCTGTGCGGCGCGCTGGTAACTTCAAAACCATCGAACATGATGCGGACGGCTCGACCGTGGTCGTCTACGAGGTCGATACCGGAGGCGGTCGAAGTGAGGCTGAGTCACAGCGGGTCAGGACCAGGCTGATCATCGGCGCCGATGGCGCACGCTCGGAGGTGGCTCGCCAGTCCATCCCCGAGGCGCACGCCATCCCGTTCGTGGCCGCGTACCACGAGATCGTCAGCTCGCCGCCGCAGGGTGATCACGATTTCGACCGCAAGCGCTGCGATGTTTACTACCAGGGCGAGCTGTCGGAAGATTTCTATGCCTGGATCTTTCCGCACGGAGACCAGACCAGCATCGGGGTCGGCACGGCCAACAAGGGATTCTCCATGCGCGCCGCGGTCACCAAGCTCAGGGAACGCACCGGCATGGCCGACAGCGAGACCATCCGTCGGGAAGGCGCGCCCATTCCGCTGCGTACCCTGAAGCGCTGGGACAACGGCAAAGACGTCATGCTGGCCGGGGACGCGGCCGGCTGCGTGGCGCCCGCCTCCGGCGAGGGTATCTATTACGCCATGTTCAGCGGGCGCCTGGCCGCAGAGGCGGCCGATGAATTCTGCCGCAGCGGTCATCCTCGTGCCCTGCGAGGCGCGCGCAAGCGCTTCATGAAGGCACATGGGCGAGTGTTCTGGATCCTCGGTCTTTTGCAGCGGTTCTGGTACCGCAACGACGATCGTCGCGAACGCTTTGTCAGCATTTGCCGCGATCCTGACGTGCAGGTTCTGACCTGGGAGGCCTACATGTATAAGCGCCTGGTCAAGGCGAAGCCGCTGGCGCACGTGCGGATTTTCTTCAAGGATCTGGCCCATCTGCTCGGCCTGGCCACGGTGAAATGAATCGCCGCCCGGCAAGGCCCGGCTGGGTGCCGGTCGCGTTTGCCGCCCTGGCCGCGATCCTGGTGGCCGTACTCGGGTTCCTTGCCACCGACCTGAGTGGCTGGTACCAGACCCTGGTCACGCCGTCCTGGCAGCCGCCGGGCTGGCTCTTCGGGCCGGCCTGGACGCTGATCTATGCGTTTGCCGCGCTGGCTGGGGTGCTGGCCTGGCACAGCGCGCGCGACGCCAATTCACGCAGCTGGATTCTGGCCCTGTTCGCAGTCAATGGCTTTTTGAATGTCTTGTGGAGTCTGCTGTTTTTCCGCCTGCAGCGCCCGGACTGGGCGCTGGCCGAGATTTTCCTGCTGTGGCTTTCAATCATCGCGCTGATCGTGGGCCTGCGGTCGTTTTCCAAGACAACGATGTGGCTGCTTTTGCCGTATTTGGCCTGGGTGACGTTTGCCGCAGCGCTCAACGCCGCCGTTGTCCGACTCAATCCGGCATTTTGAAAGCGGCCCGCCTGACCCGCCTCCTCATGTTCGGGCCGGGTCGGTCAGGTCCGGGATTTGTTTCCATTGGCGAGGGCACGTGAGCGAAGTCGGCGGCCGTCTCGGCAGAGATCAGAGGAGCGGCGACCTGGACTGGGTTGTCGACGGTCCGACTTGGCCGCATTCCGACAACAGCCGTTTCCATGAGGCCGCTGGCTTGCGGTGGCACGTTCAGCAGATGGGCGAGGGTCCGTCCATCCTGCTGATCCACGGCACCGGAGCCTCGACCCATTCCTGGCGTGAGTTGGCGCCGCTTTTAGCCAGGGACTTCACCGTCCTCGCGCTGGATCTGCCGGGCCACGGCTTCACAGAATGTCCGCCGCAGCGTCGTTTATCCCTGCCTGCGATGGCCTCAGCGGTTGCAGCCCTGGCCGAGAGCATCGGCCTGCGGCCGCTTGCCGTCGTTGGACACTCTGCCGGCGTGGCGGTCGCCCTTCGCTGTTGTCTCGACAGTACGATGGTGCCGCAGTCGGTGATCAGCATCAACGGCGCCCTGATGCCGTTCCGGGGCCCGGCGGGCTACCTGTTTCCACCGCTGGCAAAACTGCTGTTCGTCAACCCCCTGACGCCGCGCATCTTTGCTCGCGGCGCCGGCAATCGTGAGCGCGTCGTGCGGTTGATTCGCGGAACCGGCTCGGAGCTTGATGAGCCTGGCATCAGCCTCTATGCGCGCCTGTTCCGGAGTCCAGCGCACGTTGCAGCGACGCTGGGCATGATGGCCAACTGGGATCTGTATCGATTTGTGCGCGACCTGCCCGCGCTGGACCTGCCGCTTTTTCTCATGGCAGGCGAAAACGATCAAGCAGTGGCTCCTGGGGATGCTGAGCGCATTGCCAAACTGGTATCCCGTGCTCAAGTGCTGCCGCTGCCGGGCCTGGGTCATCTGGCCCATGAAGAGGACCCGGTCGGAGTGGCTGAGGTGATCAAGCGGGTCCTTGCATAGCTCGAAGCCGAATGAGCGATCTACGCTTCGGGTTTTGGTGGGCTTAACTGGTTTTACCGCTCACGTCTCTGGTATTCTGCAGATCGATTTTTGGATACTCACCAGCAGGAGGTCATTTCAATGGTTGCTTCAGGTGTCGCTGTTTCAGCAATTCTTCTCGCCACGTTTGTGACGATTGGCTGGGGAATTTGGGAACTCATCTCGCTCCGTCTCAACGAGGACCTGTCGGAGTAAGGGTTCCTGATCGAGTAGAAAACCGGTTTCTGCGATCGCCATCCGGTGTTATGGATGCCGAGATAGGCCAAGCCGAATGGTCGAGCTGATCCAGAGTGGCCGCATCGTCGATCTTATTCTGGCGCTCATGGTTATCGAGGCCGCAGTTGTTTGCGGCTTCGCCTTCGCTTCGCGACTGCGCGTTCCCGTCGCCGGCCTGCTGCTCAACCTCGGCGCCGGCGCATGTCTGCTATTGGCGTTGCGCTCGGTTGCGACGGGCGCGGGATGGATGGCAGCCGGTTTCTGGTTAAGCGTCGCGCTCGTGGCGCACGTTGGCGACTTGTTCTTGCGCCTTCGGCGCTGAATCAAGAGGCGAAGTACCGGCGCCTGTTTCACCGTCTTCCGGATCATGACCGGGCCTTGCGTCCACGTTGTTTGGATCGTCTTTTTTCAGTTCCTTGTTGACATCGTAGAGTTGCCAGAAGCCGAGGCCCAGCGCGACCACGGCGACCAGAATCAATTCCAACCAGATGATGTTCATTATTTTTTCTTGACGGGTGGCCATTCAGCGTCAGTGCTGTTCGTTGGGATATTATCAGGCTGCTGAAAATCGAACGTTGATCAGGGTTGGAAGCACGCTTGAGCGCGGTCGTTAAACTGATATCTTTTTTACAACTTTTCTTGACCTTTCGGGTCGATTCCGTGTATCAATATCGGGCAAAATTTGCGGCACAAAACATGCCGCTTCTCTAATAAAACGTGGGGTAAAGAGCCTTGATTCTTTTTTCTGAAAAATCCGAGCCGGTGATTGATCTCAAGCCCGACGCGTTCGGTAAAAGAAGTCCGATCGCAATAGCGCTGGCATCCATCCTGTGTCTGGGGCTGGCGGTCGGCAGCGTCGGGTCGGCCGTCGCGCAGACTCAAGACTCTTCTGCTGACAGCGAGGAAAGCGGCGGCCTGGATATGGCGTCGATCGTTGATCGAGTGATTGTGACGGTGCGGCGCATCGAAGAGATTTCGGCCACCGTGCCGCTCAGTATCCGGGTGCTCGAAGAAGAAGAAATCGCGCGGGCTGGCATTACCGATCTGCACGACGTTGCGCGCCTGACGCCGGGGCTGACCTTCGACATCGGCGGTTTTCCGAACGACACCCGCCCCGCGGTCCGCGGCATGCAGGCCGAGCGCGGTCGCCCAAGCGTGGCGATCATGCTCGACGGGCTTGACCTGTCCGGTGAAAACCTGGCCATCTCCGGAGGTGGTGCGGGCGTTGTTCCCGATCTGATTGATCTGGAGCGCATCGAGGTCGTCAAGGGGCCGCAGACCACGCTTTACGGGCGCAATGCGTTTGCCGGGGCGATCAACTACATCGCCAAAAAACCTTCCGACACGCTGGAAGGTCGATTCATTCTGGAGGGCGCGGAATACGGTCATCGGAGAGCCACGGGCATGGTCAGCGGCCCGATCGTTGACGGGCTCCTGTCCTACCGCATCAACGCGGCGGTCCGAGAAAGCGATGGTTACTGGACCAATCCGGTCAACGGCGGCCCGCTGGGCGCGCAAAGCTTTGACGGCATTGCGGGAGCCTTGCGTTTCACGCCGGGTGATGCCTGGGACATTACCGCACGTTACCAGACCAGCAATACCGATAACTCGGATTATCCGACCGCTCACATACCGCGCAATACGCGCCTACCAGTGCCTGACGGGACGTTTACGGCGGGTCCACCGGGTTCCCCGCCCATAGCCTGTCCGTCAGATCTGACGAACCTGCCCCCGGCGGTTTTCGCGGCCTGCACCCGGGGCACCGTGGTCGGTCCCGTCAGAGCCGACATCAGCGATGTCCAGATGGGTGTCAATGAAGAGACAGGCGAGCCGCCGCGGGGACTGGAACTTGACCAGGACCTGTTTACCCTGGATGCGCGTTGGCGCAGTGGCTTCGGTTCATTCCGATACAACTTCGCCTGGATTGAG
Organism: Wenzhouxiangella sp.; assembly: GCA_036353315.1. Classification (GTDB taxonomy): domain Bacteria; phylum Pseudomonadota; class Gammaproteobacteria; order Xanthomonadales; family Wenzhouxiangellaceae; genus Wenzhouxiangella. Next base: position 14,556 of record JAZBOC010000164.1, on the reverse strand, counting down.
AACAGCAGCTTCATCGAGGCCGACGGCGACTTTACCGATTTCCCCGCGCCGCCGGGCTTTGTGCTGTCACTTTCGGCGTTGCAGCAGCTTGACTATCGGGACGACCGCCTGGACCACAACCTGTTCTGGACGCACACGTTCGGCGATGTCTCGCTGCTGTTTGGCGCGCAGTATCTTGACGAGGACTCAACCCTGGTCAACAGCTCCAAGTTCTGGTTGCGCAACCCCAATTCTCCCTTGGCCGGCCCGCCCTTTTTCCTGTCGGCGGCGCAGACCACCAACCCCTATCCGGTCCGCCTGACGCGCGACACCGAGTACAGCGCGGTCTACGGAAGCCTCAAATGGCGCATGACCGATACCCTGACGCTGGGCCTGGAAAACCGATACAACTCCGACGAAATCCAGTACCGGATTCCTGGCTGGACCTTGCAGGACATTTCGCTGCGCGGACTCGAGCCCGTTTGTCTTCCGGGAATCCCGCAGGGCGCCATGTTCATGGGCGTGCCGGGCCCGGACGTGCCGCCTCCGGGAACGGTGCAGGCCTGCCCGCGGGAGCAGACCGTCTCGTTCCGGGAGTGGACCCCGCGGGTGACACTGGACTGGCAGATGAACGATAGCGTCATGCTCTACGGCAATGCAGCTCGAGGCTTCAAGCCGGGTGGTTTCAACGTGAACGAATTGATCGAATTCGGGGAGCAGGGTTATCGCCCGGAATTCGTCAATGCCTACGAGGTTGGCATCAAGAGCCGCTGGCAGCCACTCAATCTGACCGTCGATGCCGCTCTGTTTTACAACGATTACACCGACCAGCAGATCGGCGTGCAAGTCAATCAGAGCGGAGCCGGCGATACCATTGTCGCGGTTCCCGGAATTGTCAATGCCGGCGCGGTGGAGACCCAGGGTTTCGAGATCACCGCTGACTGGTTTCCTACCGATCGGCTCAACCTGAATCTTGCTTATGCCTACACCGATGCCACGTTCAAGGATTATGTCGGGGGACCGAGCCCAACCGCCGGGCCGGGCGCGTTCGCCACGTGTGGCGTGCCTGAGGGTCAGACCTCTTCGCCACAGCTTCGGGCCGAGGCCGGTAATGCTTGCGCCGACTATTCCGGCAATAAGGTGGCCAAGAATCCAAAGCATGCGGTGAACTTCGGCGCACTTTACCGGGCCCCCCTGGGGGATCGCGGTAACAGCTGGTTTGTCGAGCTCAATGGACTGTACCGGTCCAAGCGCTATGTCTCTGAAGCCAATCTGGCCTGGACGCCCAGCTATACCAATTTCGACCTGCGGGCCGGTGTGGATTTAGGACGTTTCAGCCTGATTGCCTTTATCGACAATCTGACCGATGAAGACTCGATCAGGAGCGCGCAGCGTAACGTCGATCCGGGCAACCCCGAAGGCTTCGCGCCGGGCCGGGCGTTGATTGCCTATCTGCCTGAACCTCGGGTCGCAGGGGTGCGGGTCATTTACCGCTTCAGCTATCGCTGATCAAGGCGCACGTTGAGCCGGGCGGCAGTCGCTTTGACTGCGTCGCCCTGGGGGCTGTTACTCCGGAAGGCGGCCGCCTGTCAAGGTTGAATTGGCGGGATAAATGTAATACAAGAGAAAGGATGCTTCGGAGGGTTTTCTAAATCATGTGGTCGACCGTCAGGGCGATGTTATGGACCGTGCGTATCGCTCTGCCCAAAGTTGCGGTCGGCTGGATGTTCGCCCTGCTGACGATCGACTTCAATCGCGTAGCGATTTTCGAGCTGGGGATCGCGGCGATCGTGGTGACTTCGCTGTTGTCGATCCACTATTTCATGGCGCCATTTCAAGTCGTGATCGGCCGCATTGCCGACACGAAGCCGCTGTTCGGCTACCGTCGGACGCCCTACCTGCTGATGGGCAGCATCACCGCGAGCCTGCTGTTTCTGGCCCTGCCGACGGTTGTCATGGGCATGGGCACGGGCTCGGCGCTGGCGATGCTGAGTGCCATCGTGCTGTTCACGCTATTCGGGTTGTCAATGGCGGTGATCGCCGATACTTATCACGCGCTGTTGGCCGAGGTGACGACACCCGCGACGCGAGGGCCGGTGATTTCGGTGGTGTGGATCGTCATGATCATGAGCACCATTCTTGCAACGGTCGTGATGAACATCGTGCGGCCGGAGTTTACCCCGGAGGCCATGCAGAACCTGTATAACCTCACCCCACTGATCGTGATCGGCAGTACGTTGATCGGAATCATCGGGGTGGAGAAACGCATGAATCCCGAGCAACTGGAGGAGGCGCGACTCAAGGCGCGCGCGCTTGCTCCGCCCGGCAATCCGCTGGCCTCGGCATTCAAGCTGCTTCGGCAAAACACCTACACCCGGGCTTTTTTCGCTTTCATTTTTTTGGCGATCTTCTCGATTTTCCTGCAGGAAAACATCATCGAGGTTTTTGGGGCCGAGGTCTTTGGCATGTCGATCACTGAAACCTCCAAGATGCAGCGTTACTGGGCCGGTGGCGTTCTGATTGGTATGGTGCTTGCCGGCGTGATCAGTCACCTGCTCAAGATTCCGCATAAGAGGATGGTGCTGACCGGTCTTGCGGGTGCCGCCGTCGCGTTCGTGGTCTTGGGCGCTTCGTCACTGTTCGAGATTCAGTCCATCCTCAAGCCCAGCCTGTTCGGAATGGGTCTTTTTATCGGCCTGTTCAACGTGGGCGCTCTGGCGCTCATGATGGAGATGACCGTTGCCAATGCAACTGGACTGTACATGGGGCTGTGGGGCACTGCGCAGGCCATCGGCATGGGCACGTCTTCGGTTGCCAGCGGTGCTCTGCATACCACGCTGATCGACGCAGGTGTGCTGGCCCCCAAGTACGCGTACTTCGGTATTTTCCTTCTCGAAGCGGCCGGCTTGTTGCTCGCAGGCTACATCCTCTATCGTGTCAGCTCGAGTAAGTTCCTGGCCAGTGCCACAGCGGCCGTGAACGACGGTAAAGTCGCTGGCCGATCTTTGTCGCCCGGCTCCGCGGCAAGCGTTTGATCGGCCCAAGCGCAGCGTGCGACCGGCACGGCGGCAGTTTCGATGACATCACGACCGACGCTTGATTACCGCTTTGATACGCGCGTCGCGGCGCAATACGATGCGCTGCGCGGGCACCCGCCTGCGGTCTCTGACGACATTGGGCTGGCTATTGCCTCTCGCCTCGGCGAGCGCGCCAAGGTGCTCGAGCTCGGCGTTGGCACCGGGCGAATCGCTTTGCCGGTTGCTGCAGCCGGATGCGAAGTCTTTGGGGTGGATCTTTCGTCGCACATGCTGTCGGCCTTGTCCCGACGCCTCAAGGTTGACGGGCTCAGTGGCATCCACCTGGTTCGCAGCGACATCACGGCACTGCCTTTTCGCGCGGCGGCGTTCGACGCCGCCATGGCGGTTCATGTCCTTCATCTGGTGTCTGACTGGGCTGGCGTACTGGCTCAGGTCAGCCGGCTGGTCCGACCCGGAGGTCAGCTGATGCTCGGTCGAGACTGGGTTGATCCGGAGTCTTTCTCCGGCATCATCCGCAATCAGTTCCGGAAAACGGTGGTCGAGGTTGGCCGGGAAATGCTCCCGCCCGGCGCTTCGGCCGCAGGTCCGCCCAGCGGCGGGGCGGCGATTGTGGGCACGCTGGCTGAACTGGGTGCCCAGCCGGTGGACGGCGGCGAAGTGGTCGCGGCCCAATGGCGCACGGATCTGACCCCGCGTCAGGTACTCAACGGTATCCGTTCGCGCGATGACGCTGAAAGCTGGGTCCTGCCGGACGACGTACTGACCGAAACCATGCAGCGGCTGGATGCCTTCGCTGCGGCCAAGTGGCCGGATCTCGATCGAGCGCAATCTGTTGAACGACGCTTTCTTGTCGGGGTTTTCCAGTTCGAGGAATGAGAGATCCAGCGGTCTCCCGGCACTGTTGCTTGATATCGGTTGCAAACCATTCCCATTTGTATTACAGTTCATGATACTGACTGCTTAGCCAGTATCCAGCGCGATACCCAGCCAGGCCGACAATTCCGGCGCTGCCAGCGGCAGCGGGATCCCTTCGGACTGGAGACCCTGCGTGATCAAACAATGCTTTTTTGCCTTGCTGCTGCCGTTGGCCCTGCCTGTTCTGGCGACCGAGCCCAAAGATCAGACGGCGGACAGTCAGGCTGATCACTCCGAGACGCCCTCTTTTCCGGTCACCGACCTGTTCCGGCTGGATCGGATCGTGGTGACCGCCACGCGTACCGAACGGCTGGCCTTTACTACGCCGGCATCGGTCAGCCGAATCTCGCGCGACGAGATCAGCCTGATGCAGCCCTATGGTTTCCAGGACGTCTTTGAGTCTGTTCCGGGTGTCAGCATTTTCGGCGGCCCGCGCCGGATCGCCGAGGAACCTTCGATCCGCGGATTTGCCGACGAGCAGGTTGTAATCCGAGTCGACGGCGGCCGCCTCAATTTCAACCGGGCTCACGGCGGCCGTTTCTTGCTGGACCCGGAACTGATCGAGTCGATCGAGGTGTTGCGCGGAGCCGGCTCGGCGCTCTACGGCAGTGGCGCTCTCGGCGGGGTTTTCGTGATCGAAACCAGCACTGGCCGCAGCCGCACCGGAGAGCGGGACGGAGTCGGCCTGAGGCTGGGCGGTGGTTACGATGCTAACGGCGCTCAGTGGCAGGGCCATTTGACCGCCTACGGTTTGCACGGCAGCTTCGATTGGCTGGCAGCCCTGACCCGCAGAGACGTCGGGGAGGATCTGGTCGACGGTTCCGGGCGCGATATTCTGTCCACTCGCGACGAGATCGACAGCCAGCTGCTCAAGCTGGGCTTTGAGCCTGGATCCAACCAGCGCTTCGAGCTCAGCATCGAGCGCTTCGACAACCAGGGTTTCAACCCGACCAACAGCAATGAGGTGGCCACCCCAAGCAATCTGGTCGATCGCCTGACCGAGCGCCGCCAGACCCGGTTCGGCTATCGCAACGACGACCCTGCCTTGGCCTGGCTGGATCTGACCGCGACCGTGTACCGCAACGAGGTCGAGGCCAGCGAGTTTCGGCTTGTTGATCGTCGGGTCGATTTCACCGACTTCGACACCCGTGGACTGGACCTGACGAACTCGATCGACCTCGGTCGGCGTGGCGACGAGCCGCTGCGCCTGACCGTGGGCACTGAAGTTTATCGGGATCGCCAGAGTGGGTTGCGCAACGGCCAGGCCAGGCGCCAGTTTCCCGATGCCGAAGTTGAGTACCAGGCCGCTTTTGCTCAACTCGAGCTGCCCCTGGCTGGCGGTGTCGCTCTGATACCCGGCCTGCGTTATGACGATTTCCGCTACTCAGCGGATGACGACTTTCCTGATCGCAACGAAAGCCAGACGACCCCGCGACTGGCTGTGGGCTGGCAACCCGCCGAGTCCACCTATCTGTGGGTCGAGTACGCTGAGGCTTTCCGGGCGCCCAGCTTGACCGAGCTGTATGCCGACGGCGTGCATTTCGTGGTTCCGCTGGGGCCGGGTCAGGTGGTGATCAACGAGTTCGTGCCGACGCCTGATCTCAAGCCGGAGCAGTCGCGCCAGCTCCAGATCGGCGCGCGCTGGCGCACCCCGCGCCTGAGCGACAGCGATTTGTCCCTCAGCCTGGAGGCCACCGCCTACCGCAGCGATGTCGATGATTTCGTTGATCAGTTCGTGCTGTTCATCAGCGGGCCACCGGCTTTCGATCCGATCACCCGCACTTTGGTGTTTCCCGGAATCACCAGCAACCGCAACGTCGATGCCCGCATTGAAGGGGCCGAGTTCAGCGCCGAACTAAGCCATCCCCGGGGCTACATGCGACTGGGCCTGACCTTGCTCGATGGTGATCGTCGCGACGGCGGTGGCGCGCTGGCCAGCCTGCAGTCCGACCGACTGACACTGGCTGCCGGTCTCTATCTGATCGATCGTCAGCTTCGGCTGGGCGGTGAATGGATCGCGGCCCGTGCCCGTGATGACGTACCCGACGGGGCGCTGGCGACCCCGGGCTACGGCAAGGTCGACCTGCACGCGGCCTGGCTCCCGCGCACCGGCGCGCTCGCCGGCTTTGAGTTTCGCCTCGGCCTGGACAATCTGCTTGACAAGGCCTTCCGGATTCACCCCAACGCCATCGATCAACCGGGGCGGTCGCTTCGCCTGAGCGTGGCGCGGGAGTTCCAGTGGCTGAACTGAGACCCAAAGGTATGGACAGGAGTGCCAAGGCAGATGAGCGGCACTCGGAAGACGTGGGGGAGATTGACAGCCACCTGCTTCTCGGCCGCTGCGGTCGCATTCTGATCCGGCACAACGGCCAGCGCTACGAGCTGCGCGAAACCCGTTTCGGCAAGCTCATCCTGACCAAATGACCACCGATCCTTCACGGAGAATGACCATGCGACATCCAGCTCTTGTTCTACTCGCGCTGTTCTTCCTGACCGCTTGCGCCGGGACCGTGCCTCGTCCGAACGTCGACAGCCAGGCCGAGCTTCAAGCGCCTGACGAATCTGATCAACCGGCCAATGCGACTGCCGAAACACAGCCGCCGGCGGCCGACCGGGCCGCGATACTGGCCATGGCCGGCGAGTACGTGGTGACCTTTGCTTTCGATGAGACGGTGGCGCTGGCGGACGGTTATGAGCGCAAGCCCGCTAAGCGCAGCGGTGCTTCGGAAGTGGTCCTTGTCGTCGAAGACGAGCGCGATCGGATCGTGCTGCAGCACCTGCTGCTGGTTGGCGGTGCGGACGGCCCTGAGGTCATCAAGCACTGGCGCCAGGACTGGATCTGGGAAGCCAGCGAGCGACTGGAGTTTCTCGACGATCAGACCTGGCAGATGGTGCCGGTCGACGCGCAGCTTACGCGCGGCGCCTGGACCCAGTGCGTTTACGAGGTCTCCGATGCGCCACGCTACTGCGGAACCGGGCGCTGGAATCACCGCTACGGCCACGCGACCTGGACATCCGACCGCAGCTGGCGGCCCCTGCCGCGTCGTGAATACACCACGCGGGAGGACTACACTGCACTGAACGTGGAGAACCGTCACACGATCACGCCGGAGGGCTGGACCCACGAGCAGGACAACTCCAAGGTGGTGCGCGTCAACGGTGAAACCCAGCAGGTGCTGGTGCGCGAGTTCGGCTTCAACAACTACATCGCCACCGACGAAGTCGACTTTACCTCGGCCTATGAGTACTGGGAACAGACCAGCGCCTTCTGGGCCGAGGTCCGCGCCACCTGGCAGCGCCACTTCGACAACGGCGGCGTGGTGCTCGATACTGAGATCGACGGCATGCCCATCATCGACGGCCTGTTCGCGCTCGCCGAGCAGGTGCGCGAGGGTCAGGTGCCGCAGCGGGCCGAGATCGACCAGGTCTTCGATCGCTACGTGATCCCGATGGCCCCGGAGCGCCAGCTGGCCGACCAGGCCACTGCTTTTCGCGATTGATGTCCGGCTGATGGTCCTTTAGCGCTGCGGCAGGCGGGCAGCCCAGTCAGCTGTCCGCAGTTCTATTTCATGATGTCTTGCAAACGGCCCGGTCGATCCGGGCCGTTTTCGTTTGCTGGTGCGCGCGAGTGAACCCTGTCAACTGAGGGTTTATACTCGCCACCGGCTGATTTGCAAGCACCTTCACTGGAGCCCCCATGTTTCGTTCTCCTGGCGCCCTGTTATTGGCCAGCGCCTGCATCGCGCTGGCATTCCCAACCGCGGGCGAGGCCGGTGCCGCCGATGAGCCAACCCGATCCAAGGAAAAGGCCGAAATGACCAATACCAGCACCGCAACTTCGCCGCTGATCGAGCGTGCACTGAGTTTCACCCCGCCGATCATCCAGGCCCGGCCCGTCACCATCGAGCAGCTGGGGCGGGAGCGCGTCGATCCCTACGCCTGGCTGCGCGACGACAACTGGCAGCAGGTGATGCGCGATCCGTCGCTGCTGCGCGCCGACATCCGCACCGTGCTGGAGGCCGAGAACGCCTATCACGATGAAGTCATGGCCCCGCTCAGTGCGCTCGAAGACCAGATCTTTGCCGAGATGCGCGGGCGCATCAAGGAAGACGACAGCTCCGTGCCCAGCCGCGACCGCAAGTGGTTTTACTACTCGCGTTTTCGCGAGGGCGGGCAGTATCCGATCTTCGCGCGCCGACCGGCCGATGCACAGGGCGAGATGTCCGGTGACGAAATCATTTTGTTCGATGGCGACGCCGAGGCCGAGGATCATGATTATTTCAGCCTGGCCGCCTTCGAACACAGCCCGAACCAGCGCTATGTGGCCTGGGCGGTGGATACCCAGGGCTCGGAGTACTACACCATCCATATTCGTGATCTCGACAGCGGTCGGGACATCGCCACGCTGACCGAAGAAGGCTACGGCTCGCTGGTCTGGGCCAACGACTCGCGCACCATCTACTGGGTCTGGCGCGATGAGAACGCGCGCTCCAAGCGCGTGTACCGGCAGGCCATGGATTCAAGCGAGCGCGAACTGGTCTACGAGGAGGCCGACGACGGTTTTTTCGTCAATGTGGACCGCAGCGATGGCGATACCTGGATCATGGTGCATAGTGGCGATCACACCACCAGCGAAATCCGCCTGTACGACGCCAGCAATCCGGCCGCCGAGGCGCTGCTGGTTTCTGAGCGCGAGACCGGCGTGGAGTACGAGTTGACCGAGACCGGCGCCGGCATGTTCATCCTGACCAACCAGGACGGTGCGGTCGATTTCAAGGTCATGCGGGCGCCGGTGTCCGATCCGCGGCGCCAGAATTGGGAGGCATTCATCGCCCACCGGCCGGGCGTGTACGTCACCGGCCTGATGGGCTTCGAGCACTGGCTGGTGCGCTCGGAGCGCGCCAGCGCGCTGCCGCGCATCATCGTGCGCAACGTCGACAGCGGCCAGGAATACGCCATCGATTTTGCTGAGGAGGCTTATGCCCTGGGCATGAGCGGCGGCTACGAGTTCGCCACTGACGAGCTTCGTTTTACCTACCAGAGCCCGTCAACGCCGCGCCAGACCTGGGACTTCGACATGGCCACCCGCGCGCGCACGTTGCGCAAGGAGCAGGAAATTCCGTCCGGTCACGACCGGGCGGCTTATACGGTGCGCCGGCTTGAAATCAGCGCGCGCGATGGCGCGAAGGTGCCGGTAACCTTGCTGCACCGCGCCGGGCTTGAACTGGACGGCAGGGCGCCGCTGATGCTCTATGGCTACGGTTCCTACGGTGTGGCCATGCCAGCAACGTTCTCCATCAGTAATTTGTCACTGGTCGACCGCGGAATGATTTTTGCCGTTGCCCACGTGCGCGGCGGCACCGACAACGGCTACCCGTGGTACCTGGACGGCAAGCTCGATCGCAAGATCAACAGTTTCAACGACTTTGTCGATGCCGGCCGCGCGCTGATTGAGGCCGGCTACACCGGCCAGGGACGGATCGTCGCTTTTGGTGGCTCGGCCGGCGGTCTGCTGGTCGGTGCGGCCATGAACCAGGCGCCCGAGCTGTTTGCCGGCGTGATCGGCGCGGTGCCTTTCGTCGATGTGGTCAACACCATCTCCGATCCCTCGCTGCCGCTGACCCCGCCGGAGTGGAACGAGTGGGGTAACCCGATCAACGACGAGGCCGCCTACGATTACATACTCTCCTACAGCCCCTATGACCAGGTCAGCGCCCAGGCCTACCCGCATCTGCTGGCCACTGCCGGGCTGACCGACCCCCGGGTGACCTACTGGGAGCCGGCCAAGTGGGTGGCGCGGGTGCGCGAACATAGGACCGATAACGGCCTGACCCTGCTGCGCACCAACATGGGCGCCGGCCATGGTGGGGCCTCCGGTCGCTTTGATTCGCTGCGCGAGCGCGCCCAGGACTACACTTTTGCGTTGCTGGTCGCCGGTCTGGCAGACGCAGAAGCGCTAGCAGAGTAAGCAAGGCGGGCCGGGGCGCGCAGGCCCTGGATTGGCTGAGAGCGATTGAATCTACTGCCGCACTCTACGCCCGTCGTGTTTGGCGACCCAATCAGTCATCCCATCTTGGTCTGATTCGTTGGTGCGATGGCGCACCGACGGCCGATCGCAATATTGGCAAGCTCTCATGTAACCGATCACTTCTGGGGATTTCGATCGGCATCTGTAGTCAAAAGGAGCAAACCAATGATTCGTGCAATGATGCGCTGGTCGGCGTATTCGGTCGTTCTGCTGGTGGGATCAACTTCGAGCCAGGCGCAGGTATTTGACCTCTTTCCAACCGATGAACCGCTGGTGATTTCCGACCAGCTGACGGACACCAATAAAGTCAAGATTCTTCGCATGCCTGATGGAACCCTGATTTCGGTCTTCGGCCAGGGTCAGGATGTCGGCCAGGAAGTCTACGACCTCAAGGCACGTGCAACGCGTGATCCCTGGGACCTGGTGCTGCAGTTTTCCACCGACGAGGGTGAAACCTGGTCCGAGTTGGTCAACTTCGACAACACGGCCGCCCAGTCCTCGGCACAGGGCATGATCGAGGCGACCGGGGCACCACCGCTTTTTCCGGTCGGAGATGAGAACGAAGGCTATGTCAATCTCGCGGCCGATCCGCGCGCAATCGACTATCCGGGTGACTCGGACAAGCCGCAGGTATTCAATGCCGGCAACAACATCGTTATTTCCTGGAACAGCACTTATTGCCCTGCCGATGCCGAGCGCTGGCCGGGGGAGGAGCAGCGCTTCCAGACGTATTTGCCGCTCAACGGCATCACGATACCTTACGCGTGTTTATGGGTCTCCAGACTGCAGTGGAATCCGGCACTGCAGACGCTGCGGGCCGTCGGCCCTGAAGGACAACCCTACCTGACCGAGCAAATCACCAGCGGGGTTCGATCGGTAAAACAGGACGTGCCGGTCCCGCAGCCTGTCGGGTTCGGGGTGATCTGGCAGGAAGATCCGCTCGGTCTTCAGCTCGGCAATGCCGAAGGGCCTGGAACCGGAGCCTCTGGTGCCAACAGCACCGGTGGGACAGACGTCTGGTACATGCACCTTGATACCAACAATAACAGTGTGAATGACTTTATCGCCAACGACTGGTCGTTGCCGGTGCGAGTCACGCGCAATACCATCACCGAAGCGCGTGAGTTGCAAGGACCTTTGCGCACCTCGCACGGTCCGGGTTTGTATGAGGACGGCAAGGCCGCTGCGGCTCGTCCTCAGCTGCGATTGATCGGTCGGCGAGCGGTGTTTGCCTGGGAGGAGAAAAAGTCCACCACCGGAATCGATGACGGGAAATACATTCGCTACCACACGATCACCGAGTTTACCGATACCTCCGGCCTGCCGATCAACGGCTGCATCATCAGCCGACCGATTGAAAATGGCCGGCGGGTCCGGATTCTGACCCAGCCCTTGAGCGCCGGGAGTACCGGCATCGTATTTATCTACAAGCAAGGGGACTTCGCCCAGGGCGGCCCGTCCGACATCATGCTGCGGCGCGCCGTTGGCGGCTACGATCCTCAGAACATCGTGCCGGCCATTGATGTTGAGCCGACCGGGCCGTTGGGACTGGAGCAGGAGCGCTGTCGCGCCCACGTCAACAATGAGCCGATTGATGGATTTGCAGATCTTGACGATCCACTGACCGACATCCGTTTTGGCACCGAGCATCAGCCGGCAGTGAATTTCAGCGGCACCGAGAATTACGGCGACGTACCCGGCACCGCACCGGGCGTGGAAACAGGGTTCAATCCTTACGAAAATGCGCTCGCCCATCGTGGCCAGATGCGGGGAGACCAGATCATCCTCGGGTTTTCGCATGCGCCTGATCAGGCTCGATTCATGTTTTTGGACGACGCCATTCCATATAACTTCTATATTCGCTCATCGCAAGATGGCGGCGAAACCTGGTCGGCGGCAATTAATGTTTCTAATCTAACTGCGGACAGCGGATTGAGTGCTAGGGAGCCGCGTATCGTCGGCACCCCCGGCAATGGTCCAGGGTGCAGCGATCCGCTCAACCCGACCGATCCGGCCGACTGCGCCAATCCCAAGATTGCTTATTTCGGGTTTGGTACCCAGACCAACGTGACCAACCTGGAAGAGGCTGAAGATGTCGATATCTTCATGGGTGCCACCCAGGACGGCGGACTCACCTTCAGTCCCGTGCAGGCGGTCACGGCCGGCGATGCGTTCAACGGCATTACAGACGATGACGCAGACCTTGAAACCCAGTTGAAGCTCCGGCCCGATGGGCTCAAGGGCTTCGTGGTCTGGACTTCCACCCCGCCGGGCGGAACCGATGATTCACTCTTCCGGCGACTGCAAATCAACCTTGACCGGATTTTCAAGGACAGCTTCGAGGGATCTCTCGACTGATCTGGGACATGGCTTGACAAGCCGGTAAAAACGGGGCCCGGAGATCTGTAGCTGATCTCCGGGCTTAACTTGTCTCTGAAACGACTACCGCAACCGCCGGCTGTAGCTGGGCGCGCGCAGCACCGCGTTGGTCAGCAGGCCCTGCAGACCGTCTAGGTAGGCGCGCACCGCAGGGTCCTCGGTGAAGCCGATTACCAGACCAATTTGCCTCTGCTGGACGACCACGAAAGGCTTGTAGGCCAACTGAAGTCGGTTTTCTTCCCATAGGTGCCCGCTCGCCAGCAGATCTTCTGGGCCGGCGAAGCGCGCCACGGTAGCGCCCTGGTCGCGCTGCAGTGGGGCGAAGATGCGATCGCCGCGCACCAGCACCTGGACGGTGTCGGCGATGCCGGCGCCGAGCCAGTGGTCCTCGTCGACCGCGGCGCGCACCAGCACGCCGCTGACCGAGTCCGGATTCTCGCTGGCAGGACGCATGGCGGCATCCAGTTGCTCTGCGTTTTCGATCACAGTGCCGGGCTGGCGGGCCGAGTCCTGTTCACTATTCGCGCTTTCCTCGGCGCCGTCTTCAACCGCCTGATATTCGGCGCGCAGGGCAAGCAGGTCGATGTCCGGATGCGCAGCCCACTCAGTGGCGCCGGCCAGCGTCACCAGCACGCCGCCGTTTTCGACCCATTCGGCCAGATGGGCGGCACCGGACTCGCCGAGCACCGAGCTGTAGCTTCCGAAGCGCCCGCCACCGCTGTCGGGCAGGATCAGGACGTCGAAGTGGTTCAGGTCGGCACGGGCCAGGGTGCGGCCGCGGATCGGTGTGACCGGGTAGCCGATCTGATGCTCGATGACGAAGCGCACGGCGCCGGCGCTGTAGAAATCGGTCGAGGCATCCCACGCCATGGCGATGCGCGGAGCGATCAGCGGGCGAACCTTGCGGCTGCCAAGGCTCGGCCCTTCGGTGATCCAGCTGGAGTCCAGCCCCAACGGCCTGGCCCCGGTCTCAGCGGCTAATGTGCGGACCATGTTGACCACGCCATCAGCGTTGCCAGCCAGGGGTACGATCAAGCTGCCGGACGGATAGCGTTTGCCGTCCTGCACGAAGGCTTCTTCATTGGAAAGCACGGTCATGCCGAGCCGCAGAGCACCGGCCAGGAAACGATGAGTCGCGGTCGAGCCGCCGGGGACCACCCAGGCGACCTGTGCCTCCTCAACGGCGGCCTGCACGGCTGGGCGATCTGCGGCCGAGACCAATGAGAGTCCGTCAATCGAGACCGACCGGCTGCATTCGAGAGTGTCGACATTGAACATCAGGGGAAGCGACCAGGCGGTGACATCGTAAATTTCGTCGGGCAAGTCGCGTTCGCGTCGCTTCTCCTGGGCGGCGAGGAACTCGTCGTCCATGTCCACGCGCTGATCGAGCAGAACGCGCAGCTTGCGATGGGAGGGCTGGGATCCGGGGATCACGTAGCTGCCGGCAGCCAGCTCCTGGCCGCAGGCGTTCAGCGATTCGTCGCTGCGATAAACCTCGGCGCCGTGGCGGGCCAGCAGGGTCGCGAGGCGATCGGCTCCACCCTGGTTGCGCTGGGCAGGAAGGACCCAGCCGCGCGGCCCCTCGCGTCCGGCCATGGCGACGGCTTCGCGCCGGTAAGTGGCAAAATCACTCCACAGGCGATCGCGCTCCCGGGCGACGGTCTGGGCGGTCGCAAGGGCTGCAATGAAGTATTCCTCGACGGTATCGTAGAAGGTGAACTCTTCACCGCTTCGGGTGCGCGCCAGCAGGCCCCGGGCCGATCCCTGCTCGTAGGTCATGGCCACGCCGCCGTAATAAGACGGCCAGCTTGCGCCATAGCCTGGATAAAAGGCGTCGTAGACTTCGCGGGTGAAGTACGGGAAGCCGAAACGGTCGAACCAGCGCGCGTTGTTGCGTCCGAACACCGCCAAGCTGGCGCGTTGCCCGCTGGCCAGCAGCGGGTTGTAGGGCACGGCCTCGGGGGCGAAGAAGAAGGTTGAGTCCGTACCCATCTCGTGGGCGTCGACAAAAGCTAGCGGGTACCACTGCAGCAGAGCTTCGGCGTGACCTTGGGTTTCGGGCTGGGTCATCGCCAGCCAGTCGCGGTTCAGATCGAACAAGTAGTGGTTGACCCGCCCGGAAGGCCACGGCTCGTCGTGCTCGGCCGCCAGCCGCGAGGCAATCGGCTCCAGCCCCAGGGCTTCCTCGAACTCGTGGATGAAGCGCGCCAGCCCGTC
>JAZBOC010000197.1:0-6947 GCA_036353315.1 Wenzhouxiangella sp. | reverse complement strand
GTTCCCAGCCCCACCGTGCAGCATGTCGTTGCCAGCCCCGCCAAGGAGGCTGTCATCCCCGGTTCCGCCAAGAAGGGCGTCGTTGCCGTCTCCGCCGCCAAGAGTGTCATCTCCGGCTTCGCCCATGAGGTAATCGTCGCCATCACCGCCAAGGAGGCTGTCGTTTCCTTCGCCTGCGAAGAGAAAGTCATTTCCCTCGCCACCGTCGAGCTGGTCCTCGCCAGCCCCTGCAATCAGGACATCGCGACCGCCGTTTCCAGAAAGGGTGTCATTGCCACCGCCCGAGTTGATCCAGTCGCCCTCATCGGTTCCGACGAAATCATTCGCCTCCCCATGGCCGGTCTGGCCATGCAGGATCTGGCTCACGTCCAGCACAATCCCGCCGGCAAAGGCAAAGTTCTCGATCCGGCTTTGCTGGTTCTCCCAGTCCTGGATCGTGATCGACCCCTCGGCGTCGATACCGTCGCTCTCGTCCGCCTCCGTCTCCGGATCGTCTTCCGCCCGAAGCTGGATCAGCGCATCCGCGCCCACACGGGTGAAGAGCACACCTTCCACATCAATCCCGAAGGTGAACTCCAGCGTGTCGATGCCGCCATCGATCTGTCCGACGGTTTCAGTAAGTCCGGTTCGCAGCTCGTTGACATAGTAGAAGCCGCCAGACTTGCCGCCCTGGTCGTAGGCCATCTCTTCGTAATGCTCGGTCCGCTCCAGGATCGTGCCTTCGGCATAGTCGTGGATGATGTCGTGCCCGTGGCCACGCGCATAGATGTAGCGGTCATTGCCTCCACCACCGAGAAGCGTGTCATCACCTGCACCGCCCGACAGCACATCGTCATCCGCGCCCGCGTCGAGCAGGTCATTCCCCGACCCGCCGATCAGGATGTCCGAGCCCGCGCCCGCCGCAAGGCTGTCATCGCCTGCACCGCCCGAGAGCACGTCATTGCCGCCCGCGCTTGTCAGCGTGTCACTGCCGTCATTGCCCGACAGCACGTAACCGGTCGCGTCATCGGTGCCCGTGATACTGTCGTCGCCGTCCCCCGCCTCGACCGCCTCGATCCCGATCGCCGCAAGGTCCCCGATCGACAGCACCGCATCGTCGGCCATGATCAACTGGTCATAGCCTGCGCCACCCTGGATCGCGCCACCGGCCACGTCATCCTCCGCGTCCGCGAAGATCACGTCGTCGCCCGCGCCCGCGTCAACGCTGTCGGCACCGGCCCCACCGGCCAGCACATCCGCGCCTGCGCCGCCGAGGAGCGTGTCGTTGCCCTCAAGCCCGGCCAATACCACGCCTTCGGTCTTGGTACTCGCGTCGAGCAGGTTGTCCCCGGCATTGCCGGTCGCGCTTCGGAAGTCCGTCGTGTCATCCCCGAGGTCGAAGCCCGTCTCGCCCTCGGCCAGCACCCGGTGCTCTGCTGCCTCGCCTGTCTCGAACTCGATCCGGTAGCCCGTCTCCGTCTCCACCCGGCGCCAGCCCTGGTCCGCATGGACCAGTTCCAGGTCGCCCACCCCGCCCACGCGGGTCTCGCCGTCGATCACGAAGCTCGCCGTGCCAAGGAGGGCAGCCAGTCCGACCGATACGTCGTCTGCGGTGTCCTCGAAGCCCAGCCCGTTGTCATAGGTCAGGTTGATCTGGCTGATCCCCGCCTCGGCCAGTGTCCGAAGTTCTCCCTCGTCCACCTCGCCATCCTGGTCGAGGTCCTGCCAGACCCGGAACTCGCCG
The DNA here is from genome assembly GCA_036353315.1 of Wenzhouxiangella sp. Taxonomy (GTDB): domain Bacteria; phylum Pseudomonadota; class Gammaproteobacteria; order Xanthomonadales; family Wenzhouxiangellaceae; genus Wenzhouxiangella. The sequence goes on along the minus strand of JAZBOC010000197.1, from coordinate 5,224 downwards.
TAGCTGGTGTCATTGGCGTCGAGCACACCATCGCCATTGGTGTCGAAGAGGAGGTTGCCATCCTCATCCGTGGCCTCCGCGAGCGCCTGCAGGTCGGTCGATCCCTCCGGACCCCAGTCGCTCAGCACCAGCTCAGAGCGCTGATCGATCTGGCCATCGCCCGCGCCCCGCGTGCCATCCGCATTCAGGTCGATCACAAGGAACCCGTCATCGGCCGCCGCCCAGGCCGTCCGCTCCCGGAACCCGTCCCCGTCATAGTCAAAGCTCGCCGAGTAGCTCAGGCTTACCTCGATTCCGTCGCCGTCAAGGTCGAGAACTATGGGCTGGATCCCCACGTAATCCGGATTGCTCGGAAGGCCTGGATCCGGCGTACCATGGTTCTGGTTGCCATTGCCGCCTTCCCACTGGCCGCCGGATGAGGGGAAATTGCCGGTCGTCGTGCCCGAGCCGCTGTGGTTGAATCCGCCGCCGGGATTGTTGCCGTTGCTCGGCCCGTTGGAAGAACCTTGGCCGGAGTCGTTCCAACCCGTCGAGGGTGACCAGTTGTGGCCACCGTCGTCATCATTGCTGTTGTGATTGCCGTTGTCGTTAGAGTCGAAACTAGAGTTTCCATTCGACGTATTGGGGGAGCCGTAGGTTTGCCCGGCTACCGCCATTTCATGTGAAATTCTGTCAAGCCCATTAAGTTCCTGTCCCACTCCGACATTGTTCGGATCGTAGACGTTGCCCCGCAAAAGATCGAGATTTGTGCCTGTGATTGGGTTTGTTAACGGCACAATAGTTGTTATTGGAGTTACGGAACCCGAACCGGCATTCGTCGATATTGATGTAGTAACCCGGACAGTTGTCATCCCGCCGTCCACAGATACCGGTAAGTCATAGTAGTATGAAATGCTTCCAGTTGATGAATTGATCTGTGGAGATACAGCTTCATTTTCTAGCAGGCCGGGCAAGAAATCATGCGGCACAGGCACATAAAGCGTTTCAACAACTAGTGATGTATGGCCGCCCGTTGCAGCCACCTCTAAGTTTGACCCTGCCCCGTACATAACAAGGGAATGTCCGTCTAGGCTCATCGAGTAGCCTGTCGTTACCCCGGCAGAACCAGTTACGCCAAAGGACCAACCAAGAAAAGATTCTAATGGGCCATTGAATGTAAACTGCCCTCCACTGGCCGCCCCAGGCAAAACACTTACACCAATAGATCCGCCCACATAGTTGGCAGAGAATTCTTCGCCAGTTGATGTGATTGTGCCCTCGAAGCGGATTACATCGCCTGAGAAAGGCCCCCAGCCATAGGCCCCACCATACCAAGATCCAGTTATAAAATTGTTTTGTGCTTCGCCTGTCATCCTTGCGTCACCCTAAAGATGATGAACATAACCAGAAGAAACGCCAACATTGACGCCAAGCTCTTGCCCCATGTCTGCCATTTTCCAAGCCTACCAAAGCTCTGCTGATGGCTTCTGATATGCTTAACCAGCCAACTATCGTGGTGTGACGAGTGTCTTTTCACTTTGAAGATCCCCACTTTAGTCTGTTACATTGAACTAGGGCGTTTAGTGGTCGAATTATTCTGAACAAGCACCCCAATTTCCTCGCTGAAGTAGCGCCTCCAAGTCTCTATCGAACCTAGCGCTAGCCCAATACTGAACATCGGATATCAAAGCCTGTGAAGGGCTAGCCATAGGATGTGGAAAGGCCGCGCTTAAGGTCAGTGCCCGCGTCGAAGAGATTTCGCATTCTGATATGGCTAATGGACAAGTCTCTTCACAGAATGTGCGCAGTGGCGCCAGCTCCGGCAGCTCGGCGATCCACGCATTAAGAGAAGAACTGGGGACAGAATAATCCTGACCATTCATGAATTGCAGCACTCCGGTAGTTGCCAAATGACCTTGTGGCGCTGCCAGATGCCCAACAAATGCGAGAGCCTCGTGTTGTGTCATGTCCGAGCGAGGTAACGGTATGGCCTCCGCACCGCTCCGAATCTGACTACGGATCGCAAAATCCAAAGCGGGAAATGCCGCGTAACCAAGTGACTCAAGATGATCATAGAGGATTGGGATAACGGAAGTATCATGTGTTTCGAAAGCCAAACTCTGAGCAAACTGAATGGCTGCTCGGACTTCGCCGTGCATACTCAAAATGTCCAGCATTTCTAAACTTCGGCCCTCGTACACATCAGGATCAACATACTGCCAAAACGCCTGAGCAAGCAACGATGTCTCTGCTGCGCGTTCCATCCAGTCTCGCCCAGAGAGCCCGACCTCTTCTCTGAATAGGGCGATGCGTTCTGTGCGGGTCAGGTTTTCCGTGAAATGTTCATGCGTGTGGGGCGTTCGTGCAATGCGCGACAAGAGTATTTGCGCAGCTGTAATGTCTTCTCTTGCAAGCTGCGCGAGCGCCGAAAGGGCTTCAAGATCATTGCCCTCTAGCCAAAGTTGTCGAGCCTCCAGAAAACGCGCGTCGTCCTCTCCGGCAATTGGCGGGCGAACGCCTTGAGCCGATATGGCGGACGAAAATGAGATGAAGGTCAAGGCGATCAACAGTATACTGATCAATATCCTGGCAGTACCGGCGCGGACACAATTCCGCCCCTTCAGGCCCCACTCGCTCAGCACCAGCTCAGACCGTTGGTCGATCAGTCCGTCCCCCGCGCCGCGCGTGCCGTCGGCATTCAGGTCGATCACCAGGAACCCGTCATCTGCCGCCGCCCAAGCCGTCCGCTCCCGGAACCCGTCGTAGCCAAAGCTCGCAAGGCATAGCATACTCGTCACAACCCCATTCCACCCATACACACCTCCTTCAAACCCAGCCCACGATGGCTTTCAACGTCAGCGAACTGTGAGCGATCGCGTTTCCTGCCTCCCTACCTTTCCTTGACGGTCCAGCGATTCCAAACAATTTCTTGCCCATCGCCCCTTCGAAGTGTCGAAATCAGCTACTTTGCGTCTGGCACTGCGAAGGGCTGTGGCGGTCTGGCCATAGCCATGTTGGCAAATCCTCCGAAAGTCCCCGCCCGAGCCCGCTGCCGATCAGAACAGTCTACGATCGCTTGCCCGCTGCCGCCGCATCCGACCTGCCGCGGCCAGGAGATCAGCAAGGTCGGCATTTGGCGCAGCCATGTCTGATCCGACCTTGGCGGAGGCCCCACTGGTGCGCCGAAACCGCTCCGCGAGCGACACATGCGTCCAGGCCGCCCGTGCAATACAGCGCCAATACGTAGCAGACGCGCTCGGCCCAGCAAATGACATCGGCATGATACCGTCCCCCACTCGTCTAAGCAATCGCAGCCGATCTCGCAGGGCCATTCGGCTCAATGGTCGGGATATCTTGCCTGAACGAAACGAGCCGCTACCAAGGAGCGTCAGGATCGATCGCCCGCTCCGGGCGCGGTGGCCGGTTTGATGAAGACGGAGGAGATCGTCGATCAGTCGTTCGGCCCGGCGGATGCCATGGCTTGCCCGACCTGTGGCCACAGCAAGGTCTGCGCCGCAGAAGGCGCAGAACCGCTGTCCAACGAGGCGGGCTTGCGCGAAGGGCGCGATGCCGGCGCGGCATGCCGGACAGCGGTCGCGGAGCGGGCAGCCATGCCTGAAACATGTCACACGGGTCGCCAGCGTCCATGCGCGATGGAAATACGGGTGTTCATCCTCAGCCAGGCACGCCGGGCAGTATTGAAGCCAGAACGCCGTCGCAGCCTCGGTCCGGTCGGCGCGTGGCATCGGATGAAGTGGCAAGCGCATTCGGGACAGGGGATCGGGAGAGAGGGCGAGCGCGGCGATGACGTCGCGCGGCACGGCTGTATGCGTCACCAGCGTTTCGAGGATATCGGTTGTCAGGCTTCGATCCAGTCTGGCCGTCCAGTTCACCGCGCGACATCCGATCACCGCCCCGAAATGTCGCGGCGGTATGCCATTGGCATGCGCGAGGCGATGGAGCCAGCTCGACAGGAGTTCGCCAGCCCTCGGAAAGACATCGATGGGCCATCGATGTCCGGCGATGAGGGAATACCGGGGGCCCACCGTGACGTCGATCATGGGTCTCGATCCGGTCACATCATCGCGCTCCGCATCGCAGCGTTGCGTCGCCTGGAGACCGGGACGTATCCAAGGCCCGCGACGATGCTCGGCGTGATCCTGTCCTGGCCAGACAGAACTGCGGCAATCGCGGCGCGCGCCACGATTTCGACGATCTCGCCAATCAGGCCTTCGGACAGATCGTAGATCGACCGGGCCAGCGGGTTTTGCGACAGGTGCGATGGTCGTGCAAGCGGTATGCTCGCCTCGAGGCTGTCGAGCAGCATGGCGAAGTCTTCGTCAAAGCTCCATCGCGGCACCGCGATCGTGTCAAACCGTGATCCCATTTCTTCCGTGTCATGGATCGCATCGTAAACGGCGACCTCACCTACAAGGACCGGCGAAATATCATGAACCCGGGCGATGCGCCGCAGGAAGGAGAAGATCGCCTTCACGTCCTGCTGGCGGCCGCGCAATGCGCTGTGGAACTCGTCAAATATCAGAAGGCGCGGCTTCAAGGCATCGAGGAGGTGGTCAAGCTGTTCGCTCGCGCGCGGCAGATTGCGCCACCCCGCCGCCTGTGGGGCTCGCAAACCGGCAAGGACACTGGCATAGAAATGGGCCATTCCCGCCCCCTCGCGCGTCTGAATGATCCACACGCGCTGTGGATGCGACTTGCGCAGATGTTCGATCGCGAAGCGTTCGACGATCATGGTCTTACCGTTGTGGTAGGCGCCGGTCAGCAACATCCCGCGTGGGCGCAACGATGCCGGGCGCGCCAAAAGGGCAAACATGGCGTCGTGGGCGGTCTGCGCGACCGGGTGACCGATCCAGCGAGGGGCACGGATATGGGCGATCCGTGCGGCCTCCGACAGCTGCAGGAACGGGAGTGTTGTCGGCAGCAGATGGTCCACCGCGCTACCAATCCTCGATCGGAAAGACCCGGCGTGGGCGGTTCGGGTCCAGCGTTTCGCGACCATTCGTGGCTGCCGGCGGCCTCGGGTTCTGGACCGCGGAAACTGTCCCGACGGTCCTGGAGCGGGAGTTCGGTGCATTGGCCTGGGCTACGGTTGCGGCGATTTCGCGCCGGATCGATGTTCGGGCTTGAGCGCCTTTTCGCCCCTCTGCGCTCCGCAAGCTGCGGTTTGCCCGATGCTGCCAAAGGGTTATCGGCTCGAGGCTACCGTCGCGGCGTGCGACCGCCC
>JAZBOC010000163.1:0-4823 GCA_036353315.1 Wenzhouxiangella sp. | reverse complement strand
CCCATTCGCAACGCCGAACCGATCATTTCCGCGCAGATGGCTCCGGAAGAGCTGGGCGTCAGGGTCATCGACGACTACACCCTGGAGCTGACCCTGGAAGCACCCAATCCGCTGCTGGTTGAAGTGCTCTCGCACAGCGTCGCCTATCCGATTCACCGTGCCACGGTCGAGGCCCACGGCGACCGCTGGGCCCGTCCCGGCACCATGGTCAGCAATGGCCCGTACCAGCTCGCGGAACTGGCCATGCAGTCGCATATCCGGCTGGTGCGCAACCCCTACTTTCGGGAAAACGATCGGGTCATCATCGACGAGGTCTACTACTACCCCACCGAAGACCTGGCCGCCGAGCTGCTGCGCTACCGCGCCGGCGAGATCGACTGGACCTACGAGGTCCCGAACACCCAGTTCAACTGGATCGAGGCCAATCTGGCCGACGAGCTGGTCATCAGCGACTGGTTCGGGACTTATTACTTTGGCTTCAACACCCTGCGCGAGCCATTCAATGACCCGCGCGTGACCACCGCGCTATCGCTGGCCATCGACCGCGGCATCATCACCACCAAGCTCCGGCGCTTTGGCGAGCAGCCCAGTTTCAGCTTTACCCCGCCCGGGCTGGACGGCTATGACCCGCCGCAGCCGGAATGGGCCAGCTGGACGCAGCAGCAGCGCGAAGACCATGCCCGCAAACTGCTGGCCGAGGCCGGTTTCGGCCCGGACAATCCACTGAGCCTGGAGATTCGCTACAACACCCACGAAGATCACAAACGTGTTTCGCTGGCCATCGCCGCGATGTGGGAGCAGGTTCTGGGCGTGCGCGCCTCGCTGATCAACGAGGAGTTTCGGGTCTTTCTCGCCACCCGCCGGGCGCGCGCGATCACCGAGGTTTTTCGCGCCGGCTGGATCGGCAACTACCTCGATCCAATGTACTTTCTGGAGTTGTTCCACAGCGACAACCAGCAAAATGACGTCGGTTTTTTCAGCGATGAATACGACGCGCTGCTGGCCCTTGCAGCGCGCACGCCCGATCGCGCCGAGCGCTTTGCCGTGCTCCAGGAAGCCGAGCGATTGCTGCTGGAAACCCAGCCGTTCGCGCCGATCTACACCTATGTCACCCGCCGCCTGGTCAAGCCTTACGTGCGCGGATGGGAGCCCAACCTGGTCGATCAGCACCCGACCCGCTACATGTTCATCCTGCGCCAGGACCCGGTTGAGGAAGGAGAGGGCTGATGCTGCCGCGCTACATTCTCAAGCGCCTGCTCGGCGCCATCCCGACGCTGTTCATTCTGGTCACGATCGCGTTTTTTCTGATCCGCATCGCACCCGGCGGCCCGTTCGATTCTGAAAAATCCCTGCCGGCCGAAGTCCAGGCCAACCTCGACGCCAAGTACAACCTCGACCAGCCCCTGCCCGTGCAGTACGTGCGCTACCTGGGATCGGTCCTGCGCGGCGATCTGGGCCCAAGCTTCCAGTACAGCGATTTCACCGTCAATGAACTGATCGCGGAGGGCTTTCCGGTCTCCATCCGGCTGGGCGCCAGCGCCCTGGTGCTGGCCCTGGTATTTGGCGTTGCGATCGGCACGGTCGCGGCCTGGCGCCAGAACTCTCGCCTGGACTATGCCCTGATGGGTTCGGCCATGACCGGCATCGCAATTCCCAACTTCGTCCTCGCGCCGATCCTGATTCTGGTGTTTGCCGTCTACTTTGGCTGGCTGCCGGCCGGCGGCTGGGGCAGCGGAGAAATCCGCAACATGGTCTTGCCGGTCATTGCCCTGGCGCTGCCCTACATGGCCTATGTGGCGCGCCTGACCCGCGGGTCGATGGTCGAGACGCTCCGGTCGGATTTCGTCCGCACCGCCCGGGCCAAGGGCCTGCCGGAGTGGAAGATCCTCGGCAAGCATTCGCTGAAAGTGGCCCTGCTGCCAGTAGTGTCCTACCTGGGGCCGGCCGCAGCCGCCATCATCACCGGCTCGGTGGTGATCGAGCAGATCTTCGGACTGCCGGGCATGGGTCGCTATTTCGTTCAAGGAGCGCTCAACCGGGATTACACCCTGGTGATGGGCGTCGTTATCGTGATCGGGCTGCTGATTGTGGTGTTCAACCTGATCGTCGACATCATCTATGCCCTGATCGACCCGAGGATTCGCTACGAATGAGCACATCGGCACCGACTGTCTCGAGCTTCGATCACGCGTCAGCAGCCAGCGGCCGCAGTCTCTGGCACCTGGCCTGGCTGCGCCTGAAGCGCAACCGCGCGGCGGTCAGCGCGGCGGTCATCCTGGGGCTGATCATGCTGGCGGTGGTCTTCGGCCCGCTGCTCAGCCCACACGATTACGCCAAACCCAACTGGGATCAGATTTCGGCGCCGCCAAGCCTGGAAACGGGCCATTACTTCGGCACCGACTCGATTGGCCGCGACCTGTATGTGCGTACCCTTTACGGCGGGCGCATGAGCCTGATGGTCGGGCTGGTCGCGACCGGCGTGGCGCTGCTGATCGGCGTGGCCTGGGGCGCGATCGCCGGCTTTGTTGGCGGCCGGGTCGACAACGTGATGATGCGCATCGTCGACATTCTTTACGCCCTGCCGTTCATGTTCCTGGTGATCTTGCTGATGGTGGTGTTCGGGCGCAACATACTGCTGATCTTTATCGCCATCGGCAGCTATATCTGGCTGGACATGGCGCGCATCGTCAGAGGCCAGACCCTGAGCCTGCGACAGAAGGAATTCGTCGAGGCCGCCGAGGCACTCGGGGTGCGCTCCTGGGTGATCATCTGGCGCCACATCGTGCCCAACCTGCTCGGCATCGTGGCCGTGTACGTGACCCTGACCGTGCCCAAGGTGATCCTGGTCGAGAGCTTCTTGAGCTTTCTGGGGCTCGGCGTGCAGGAACCGAACACTTCCTGGGGCGCGCTGGTCAACGACGGCGCCCAGGACATGGAGTTCGCGCCCTGGGGTCTGTTCTTCCCGGCCGTCTTTCTGGCCGCCACGCTGTTTTGCCTGAACTTCCTCGGCGACGGCCTGCGCGACGCGCTGGATCCGAAGGACCGATGAGCGAGCAGCCGCTGGTTCGGATCGACGGGCTTACGGTGGATTTTCAGACCGAGGACGGGCGGGTGCGCGCGGTCGAGAACTTAAGCTTCGACATTCCCAAGGGCGGGACGGTCGGGCTGGTCGGCGAGTCGGGGTCGGGCAAGAGTGTGACCGCCATGACCCTGATGCGCCTGATCCCGACCCCGCCGGGCGAGATCAGCGCCGGCTCGATTGATTTTGACGGCCTGGATCTGCTCAAGCTGTCTGAGCGGCAGATGCGCCGCATCCGCGGCAAGCGCATCGGCATGATCTTCCAGGAACCGATGACCAGCCTCAACCCGGTCTACCGCATCGGTGAGCAGGTCGCCGAAGTGCTGCGCCAGCACGAGGGTCTGTCGCGCCGGGCCGCGCGCGAGCGCACCCTGGAACTGCTCGACCAGGTCGGCCTGCCGCGCCCCAGGCAGCTCATCGACAGCTATCCGCACCAGCTCTCCGGCGGCCAGAAACAGCGCGTGATGATTGCTCAGGCGATGTCGTGCGAACCCGATCTGCTGATCGCCGACGAGCCGACCACTGCGCTCGATGTGACCATCCAGAAACAGGTGCTGGACCTGATGGGCGAGCTGCAGGCCCGCTACGGCATGAGCCTGCTGTTTATCACCCACGATCTGGGCGTGATCGCCGAGGTGGCGAGCCACGTGGTGGTGATGTATCGCAGCCACAAGGTCGAGGAAGGCGAGACCGAGGACCTGTTCCACCGTGCCGAACATCCCTATACCCGGGGCCTGATCGCCTGCCGTCCGAAACTCGATTCCAACCCGGCCCGTCTGTTGACCGTGGCCGACTTCATGACCCCCGAGGGCGAGCGCCTGGAAGTCACCGAGCAGCGCCTTGAACCCCAGGTCAAGCGCAGCCCGGCCGAGCTGCACCAGGACCCGGTGCTGGTCGAGGTGCGCGACTTGCGCACCCACTATCCAGTCACCGGGGGTCTGTTCGGCAAGGTCGTCGATCACGTCCGCGCCGTTGACGGGGTCTCAATGACCATCCGCCGCGGTCAGACCTTTGGCCTGGTCGGCGAGTCCGGGTGCGGCAAGACGACGCTCGGGCGCAGCCTGCTGCGTCTGACCGAACCGACCAGCGGCCAGGTGAACTTCGGCGGCCAGGACGTCACCAAAGCCGACGCGGTTGAACTGCGGGCCTTGCGCAAGCGCATGCAGATCATCTTCCAGGATCCGTATTCCTCACTCAATCCGCGCATGACCGTGGCCGACATCCTGCTCGAGGCCCTGCGCGAGGTCCGTCCGAAAGCCGCCCGCGCCGAGCACCGCGACGCGGCCGGCGAACTGCTGGCCCGGGTCGGCCTGCCGCCCAGTCACCTCGGCCGCTATCCGCACGAGTTCTCCGGCGGCCAGCGCCAGCGCATCGGCATAGCCCGCGCGCTGGCCGTCGAGCCGGAATTTCTGGTCTGCGACGAGTCGGTCTCCGCCCTGGACGTCTCGGTCCAGGCCCAGATCCTCAATCTTTTGCTGGATTTGCAGGAAGAGTTCGGCCTGACCTACCTATTCATCTCGCACGACCTGAGCGTGGTCAACTTCATCGCCGACTACGTCGGGGTGATGAATCGGGGCAAGCTGGTCGAGTACGGCACGGCCGAGCAGATCTACACCTCACCCGAGCAGGACTATACCCGACAGCTGCTGGCGGCGATCCCGAAAGGGCTGTGAAGCCGGCTCGGCCAAGCGTCTGGCTGCTATCGGCCTACCACGCCGACAGTCATGCCGCCTGGGCCGACTGG
>JAZBOC010000162.1:0-29078 GCA_036353315.1 Wenzhouxiangella sp. | reverse complement strand
CCCCGGTTTACTGCGGAAAAACATGGGTCTTCTCCCTCTAAAAGCAGCCAGATCGCGCGCCGACTCGATGCGCCACACACGGATTGATTGTGCCGCATTGGTGTGGCCCTGTGAAGCGCGACCTGTCCAGCGGCGCTAAAGTCGAGCAAAACCGGTAAAGCCCATAAACGCCAAGGCCATCAGTCCAGCCGTGACAAGTCCGATCGGTGCGCCCCGGAAACTGGCCGGCACATCGGCCAGCTCGATGCGCTCGCGCGCAGCCGCCAGTGCGACCAGCACCCCGCCAAAACCGAGTGCCGCACCAAATCCGTACAGGGCCGATTCCGCCAGGCTGTGTTGCTCGCGCAAGTTCAGTAGGGCAACCCCCAGCACTGCGCAGTTGCTGGTAATCAGCGGCAGGTAGATCCCCAGCACGCGGTGCAGCAGCGGGGCGGCGTGGCGCATGAACAGCTCGGTCAGCTGGACCAGCGCGGCGATGACGACGATGAAGCTGACCGTGGACAGGTACATCAGCTCCAGCGGCTGGAGCACCCAGCGGGTGAGCAGGTAGCTGGCCACCGCGGCCAGGGTCAGGACGAAGGCCGTGGCCAGGGACATGCCGACGGCCGACTCCACGGACGAAGACACGCCCAGGAAGGGGCACAGGCCGAGGAACTTGACCAGGACGAAATTGTTGACCAGCGCGGCCGAGACAACGATCAGCAGCAGGTCCACTTTCGTTGCCTGCTCAGCTGATTTTCATGCCGGGTTCGGCGCCGCTGTCCGGTGCCAGCAGCCAGGGCTTGCCGCCGTCGTGGCTGGCGGCCAGCACCATGCCTTCGGAGACCCCGAAGCGCATCTTGCGCGGGGCCAGGTTGGCGACCATGACGGTCAGTCGTCCGACCAGCTCATCCGGTTCGTAATGGCCGCGGATGCCGGCAAACACCTGGCGCGTCGGCCCGCCCAGGTCCAGTTCCAGGCGCAGCAGCTTGTCGGCACCGTCGACGAACTCGGCCTTGACGATGCGGGCCACGCGCAGATCGACCGCGGCGAACGCGGGGAAGGCGATCTCCGGGGCCAGTTCAAGCTCGACCGGCGCGGTTTCCGGGGTGGCCGGCGCGGCTTCCAGGTTCTCGCGGCTGGCCGCGATGATGCGCTCCACCTGTTCGGTTTCGACCCGCTTGAGCAGCGGCTTGAAAGGCTGAATCGGGTGGTCGAGCAAGGGCTGACGGATGCTGTCGAAGTCCTGCAGCGAGGTGGCCAGGAATTCCTCGGCCGCGGCTGCCGTGGCCGGAATGACCGGCGCCAGCCAGGTCATCATCACCTTAAACAGGTTGATGCCCTGGGTGCAGACCGCCAGCACGTCCTTCTCGCGCCCGCCCTCCTTGGCCATGACCCAGGGCTTGTGTTCGTCGATGTAGCGGTTGGCCTCGTCGGCCAGGCGCATGATTCGGCGCACTGCCATCTGGAAATTGCGCTGCTCGAAATCCGCAGCGATCGCGTCATGTTCTTCCACGAAACGGGCATAAAGCTCGGGGTCGGGCAGTTCGGCCGCCAGGCGTCCCTGGCCGAACTTGTGGATGAAGCCTGCCGAGCGGCTGGCGATATTGACCAGCTTGCCGACCAGGTCGGCGTTGACCCGGGCGCGGAAGTCGTCGAAGTTCAGGTCGATGTCGGCCAGTCCGGGGCCGAGCTTGGCGGCGAAGTAGTAGCGCAGGTAGTCCGGATGCAGCTCATCGAGCCAGGTGCGGGCCTTGATGAAGGTGCCGCGGGATTTCGACATCTTGGCGCCGTTGACGGTCAGGAAGCCGTGGGCATGGACGCCGGTGGGCCGCCGAATGCCGGCCGCTTCGAGCATGGCCGGCCAGAACAGGCAGTGGAAGTAGATGATGTCCTTACCGATGAAATGGTGCATTTCGGTGTCGGTGCCGGGCTTGAGCCACGCTTCCAGGTCCAGGCCTTCGCGCGCGCAGATGTCGGCGAAGCTCGCCAGGTAGCCGATCGGGGCGTCCAGCCAGACGTAGAAGTACTTGTCGTCGGTGCCGGGGATGCGGAAGCCGAAGTAGGGCGCGTCGCGGGTCACGTCCCAGTCACGCAAGCGCTCTCCGAACCACTCGTCGAGCTTGTTGGCCACCTCGTCCTGCAGTGAGCCGGAACGCACCCACTGTTGCAGACTGTCGCGAAACTGGTCCAGGGTGACGAAGTAATGTTCGGTCTGTTTCATCACCGGGGTGGCGCCGGAGATCATCGAGCGCGGGTTGACCAGCTCGGTCGGGTCGTAGGTCGCGCCGCAGACTTCGCAGGAATCGCCGTACTGGTCCTCGGCGCCGCAGCGCGGGCAGTTGCCGCGGATAAAGCGGTCGGGCAGGAACATTTTTTGTTCGGGGTCGAAGAACTGCTCGATGGTGCGCGTGCTGACCGCACCGCTGTTCTTCAGGCCTTCCCAGATGCGCTCGACCATCTTCCGGTTGGATTCGGAATGGGTGGAAGCAAAGTCGTCGTAGGACAGGCCGAAATCGTTGAAGTCGCGCAAGTGCTCGGCGCTCATTTCCTCGATCAGGGCTTCGGGCGTGATGCCGCGCTCCTGGGCTTTCAACATGATCGGCGTGCCGTGGGCGTCGTCGGCCCAGGCCCACCAGACCTCGTGCCCGCGCGCGCGCTGGAAGCGGGTCCAGATGTCGGTCTGGATGTATTCGAGCATGTGCCCCAGGTGGATCGAGCCGTTGGCATAGGGCAGGGCGGCGGTGACGAGAATGCGGCGCTTGGCGATCATGAGGAATTCGGTTGGCTTGGGGGCTGCTCAGCAATCCCGGAAATTATCACACGGACTCGTGAGCCGGGTTGGCGCTTGGTACTATACCGAGCCGCAAGGGTCCGGTGCTTCCGGGCCCGTCAGATCACCGCTTTGCAAGCAGGAATTGTTGCCTATGTCAGAAGAATTGCAGTCGCGCCTCAGACACCTGGTGTCCGCCATTCACGATCCCCATACCGGCCAGCCGCTCGGCGACGCAGTTCGCGGCCTTGCGGTGGCGGACGGCAAGGTGGCCGTCGATATCGTTCTGGGTTATCCGGCCGCCGGCTGGGCGGAGCAGCTGGCGCGCGTGGCGCACGATACGCTGGAGGCCGACGAGGCGGTCTCGGCCGTCAAGGTGGATGTCGGGTTCCAGGTGGTCGAGCATGCGGTCCAGGAGGGGCTGACCCCGGTGCACGGCGTTCGCAACGTGCTGGCGGTGTCCTCCGGCAAGGGCGGGGTGGGCAAGTCCACGGTGGCTGCCAACCTGGCCCTGGCGCTGCAGGCAGAAGGCGCGCGCGTCGGGATTCTGGATGCCGACATCTACGGACCCAGCCAGCCGCGAATGCTGGGCTTGAAGGGTGGGCCGCGCACCACCGACGGTCAGAAGATCGTGCCGATGGAGGCCCATGGTCTGCAGGCGATGTCGATCGGCGTGCTGGTCAAGCAGGACCAGGCCATGATCTGGCGTGGTCCGATGGCGACCCAGGCCCTGCAGCAGATGTTCGCTCAAACGCTGTGGGAGGATCTGGACTATCTCATCGTCGATCTGCCGCCCGGGACCGGCGATATCCAGCTCAGCCTGTCGCAGCAGATTCCGGTGGCCGGCGCCATCGCGGTCACCACGCCGCAGGAAGTGGCGGTCGATGACGTGCGCCGGGCGGCCCTGATGTTTGCCAAGGTCAGAATTCCGGTGCTGGGCGTACTGGAGAACATGAGCACTCACATCTGCTCCAACTGCGGCTTCGAAGAAGCGGTGTTCGGGAGCGGGGGCGGTGAGCGCATTTCCACTGAGCTGGGTCTGCCGCTGCTCGGGCAGGTGCCGCTCAATGCCGGCCTGGGCCGCTCGACCGACGAGGGTGCACCGATTGTGGTCTCCGAGCCGGATCATCCGGCGTCTCTGCGCTTTCGCGAAATCGCCCGGCGCACGGCGGCCTTGCTGTCGGTCCAGGCGCGCAACACCGCGGTACGCATGCCCAGCATCAAGATCGTAGAGTAGGTCGGGGTTGCACCCCCGACGGGCCAACTGGAGCATGGTCCGTCGGGGGTGTAACCCCGACCTACAATTTGGGGAAGCCGTCTGGGGTGTAACCCCGACCTACGCTTTGGGCAGGGTGACTCCGCGCTGGCCCATGTACTTTCCGGCGCGGTCGGCGTAGGAAGTTTCGCAGGTCTCGTCGGATTCCAGAAACAGGAACTGGGCCACGCCCTCGTTGGCGTAGATCCGCGCCGGCAGCGGCGTGGTATTGGAAAACTCGAGAGTGACATGCCCCTCCCACTCCGGCTCCAGCGGGGTGACATTGACGATGATGCCGCAGCGCGCGTAGGTGGATTTACCCAGGCAGATGGTCAGGACGTTGCGCGGAATCCGGAAATATTCGACCGTGCGCGCCAGGGCGAACGAGTTCGGCGGGATGATGCAGGTTTCGCCCTTGAAGTCGACGAAGCTGCTTTCATCGAAGTTCTTCGGGTCGACCACCGCGGAGTTGATGTTGGTGAAAATCTTGAACTCGTCGGCGCATCGCCCGTCGTAGCCGTAGCTGGAAGTGCCATAAGAGACCAGTTTTCGTCCCTGGCTTGAGCGGATCTGGCCGGGTTCGAACGGTTCGATCATGCCGTGCTGCTCGGCCATGCTGCGAATCCAGCGATCGGACTTGATGCTCAATGCAGAACTCCAGGTTGAGAAGAGGCTAGGGCGCCATTCTAGTGGCTCAGCTCGGCAGCGGGGGCTGTTGGATGAGCTTGACGCTGGTCGTGAAGACCTGGTTGCCGCGGATGATCTCCACTTCCAGATCGTGACCGGGCGCGAGCCGGGCAATGCGCAGCATGAGCTCGCGCGCCGAACCGATCCGGTCGCCGTCTGCGCTCAGCAGGATGTCGCCGCTGCGCAAGCCCGACTGCCAGGCTGGTCCCCCGCGGTGGATGCGGGCGATGCGAACGCCGGGTTGATGGCGCTGCTGGGGATCGAACGTGATGCTGACGTCGCTCAGGTCTGCACCCAGCCACGCTCGGCGGACCTGGCCGTATTCGATAATCTGATTGGCGATCTGGTTGGCCAGTGCTGCCGGAATTGCGAATCCGATCCCCTGAGCCCCGAGAGTCTGGCTGAGCGAGGCGGAGTTGATCCCGACCACATCGCCCGCCGGGTTGACCAGCGCGCCGCCGCTGTTGCCTGCATTGATCGCGGCGTCGGTCTGGATGAAATCCTCCAGCGTGGTCAGGTTGAGCTGATCGCGACCGGTTGCGCTGACGATGCCCATGGTGACGGTGTGGCTGAGGCCAAAGGCGTTGCCGATGGCGAGAACCACGTCGCCGGCGCGCAGGTCGGTCGAGGTGGACAGATCAGCTGCAGGAAGATCGTTCAGGTCGATTTTCAGGACCGCCAGATCCGTGGCGGGGTCTGCTCCGATCAAGCGCGCTGCGGCGGTTCGTCCGTCCCACAGTGCCACGACCACGTTATCAACCCCGGAAATCACGTGCAGGGTGGTCAGGATCAGACCATCGTCGCTGAGAATGACACCCGAGCCCAGGCCGCGTCGCGGCCGGGTCACCAGGCGCTGTTGACCCAGCTCCCGCAGCAGCGGATCGTTCAGGGACAGGCCCAAGGGTTCGGTGACCAGGGTTCGCGTGTAGACGCTGACCACGCTGGGCGCGGTGCGATTGACTGCATCAGCGTAGGAGCTCTGCCCGGCGCTCGGTGCGCTGCGCAGGGCCGGCAGCAGCTCAGGCCGAAGCCAAACGGCCACAAAGGCAAAAGCCAGGCCGAGGACAACGAACTGCAGGGTAAAGAGAATAAACTTCGGCACGACCGGTCCGCTGGCTGGATGCGCGGCCGGGGAGTTCGCGATCGGGCCGGCGCGTGAGAGTCCCTGTTGTCGGGCAGTCAGTATAATTGCTGCCTGTCTTAATTTTTCGCTAAAATAGCGGATTGGCCAAACCCATCGTCCCAGCGCCTCGAATCGGCGCCCGCGGCGAGCCCAATCGTTCCAGACCGGGAGAATTTCATGTCGGAAACCGAACCGCTTGCCTCCGTTCAACCGGTGGCTGACACATCTCGCCGGCGCTTACTGCTGGCCTCCACCGGCGTGGTCGGTGCTGTCGGCGTCGGCGCGGCGGCCTGGCCCTTCCTGGCATCGCTCAAACCCAGCCAGAAAGCGCGCGTCGTTGGTGCACCGGTCGAAGTCTTCATTGGCAATCTGGAGCCGGGAGAGTTGGCCAGGGTGCAGTGGCGTGGATCGACGATCGGCGTCATGCGGCGCACAGATCGCATGCTGGAAGACCTGGACGAGTTGTCCGGTCGTTTGCGCGATCCGGATTCCAGCAATACCGCGCAGCAGCCGGAGTACGCACGCAACCAGCATCGCTCGATCCGGCCCGATATCCTGGTGCTCAACATGCACTGCACGCATTTAGGTTGCGTGCCGCAGGTCATTCCCGAAGTCGGGGCACAGCCGTTCGATGCCAACTGGATGGGTGGTTTCTTCTGCCCGTGTCACCGTTCGACCTTCGATCTGGCGGGGCGGGTCTACGCCGGCGTGCCGGCTTCGGCCAATCTGGTCGTCCCGCCTTATAGTTTTCTTGACGACGAAAACGTCATCATTGGCGTTGATCCCGAAGGAGCAGCGTAATTATGGCCAAATCCTCAGGCCCGATCGCCCGCACCGTTGACAGCGTTGACAGCTGGATCAGCGAACGCGCCTCAGTCAAGTCGTTCTATCGGCAGCATCTGAGCGAGTACTGGGCGCCGAAGAACTTCAACCTATGGTACTTCTTTGGCTCTTTGTCCTTGCTCGTCCTGGTCAACCAGCTGCTGACCGGCATTTTCCTGACCATGCACTACAAACCGGATGCGGCCGACGCGTTCGCCTCGGTTGAATACATCATGCGCGATGTCGAGTGGGGCTGGCTGATCCGGTACATGCACTCGACCGGCGCATCGCTGTTTTTTGCCGTCGTTTATCTGCACATGTTTCGCGCCTTGATGTACGGCTCGTACAAAAAACCGCGTGAATTGGTGTGGATCCTCGGTGTCGCGATCTTCTTGATCCTGATGGCCGAGTCCTTCATGGGCTACGTGCTGCCCTGGGGTCAAATGTCCTATTGGGGGGCACAGGTCATCATTTCGCTGTTCGGCGCCGTGCCCTACATCGGTGAGGGGCTGGTTGAATGGATTCGCGGGGACTATTTTGTCGCCGATGCCACCCTCAACCGCTTTTTTGCCCTGCACGTCGTAGCGCTCCCCATGGTGCTGCTGCTGCTGGTCGTGCTTCACCTGGCCGCGCTGCACGAGGTCGGTTCCAACAACCCCGACGGGGTCGACATCAAGGCCAAGAAGGACGCCCAGGGGCGGCCCCTGGATGCCGTGCCGTTCCATCCTTACTACACGGTCAAGGACATTTTTGGCGCCGGCGTGTTCTTGCTGATTGCCGCCTTTATCGTCTTTTTCTGGCCGGAAGGCGGCGGCAAGTTTCTCAAGCCGGACAACTTTGTCATGGCCAACCCGCTGGTGACGCCCGACCACATTCCGCCGGTCTGGTACTTCACGCCGTTCTACGCGATCTTGCAGGCGGTGCCCGACAAGCTGCTGGGCGTGATTTTGATGGGGGTTGCCGTGCTGATCCTGTTCATCGTTCCGTGGCTGGACCGCAGCCCGGTGCGCTCACTGCGTTACCGAAGCTGGGTGTCGAGAGTGGCGCTGGGTATCTTTGCCGTTGCTTTCGTTCGACTCGGTATGCTCGGGCTGTCGCAGGACGCGAGTATTTTTGAGCTGCGGCTGTGGACCTTCGTCTACTTCTCCTTCTTCATCTTGATGCCGATATGGACCAGCTTCGAGAAAACCAAACCCGTACCGGAGCGCGTGACCTCATGACTCGTCTGATCCGCATGCTTGCCGTCGCGGCGGTGCTTGCCGCAGGGGGTCCTGCGCTGGCCGCCGGCGGCGGCGATCTTGATTCCTCGGGGATCAACGTTTTCGATCGAGCGTCGCTGCAGCGCGGCGCGGCCCTGTTTGTCAACTATTGCATGGGTTGCCATTCGGTCCAGTATCAGCGCTACCAGCGGCTGGCTGAGGACCTTGAGCTCAGCGAGGAAATGGTCGAGGAGTTCCTGGTCAAGGGCAATCGGGAGCTGACCGATTACATGAAGTCGTCCATGCCTTACGAGGAATCGGCCGACTGGTTCGGCAAGGCGCCGCCCGATCTCAGCCTGACCGCACGCTCGCGAGGTCCGGACTGGATTTACACGTTCCTGCGCAGCTATTACATGACCGACACCGGCTGGAACAACACCGTTCTGGAAAACCCGGCCATGCCCCACGTGCTGTGGGATCTGCAGGGAATCCAGCGCGCGTTGACCGAAACGGTCACCGACGCCGACGGCAACAGCCGGACACGAATCACTTCGCTGGAGCTTGATTCGGCCGGCAAGCTGGCGCCGAACGAGTATGATCGTGTGGTTCGCGACATTACCGCGTTCATGGAATACGTCGCCGAGCCGGTGATTCTCAAGCGCGAGAGAATCGGCGTGTGGGTGCTTCTTTTCCTCGCGGTGTTTACCTTCCTGGCCTACCTGTTGTACGTTGATTACTGGAAGGATGTGAAGAAGTGAGCCCGGCGCGCCCTGCCCGGGTTCTTAATCAGCCGACAGGAGAGCGCTGCACATGATGGCCCTGTACTCGTCCGAGAACTGCCTCGACTGCCACCGGGTGCGCTTTATCCTGGCGGAGAAGGGCATCAACGTCGAAATCATTCACGTCGAGCAGGATCGGGCCGCCACCGCCGATCTTGCCGAACTCAATCCGTACAGCGAGACCCCCACGCTGGTGGACCGGGACATGGTCCTGTACGGCACTTGGGTGGTGGCGGAGTATCTGGATGAGCGATATCCGCATCCCCCGCTGATGCCGATCGATCCGGTTTCCAGGTCGCGTTTGAGGTTGGCCATGTACCGGGTCAATCGCGACTGGGTCGAGGCCGGCCACACCCTGGAGAAATCCTCCGGCGAGAAAAAGATCGCAGCCACGCGCAAGGCGCTGAGAGACGATCTGGTTGCCTCCGACGAGTTGTTTGGATTGACCCCCTTTCTGCTCCACGACGAGCTGTCACTGGCCGATTGCGCTCTGGTGCCGCTGCTGTGGCGGCTGCCGGCCTACGGAATCGACTTGGGGCCGAAACAGATTCCAAACCTCACCAAGTACATGGATCGCATGTTCCGTCGGGATTCCTTCCAGCGCAGTCTCACCGAAGTTGAGCGGGCCGTGCGCGAGGGCGATTGAACCGATGCTTTCAAGCCGTCCCTACCTGCTGCGCGCGATTCACGAGTGGATTGTCGATTCCGGACTCACCCCGCATCTGATTGCCGACGCCGACCATCCTGAGGTCGAGGTGCCGAATTCGGCTCGCCAGGACGGTCGCGTGGTGCTCAACGTCAGCCCAACGGCTGTTCGCGATCTGCTTATGGACGCCGAACTGGTAACCTTTGTGGCCCGCTTCGGTGGAGTTTCGCGCGGCGTGAGCGTGCCCATGTCCGCTGTACAGGCGATCTACGCCCGGGAAAACGGTCGCGGCATGATGTTCCCGGATGAGGATGAAGCCGATCTCCCGGAAGGCCAGGATGAACAGCCGCCTGCTGATGAAGCAGAAGCGCGCAAGCGGCGCCCCGGTCCGAACCTGCGGGTCGTCAAGTAAACCGGCACGCTGGCTATTCGATCAGGCGGGTACCATCAGCCTGTTCAGCGGAAATCTGAACCGCTTTCCCGCCTTCGAGAATGACCTCACCGGACTGTCTCAGGCCTCCATCGGGGCTGAAGTCGAATCGGTAGCGTCGCCGCCAGCTGAGACGATCTTGCCCGCGACTCGGCCACATGCCGGTCAGCGCGACGGTCTGATCCAGAAGCTGCCATTGCTGACGGGCGCAGAAGCGCGCTGCGGCGTCGCGGGCCAGGTCGCGGGCCCGAACGGCGGCGAGCCACCACAGGCAGGCCGCGGCCAGCAGCAGGATGGCGGCAAAAGGTGTCTCGAGACCACTGGCGCCCATGGCTATCCTGCTTCTCTAACGGTCCAGAAGGATGTAGACCGCGCCTGTGCCGCCGTCTCGTGGGGGTGCCGATGCGAACGCGCAGACGGCAGAGTGGCGCGCCAGAAATCCGGCGGCAAGACGTTTCAGCTGCGGTCCGGCGGGCCCCGAGCGCAGACCCTTGCCGTGGATGATTTTGACGCAGCTCAGTCCGGCGCGGCGGGCGTGCTCCAGAAACTGTCGCATCGACTGCGAAGCCACCGCAACGTTCATCTCATGCAGATCCAGTTCGTCCTGGACTCGCCAGTGGCCGCGCCTTAACCGGGTCAGGAGTCGGCGCTGCAGACCGGGGCGCAGATAGCTGATTTCTTCCCCGGTTTCGACCTGGCTGAAATCCACCGGTCCGTGGGCCAGTTCGTCCATGACCGCCATCTCGTCGCGCCTTCGCTGCGACGGCACTGGTCGCGGTGCATTCGGGCGCGTTCGGTCGCGCTGGCTGCGAACCCGTCGTACCTTGCCGACCTCGGCCCGAAACAGCTCGCGCTCGTCGTCGCCTATCGTCATGAAACGTGCTCCTGCGATGCTGTCGGCCCAGCCCGATTCCATTATAGTTGTCGGTTTGGGACAGCTGATTCAAGCATGCATATTCTCATTTCCAATGACGACGGGCTGTATGCGCCCGGTATTCGCCTGTTGTCGGGGCGCCTGAGCCAGATCTGCGACCGGGTCACCGTGGTGGCTCCCGACCGGGATCGCTCTGGTGCGAGCAACTCCCTGACTCTGGATCAGCCGATCCGGGTCGATCAACAGTCCGACGGTCGCTACAAGATTTATGGCACTCCGACCGACTGCGTCCACCTGGCGATTACCGGGTTGCTCGAGGACGAGCCGGACATGGTGGTATCCGGGATCAACGCTGGAGCGAACCTGGGCGACGATGTGCTCTATTCCGGGACAGTCGCGGCCGCCATGGAAGGACGTTTCCTTGGCCTGCCGGCCATGGCCGTTTCGCTGGTTTACGGCCAGGACGGGCCGCATCACTACGAAACGGGGGCCGAGGCGGCCGCAATTCTGACCCAGCGCCTGGTTTCAGAGCCGCTGCCGGCCGACACGATTCTCAACGTCAACGTTCCCGACCTGCCGTGGGACAAGATTCGCGGTTTTGAGACCACCCGTCTGGGTCATCGCCACTGCTCCGGCGACGTCATTCCGATTGAAGATCCCCGGGGTCGGCCTTTCTTCTGGATCGGTCCGCCCGGCATCGAGGAGGACAACGGGCCGGGTACCGACTTTCATGCCGTGCGCAACGGCTATGTGTCGGTCACCCCGATTCACGTCGACCTGACTCGCTACCAGGCGCTTGAGCAGGTCAGCCACTGGATCGAGAACCTCAATCGCAGTACCCAGGCAGAGGCCGACAAGGCGGGAGCCTGACGCTTGGCCGGCAGCGCGCACATGGGGATCGGAATGACGTCGGCCGCGACCCGGCAGCGGCTGGTCCAGCGCCTGGCCGACAAGGGCATTAAAGATCCTCGCGTCCTGAACGCGATTGGAGCGGTGCCGCGTCACCGATTCGTCGACGAGGCGCTGTCCTCTCGTGCCTACGAGGATTCGGCACTGCCGATCGGAAAAGGTCAGACGATTTCTCAGCCGTTCGTGGTGGCCCTGATGACCGAGGCCATACTCAGCGAAGGTCGTCCGTCCAGGGTGCTCGAGATCGGGACGGGTTCCGGCTACCAGGCGGCCGTGCTGGCCCAGGTGGCTGATCGGGTATTCACCACCGAGCGGATCGGTGAGCTCTTGAGGACGGCTCGCCAACGCTTTCACGAGCTGGGGTTGCACAACATCCTGACGCGTCACGTTGACGGGCTTGGCGGCTGGCCGGGTCAGGCCCCATTCGATGCGATCGTGGTCACGGCTGGCGGTGAGATTCCTTCTGCGCTGTTTGATCAGCTGGCCGACGGCGGCGTGCTCGTCGGTCCTGAGCAGCACGGCGGTCAGCAAGAACTGATCCGGGTCACTCGAACCGGAGACGAATTCCGCCGCGAAAACCTGGGTGCGGTCAGCTTTGTTCCGCTGCGGCCGGGTGTGGAATGAAAGCTGAATGTGGTCGGGAATGATGTTGTGAAGTCCGCGCCTCAGTTTTATCTCTGCGCGCTTGCGCTTTTCGCGCTGACCGCGTGCGCGCCGATGGCGCCGGCACCGGTGGAGAACCGCGATCCGCGGCCGGTGGCGGCGCCTGAGGTGGCACCGTCGCTTTACCAGGTCCGACGCGGAGATACGCTCTATTCCATTGCTTTTCGTTTTCGGCTGGACTGGCGAACGGTGGCGCGCTGGAATCGGATCGATCCGCCTTATTTGATCCGGCCGGGACAGGAGCTGCGTCTGGTTGCTCCGCCGGCCGGGCCGTCGCGCAGCGAGCCGCGAGATTTGCCACGCCCCGAGGTGACACCGACCGAGCCGGCTGTGGCTTCGAGACCGGAGCCCCGCGAGCGCCCGGTGCCGCCGCCTCCGCCTCGGCCAGCGCCGCCATCGGAAGTCGAGCCCCGAGTCCAGCCCCCGGCTCCTGCCGCCACGGTGCCGCTGCCGGCTGGCAGCACGCGTCAGGTTGCTGGTGTCGAATGGCGCTGGCCCACGGCCGGTTCTGTGTCGCGGCCGTTTGATCCGGCTGCGACGCGGCGCGGCATCGGGATTGCCGGGCAAAGCGGGCAGCCAGTGGTGGCGGCGGCTGACGGTGAGGTGGTCTACAGTGGAACAGCGCTGATCGGCTATGGCGAGCTGATCATCATCAAGCATTCCGATACGCTGCTTTCGGCCTACGCACATAATCGGGTTCGACTGGTGGAGGAGGGTGTCCGGGTCCGCGCCGGCCAGCCCATCGCTGAAATGGGCATCAGCGACCGCAACGAGCAGCTATTGCATTTCGAAGTGCGACGCAACGGCCAGCCGGAGAATCCGCTGAATTTTCTGCCGCGACGTTGAGACATAGCCGTGGTTTGACAGGGGTATTCTGGGAAAACGGTGTATCTGTCAGTTTTGTATTGAAAAAGCAGTCTGAATCAGGCATGATCGCAGTCTGAGGTTTCCATCAAGGTGTTCGGATGGCAGTCCTGAGACCATGTCTGTTGCTGCTGCTTGGCGTGCTCGTAATGCCTGCGATGGCGGCCGAGGTGCACAACCTGAGGGTCTGGGCGAGTCCTGACAGCACCCGCGCGGTGCTTGATCTGGATGAGCAGGTCGATTATCGGATTTTCACGCTCAGTGATCCCGAGCGCCTGGTCGTCGACATCCAGAACGTCCGCACCTCTGGAGAACTGCCTTTCGATCCCGATGCCGGAGGCGTCATCGCCGGCGTCCGGCACGGCGTTCGCAACGGCAGCGATCTGCGCGTCGTCTTCGACCTCAAGGGTCGGGCTGAACCCCAGAGCTTTGTCCTTGATCCCGCCGGTCGCTACGGCCACCGCCTGGTCATTGACCTCGTCCCCGAAGGTGTTCCGACACCCAACGAGCGCGTGCGCGAAGTGGCCCGCGCGGCCCGGACCGGCAAGCGCGACATGATTGTCGCCATTGATGCGGGTCACGGAGGAGAGGACCCCGGCGCCATTGGTCCCGGCGGCACCTACGAGAAGAAAATCACGCTGGCCATTGCCCGTGAGCTGGAGTCTCAGATCAACGATTTGCCCGGCATGCGGGCGGTCATGATTCGTACCGGCGATTACTTTGTGCCGCTGCGGGAGCGCTACGAGCGGGCTCGGCAGGCTCAGGCCGACCTGCTGCTGTCCGTTCATGCCGACGCTTTTCGGGATTTTCGGGTTCGCGGAAGTTCGGTGTACGTGTTGTCGCGCAGCGGCGCCTCCAGCGAGGCCGCTCGACTGCTGGCTCAAAGTGAGAACGAGGCGGACTTGATTGGCGGCGTCAAGCTGGACCGGGGCGATGACATGCTGTCTTCGGTGCTGCTAGACCTGTCCCAGAGCGCTGCACTGGAATACAGCAATGATGCGGCCGAGCAGATATTGCAGCGCCTTGGCTCGGTCGGTCGGCGCCATCGCAGCAACGTCGAGCGGGCCAACTTCGTTGTCCTGCGCTCGCCCGATGTCCCCAGCGTTCTGCTCGAGGTTGGCTTCATCAGCAATCCTGATGACGAGAAAAACCTCAACACGGCGGCACACCGGCGGCAGGTGGCCACGGCGATCGTGGCCGGCGTTCGCGACCACTTTTTGCGCACTGCGCCGCAGGGGACCTGGATCGCGGCCAACCGCAGCGGCAAACAGCACGTGGTCCAGCGCGGAGACACGCTGGGGGTGATTGCGCAGCGCTATCAGGTCAGCGTGTCGACGATCCGGGCGGCCAATAACATCAGCGGCGACGTCATTCATCCTGGGGCCGTCTTGGTCATTCCTGCGGGGTCTTGAACAGCGCCCGAATCCCTTACACTTGCGAGCATGCCGATTCGCAAGCTGTCCAGCCACCTGGTCAACCAGATCGCCGCCGGCGAAGTCGTCGAGCGGCCGGCTTCGGTGGTCAAGGAATTGCTCGAAAACAGCCTTGACGCGGGTGCAAAGCGCATCCGTATCGATGTCGATGAGGGCGGTCTGCGCAGAATCCGGGTCAGCGATGACGGTGAAGGTATCGGCGTCGAGGAGCTCGCCCTGGCTCTAGACCCCCATGCCACGAGCAAGATTTCTTCTCTCGAAGACCTTGAAGCGGTCGCCACCCTGGGGTTTCGCGGTGAAGCGCTGGCGTCGATCGCCTCCGTTGCTCGCCTGACCCTGGCCTCGCGCCCGCTCGGGGCCGATGCGGGCAGCGAGATTCGATCAGAAAACGGTCAGCTGAGCGCCCCTGAACCTCGAGGGATGCCGTTGGGGACGATCGTCGAGGTCGCGGACCTGTTCTTCAACACTCCGGCGCGGCGGAAGTTCGTGCGGACCGAGCGAACCGAGTTCGGTCAGATCGATGATCTTGTTCGACGAATGGCGCTGGCCCGGCCGGGCACGGCGTTTGAGCTGACCCACAACGGGCGCGCGGTCCGCAGGCTGGTGCCGGCGACAGATGAGTCATCGCGGCTGCGACGTCTGGGCGAAGTCTGTGGCCAGGCCTTTGTGGAACAGGCGCTTGAGCTTGAGAATGCCCACGAGGGCCTGGCGCTGGACGGCTACATCGCCCGACCCAGTTTTTCTCGAAGCCAGGCTGATCTGCAGTTTTTTTTCGTCAACGGTCGACTGGTGCGGGACCGCCTGATTGTCCACGCCGTCCGGCAGGCCTATCAGGACGTGCTGTTTCACGGTCGCCATCCGGCCTTTGTGTTGAACCTGACGATCGATCCCGCGCGGGTCGACGTCAACGTGCATCCGCAGAAAACCGAGGTTCGATTCCGAGACGGTCGACAGGTCCATGGCTTTCTGTTTTCCACGATTCACCGCGCGCTTGCCGAAACTCGTCCAAACGCGGCCCAATCAGCGCCGGCTATGGCGCCGGCAATTTCATCCGGCCTCGCAGGAATCGGGGCGCCTCCGGCGCAGCCGGGTCTGGGGCTGAGCGTGGCCGAGACGATGGCACGCTACGGCCGGCTTGGCGTCGGCAAGGCCGTTGACAGTGCACACCCCGGGGCGGAAGAGACGCCACCGCTGGGTTTCGCTCTCGCCCAGATACATGGCGTTTTCGTGCTCGCCGAGAATATCGCCGGGCTGGTGATTGTGGATATGCATGCCGCACACGAGCGCATCGTCTACGAGCGGCTCAAGCAATCCTGGGCGGACGAACGGGTCAAGTCCCAGCATCTACTGGTCCCGGAGCGGGTCATGGTCAGCGAGCGTGAGGCCGTGGCGCTGGAAGGTCGTTTGCGCGAGCTTGGGCGCCTGGGTTTCGAGCTAGAGCTGGCCGGACCGGATTCCATCACGATCCGTGCCGTACCGGCGCTGTTGGCCGGCAGCGATTGCATCCAGCTGGTGCGGGATGTGCTCGCCGATCTGGTCGAGATCGGACATAGCGAGCGAGTCTCGGGCATGATCGACAGACTGCTTTCCACCATGGCTTGTCACGGTTCGGTGCGGGCCAATCGGCGGCTGAACGTCGATGAGATGAACGCGCTGCTGCGCGATATGGAAAACACCGAACGCAGCGACCAGTGCAATCACGGGCGCCCGACCTGGGTGCAGCTCGACATGAAGTCTCTGGACCAGCTGTTTTTGCGTGGGCAGTAGCATCCAGGCTGACCCGCTTCCGCCGGCCGTGATTCTCAGCGGACCCACGGCCGCGGGCAAGACCGCGGTTGCCGAGGCGCTCTCTGACCGCTTTCCGATCAGGCTCATCAGTGTGGATTCGGCGCAGGTCTATCGAGGGCTGGATATTGGCTCGGCCAAGCCGGGTGTCGTTGAGCTTGAGCGTTACCCGCATGCGCTGATTGACCTGCGCTGGCCGGAGGAGAGCTACTCGGCGGCCGACTTCGTGGTCGATGCCGAACAAGCCATGCGGCGCGCGGCAGCAGACGGCCGGGTGCCGATGCTGGTCGGCGGGACGGTGCTTTATCTGCGCTCTCTTCTGTACGGATTGGATCGGCTTCCGGAAGCGGATCCTGCGCTGCGCCAGCGTCTGCGAGCGCAGGCTGAGCGTGAGGGTTGGAACAAGCTTCACCAGGACTTGGCGCGCCGTGACCCGGAAACTGCAGCACGCATCAGACCCTCGGATCCGCAGCGGATCCAGCGTGCCCTGGAAGTGCTTGAGCTGACCGGTCGCGGGCTGGCTTCTCATCATTCGGCGCCCCGCCGGCCGCGTTTCCCCAGCCTGCGACTGGTTTTGACCCCGGCTGATCGACGTCAGTTGCACCAGAGAATCGAGCGCCGGTTCGGCCAGATGCTGGACGACGGGCTGATCGAGGAAGTCGAGGCGCTGCGTCAGCGTCCCGGTTTGCACGACACGCATCCCTCGATGCGCTCGGTCGGCTATCGCCAGGTCTGGCAATTCCTGGATGGCGGACTGGATCGAACCGAACTGATGGCCCAAGCCGTTGCCGCAACTCGCCAGCTGGCCAAGCGGCAGCTGACCGGGCTTCGCAAGTTGTCCGATGCGCTCTGGTATGATCCGCAGCGTAGACAGACTCTCACGGTCATAGCGAGGCAGCTGAGTGATTTTCGTGTAGGCACTGGCGGTAGGCCAGAATGTCGGAATGTGGTAACCCAATAACAATCAAAGATATTCTCGGAAGGAGACAGACATGTCCAAGGGACAGTCACTGCAGGATCCGTTTCTTAACGCCCTGCGTCGCGAACGCGTGCCGGTCGCGATCTACCTGGTGAACGGGATCAAGCTTCAGGGTCAGATAGAGTCATTCGATAATTTTGTCGTGCTGCTGAAAAATTCCGTCAGTCAGATGATCTACAAGCACGCCATTTCAACGGTGGTCCCGGCCAGAAACGTGCGCCTGACCGCGGATGAGGAGGAAACCGACTCCTGATCACGATTGATGACCCGCATGCGGCGCGGGCCAACGATGGGCGGACGCTGCTGCTTCATCCGCTGATTTCGGCCGCCAACGACGCTGATGCTCGCGAGGAGTTCCGCCGTCTGGCTGATGCGGCCGGCCTGTCCGTGGTCGATGAGGTGCTGGCCCCGCGCGATCGGCCCGATCCCAAGTACATGGTTGGCAGCGGCAAAGTCGAGGAACTGAGCGGATTAGTCAAGGACCTTGAAATCGGCCTGGTGCTGGTCAATGGCCGGCTTTCGCCGATTCAGGAGCGTAATCTGGCGCGCGCTCTGGGCTGCAACGTGCTTGATCGAACGACGCTGATCCTGGACATTTTTGCCCAGCGGGCCCGCTCGCACGAGGGCAAGCTGCAGGTGGAACTGGCTCAGCTCAAGCATCTTTCGACCCGGCTGGTTCGAGGCTGGACCCACCTGGAGCGACAGCGCGGGGGCATCGGCTTGCGCGGTCCCGGTGAAACGCAGCTTGAAACCGACCGACGACTGCTGGCCGATCGGATCCGTCAGCTCACTGCCCGACTGGGTCGGGTGGAGCAGCGTCGGGAACAAGGTCGCAGGGCGCGTCGGCGCAGCGAGGTCCCTTTGGTCGCTCTGGTGGGCTACACCAACGCCGGGAAATCGACCCTGTTCAACTGTCTCACTGAAGCCGCAGTGATGACACGAGACCAATTATTCGCGACCCTGGATCCGACCGTGCGGCGGATTGAGGCCCTGCCCGGATCGCCGGTCTTGCTGAGCGATACGGTCGGCTTCATCCGCGACCTGCCGCATGAGCTGATTGCGGCGTTCCGAGCGACCCTGGAAGAAACCCTTGCCGCCAGTCTGGTTGTGCACGTCATTGACGCAGCCGATCCCGATCGGGGGCGTCACCAGGCCGTGGTGCTGGAGGTGCTGGAGGAGATCGGCGCTGGACAGCTGCCGATGCTCAAGGTCTACAACAAGGTTGATCGCACCAGCCAGGCGGCGGGGTTGGAGCGCAATGCGTCCGGCCAGATCGAGGCGGTATGGCTTTCTGCCATGACCGGCGAGGGACTGGAGGCGCTGGGCCAGGCGATCGTCGAGCGCCTGGGCGAGGGCAGGATCCAGCGGGAAATTCACTTGCCACCGCAAGGTCAGCGGTTACGCTCTCGTCTGTTCGATCTTGGTGGCGTTCGCTCGGAGCAAATTGAGGCGGACGGCAGCGTTCGTCTGCAGATTGACCTGGCGCGCCGTGATGCGCGAATTTTGTCCCGCCTTGACGGGCTCGATGGCAGACTGGCCCAGGATCTGCTGTTAAACTAGCGGGCTGCTCTGGCCAGTTGCCCGGGCGCACCCATCCCTTTTTCGCCTTAGAAGTAAAGGACACGGAGAAATCAATGCCCTGGAATGAACCCGGACGCGGAAGCGGCGGTGATGATCGCGATCCCTGGAAAGGGGGTAACGGCCAACAGCCGCCGGATCTGGACGAGGTGTTTGCCAACGTTCAGCGTCGCTTGAAAAAGATCATGGGCGGCGGATCTGGCGATGGCGGCAGCCGCAAGAGCGGCGGCAGCGGCGGTCCTTCGCTGGGCGGCATCGGTCTGTTGATCGGCCTTCTGATTGTCATCTGGGTGGCTTGGAACTCCATCCATATCATCGACGAATCCGAGCGCGGGGTCGTGCTTCGCTTTGGCGATTACGTCAGAACCATGCCGCCCGGGCTGAACTTCACCCTTCCCAGCCCGATTGAGCAGGTTCAAACCGTGAACGTCACGCGGGTCCGTTCGCTGGAAAGCGCTAGCCGGATGCTGACGGGGGATGAAAACCTGATCGATCTGGCCTTTGCCGTGCAGTATCGGGTGGTTGATCCGGAGGCGTTTCTGTTCAACGTGCAGGTGCCGGAAGAGTCGCTGGGTCACGCCGCTGACAGCGCAATGCGCGAAATTGTCGGCACCAACAACATGGACTTTATCCTCGAAGTCGGTCGTGGTCAGATCGCCCTTGACACGCAGGAGCTTTTGATCGAAGTGCTTGAGCGCTATGGCTCCGGGCTGGAAATCACCTCCTTTAACCTGCAGGAAGTCAGGCCGCCAGCTCAGGTTCGCCAGGCGTTTGACGACGTCGTGCGTGCCCGCGAAGATCAGATTCGTTTTGCCAACGAAGCGCAGGCCTACGCCAACCAGGAGATTCCCGAAGCCCGCGGCCGTGCGGCGCGAATCCTGGAAGAGGCTGAAGCTTATCGTGAGGCTATCGTTGCCAAGGCGACCGGTGAGGCCGATCGATTCACGTCCGTCTTGGACCAGTATTCGCTGGCGCCTGAAGTCACTCGCGAGCGCCTGTACCTGGAAACGCTGGAAAAGGTGTACGGACGCTCGGCCAAAATCCTCCTAGATGTGGAGTCGTCGAACAATATGTTTTATCTGCCGCTTGATTCGCTCGGGGGCGGGCGGGCCCGATCGGCGCCGCCGCCACCGGCACCCTTGATGTCTCCGTCAGAGCAACAGCGGGTGAGCCAGACTGACCCGCGCGCACGCACCGGCCGGGGAGTACGCTGACATGAGAGTCTTTCTACCCATCATCCTCGTGGTCGCCGTATTCGTCGGCCTCAACAGCATTTTTGTGGTCTCCGAGACCGAGCATGCCATCAAGTTCCGTCTCGGGGAGGTCGTACGCTCGGACTACGAGCCCGGTCTCCACTTCAAAATGCCGTTTATCAACAACGTGCGCAAACTGGAGCGCCGAATCATCACCCTGGACATGCGCCCGGAGCAGATGAATACCGCCGAGCAGAAGTTCGTCGAGGTGGATTACTACGTCAAGTGGCGCATCGACAATCCGCGCGACTACTACGTGGCCACCCAGGGGGACATCATGTTCACCCGTTCGCGTCTGGCCCAGCTGATCCGTAACGATTTGCGCGACGAGTTCGCCCAGCGCACACTGAGCGAGGTCGTTTCCGAGCAGCGGCGCGAAATGATGGAAGAGCTGGTCAATCGCGCTGATGCGCGGTTCGAGGATTTCGGCATCGATGTGATTGATGTCCGGATCAAGAAGATCGAGCTGACCGAAGAGGTTCTCAACTCAGTGTTTGAGCGCATGCAGACGCAGCGGACCGAGTTCGCTAATGAGCTGCGCTCACTGGGCCGCGAGCGTGCGGAGCGGATCCGCTCAGATGCTGATCGCCAGGTGCGGGTCCTGCTCGCCGACGCCGAGAGAGACGCCCAGCGTCTGCGGGGTGAAGGGGATGCGGAGGCGATTCAGATTTATGCTGCCGCGTTCGACCGCGATCGGGAATTCTTCTCGTTCTGGCGTAGCCTGCAGGCGTATGACGCTTCGTTCGGGACGGACAGCGATATCATGCTGATGGATACCCGTTCGGAATTTTTCCGTTACTTCGACCAGCAGCGCGTCGACTGACCGGAGCTTCGTCCATGAGTCGTTCGGTGGTCATCCTCGGCACCCAGTGGGGTGACGAGGGCAAGGGCAAGATCGTCGATCTGCTGGCGCACGATGCCGACGCGGTGGTCCGATTCCAGGGGGGCCATAATGCCGGCCATACCCTGGTCATCAACGGCGAAAAGACGGTGCTGCACGTGATTCCCTCCGGGGTGCTCACCGATCGGGCGCGCTGCCTGATCGGTAACGGGGTGGTGGTCTCGCCTCCGGCGCTGCTGGCTGAACTGGAGGGGCTGGAGCAGCGGGGGATTCCGGCGCGCGAGAAGCTGGGTATCTCGCCGGCCTGTCCGGTCATTCTGGGTTGTCACGAGGCGCTGGATCATGCCCGCGAAAAGGCACGTGGGCGGCGAGCGATCGGCACCACCGGTCGCGGAATCGGTCCAGCCTACGAGGACAAGGTGGCCCGGCACGGGCTGCGTCTGGCCGATCTGGCCGATCCGGCCCGACTGGCCGACAAGATCGAAGGCCTCGTCGATCTGTACGACTTCATCCTCCAGCGTTATTTCGAGCAACCCGGGCTGGATGGTCCGGCGATTGCTGAAGAAGCCGCGCGCTTCGGTGCGGCACTCAAACCGATGTTCGCCGATGTGACGGGTGAGCTGCACGATTATCGCCGCAGCGGAAAATCGATCTTGTTTGAGGGCGCCCAAGGCAGTCTGCTTGATATCGACCACGGAACGTACCCTTTCGTCACCTCTTCGAATACGACCGTGGGCGGCGTGATGTGCGGGACCGGCGTAGGGCCACGGGACATCGATTACGTACTGGGGATCACCAAGGCTTACACCACACGCGTCGGTGGCGGACCGTTTCCGACCGAACTGGAAGACGACGACGGTCGAAGAATGGCCGCGCGTGGCGTCGAGTTCGGCGCGACAACGGGTCGCCCGCGGCGCTGTGGTTGGCTGGACGCAGTCGCCCTTCGCCGGATGGTCCAGGTCAACGGTGTCAGCGGGCTCTGCATTACCAAGCTCGACGTGCTCGACAGCTTCAGCGAGGTGCGAATCTGTACCTCCTACGAAGGCGTTGACAGTTTTCCGGTGGGCGCTGAAGAATGGTCGCGCGTCAATCCGGTGTACGAGACCCTGCCTGGTTGGGAGGGCACCACCCAGGGCCTGACTCGCCTGGATGGCTTGCCGAGTGGCGCGCGAGCGTATCTGGATCGGATCGAGGAGCTGGTGGAGGCGCCGGTCCATATGCTGTCGACCGGGCCTGAGCGCGACGCCAACGTCATCCTCGAGCATCCTTTTTCGGCCTGAACGCCCAATTCAGCCGGGTCTTGCTGGTAAAACCGTATATTCTTGGTTTCTGATGACTTCGGCCCGGCTTGCAGCCGGGTCTGGCTGCGTATGCAAGGAATCGGATAGAGGATCATGCTCGACCCACAACTGCTCAGAAACGATCTTGAGGGGGTTGTTGCCGCGCTGGCGCGCCGCGGCTACCACCTTGACATGGAAAGCTATGCGGCATTGGAGTCGCGGCGCAAGTCCATCCAGGTCCACACCGAGGAACTCCAGAACCAGCGCAACGTTCGCTCGAAATCGATCGGCCAGGCCAAGGCCCGCGGCGAAGATATCGAGCCGCTGCTGGCCGAGGTGGCGCAGATCGGTGAGGATCTGAAGCAGGCCCGCCATGAGCTCGACGGCATTCGCGCCGAGATCGAACGGATACTGCTGGACATGCCCAACCTGCCGGCCGCTGATTTGCCGGATGGTGCCGACGAGACCCAGAATCAGGAGGTCCGGCGCTGGGGGAGCCCGCGAAAGTTTGACTTTGAGCCGCGCGATCACGTTGAACTGGGCGAGGTGCTGGGCGGCATCGATTTCGACGCCGCCGCGCGCTTGGCCGGCAGCCGTTTCGCTGTGCTTGGAGGCGGCGTGGCCCGCCTGCACCGGGCGCTGGCCCAGTTCATGCTTGATCTGCACACTCGCGTGCATGGCTATCGCGAGATGTACGTGCCTTATCTGGTCCTGGATTCGGCCATGCGCGGTACCGGGCAACTGCCCAAATTTGCCGAGGACGCGTTCTGCTTCGACGGGGACCCGGAACGTTACCTGATCCCCACCGCTGAAGTGCCGCTGACGAACCTGGTCGCCGATCAGATTGTCGAGGCGTCACGGCTCCCGATGAAGCTGGTCGCCCATACGCCTTGCTTCAGGCGCGAGGCCGGCTCGCACGGCAAGGATACGCGGGGGATGATTCGTCAGCACCAGTTCGACAAGGTCGAAATGGTTCAGATCAGCGCCCCGGCCGAGTCGCAGGCCGCCCACGAGGCCTTGACCGGCCATGCCGAGGCGGTCTTGCAGGCCCTGGAGCTGCCTTACCGGGTGATGTTGCTGTGCACCGGCGATACCGGTTTTTCGGCCAGCAAGACCTATGACCTGGAGGTCTGGCTGCCGGGTCAACAGACCTATCGCGAGATTTCTTCGTGTTCTCATTTCAGTGATTTCCAGGCCCGCCGGATGCAGGCCCGCTGGCGCAATCCGGCTACCGGAAAACCGGAATTGGTCCATACCATCAACGGCTCCGGTCTGGCCGTCGGGCGGACCCTGGTGGCGGTCCTGGAAAATTATCAGGAGCGTGACGGATCTGTGCGCGTGCCTCAGGCCCTGCAGTCTTGGATGGGCGGCCTTGATACGCTGGAGCCGGTCATCGATTGATGTCGGCTTCAGTTTTCACAAGTTGGCAGTGGACAGGAGTCTGGCCGTGACCGAACCCGGATGGATCCATAACTTTTCGGCCGGTCCGGCCGCTCTGCCGGGCCCGGTGCGTGAGCGGCTGGCAGAGGCGCTCGCGCCCAGCCCCGGCGGGAGCCCGTCGGTCGCGGAGATCAGCCACCGCGGGAAACGCT
The DNA here is from genome assembly GCA_036353315.1 of Wenzhouxiangella sp. Classification (GTDB taxonomy): domain Bacteria; phylum Pseudomonadota; class Gammaproteobacteria; order Xanthomonadales; family Wenzhouxiangellaceae; genus Wenzhouxiangella. Next base: position 5,334 of record JAZBOC010000162.1, on the reverse strand, counting down.
TTCTGGCCATCGCTGAGGAGTTGGAACAGCGGCTGCGGCGCTTGATGGGCGTCGGAGATGAGCATGCCGTGCTGCTGCTTCAGGGCGGTGCCAACCTGCAATTTGCCTGGCTTCCGATGAACCTGGCGCGTGAGCGAACGCCGGCGTACCTGATTAGCGGACACTGGGGGCAAAAGGCATTGGCTGAGGCGCTTCGGCTGGGTCAGGCGGAGATGGTCGGGAGCAGCGAAGACGAGGGGTTCGTCGATCTGCCGGAGATGGGCCATCTTCCGGCCGATTGCGCTTACCTGCACTACACCGGCAACGAAACCATCCATGGGCTGCAGTTTGCCTCGCCGCCGGCGGTTGGCGTGCCACTGGCTGCCGATCTGTCGTCGGAGTTCCTGTCGCGGCCTTATCCCTATGCCGATCTCGGAATGGCTTACGCCGGGGCGCAGAAGAACCTGGGGATTGCCGGGCTGACCGTCGTGCTCATCCGGCGCGACTTGCTTGAGCGCATTCCAGCGGATCTCCCGCGCTATCTCGACTACCGGACCTGGGTCGACAGCGGGTCGATGTACAACACGCCGGCAACCCTGGCCTGGTATGTCGCCCTGGAGACCTTGCGCTGGATCGAGCACAGCGGTGGACTGGCGGCCATGGCCGAGCGCAACCAGGCCAAGGCCCAAGCGCTCTATGGGGCGATAGACGCCAGCGATTTCTATCGCAACCCGGTCGCATCGCACGCCCGATCGGTCATGAATATTCCTTTCTGGACCGCCGACGAGGCGCTGGTGGGTACTTTTGTCGACGAAGCCGACAAGGCAGGGTTGCCGGGTCTGAAGGGGCACCGAGCGCTCGGCGGACTGCGCGCCAGCCTGTACAATGCGCTCGACCTGGACGCGGTCCGTGCCCTGGTCGACTTCATGCAGGATTTTGAGCAACGTCGTGGCTGAGAAGACGCTTAATCTGGAAGCGGTACGCGAGCGAATCGACGCGCTGGACCGGCAGATTCAGGATCTGATTGCCGAGCGCGCCGGGCTTGCCCAGGACGTTCGCCGGGTCAAGGGTGATCTGGCCGGACCGGCGGCCTACTACCGCCCCGACCGCGAAGCCCAGGTGCTGCGCCGTGTGATCGAGCGCAACGATGGGCCCTTGAGCGATACCGTCATGCTGCGCCTGTTCCGCGAGATCATGTCGGCCTGCCTGGCTCAGCAGGAACCGCTCCGGGTTGCCTACCTGGGTCCTGAGGGCACGTTCACCCAGCAGGCTGTGTATCGTCAGTTCGGTCACTCGGTCAACGCGATCGCCCAACCCAGCATCGAGGACGTGTTTGTTCAGGTCCAGGCGGGCGAAGTGGATTTCGGCGTGGTGCCGGTGGAAAACTCCACGCAGGGCATCGTCTCCCACACGCTTGACATGTTCTTGCATTCGGATATCAAGATCACCGCCGAGGTTGAGCTTCGGATACATCAGCACCTGCTGACCCGGGCGCGTCGCCTGGACGAGATCGAGCGTGTCTACGCGCATAGTCAGTCCTTGTCGCAGTGCAAGCACTGGCTGGCCGCCCATCTGCCCGACGCCGAGCTGATCGCGCTGTCGAGCAATGCCGAGGCCGCGCGCCGGGTTCGCACTCAGCCCGACGCGGCGGCGATTGCCGGGCGGCACGCTGCGGAGGTCTATGGCCTGCCGGTGCTGTTTGGCAATATCGAGGACCACGTCGACAACACCACGCGTTTTCTCGTGCTGGGCCGCGAACTGCTGCCGGCTTCGGGTGAGGACAAGACCACGTTGCTGGTGGCTGGCAGCGACGGACCCGGTGCCCTGTTTCGGCTCCTCGAGCCTCTCGCCCGGCACGGCGTCAACATGAAACGGATCGAATCCCGACCATCGCGCCAGGGACGTTGGGACTACGTTTTTTTCATCGATGTCGAGGGCCATATTGAAGAAGCGGCTGTGGCTGCCGCGCTTGCCGAATTGCAGAGCGAGGCTCGCATGGTCAAGATTCTCGGCAGTTATCCACGTGCGGTGCTGGGTCGCATCCCCCAGGCCGGTGATGCCGGCGCCAGGCCGGGGCCGGCGGTATGAGGCGACGCGACTTCACCGACCTTGCCGTTCCCGGGGTGCGTGAACTGCAACCCTATACCCCCGGCAAGCCCATCGCCGAGCTGGAGCGTGAGTACGGCGTCACCGATTCCATAAAGCTGGCCTCCAATGAGAACCCGCTGGGTGCAAGCCCGCTCGCCCTGGAAGCGGTTCGGGCGGCGCTGAATGACCTGTGGTTGTATCCGGACGCCAACGGCTTTGAGCTTAAGCGGGCGCTGGCCGAGCGCCATGCCGTCGATCCGGCCTGCGTCACCCTGGGCAACGGCTCCAACGATGTGCTGGTGTTCCTGGCCCAGGCGTTTCTGCAGCCAGGGCTGGAGGCGGTGTTTTCGCAGTACTGCTTCGCTGTTTATCCCATCGCCTGCCGCATGGTGGGTGCGAGGGAGCGGATGGTTCCCGCTCTGGCGGCCGACGGACCCATGCCCTTGGGTCACGATCTTCGCGCCATGTACCAAGCGGTCGGGCCGGATACGCGCATGGTGTTCGTGGCCAACCCCAACAACCCTACAGGCACCTGGCTAGACGGTCGGCGGCTGAAGGATTTTGTCGCTTCGCTGCCGCCGCAGACCCTGTGCGTGGTTGACGAGGCTTACGCTGAATACGCCGATGCCGAGGTTCTGGGCGACGCTTCGCGCTGGCTGGAAGAGCTGCCGAACCTGGTTGTCACCCGAACCTTTTCCAAAGCGTTTGGACTGGCCGGGCTTCGGGTGGGTTACGCGCTCAGCAATCCGGGCGTGGCCGATCTGCTCAATCGCGTTCGCCCGGCTTTTAACGTCAACTCGCTTGCCCTTGCCGCGGCGCGAGCGGCACTGGACGATGCCGCGTTCATTGAGCGCAGTCGCACGGCTAATCAGGACGGCATGATTCAACTGCGTGATGGTCTGCAGACCCTGGGACTGGACGTGCTGCCCTCGGCGGCCAATTTTGTCCTGGTGGATATCGGCCGCGCGGCTGCGCCGATCAACGAGGCTCTGATGCGGGTCGGTGTCATCGTGCGTCCGGTGGCCAATTACGGCCTACCGAATCACTTGCGCATCACCATCGGCACCGCGAAACAGAACAGGCGCCTGCTGGCCGCCCTGACCGAGATTCTGGCGGCCGGATGAGGCTGGTCGTTCACCCCTGCAAGCAACCGTTGACGGGCCGGCTCCAGCCCCCCGGCGACAAGTCCATTTCACACCGTTTGGCGATTCTCGGTGGTCTGGCGCAGGGGCCTAGCGTCATCACCGGATATCTCGATAGCGCCGATACTCTGGCAACGCTGGCCGCGATGGAGAAGCTCGGTGCGCAGGTCGAGCGGCTGGACCAGGAGATCCGAATGACAGGTGGGTTCGCGCCGCCCGAGCGCGCCACGCTGGACCTGGGTAATTCCGGTACCGGCGTCCGCCTGCTGGCCGGCGCGCTGGCCGGACGTTCCGAGCTGTTTGGGTCGGAGCTGACGCTGATCGGAGATCACTCCTTGTCGGCCCGGCCGATGGGCCGGATCATTGAGCCGCTGACCAGCATGGGTGCGGATCTGGAAGCGCCAGGGGGTCATCTGCCGCTGCGCGTCCGGCCGCGCGGACTGCATGCCATACGCTACCGCCCCCGAGTCGCCAGTGCGCAGGTCAAGTCAGCCGTCTTGCTGGCGGGTCTGGTTGCCGATGGCGAGACCGTGTTGATTGAGCCTGGCCCCAGTCGCGACCATACAGAGCGTTTGCTGCCGGCATTTGGCGTGACGATCGCGCGCCAGGGCGAAGAGATACGCCTGGTCGGCGGTCAGGCACTCCGCGGCGGCCGCTTTCACGTGCCCGGCGACCTGAGCTCGGCCGCGTTCTTGATCGCGGCCGCCTTGCTGGTGCCGGACTCGGACGTCACCGTCGACAATGTCGGGCTCAACCCCAGCCGGGATGGTGTCCTTAAAATCTTGGCCGCGATGCAGGGCAGGGTGCATCAAGACACCGATGCGACGGTCGGCGAGGAGCCGGTAGGCAGCTTGCGAGCCCAGTCCTCCGAGCTTGTGGGCATTGCTGTGCCGCCTGATTGGGTGCCGCTGGCGATCGACGAGTTCCCCATTATCATGGCCCTGGCGGCCGCGGCGAAGGGAACCACGGTTATCAGCGGAGCCGAAGAGTTACGGGTCAAGGAGTCCGATCGCCTCGCCGTGATGTGCCGGCAGCTGGCGCGCCTCGGAGTTGACATTGAGGAGACGCCGGACGGTGCGACCATCCGCGGCGGGACGGTGACGGGGGGTGAAGTCGACTCTTGTGGTGATCACCGCATTGCCATGAGCCTCGCTGTACTCGGCCTCGTGGCCCGCGAGCCTGTCGCGATCCGCAACGCCGAATGGATTCGAACCAGCTATCCCGGTTTCGTCGACGATCTGGCGGCGCTGGGGGCGGAGCTTGAATGGCAGGAGGATTAGGCATGGAGAGCGTCACTGCGGTGCCGGTATTGACGATAGATGGTCCCTCGGGCGCAGGAAAGGGCGCGGTCTCTGCAAGGGTGGCGGTTCGGCTGGGCTGGCACGTGCTCGACTCAGGAGCGGTTTATCGCAGCGTTGCGCTGGCGGCGCTGGAATCTGGAGTCGACCTGGCTGACGAAGCCGCACTGGTTCATCTGTGCGCGGACCTGGACCTTGCTTTTTCTCCGGGTGCTGACGGCATCGCGGTCAGCCTGGGCGGGCGGGCGCTGGGCGATGCGCTGCGCGCCGAGGCCGTCGGCGAAGCCAGCTCCAGGGTCGCGGCAGTGGCTCCGGTGAGATCCGCCTTGCTGGACCTTCAACGTCGCTTCCGGCGACGGCCGGGCCTGGTGGCTGATGGACGCGACATGGGGACGGTGGTTTTTCCCGACGCACCGGTCAAGGTCTTTCTCGACGCCAGTGTCGATGAGCGCGCTCGACGTCGCTACAGGCAGTTGAAAGAGAATGGCGAAGATGTTACATTTGACCGGCTATTGAGCGACCTTGAGGCGCGAGATCGTCGCGATCGCGACCGAGCCGTTTCCCCAACCTTGCCGGCAGCCGATGCCGTTGTGGTTGATTCGACTGCGCTGAGCCTGGTCGAGGTGGTGGAACAGGTGGTTAAGATTGCAGCCGATCGTCTTGATCTTGAGGTGGCTGGAGCAACGGGTGGCTGACCCGGCAAACCGGGACAGTCTGGCAAACGAGCGTGGTCGCCAGGCCGCGCAGACGATAAGACACAAGCGCAACGGTAGTCCGTGCCGCGCAGATCTTGCAGGAAATTTCTAACGTAATGACCGAATCTTTTG
>JAZBOC010000161.1:0-30098 GCA_036353315.1 Wenzhouxiangella sp. | reverse complement strand
CTCGGGTTGACCCAGGAAATGGCAAAAACGGTGTGTCCCTGCCTGACCAGCCAGCGAATGAGGGAATTGTGCGGCGAAAGATCGAGGATGTAGTACTTCATGATCCAGGCCGGCACCATCAGGATCGGTTCCGGGCGAACGGTGTCGGTCTGCGGGCTGTACTGAATCAATTCCATGATGTCATTGCGATAGACCACCTTGCCCGGCGTGCAGGCCAGGTGCTCGCCCAGGGCGAAGGCCGGCGGTATGGGCTTGTGGGTCTGGGTCAGCGCCTGGACCATATCTTGGGCAAAGTTGCGCACCCCTTCGACCAGGTTCCGGCCCGCGGTCTTGCGCGTGGCAGCCAGTATTTCCGGGTTGAGCAGCGGCGAGTTTGACGGCGAGACCCAGTCGAGCATCTGGCGGACCATGAAGGTGGTGCGCGCGCTGGTCTCGGGCTTGAGCCCATGCAGCTGGCCAGTGGCGGCTTCCCACCAGTCATGCTGGGCCAGGAAAGCCTGCTGGATCAGGCTGAAGGGAACGGAGCGCCAGCCTTCATGTGTCCAGCGATGGTCGAATTCGCGCGGCGCGAACGGCGGATCGGGCTGCAGGCCGGTTAGCGCCTCCAGACCGAAGCGGGTCAGTTTGAGCACGTTGCCGACGGCGCGCTCGGTCACGGCGACCTGCCGACCTGGCGAACGGCCCAGGTGCAGGGCCCAGTCGGTCCAGGCATCAATCACTGCATGGGGAGAAACCCCGGCCGTCAGGCGCGCCAAATACGCCATTGAGGCCCGGTCCAGCGCCTGATAGCGCCCATGGTCAGCGGTCGAATCCGACTCGTCGGGTGCGCGGATCGTCGCCTTCCTGGCGGTTTTCTTGCGGCCCGTGCGGGCCGTTTTTGCCAACCCTGCCATATCTGCCTCCGGTCGACCAGCCGGTCTGCCGCTGATTCGACTGCACCTCCAGCTTACTCCCTGGGATCGACGCTGGGCAAAAAAGAGGGCGTATCCGCGGTGACGGTGCGAACCAGCGAGCCGCAAACCACTTGGCCCGGCCTCAGCGCGCCCGACCTTCAATCATCCAATTTCTACGGCATTTGAAACCCGTCAAGCTGCAGCAGCGACGAGCCCGTGTCGCCCAAGCCGCGCCTTCAGCCAAAAGCGCTAGTCGCAGGAATGACCGAGCTGTTCCAGGCCCTCGGTCAGATAGTCGGCCAGTAGCGGCTGATCGAGCAAATCGTCCACCATCCGTCCCGACCAGGCATTGCCGGATTCAGCCATCCGGGCATCCCACTCATCGACGGTGAAATCCCCGCGTCCCAGTCGCAGGAGAGCCACAAGCTCGAGCTGCTGACGCGGTTCAAGGTCAGCGATGATGGTTCGGAACTCAGCGCGGACCGGACCGGTCGGAGAACCCTCCGCAGCCACGCCGCTCATGTCCAGATCCTGATCCGAGGTCTCATCCGGCAAGACGACAGCCTCCTGAGCGTGAAAATCACGCGCCAGCTGGACCAGCTGGCAAACATCGTCCGGATTGATGTCGAGTTCGATCGAGCTGCCTGGATTTTCAGACATCGGATCGCTTGACCTATCGGCTGCATTCATGGCCTCCTCCGTTGATTGAGGGTCAATACCGCTCCGTCGTTGGGAGGATTTCATCCTACAGGACCGCATCGTTTAAGGCCGGCCGGACGGCAAAATCCGAACCTGGCGCATTGTCCGTCAGACAGATTTCTGAGTCTGTCATCGGCGATGCGACCCGGCTTTCAAGCCGCGCCCGAGGCCCGAACGCGGGCGGTATGAGTGCGTTGCCCAGGCCGCTCAGGCCTTAAACATCGTTTTTGGGCCGGCGCAGGAACAGGATCAGAACGGCCAACAGCAGCGACACCAGCCAGATCGTCCGGGTCTCAGCCTGACCGAAGCGCGGCTGGTAGGCGCGCTCAACCGAGAGCGGTCCGTCAGCCATACGCAACGCGGCATCGTAGAGTGGAGTGGCCGCATCACCGACGCCGCTGTCGGGCAACCCGCGAATTTCCAGCCAGCAGGCCATGCCTTGCTCAGCCTGCCCGGCCCGTTCGATCGCATCGGCCGATACCACACGATACCGAACGTTGTTGGGATTGAATGCTTCAAGCTCGTCTTCGAGCTCGCTGCAGGTGGCCGCAGTGACCAGGGCATAGCGGCCGACCGTGTCCCCGGGCATCAGTAGTCCGGCAGCAATCGAAAACAACATGTAGAAGATCAGCACATAAAAAGTCAGTTTCATGACCATCAGTAGATGGACACTGACGCGTTCGACCATACCAGGTGAAGCAGTTGGATCACGCATGGTTCAGCATGCCTTTAAAGCCCTGGCCATGGTAGCCGACGAAAGAAAGAGGCGCGATGAAAGACACCGATTCGAACTCTTCTCAGCAGTCGGTGCACGCTTCAATCGGTAATTTGGAGGGAAGCCAGCCCGGGCCGAAACTGCTGCCGAGCATGCCCTCGGGGATGTGGTAAACGCGGGTAAAGCCCCACTGCTGCAGCGCCGGCAGGACCTGGCTGGTGCGATTGCCGGTGCGGCAGATCAATGCGATGGCGGCAGTTGTATCGCCATTGACGGTCGCCAGCACGTCGCGCAGAAAGCCCTGGCCGCCTTCCGGATGCGCCATGCTGACCCCGACTGATCCTTCTGGCATCCCCGTCTGACGCCATTCTTCGGGCTGACGAATGTCGATCAAAACCAGTTCTCCGCTTTCCTGCAGCGCGCGGGCATCGGTGGCGCTCAAGCTGGGCAACGCGTTCTGAGCGGCCACCGGCACCGCAAGCAGCAGGGCAAGCAGAGCAATCAATCGAGTCATGAACGGTTCCTTAATGTAGATGACGGTCAGGCCGCGCATATTAGCAAACACCAATGAGACCTTTCTTGATCCAAAACAACATTTCACTTGACAGGGCGATCCAAATCCGGCAAAACTTCAAATCATGGACTTTGAATTCCGCCACAACTGCATGTGCACCATGTGTATGCCGAGCCCACAAGCTGCGGCGTCGCCTTGGTGCGTGGAATCGTGGATGACCTGACTCGAGTCCTCACAAAACCACCGAATTCGACGAACCCGCAGCGGCCTGACCGATGCGGGTTTTTTCGTGCCTGATGCCCGCATCACGAAGTCTGGCCGCCGATATTGACAGTCTTGGCCCATTTGACAAGGAACGCATCATGACCGAACAGAACACACCAAAGCACCGCTTCGAGACCCTGCAGGTGCATGCTGGACAGGAGCCGGCCCCCGGCACCAACGCGCGCGCGGTGCCGATATACCAAACCACCTCGTACACATTCGACGACGCCGACCACGGCGCGCGCCTGTTCGGACTGCAGGAGTTCGGCAACATCTATTCCCGGATCATGAACCCGACCGTGGACGTGTTCGAAAAGCGCGTGGCGGCCCTCGAAGGCGGCGTGGCTGCGGTCGCCACTGCATCCGGGCAGTCGGCCCAGCTGATCGCCATCACCACCATCGCCCAGGCCGGCGACAACCTGATCGCCAGCGCCTCGCTCTATGGCGGCACCTACAACCAGTTCAAGGTCTCGCTGCCGCGGCTGGGCATCGACGTGCGCCTGGTCCAGGGCGATGACCTGGCCGCCTTCGAAGCCCGAATCGATGACAAGACCCGGGGCATCTACGTCGAGTCCATCGGCAACCCCGGCTCACACATTCCGGATTTCGAGGGCCTTTCAAAGCTGGCCAAGAAACACGGACTGCCGCTGATCGTCGACAACACCTTCGGCGCGGCCGGTTATCTGGTCCGGCCGATCGACCACGGCGCCGACATCGTCGTTCAGTCGGCAACCAAGTGGATCGGTGGGCACGGAACCTCGGTCGGCGGCGTCATCGTCGACGCCGGGCGCTTCGACTGGGGCAACGGGCGTTTTTCGCTATTCACCGACCCTGCCCCCGGCTACCACGGCCTGAACTTCTGGGAAGTCTTCGGTGCCGACGGCCCGTTCGGCAACATCGCGTTTGCCATCCGCGCCCGGGTTGAGGGCCTGCGTGACCTGGGCCCGGCCTTGAGTCCCTTCAATGCGTTCTTGCTGCTGCAAGGTCTTGAAACCCTGTCGCTGCGCGTCCAGCGTCATCTCGACAACGCCCTGGCCCTGGCGCAGTGGCTGGAGGCGCAGCCGGCCATCGCCTGGGTGGAGTATCCGGGGCTGGAGAACCACCCCTGGCATGAGCGGGCGAAGAAGTACCTGCAGCACGGTTTCGGGCCGGTCCTGACCTTCGGTATCCGCGGCGGCGAGTCAGCCGGCAAGACCTTCATCAACTCCGTCGAGCTGGCCAGCCACCTCGCCAACGTCGGTGATGCCAAGACCCTGGTGATCCACCCGGCCAGCACCACCCACCAGCAGCTGAGTGAGACCGAGCGCGCCTCAGCCGGCATCCGGCCGGAGCAGATTCGGGTCTCGGTCGGCATCGAGCACATTGACGACATCATCGCTGACTTCGCCCAGGCCTTGGACAAGGCCGGACTGGAAGTCGCAGCGTGAGCCGCAGCGACGTGCATGAGCGCCTGGTGGTGAAGTTCGAACACCCCCCGCCGCTGGACCGCGGGCTACAACTGAAGCGTCTGCAAATCGGCTATCGCACCTGGGGCCGTCTCAACCGGGCCGGCAACAATGCCGTGCTTGTCTGTCCGGCGCTGACGGGAAACGCGGATGTCGATCAATGGTGGTCCGGTCTGCTTGGACCGGGCAAGGCGCTGGACCCGGAACGCGAGTTCATCATCGCTGCAGACGTGCTCGGCGGTTGCGGACTGACCAGCGGCCCGCCGAGCGACGGCAGCCACGATCGATTCCCATCGGTCAGCGTGCGCGCCATGGTCGATGCTCAGCGCCTGCTGCTCGACCATCTCGGCGTGCGCTCCCTGCGTCTGGTCATCGGCGGCTCGCTCGGCGGCATGCAGGCGCTGGAGTGGGCGGTCGGGCACCCCGAACGGGTCGATGCGGCAGCGGTGATCGCTGCCCCTGCCCGGCAGACAGCCTGGGCGAAAGCTTTCAACCACATCCAGCGCCGCGCGCTCGAGCTCGATGACTCACTCGACCTGGCGCGCATGGTCGCCATGATCAGCTACCGCCATTGGGACAACCTCAATCCACGCTTCGACCCGGCTGATCCGGACGACCCCACCGGCGCCTGGCTGGATCACCATGGGCGTGCGCTGACCGAGCGTTTCGACCGCAACGCCTACCTGCGCTTGGCCGAGGCCATGGATACCCACGACGTCGGCCGCGACCGCGGGGACGCAATCCAGGCCCTGAGAGCCACCGAAGTGCCAACCCTGCTGGTGGGCATCACCACCGACCTGCTCTACCCACCTGGAGAGATGGAGAAGATCGTCGCCGAAATGCCCGATGCCGAGTTGGCCACCATAGAGGCCCCGCACGGCCACGATGCCTTTCTGATCGAGCAGGACACACTCAACGGTCTGGTGGTCGACTTTCGCTGTCGGCGCAAACTACCTTACCGCTTGAGCTGTTGTCAGGGATGAGACGAATCTCGATGTCGTTCGGCCGATTGGCCAACCGGAAATGACCTTGGGCCCGCAGGACGCCGGGCATTCGCTGTTGAGGCAATCAGGGAAATTGAACGGATCAAACAAAGGCCGGTCACGGAACGTGGCACGCCGAATCCGGTTCTCCTCGGTCTCCGGCACGTCATCACTGAACTCGTAAAGCTTGCGATACCAAGGCGGGCAGCTTTGTGCCTTGGCGCACTGCGCCCCGCTCCGCAGCACAGAAGAGGTCGCACTTGTTGATTGTCAGGATATCGGTATGAAACAGCGGCACTCAATCCGCAGCCCGCAAAACTTTCTGCGAATGCAGCAGAATAGAATTTGGTGCAACAAGGTCGACAGAGGCTTGATATGCGCATTTCAGAGCTGATACGTCTGGCGTTTCTGATTGGGCTTGCAGCGCTCGCCCTCGTTTCCATGCGTGTCGATGCGCGTCCGGACGCCACCGTGTTTGTGAGCATCCCACCCCAGAAATCAATGGTCCAGCGCATCGCCGGTGATCTCGTGCACGTTGAGGTGCTGGTGCCAGCCGGGGCCAGTCCAGCGACCCATGAGCCGACGGGCCGACAGATGATGGCGCTCTCAGAGGCCGGCGCCTGGTTCCGCATTGGCGTTCCTTTTGAAGAAACCTGGGCACCGCGGATTAAAGCCAATTTTCCAGAGTTGCCAGTGATCGATACCCGGGCCGGGATTGAACTGATGACGATGGGGAGTCACGGCGGCCGGCCCGATCCGCACATCTGGCTGAGCCCACGCCTTGTCTTACAGCAGGCCAGAACCATCCGCGACGCACTGACCGGGATTTGGCCGCAGCATGCTGCACGGTTTTCGGCAGGCCATGCCGCCTTTGCGGCCGATCTCCAGACGCTCGATGCGGATCTGACGGCGCGTTTTGGCGAGCTTGGCCAGCGGCGCTTCATGATCTACCACCCGGCGCTTGGCTACTTTGCCCGCGACTATGGCCTGGAACAGATTGCCATCGAGATTCATGGCCAGCAGCCTGGCCCGACCAGTCTGACTCGAATCATCGAAGCAGCGCGTGCGGCGGATATCCATGTGATTTTCGTGCAGCAGGAATTTGGAAAATCGGCGGCCGAGGCCGTTGCTCGGGCCATCGACGGTGAAGTCGTCACCATCTCTCCACTCGCGGAAAACACGCTGCGGAATATCCGCGAAATCGCCGAAGCGCTGCTGCAGGCGCTAGAGTGAGTGAAACAGCCGCCATCGATTTTTTCGACGTCGATTTCGCTTACGGCGTCGCGCCGGTGCTCGACAAGGTATCGCTGCGAGTCCGAGCGGGCGAGTTCTGGGCGCTGCTCGGACCAAACGGGGGCGGTAAAAGCACGCTGATCAAACTGGCGCTGGGGCTCCTTAAACCAAACCGGGGGCGCATCAGAATCTTCGGAGAGACGCCATCGGAAGCCCGCGCCAGGATCGGCTACGTCCCCCAGTTCGCCACTTTTCCACGCGACTTCCCTCTGGCTGTCAATCAGGTCGTTCTGCAGGGTCGACTGCAGGCTGGGAACTGGTGGCGCCCTATGGGCAAAGCGCACAAGGCCGCTGCTGCAGGCTCGCTAGACCGTGCAGGTATCGCGCACCTTGCCAAGCGCCCGATCGGCACGCTCTCTGGAGGCCAACTTCAGCGCGTCCTGATTGCTCGAGCGCTGGCGGCAGAACCCGAGTTGCTGCTCCTTGACGAACCGACCGCCCACGTAGACACCGACGGAGAAACGAATTTCTTCGACCTTCTCGCTAGCTTGCGCAAACAGATGGCCATCGTGATGGTCTCGCATGACGTCGGTCTGGTCTCGCGCCACGTCGACCGGGTCGCTTGCCTTAACAAAACGCTGGTGTGGCACGGGGCCGTGCCCCTGAACGAAGGCGTACTGGCGCAGCTCTATGGTTCTTCGGCGAGCCTCGTCGACCATCGCCAAACGGGTACGCCATGAGTTTTGCAACGGCGCTGATGGAACATGACTTCCTTCGCGTCGTCGCGTTGGCCGCCCTGATTGCCGCGATTTCAGGCGGCGTGGTCGGAACCATTGTGGTCACGCGGAGGCTGACGTTTCTGGCCGGCGGTATCGCCCACGCATCACTCGGCGGCATGGGGGTTTTCCAGTGGGCCGGCCATGACCCGATTGCCGGGGCGACCGTCGCGGCTGTCATCGCCGCCCTTTTGATCGGGGTGGTCGCGCACCGCGGGAGCGAGCGCGAGGACATGCTGATCGGCGCAATCTGGGCCGTGGGCATGGCAATTGGCCTGATTGCCATCGCGCACACACCCGGATATCAAGCCGACCTCATGACCTACCTTCTTGGCAATCTCTTGATGGTGACCTTTGAAGAGGCGCTTCTCATGGCAACCATCATGGGCGTTGTCATGATCCTGGTAGCGCTGTTCTGGCAGCCCATCGTCGCCACCTTGTTCGACGAAGAGTTCGCCACAACTCGTGGCCTGCCCACCTTGGCCATTGAACTTGCCGTGCTCGTATCCATTGCCCTGGTCGTCGTCGTCCTGTTGCGTGCGGTGGGCCTTGTGCTGGTCATGGCATTGCTGACTTTGCCCACAGCCACAGCCGGTGTTTTCGTGCGCACGCTGGGTCGCCTTATGCTGGCCTCAGCAACGGTTGCACTACTCGCCATGTGGGCCGGGCTGGAAATTGCGATGCAAACCGACTCCCCGGCAGGCGCCAGTATCGTTTTGTCGGCCGCGGCCTGCTATATTTTGGCGCTGTCATACCGACGCCTGCGGCCAGGCCAAAGCGGTTCGCAGGATCAACCCGATCAAAAGAGAGCCCCACCATGACCAACTCAGATATCGATGCCCAGCATGAGCACCAGCAACATGAAGCAGAGCATCACAGCTTCACGGCGGATCATATGCGCGCCTTCGCGATCTTGCGCCAGGCCGAGGCCAAGCTTTGGGAGCATGAGGTCGAAATCGCTGAACATCGCGCGGCCATCGCCAGACACGAGCACGCCATCGCTTCGAGCGACACGGTCAGCGATCCTGACTTGCATGAAACGGCGGCAAAAAAGCATGAAGCCGCCGGTCGTGGCCACGACCAGTTCATGGCCGCTATCGCGGAACTGGGCAAGCACCTCTGAGGGATCATTCCAGAACCTCAAATGCCAAGCCTGCATGTTCGACCAGGCGCGGCAGGAGTTTTTCGGCCATGGCGGTCGAGGGCGTCCAGAAACCACCCGGCGGGCTGCCGTCGGGGAGGTCGGTGGCCAGGGTATAGGCGGCCTCGCCGAGCATCTTGGCGGTTGATCCATAGCCGGGGTCTCGGTCTCCGCTGACCCGCACCCGGATTTCGTGACCGTTATGGTCGCGCCCGACCAGCAGCAGTTTGAAGAATCCGCGCTCGCGAGCGGCCCTGGATGGACCCTCGCCCGGTTTGGGCAAAAAGCGGTTCTTGAGCAGCTTGCGGGTCGGCCCCAAGCTTGCGCCCAGGGCAAAGCCACCCAGCGCCAAAGACCAGGTCATGGCCTGGCGTCGGCCCTTGAAACCCGTGCCGGTCATCATCGCCTCTTCGTAGGTGAAATCCTCGCCCCACGGTCGACCCTGCAAGGCATGGGCGCGATGGACAATCCGGGTGTTGATGGCTGCCATCACGAACGGCGCCAGCCAGGCATTGAGGTCGTCATCGAAAGTGGGCCCCTTGACGTAAGGCTGGCGCGGGCCCTTGCGGAATTCCTCGGGGCAAAGTGCGTAGGGGTTCTTGACGATCCGAGCGACTTCGGAATCCGAGCGACTGGATTCGATGATGTTGAGCATGCTCGCCGCCGTGCCGCCGCTCATCTTGCCCTTGAGAGCCTGAACGCCCAGGCGCACGCGCGTCATGGGCTGGCCGAACAGGCGCGCGGCGTGGTGCTGGAGAAACCACACGCCAAGATCAGAGGGGATGGAATCGAATCCGCAGCAGTGAACCAGACGGGCGCCAGACTGGATTGCCGCGTTCTGGTGCGCATCGAGCATCCTGCGCATCCAGGGCACCTCACCGGTCAGGTCGCAGTAATCCGTCCCGGCGGCCGCACAAGCTGCGACCAGTTCCGAGCCGTGCAGCGCGTAGGGCCCTACCGTGCTGCAGACGGCCCGAGTACGGGCAACCAGCCCATCCAAAGAAGACCGGTCGTGTGAATCAGCCACAACAACCGGCAGATCGGATGCTGCGTCACCCAGATCGTTACGCACCGACTCAAGCTTGCTCTGGCTGCGCCCGGCCAGCGCCCACTTGAACTCGCCACCGGCACCGTGTCGCTCGAGCAAGTATTCGGCCACCAGGCGCCCGGTAAAACCGGTCGCCCCGAGCAAGACAAGATGAAACTCAGTCTGATTGGCCATCGTGATTTCCAAGGGGAGTCATCAGCGCTCAAGCTTAACCTGCCATCGCAGCCGAAGGTGCCGGTTCTGTTAGGATGCCGGGTCAAGTTCCTGATGCGGTGCCTATGTAGCGCTGAGCGCGTGCCGCGGTCAGACCGAAAAACTTGTCATTGACGGAACCGGATGGATCCCTTGACGTCCGATCGTGCCATGCCCGCTATCGCCAGCCAGCTTCGCGTTTTCCAGACACTGTTGATGATTTCGCCGCTGCTCGCCGTCAGCGCAGTAGAGCCTGGGCTTGCTGAGATCGCAGCCGCGCATCCTGCCCCAGAAGCTGAGTGCACGGATGCCAGTTGCCGCACCACCTACGAATCGAGCTTTTTCTCGATCTATGCACCAGTAACCGCGCTGGACATGGTCAATAATCTGCCCGGATTCAATCTGAACAACGGCAACACCGGTTCGCGCGGATTCGGCGGTGCAGCAGGCAACATCCTGATCAACGGCGAGAGGGTCTCCGCCAAAAGCGAGTCACCGAGCGAGATTCTTGCCCGCATTCCGGCCGCCGATGTCGAGCGGATCATCGTGATCCGGGGTCAAGTCGGTGGCACAGACCTGCGCGGCCAAAGCGTGATCGCAGATGTGATCCGTAAGGGAACCGGAGCGACGGGGACCTGGTCGGCGCGCGGCTCAACCCTGCAGCCCGGCGCCCGGCTTGTTCCGGCGGGCGCGCTCAGCTACTCAGACAGCCAAGGAGCGCTCAAGTACACCGTGGGCGCGGGGGCCAGGCGCGCCCGCTTTCAGAATCAATCCGACGAGCAGGTTTTCGATGGAAACGGGAGACTGACCGAATTTCGCGATGAAGGCTACGGTCAAGTCGAAGACCGCTTCGAAATCAGCCTCAACACGACTTTTGCCGGCGAACATTCCGGATATGGATTCAACGTGCGCTACCAGTGGACCGACCGGAATGGCGGCGAAAGGTCCTTGCGCCAACCGATCGGCGGGCAAGCTTTTGAACTGCAGCAGGGCTCGGACAGAGAGACCAAAGACCTTGAACTTGGACTCGATGCCGAACGTGCCTGGGGTCACCGCGTCCATACCAAATTGATCACGCTCTATCGCCAGGACGAACGACTCAGTATCGGCAATCTGATCGGCGGCGCGCCGAACGCGCCGGGTCAGCTCAACACCGAAGCCAACACGCACCGGGTCGAGAGCGAACAAATCCTGCGGCTGGAAGCCGATTTTTCCGGCATTCAGGGCCACCTCGTCGAGGCGGCCATTGAAGGCGCAAAGAACCGCCTCGACAGCGACTTCGAACTACTCGAACGGATCGACGGCGTGCTGATGCCGGTATCGGTGCCCGGTGCGCGAACCAAAGTGGAGGAGCAACGGCTGGATCTCTCGATCGCGGACTCGTTTTCCAGGGGCGCGCTGGCGGTCGACCTTGAAGTGGCTGCCGAGGCTTCAGAAATCAGCCAGACCGGCGGCTTTGCCGAACAGCGATCATTCTTTTTCTGGAAGCCCAGCGCAACCCTGACCTACACGCTGGATGATGACTCGCTGCTTCGCGGGCGCGTGCTGCGAACGGTCGGCCAGCTCAACTTTTCCGACTTCGTCAGCGCGGCAGATCTCGGCGACGATGAACTCAGCCTGGGCAACCCGTCGCTCAGCCCAGAGACCGCAGTCACGCTGGACGTAACCTGGGAGAGCGCATTCAGCAGCATCGGCTTGCTCAGCCTGACCGCCTTCTATGACTGGATCAAGGACGTCCAGGACGTTTTGCCGCTGCAAGATCGGCTGGAGGTTCCGGGTAACATCGGTTCAGGCTGGCGCTATGGAATGCGCGGCAGATTGACCTCACCGCTGGATTTTCTCGGGCTTGACAGTGCCCGGCTCGACCTGAGTGGGCGCTGGCAGGAGTCGGGGGTCAGCGACCCGCTGACCGGCCAGGAACGGGTGCTGTCCAACGAGCGCGCCTGGCGGATCCAGGCAGAACTCAGGCAAGACCTGGTTCGGGCCAGGCTGGGCTGGGGCCTCAGCGGTTCTTTAAACGACGGTTTTACTCGATTCGGCCTGGACGAAGTCGACCGCTTCAAGGGCAGTGGCAACCTGAGCGGCTATATCGAAAGCCGCGCCATCGAGTCGCTGCGCATCCGGCTGGGTGTCAACGCCATCCTGAGAAACAACGAAAACCGCGACCGTCTGGTGTTCAATGGCCCGCGCAACGTCAGCCCGCCCGATTTTCGCGAGCTTCGCAATCGACGGCGCTCTCGCAACATCTACCTGGAAGCTCGCGGCGTATTCTGAATACTTGGCCATTTGCGGCAACCTCCCCGAGGCGCCTGTCCTCGTGCAGGTATCGGAGTCTCCGTCCCGCAATCGGCTTGACGGCCGGGAGTCACCTTGGCCGCCGCCATCTCTGCCGCGATCCCGGCTGTAGCCGAGGCCTTCCCTGCTAGACTGGCGCAGTCGGAACCACCTGGAGTTAACTGCTGGTGCAGACTCTCACCCTGACCCGCCCGGACGATTGGCATCTGCATGTGCGCGACGGATCCATGCTCCAAAGCGTGGTGCCGGATACCGCGCGCCAGTTCGCCCGCGCCATCATCATGCCCAACCTCAAGCCCCCGGTCGCGGCCGTGGAGCGGGCCCTGGCCTACCGTGAGCGCATTCTTGCGGCCGTGCCGGACGGCATGGATTTTCAGCCACTGATGACTCTGTACCTGACCGAGCAGACGACCCCCGATGAGATTCGCAAGGCGGCGGACTGCGAGCACGTCTACGCGGTCAAGTACTACCCGGCCGGAGCGACCACCAACGCGGCCAGCGGGGTGCGGGTGATCGACCGGGTATGGCCGGTGCTGGAGGCCATGCAGGAAGCTCGCCTGCCGCTGCTGATGCACGGCGAGGTCACTGATCACGACATCGACGTTTTCGATCGTGAGGCGGTGTTCATCGAGCGCCACCTGAGTCGCCTGGTCAAGGCCTTTCCGGAACTGCCCATGGTGCTTGAGCACATCACCACGCGCGACTCGGCCGATTTCGTGCGCGAGGGGCCGGCCAATCTGGCCGCCACCGTCACCGCCCACCACCTGCTGCTCAACCGCAACGCCATGTTCGAAGGCGGCCTGCGCCCGCACCATTACTGCCTGCCGCTGATCAAGCGCGAACAGCACCGTCAGGCCCTCGTTCAGGCCGCCACCAGCAGCAACCCCAAGTTTTTCCTCGGCACCGACTCCGCCCCGCACCCCAAAGGTGCGAAGGAATCCGACTGCGGCTGCGCCGGAATCTACTCAGCCCGGCACGCCATGGGGTTGTATGCGGAAGTGTTTGAAGCCGCCGGCGCGCTGGACAAGCTCGAAGGCTTCGCCAGCCACTACGGGCCGGATTTCTACGGTCTGCCGCGCAACCGTGACACGATCCAGCTGGTGCGCGAGCAGGAAAGTGTGCCCGAGCAAGTCGACTTTGGCGGACAACCCGGAGTGCCTTTGCGGGCCGGCGGTCAAGTCGCATGGCGTCTGGGCAGTTGACCGAAGCAGGAGTGCCCGAGACCTTTTTCGATCCGGGCAGGCCGCCGGACTCAGATCAAGCGCTGATCAGGTCGCGCTGGGCGTATGTGGCAGTCCAGTGCTCACCGCTCTTGCGCGCGACTTCGGTATCAAAATAATGCAGTAATCGCCGACGGTCATCCGGCGCGTCCTTCAGGGCGGTTCCGAGAATGAAGTGAATCAGGTTGGCGATGGTCATCCGACCGTCGCCATAGTAGTGAGCGTGCACGCTCAAGGCGTGGGCAACATTGACCGCTTCGGCAGTGGACATCGTGGCAGCCTCCAGGCGATCGGTACTGCGGCCGTCCAGCGACTGGCCATTGCGCAGCTCGTGGAAAATCGTGACCAGGATCTCCATGATGGCCGGATCGATTTCGATCTCAATTCCGGACTGGGCGTTTCGCTTGGCAACCTCGCGCAAGACCACCTCGATTTCATCTTCAACGTGGCGGATCGGCTTGACCAACTCGAAATTCAGCCGACGCTTGAGCGCCGCACTCATTGAATAAAGGCCCGCATCGATGCTGTTGGATGTCGCGATGATATTGAACCCGTGACGGGAGCGAACAGCGCCTTGGTCACCGGCCAGCTCGGGAATCGCCACAACGCGGTCGGAAAGAATCGTCAGCAAGGCATCCTGCAATGGCTGGGGACAGCGCGCAAGCTCCTCGAACCGGACGATTTTCCCCTCCCGTATCCCGCGCAGCACGGGGCCCTCCACCAACGCTTCGCGCACCGGTCCGCGCTCGCTCAGCAGGGCCTTGTTCCAGGTGTAGAGCAGCTGATCGATACTCGATACTGCGCCGCCTTGAACGGTGATCGACGAATCGTCAGAAATCGCCGCGGCCAGCAGTTCGGAAAACCAGGACTTGGCGGTACCGGGCGGGCCGACCAGAAGACATCCCAGATCGGTGCAAAGCGAGATCACCACCCGGGTCACGATGGCCGGTTCGGTGACGAACTTGCGCGTGATCTCAATGGCCTCATCGCCGAGGACAAATTTCTCAACGGCAAGCGGCGAGAGCTTCCAGCCGGGCGGTTTGGGATAGGGATCCCACTGCCCCAGGCGATCGAGCTCATCGCGGTAGAACAGTTCGGCCGGGACACGCTGCAGGCCCGCATCGGTCTTTTGCGCTGTCACTGTGGTCTCATGCCTCCTCGCTGCTCTGGTGCCATCCGCTCCTGCGGCAGCAGACGCGGGATTTCAGTGAGCGGAATCAAGCCTTCAATGACGTGATCCAGAGCGCTGTCGCGCATCGTGACCAGGCCCGAATCCAGCGCCCGCCAGCGAAGTTCGCCAACCGGCGGCTGCTTGGCGATGTGGTTGCGGAGCGAATCGTTGACGTGGAGATACTCGACAATGGCAATCCGACCTTTGGTACCGCGGCCGCCGCACTCGGTGCAGCCTCGCCCGATATAACTCCGGAAACCCGATGGCGGTCCATCGGGAAAAAGATCTTTGAGAATCGCCGGATCCGGCGCGATTTCCTCGCGGCAGGCCGGGCAGATTCGCTTCGCCAGCCGCTGCGCGATCACGGCCAGCAGTTCACTGGCGATTGAGTTCGGATGAACGCCCAGATCGTACATGCGCTGCAGGGCATCGACCGCATCGTTGCAGTGCAGAGTCGAAAGCACGATGTGGCCGGTCTGGGAGGCACGGATCGCTTCCATGGCGGTTTCCATGTCGCGAATCTCACCGACGAGAATGACGTCCGGGTCCTCGCGGACAAAGACGCGCATGGCATCGGCAAAATTGAACCCGATTTCCGAACGCACTCGGGTCTGCTGGATGTTATCAATCGAGTACTCAATCGGATCCTCAACGGTAATGACCTTGCGGCGGCCGTCGTCGGCCAGCTGCTGCAGTCCCGCATAAAGCGTCGTCGACTTGCCGGAACCCGTCGGACCGACCACCAGAACAAGACCCGAGGGGTTGTCGAGCAGGCGCTCGTAGGCATCCGCAATCTGCCGAGCCATCCCGAGTTCACGCAGGCCCAGGACACGACCGGTCTGCGAGAGCAACCGGATGACCGCGTGCTCGCCGTGAAGCGAGGGCTGAATCTGGACGCGCAAGTCAAAGCTGGATTTTCCGACCCGCATCTGGGAACGGCCACCTTGTGGCAACCTTCGCTCGGCGATATTGATCTCGGCCTGCACTTTGATCACGTTGATCAGGCCGGCATGGTCGCGCGGCGTTAGCTGGTAATAATCCAGATCCTGCAGCTCACCATCAATGCGCAACCGAATACGGATGCGCTTGCCGTATCGTTCAATGTGAATATCGCTGGCGCCGGCGCTGACGGCGTCAAGCAATATGGCCTCGTAAATGGAGACCAGGTGATGACTGACCGCCTTTTGCGGGTCATCGGTATCAAGAAGGTCCTTTATTCCACCGTCCTGAGCATCGGCGTCGCGCCGATACAAAAGATCGCTGCCGCGACGAGATAGATCGATATTCGACCACAGGCGGCGAAAATCGGTTGGCGTGACCAGCACCTTGACCACGTCCGAAGATGGTTTGATCGAGCGAAGATCTTCGGTCTGGGCGTCAGGGTCGTCGGTCGCGACCACCAGAGCATGGTCGGCCATGCGGATGGGGATCAGGCGCTGATTCTCGAGGAACACTGCTGAAAAGCTCTGAAAAAGATCGGTGTCCAGCTGCTTCATGAGATCGTCGGCACGGGCAAACTCAATGCCATGCTGGCTGGCCAATGAGCGATACAGCCCGACGTCTTCGATTCGCAGCTGGCGCCGAACCACATCAAGCACCGACACGCGCTTGCGCTGGGCTTCCTGACGCGCCTGTTCCAATGCCTCCTCGTCGATGTACCCCAGATCGATGAGAATCTCGCCGGTCTTGCGGCTGAAGCTGATCGGCCCCAGCTCGGTGCGGACCACCTCTCCCTGATGGACCCGGTACTGGACCAGTTCAGGGATATGAAAATCAACCTGCTCCAGTACGATCAGGCGGCCGTTGGGCATCAGCTGATCGATCAGCCTGGCGCGACTGGTCAAACTGCACATCGACAAGATCAGATCGAAAGGCCCCTCCCCCGGCGCGCCGTCCTCGCCCGCGCCAACGCGAACCTCAACATTCTCGATGCCGGCGGTTTTCAGACTGCGCCGCGCAATTCGGGCAAGCGGCTCCTGCCAGTCGATCGCCACCACCCGGTTGGCCAGCCGGGAGAGCACACCGGCCAGGTATCCCGAACCGCAGCCGATCAGCAGGACATTTTCGTTGGACTTGACCGGCGGGATGCGCTCAAGAATCTGGCGAACCGTCTGCTCTCCCGGAATCCCGTGACCGGAGAGCATGCCCCGCAGATCATCGGATGCGACGAACTGCCGCCTGGGCAGCTGCTTCAAGACGAGATCTATGCGCTGGTCGTGAGAAAATTCGGTCATCCGGCACCTTGAAACATTGGCCGCGTCGCGCTGCGGGGCGCATCTGCGAACCGGCGCGCCTTAATCTTGTACAGTCTAGTATCGTTGATGAGTTGCGCAAAAACAGGCTGAACCTGCGCTTTTTTTGGAAAAAACAACCCATGCTCAAAAACCTATTCGTTCTCGCCGCCTACCTGTTCGCCGTCCCGCTCGTGCTGGCTGACACCGAAGTCGCACTTGATCCCGATAGCCTCGCCGTCGCACATGTCCTGTCGGAGCAGGCAAAGACCAGCGATCTGGCCTACGAAATTACGGAATCACTGACCACCGAGATCGGCCCGCGCTTTGCC
Organism: Wenzhouxiangella sp.; assembly: GCA_036353315.1. Lineage (GTDB taxonomy): Bacteria > Pseudomonadota > Gammaproteobacteria > Xanthomonadales > Wenzhouxiangellaceae > Wenzhouxiangella. Next base: position 12,946 of record JAZBOC010000161.1, on the reverse strand, counting down.
GGCACAGCGCAGGAGGCGCGCGCGCGCGACTGGGCCGTGCAACGCCTGACCGGTTTGGGCTTCGAGAATGTCCGCGTCGAGGAATTCGAGATGGACTTCTGGACCCGTGGTCGCCGCGGTCAGGAAGCGGTTTCAATCATCGCGCCCTATCCGCAGGAACTCTTTGCCACGGCGCTGGGTGGCTCAGCGGGCACTCCTGAGGGTGGACTTGAGGCCGAAGTCGCGTTTTTCGACAGCTTTGATGACTTGCTGGCGTTCGATGACGCGCAAGACGCCCTGCAGGGCAAGATCGTCTACGTCAATGACCGCATGGTCGCTACGCGCACCGGTGCAGGCTACGGCCCGGCCAACCGCAAGCGGACCCAGGCCTGGATTCAGGCCGAAGATCGCGGCGCCGTCGGCGTGTTGATCCGCTCAGTCGGCACCAGCAACAACCGCTTTCCCCATACCGGCATGATGAGCCGGCCCGAAGGGCGAACCGCGCAGATCCCGGCCATGGCCCTGGCCGCACCCGACGCCGATCAGATGGAGCGCATCCACGAAAGAGGTCAAACCATCACTGTCCGCATGAACACCGACGCGGGCTGGCAGGGCAGTGCGACCAGCGGCAACGTGATCGGCGAGATTGTCGGCTCAGAGGCACCTGAGGACATCGTCATCATCGGCGCGCATCTCGACAGCTGGGACAACAGCCCGGGCGCGCTGGATGACGGTGCCGGGGTCGGTATCGTCACGGCCGCCGCCAAAATCATTCTCGACAGCGGTCAGCGCCCCCGACGGACGATCCGGGTGGTGTTGTTCGGCGCCGAAGAAGTCGGTCTGCTCGGCGCGCGAGCCTACGCCGAAGCCCGAGCCGCTGACGGCACGCTGGCCAACCATGTGATCGGCTCGGAAAGCGACCTGGGCGCCCGTGAAGTCTGGCAGTTGACCTCAAACGTGGCCGAACATGCCTATCCGTTCTTTGATGCCATGCAGCGCGAGATGCAGCATCTGGGTATCCTGCGAGGCCCCAACTCCGGCAGCGGCGGCCCCGACATGATCCCGCTGCAGCGACTGGGCATGCCGGTGGCACGCCTGAACCAGAACGGCGAAGACATGTTCGAGTTTCACCACACGCCCAACGACACGTTCGACAAGATCGTCCCGGCCGAAATGGCTCAGAACGTTGCCGCCTGGGTCATGTTCACCTGGCTTGTGGCCGACACCGATCTCACCTTTCGCGCCGCCGGCGGGAATCCGTCGGTCGAATGATTTTCCTGCGATGCCCCACTGGCCGCTCGATGACGCTCAGAGGTTCATCAAACGCTCTCGCAGCTTCGCGACGCGCTCGCCATTGGTGCCCATATCTGAGTAACCGACGCGCGATGCCGAGCGGACATGCACCGCGTCATCGGACCGGCGGAACTCCACGTCATCGGTGAACTTGAACAGGCTGGAAGTGAATTCGGCTGCGATGTAGTTGCTGTCGTTCCGGGTCACGGTGCCGCCCATGTCCTCGACAACGGACGGAATCTGTCCCCAAACCGCGAGCGGCAGCGGATCCACTTTCTGTTCCTGCGGTGTGTTGGCCTCACTGGACACACAGTTTGGCGATGAGGGACAGGCTGTCAGTTGGCCCGCCTGCAGCCCGGGTGCAGTGCCAGAACCGGATTTCTGACCCAGATAAAACAGGCCGCCGATCCCGACAAGAACGATCGCGACGAGCGTCATGATCAGTATTTTCATGGCCATTCATACCTTGGAAGCTGGGTCACGTTGATTCCACCTTTAGTTTGATTTACCGTCGGGTCACTATACGCCACGATGCCGTCACCCATTCCATCGGCAACACGTCATTGACACCAGCGCATTGAGGTATGCGGTCGATGGCGGTAACGAATCTCAAGCGCCATGGTTTCTGACCTGGGGGATTTAATCCGAATGCGTGCGTGCAGCCACCCATCGGCGTGTCAATCGAACCCCCTGAACAAGCAAGGCAGCCTGGCAATCGACCCGAAACCTGTTGGCTTGCCCGGGGTTGAGCATTCTTGAGAGTGCGTTCCCGCCCGATCGATAGCCGTGCTGTCCGTGACAGCACGGACAGTCCAGCCGGTGACAGAGTTGTCATCCGTGCCCTGAAAGCGGGCTGTTTCGAGAGCAGTCAGGCCTTGACGTAACTCCCGGGAGCCGCTTCAATCACCGGCAGATCGCCGTCGCCGGGCTCGCGGGCCTTGATGCGCTTGCCCGACCGGCTCTTCAACCACTGGTCCCAGTGCGGCCACCAACTGCCCTGGTGGGCTTCAGCGCCTTCGATCCAGTCTTCCGGATCCGGAGGCAACGCGTCATGGGTCCAGTAGCCGTACTTGTTGGCCGCGGGCGGATTGATGACACCGGCAATATGCCCTGAACCGGCCAGCATGAAGGTGGTCGGGCCGGAGAAAATCTGGGTAGCCTTGTAAACGGAAGGATACGGGGCGATGTGGTCCTCGCGGCTCGATTGAATGTAGACCGGAATGTCGACGGTACGCAGATCAATCGGCACGCCGTCCATCTCAATGCCACCGCGTTCGACCAGGCGATTTTCCAGGTACATCTTGCGCAGGTAGTACAGGTGCATGGTCTCGGGCAGACGGGTGTAGTCGGAGTTCCAGTACAGCAGGTCGAAGCTGGCCGGCTTCTTTCCGAGCAGGTAATTGTTGACCACGAAACTCCAGATCAGGTCGCTGGCACGCAGCATGTTGAAAGTCATGGCCATACTTTCGCCGTCCAGGTAACCCTGGGCCTTGATCTTCTTCTCCAGGCCTTTGAGCTGGTGGTCATCGATGAAGACCTTGAGTTCACCGGCCTCGGAGAAGTCAACCTGCGCGGTGAAGAAGGTTGCTGACTTGATGCGATCATCGCCGCGTGACTTCATCAGCGACAGGGTCGCGGCCAGCAAGGTGCCGCCGATGCAGTAGCCGATCGCATTGACCTCGCGCTGACCGGTGGCCTTTTCGATCGCATCGAGGGCTTCAAAGATACCGTCGTGGGCGTAGTCCTCGAAGCGCTTGTAGCGGAGTTTTTCATCCGGATTGACCCAGGAGATGACAAACACGGTGTAGCCACGATCCACGGCGTACTTGATGAACGAGTTCTTCGGCTGCAGGTCGAGAATGTAGAACTTGTTGATCCAGGGCGGGACGATCAGCAAGGGCCTGGTGTAGGCCGTCTTGGTGGTCGGCGCATACTGGATGAGCTGCATCATCTCGTTCTGGAACACCACAGAGCCGGGCGTGGTGGCGATGTTCTTGCCGACCTCAAAGGCTTCGTAGTCGGTCATGGAGATCAGCAGCTGGCCGTCGCCGCGCTGGACATCTTCGAGCAGGCGCCGGAAGCCCCGCAGCAGATTGAGACCTTTTTCTTTGCGCGTCGTCTCGAGTACTTCGGGGTTGGTCAGGATGAAGTTGCTCGGCGACAGCGCCTCGGCAAACTGTCGAGTATAGAAGTGGATCCGCTGGCGATCGTCGGCGCTGACGCCCTGCATACGGGCAACATTGTCGAGCATCCAGTCAGCGGTCAGCAGGTAGGCCTGTTTGAGCAGGTCAAAGATCAGCTTTTCGTTCCAGTGCTCGGAACGGAAACGGCGATCGGCACGAACCGGGGCGGCCGCCGGAGCGGCCGGGCGACCGATGGCGCGAAACCCCAGGTATCTCAAAAGCGACAGATAGCGACGGGTCAGGCTCCACTGCGCCGCCACGATGCGGGTCGGGTGGCGAACCGTATTCAGAGTCGCCTGCAGCAGCGGTCGCTTCAGGTTCAGGGGGTCGACCGTCGGGAGCTCCAGTCGTCTGGCCATGCGCAGGCTCAAATCTGCCGCCAGGCTTGCAATCCGCGTGGTTTCGCGGGTCAGCTCGGCCAGCTCCTCTCGTGTCGCCACGGCGCGCGATTCACTCATGATCGTTTCCCTCTCGTCCTATCCAGTTACAAGCGCAATCCGCCGTCGACTGCGAAATCGCGGCCATTGACGTAGTCGTTTTCGATGATGAAGCGCACCGTCGCCGCAATTTCGTCCGGATCGGCCAGGCGCTTGAGCGGAATACCGGAGGTGATTTTCTCAATCGCCTTGTCGGGCATGGCAGCGACCATCTCGGTTGCGGTAAAGCCGGGCGAAATCGATGCGGCGCGGATACCGTAGCGACCCAGCTCCTTGGCCCAGGTGACGGCCATCGCGGCGTTGCCGGCCTTGGAAGCGGTGTAATTGGTCTGGCCGAAGTTGCCGCCGCGCGAAATGCTGGCGATGTTGATGATCACGCCGCCCTTGCCGGCCTTGATCATCTGCTCAGCTGCCGTTCGGGCGCACAAAAAAGACCCGGTCAGGTTGACGTCAATAACCTGCTGCCACTGTTCAAGCGACATGCGATCAACCACTTGACCGTCGCGGACCTTCAGCAGCAAACCATCCCGGGTAATTCCGGCGTTGTTGATCAGGACATCGACCGGGCCGAGACGGTCTGCAATTTCAGCGAATGCGGCTTCGATTTGCTGCTCGTCGCAAACGCTGGCAACCACGGCATGGTGGCCGCCGCCGGGCAGTGACTCTGCAGTCTTGAACAGAAGATCGGACTGGAGGTCGATGAGCGCAATGCGCGCACCCTGCTCGGCCAATTGACGGGCCATGGCAGCTCCGAGGCCACGCGCGGCGCCGGTTATGGCCACGATCTTGTCGTCAAGCTTCATGCCTGGCATTCCTTGTGCTGGGTGAAATGGACTGAACGGGCAACGCCCGCTTCAGGAACTGCGCGTTGCTTCTTCTTCGGTTTCGGCCGGGCCTTCGTCACGCAGACGCGGCGTCAGCGCCGCGCTCCACACCTCGAACATCTTTTTCTGGAATTGTCGGAAGGGGGCCAGAGGCGACATGCTGCCAAGATCCTCCAGGCCCGACGACTTTAGCGTCGAGGCCCACGCCCGTTCTACCGAATCTTGCTGCGACTCGATGTGGGTCATGACCCGCTCCAGATAGCCGCGGGTCAAATCACGCATCGGATTGGAGCTGACCCGGATCATGGATTCCAGAAATTCGTTGCTGAGCACGGGGCGGCCGAGCAGTTCCTGATCGGCCACGATCTGGAGCAGGACAGAGCGGGTGACGTCGCGACCAGTTTTGGCTTCCACAACCTGGACTCGGTGGCCTGCGCCCACCAGATCGCGCACATCCTGCAGCGTAATGCTCTGGCTGGAGCCGGTATCGTACAAACGCCGGTTGGCGTACTTCTTGATGATGCGGGGTTCGCCGGTCATGCTGTTCATCCGTTTAGTGTAACCCGCCAGTTAGCACGTGCACAAAACACCGGCAGACGCTCTGCCTGCCGGTGCCGAGCGCGGTCCAGGCTTCAGGACTTTGCGGTGGACTTGGCCTTCGTCTTCGTGGTTGTTTCACCCATGCCGAACAGGCTGGAGAGATCCATGGTTTTGGCGAATTCCTGACCGAGCTCGGTTAGTTGCTCACGCGACTCGGTACCAATGGCGGCGAGCGCTTCCATGTGGGCGGTCAGGTGCTCGGCGTAGTCCTTGAAAGCTGCCGACTGGCGTGCGATCAGGTCACTCGGGTTGCTGACCTCACTGAGACCTGAAAATCCTTCCTTGTTAAGCTCGAGCAGTTTCTGCACGGATTCCAGGTTGGTGCGAGCGGACTTGTCGATGGCTTCCATCAGGATGTCCTGAGCTTTCTTCATTTCGGTGAATGCGGTCGGGGTATTCATGGTGGTTCCTCACTGTCTTCTTGAACAAAGGTGGCATTTAAGGCGGTTTCACGCACCTTTTGATTGTGCGTTGCACAAATCATAGCACGGCGTTTTGTGCGGTGCAACAACAGCGAGACCAAAAGCGGCTGATGAGATGAGCGAGAGTCGCGGGGTTAAACCTGGCAGAACGGGCCCGCTTTGCGAGCCCGGCGCTCAATACATGTGCTGGCCGCCGTTGATCGACAGCGTGGAGCCGGTGATGAAGCCGGCGTCCTCGGCCACCAGGAACGAAACGCCACGGGCAATTTCGTCCGGCCTGCCGAGTCGACCGACCGGAATTCGTGCGACGATTTTTTCCAGCACTTTTTCCGGCACGGCCTCGACCATGCTCGTGGCGATGTAACCCGGTGCAATGGCATTGACGGTCACACCGACGGCTGCGCCTTCCTGGGCCAGGGCTTTGGTAAAGCCGTGGATGCCGGATTTGGCGGCCGCATAGTTGACCTGGCCGTACTGCCCGGCCTGACCGTTGATTGAGCCAATGTTGACAATTCGCCCGTACTGACGCTCGCGCATTCCCTCGATGACGGCGCGGCACATGTTGAAACACGAGGTCAGGTTGGTTTGGATAACATCCTGCCAGCGTTCCGGGGTCATCTTGTGCATGGTGCCGTCGCGGGTAATCCCGGCATTATTAACCAGCACACTGACCGGACCCAGGTCCGCCTCAACCTGGCGGACGCCCTCCTGGCAGGCCTCAAAGTCGCCGACATCCCACTGGTAGGTCTTGGCCCCGGTCTCGCGTTCAAACGCGGCCGCGGCTTCTGCATTTCCGCCGTAGCTGGCGGCCACCGTAAAGCCCTTATTGATGAGCTCTTTGGAGATGGCCGCGCCGATACCGCGGGTTCCGCCAGTAACGATTGCGACGTTACCCATGTTACTACTCCCGAAGCAGTTTCTGATCCAACACCAACATTGTGCCTGTACCCAACGGCAAAGTAACTATGCAGTGCATAAAGAGCGGATCGGGGCGCGCGCGCTCAGGGGTAGGCGGTGAATTGCCGCATCAGGCCCCGGGCTCGGTAGGAGTCCGGATCAATCCGAAACCCAGCCGCCTCCACGATACGCTCGGTCTGCCGATTGGGATGACACCCGCCCGTGACAGCAGTCCACGCCGGCTGGATCGTATTCAGCATCGAGGCCATCGGACGACTGCGCGCCTGGACGTGCTCAAACATCAGCAGGTAACCATCAGCAGCCAGGACGCGACGAATTTCGGCCAGGCCGCGTGCGGGATCGCCGACGCTGCAGAACACCAGACTGGAGACCACGCAGTCGAAACTGCCATCGGCAAACGGGAGGTGCTCTGCGTGCGCCACCGCCAGGCCGGCGCTCGGCACTCGACGGGAGGCCCGTCTGAGCGAATCGGCCGCCGGATCGATTCCCCACACCGCATCGACATGACCGGCCAGCTCGAGCAGCCCCAGCCCGGTGCCGCAACCCACCTCCAGCACGCGGCCACGCGCTTGGCGCATGAGGTCGGCGCGCCAGCGGGCAAGCCCCGGAAACATGCGGATCAGGCCGTCATACAGCCAGGGAATTTGCTCGACGCCGCGCACGGGTCGCAACCTAATGGCGGCCGGCAAGCTTTCCGGCGCAACCGGCCGGGAAACACACCAGAATAGATTTCGGTTTATGATCCACGCTCGCCAGCTTATCAGCCCGTTGAACATCCGATGATCGGTCGAATCGGTCGTACACTGCGCATTATTGGCGCGACCTCGCTGCTCGCACTCAACAGCCTGGTCCACGTCTTCCCCTTGATGGCGGTCGCGCTGATCAAGGCCGTGGTGCGGGTGAAATCGGTGCGCCAGATCTGCGATCGCTGGCTGATGGCGTTCGTGGCCAGCTGGATCGATGTCAATAGCTGGATGATGGACCATCTGACCCGCATCCAGGTCAACGTCGAGGGCTTGCCTCCACCGATGCCGGACGGCACTTTCCTGATGTTGTGCAATCACCAGAGCTGGGTCGACATTCCAGTTCTACAGAAAGTCTTCAACCGACGCATCCCCATGCTGCGCTTTTTCCTCAAGAGCCAGCTGATCTGGGTGCCGATCCTGGGCCTGGCCTGGTGGGCGCTGGATTTCCCGTTTATGAAGCGCTACACCCGCGAGCAGATCGCTCGGCGACCGGAGCTGGCCGGGCGCGACATTGAAGCCACCCGAACCGCCTGCCGCAAGTACCGTGAGATCCCGGTGGTGATCGGAAATTTTCTTGAGGGCACACGCTTTACTCCAGAAAAACACGCTGCCCAGAACTCTCCTTTTGATCACCTGCTCAAGCCCCGAGCCGGCGGTACGGCGTTCGTCCTCGATGCCATGGGCGACATCATCGACTGCCTGATTGATGTCACCCTGGTTTATCCCAACGGGCGCGGCGAACTGTTCGACCTGTTTGCTGACCGCATCCCCGAAGTCCGGGTCAGCGTGCGCGTCCTGCCCATTCCGGCTGAGTTCAAGGGGCGCAACTATCACACCGACGAGGCCTTTCGGCGCGACTTTCAGGCCTGGCTCAACAAGCTCTGGGAGGACAAGGACGAGACCATACAGCGCCTGCTGGATCGCGCCGACGCATCATGAGAGCGAGTTGCTAGCCTCGCCACGGGGCCAGCATGGATTCACGCTCTTTCCAGGGCTTGTCTCTGGCAATCAGCCGGACCCAGGGCGCTTGCTCGATCATCAGGCCGAACTGAACCAGCGTCGCCAGCCAGGTCAACAACACGGTCAGCACAAAAGCCGCCCAGTAAGCCAGGCCCAGCAGATTGCCGACATGCGCCAGGGCCAGGGCCAACCCTGTGCCCACCGGCAGCGCCGCCCACCAGGCAACGGTCATCCGCAGCCCATTGCCGCACTGCGCACAGTCGAGCTTGCGCCCGAGATGCAGGTCGCTCAGGTCCAGCGGATGGATGCGATGCAGGCAATTCGGGCAGTCGTGGCGAGGATCGGACATGATTGAGTACGATAGCAATACCCGTCAAACGACTTCAAGCTGATCCGGAACCCGTCCCATGACCCTGACCCTGTCTCATCGCCAGACTCTGTTCGGCTTCGTTGTACTGATGATTTCCACGGGCGCCGGCGCGCACACGGCCTGGCATGAACAGTCCATCGAACAACTCCACCACCAGCTAGTCGCCCAACAGATCAGCGCCGAGGCGCTGACCACCCATTTTCTGGGTCGCATCGAGACGCTAGACGCTGACCTGGCCAGCGTGCTGGCGATCGACCCGACCGCGCTTGATCAGGCGCGCGCGCTGGACGCGCTTTTGGCCGGCGGCAGCGAACCGGGAGCGCTGCACGGCATCCCGATTCTACTCAAGGACAACATCGAAACCCGCGACCAGCCGACCACGGCCGGGTCGCTGGCGCTGGCCGACAACCACACCGGCCGCGACGCCCCGCTGGTGGCCCGTCTGCGCGAGGCGGGTGCGGTCATTCTTGGCAAGACCAACTTGAGCGAGTGGGCCAACTTCCGCGGCGAGCGCTCGTCCAGCGGTTGGAGCACGCTGGGCGGCCAGACCCGCAACCCCTATGATCTGACTCGCACGCCCTGCGGCTCCAGTTCCGGATCCGGCGCGGCCGTGGCGGCCGGATTCGCGCCGGTCGCGATCGGCACCGAAACCAACGGCTCGATTGTCTGCCCGGCCTCGGCCAATGGCAACGTCGGCATCAAACCCACCGTCGGGCTGGTCAGCCGCACCCACATCGTGCCGATCTCGCACACCCAGGACACCGCCGGACCCATGGCCATGAACGTGGCCGACGCGACCCGTGTTCTGGCAACCATGATGGGAGCCGACCCCGCCGATGAAGCGACCGCCAAACGCCCGGACTGGGACGCTGGCGATCTGCTGGCGGCACTGGATGGCGCCAGTCTCAACGGTCTGCGTATCGGCGTCATGCGCGGCCTGTCGAGCTTTCATCCAAAGGTCGACGAGGCCTATGAACAAGCGATATCCGTGCTGCGCGAGTCCGGTGCGGAAATCGTCGACAACGTTTCGTTGGAGTGGCCTGACGGATTCTGGGGCGATACCTACACCGTGCTGCTGCACGAGTTCCGCCATACGCTCAATGCCTACCTTGCCGCTCTTCCCGATGACGCACTCAGCCGGCTGGACCTGGGCGCGCTGATCGCACTCAACCGGGAAAATGCCGAGCGAGCGCTGCCATGGTTCGGGCAGGAACACTTCGAACGTGCGCAGGAAACCGCGGGCATCGAGTCCGAGGAGTACCTCGAGGCGCTGGCCCGAATCCGGGCGGCCACGCGCGAGAACGGCATTGACCGACTGCTCTTGGAACATCAGGTCGACCTGCTGATCTCGCCCACCGGCGGCCCGGCCTGGAAGATCGACTGGGTCAATGGTGATCATTTCGGCGGTGGCAGCGCGAGCCCGGCGGCCGTATCCGGCTATCCGGCCGTCACCGTACCGATGGGCCTGATTCACGGTCTGCCGGTGGGCTTGAGCTTCTTTGCCGGAAGCCACAGCGAACCCACCCTAATCCGCGCCGCGCAGGCGTTCGAGGGTCAGCGCGGACCGCTGCCTCGTCCGGCTCTGAGTCCCGGGCTCACCCCCTGAGCAAAACACCCGGTCAACCCGCTTCGCTGGAGCCAAGGGGGTGGCTTGACAACAAAAGACCAGGGACAGAGCTGCAGATTTAAACGATTGCCACGTCCTCCTTTAGCGAGAGGAAGACCAGATAAATGAGCGCCAGCGGCGGCAAAAAAGACAGTAGAAATCCGATGAGTGCCGCGACTCCGGCACTATCGGTCTTGGTGAGACCGAGGCGATAGCTGATCAGCGTTACCGCAGTCGCGAACAACACGAACGCGCTTACAAGAATAAAGCTCCACATTGCAAAATCCCTCGACTGCGACGTTTGAATTGAAGTCCAATATCGACTATAAATTATCGAATGTCAATATTTATTTATTGTTTTGCGATAATTTATGAGGTAGTATACATTTCGACGCAACCTGCTCGGAGGAGCATAAAGGCGTGACAGCTACCGTGAAAATTCAACTGGACATACTGCTGGTTAAGCGGGGCATGACGCTCACTCAACTGTCCGAAACTGTCGGCATTTCCTTGCCCAATCTGTCCATCCTAAAACGTGGGCGGGCTCGCGCCATCCGCTTTACGACCCTCGTGGCGATATGCGAAGCGCTCGATTGCGTACCCGGAGACTTGATTCAGCTGGAGCGGCACCCGGATCTCTGAAGGGAAAAAATTGGACAGCTGTTGTCTGTGCCGCCGAACTTCGGGCGGAATCGCCCGCTTGTTGATGGGCACGCCTGAATAATCCGCTCGGGCTATTCATCGCGTTGAATTTCTGCTCCCGGCAGGGCTTGTCTTCCATCTGGTCGCTCAACAGCTGCGGTGTCTGAGATGAGTTTGTGTTCGCTGAAAATGCCCGGTCGGATCTTCGAGCGAAACGGATCGGCAAAACCAGGTTGCTGCCGTTGACCACATCGAGCAGAAGAATGCCGCCTGGGCGCCGGCAAGATTGCCTGATCGCAGTGACGCCAACATTTCTCAGCTGATACGCAGTACAGCGAGTTTCTTGCGAGACTCTGCCGCGCGCTATACTTGACCTTGGGGGTTTAGAAAGAGTGCGGGCGGACGCGTAACCTACGGGAGAGACGTCATCAAACCGCCTGAGCTTCCCGAAGATGAAACAGAGCGTCTTCAGGCCCTCCACGCGCTTGCGATCCTCGACACCGAAGCTGAGGAACGCTTCGACCGCCTGACTCGCCTGCTTCAGCAGTCGCTGGGCACGCCCATGGCGAACATCTCGCTGGTGGATGCCGATCGCCAGTGGTTCAAGTCGAGGGTGGGTCTTGATGACTCAGAGACCACGCGCGATATCTCTTTTTGCGGTCACGGCATTCTTGGAGAAGACATCTTTGTGGTGCCTGACGCGCTGCTAGACCCACGCTTTGCCGACAATCCCCTGGTCACCGGCCCTCCAAACATCCGTTTCTATGCCGGCGCGCCGCTCACCACCCGCGACGGCCATCGCGTCGGCATGCTCTGCGCGCTTTCCAATCAGCCGCGTCAACTCAGCGACCGTGAACGCAGCATTCTGAGAGACTTGGCCGATTGCGTGGAGGCAGAGATCAATATGCTGGAAAAACGCCGCCTGCAGGCCTTACTGGCCGACAGCAAGACGCGCAGCCAGACCATCTTGCAGGCCATGCCCGACATTGTTCTTCTAGTCAACCGGGCTGGCGTGTGTCTGGAAAGCAACGAGCACTCAGATCTTCTTCTGCCCAAATCAAAAATTCTGGGTCGCCGGATCAGCGACGTCCTGCCACCTGATGTGGACGCACTTTGGCGGAAAGCCCTGGAGGAGGCATTCGCAGACGATGCGCTTGTCCGCTTCGACTACATGCTGGAGCAGGCTCAAGGCCCAAGCCACTTCGAGGCGCGCTTCCAGCCGCTGGGTGACGATGAGCTCTTGGTTCTCATTCGAAATATATCCGCCGAAAGCGCCGCGAAAACCAAATTGCTGCAGCAACAGCAATTGGCCGAGATCATCACGCGCGTCCAGGCGCAGTTCATCCTTGAATCAGACCGCCATAAAGCCCTGGATGGTCTTCTAGACGATCTCCTTGCAATCACCGAGAGCGAATACGGCTTTATCGCGGAAGTACTGCACCGGGCCGATGGAAAGCCTTACCTCAAAATGTTTTCCATCACCAACATTGACTGGAACGGGCGAACTGGTCGCTTGTATGACAGCAGTGCGATCAAAGGTATGGAGTTCGACAGTTTCGAAACGCTTTTCGGGGAAGCGCTGACTCGAGCTGAGCCAGTCATTTCCAATACACTCGGCCATGATCCACGCCGCGATAATCTCCCCGACAGCCACCCGGCACTCAGCAATTTTCTTGGTGTCCCTGTCGACCGCGGGGGTGAAATCGTCGCGGTGTTTGGCCTGGCCAATCGACCTCAGGACTACGATAAAGAACTGGTTGATTTCCTGGAGCCCCTCACCACCACGCTAGGGCAACTGGTCTATGCCGCCCGCATCCGGGACCAGCACCTCGCCGCCCAGGCTGAAGTGGTCCGGTTATCCCGGGTGGCAAACGAGACCACAAACGGGGTCATCATCACCGATGCCGATGGGCGGGTCGATTGGATCAATCAAGGCTTTGAGCGCATCTCCGGCTTCACGCTGGAT
>JAZBOC010000160.1:0-8168 GCA_036353315.1 Wenzhouxiangella sp. | reverse complement strand
GGTCAGGGTGGTACCGTCGTTGCTTGCCGGCGGATTCGCCCGGCTGGGGCGCGGCGTGTCGCCCTCGCGGATGGCCTGGCACATGGCCTGGAAGCCGAGATTGCGCAGTTGCTGACCGGTCATCGGCAATTCGCCGACCAGCAGCTCATACAGCACCAGGCCGAGTGAGTAGATGTCGGAGCGGGTGTCGATATCGATCTCGCCCAGCGAGGCCTGCTCCGGGCTCATGTACTCCGGCGTGCCGACCAGCTCGCCGAGGCGTGTGGCCTGGGTGCGCTCATCCAGGCTTAAGTCCACCACCCGGGCGATGCCGAAGTCGATGACCATCGGCCGGCCGATGCCGCCATCGTCGATGACCAGGATGTTGGAGGGCTTGAGGTCACGATGAACCAGGCCCTTGGCGTGGGCATGCTGGACAGCCTCGCAGACCGGCAGCAGCAGCTCGATGCGCTGGGTCAGGCTGAGCTTGCGTTCGGCCGCCCAGCGGTTGATGGGCATGCCGTCGATGTACTCCATGGCAAACCAGGGCCGCCCGCCCTCGGTGGAGCCGGCGTCGAAGACCCGAGCGATGTTGGGATGCTCGAGCACGGCCAGGGCCTGGCGCTCGGCACGGAAGCGGGCGATGGCGTCATTCGAGTCCAGGCCTCTTCGGGTGAGCTTGAGGGCGACGCGGCGCTGGACCGGCTCGGACTGCTCGGCCAGGTAGACCCGCCCCATGCCGCCCTCGCCGATGAGTTTTTGCAGGCGGTAGGGACCGATCTGCTCGGGATCGGCCGGCGCCTCGCCGGTGATCTGGCCAACAACATCGATCAGGTCATCGATCAGGCGCTCGCCGTGGTCGACCTGGGTCGAGTCGGCCAGCATGCGCAGCAGTTCCGGGTAGAGGTCGGGCTCGGACTCGGCCAGTTCAGCCAGACGGGCAGCGCGCTGTTCAGCACTCATGGCCTCCAGTTCATGGAACAGGCGTTCGAGTCGCTGGAAGTGGTCTGAGGGTGACATGATCGCTGCCCTGAACAAAGTGCTCGTTTTTAAATACGCAGCTTGGTGCGAGAATCCCGCAGGCAAGTACCCACGCGACGCACCGCATCACCTTCTGTGATTTCTATCGTCATCGCCTTTTGCCGGCATTTGACGGGCAGCACCAATGTTTGGATCTGGCCCTTGATTCTAAGGGATTGTCTGAAATGTCTCGCCAGACAGGCAGATCTTTGGGCTTTTTGATAAATCCTAGTCGAACAGGTCTTCGAATCGATCTTTGAAGATAGAGTCTGCTGGAAGCTGCGCCTCGTAAGCGCCAGCGTCACAGGCTGCCGAATTAGTACCTGGTCGGACCGAAGATCGCTGATCCACGGTGATCGCTGGATCGACAGCGGTGCATTCGCCGGCGGCATCGATGGCGATGCTGGCCAGGCCCAGCGCATGGGTTTTGCTCAAGCCGCCGTTGTCGGCGAGAGTGGACAGAGCCAGGTCGTTGATCGCCACGGTCACTGAGTTTTGCAAGCAGTCCGGATCGGTGCTCAGGCTGCCACTTTCAGTCCACGGCATTTCGCTGGTTGTCAGGGCTCCGCAAACCGCGTCACTGTCGGTTTGCTTGATCAGGATCGAATTGAGAATGTTCAAACTGGCCGAACCCGGTTTTGATTCATTCAAAAAAACCGAATGAGCGTTGCTCGAGTCCGACCGGTTGCCCGCTATGGTGACGTGGAGAACCTCAGCGTGGCTATCAGACAAATAGAATGCGCTTCCGCCCGCATTGTTCCGAAGATAATTGTCGGACAGCGTCGAATTGATCATGGTCAATTGCGAGCCGCGAAAATGCAAGATTCCGGTGCTTGGTCCGCTTCCTGTGTTTGCCGAAATTTCCGAACGATCAATCAAAACGGCGCTGTCGCGTATACGCAGTATTTTTCCTGGCCCCGGCACATCGGCTGAATTTCCGCGCAGGACCGAATCAACGATGGTAATCGCAGCATCGCTTAGCTCAGCGGTGTTGAATTCAATGGTGGGCGCATTGGTGGAATTGTTGTTGAGGATCCAGGTTCTCCGAAGAATCAGCTCCATGGAGTTGGGTGCATCAATCGCTCCGGCGCTACCGCTGCTTCTGCCCCTGGTCAGCACGAGGTCCTGCAGCTCAATCAAGTCAGCGTCTTCAACCCTGATCAGGCTGAACTGGTTCATCCCGTCAATCGTGATTGCCGGGCCATCATCTTCAAGGCCGATGATGCGCAGGGACCCACCGATCACTGGCAAATCCGAGTTCAGTTCAATGGTCTTGTTGATCATCGACGCATCAAAGCGGATCACGTCCGGTTCCAGCATGGAGCCGCCTTCACAGTCGGCCCAGAAGGAGGTATTGGTTTGAGCGTTGGACAAAGCCTCGCGCAAAGAGCACTGACCATTGAGTTGCAACTCATCAACCTCGGTTTCAACGAAAATCGGGTTGGCGAACACGTCGGCACAGCTTGAGATCAACAACACCGTCAAGGCAACAATGCTGAGCGTCGTTTTCATTGTTCATCCTTCCGAAAAATCGCCGCTGATTTCGGCACCAGCTCGAACCGGTCTCTAAACAGGCGATCGTCTCGGTCGGGCATCTCAAAGCCCCAGAAGCCGCCTTGTAGCGTCCACTTTTCTCCCGATGCGATCTGTCCGGCGGCATCCCACTGGCCGATCGTACCAGCCAGCGACCAGCCCTCCTGTTCGCTTTCAAGCGTGCCGCCGCCGTCTACGGTCCACCAGTCGATCTCAAAATCATTGGCGTCAACCGCAAGCGGTGTTGCCAACAACAAAAACATCATCAGTCTTGGGCTGAATCGTGTTTGAGTGATCGAGGAAAAAGCGCTCATTCCAGGCCTTCCACTTCCAGTCTTTCGAGGCGATACGCCAACCGATCGAGCCGCTCGCGCAGAAGCTCGACCTCCTGCTGTTGGCGCTGAACAACACCCACCAGCAAGGCAGCCAGCCGACCGTACTTGACGCCTTCGACCTGGCCGGTCTCGTTATAGGTAGCCAGATTTGGGAGAATTTCCGCGACTTCTTCTGCGACCAGCCCGATATCGTCGCTGCCATCGGCGATCCAGCGATAGCGCACCGGACGAAGCTGCATGATGACGTCCAGTTCGAAGTCAACTTCCTGAATGTCTTCTTTGTAACGTTCGCTCGAAGAGCAAGCCGCGAGCTGATCGTTGGAGTTTCGGCACAAGAATACAGAGCCTGCCGAACCCAGTTCGTCGACCCGCACAACGCCGTTGACCCGCAGAGCGTTTCCGTCTGGGCTGTTGACCAAATTATTCGGCGTAAGAAGAACGCCGCCGCCTGCGCGAACCAAGAATTGATTTTGGCCGGATGAAATGAAATCGCTGGGCTGGAGGTCTGACCAGACAAAGGTGCCAGCATCCCCCATATTGATGCTGCCCTCGGGGACTGCAGCACAGGCGCCACCTGAGCCACCACCGTCTTGGCTGATGCGGACCTTGGCGCGGTTGCCAATCGCCCAGGAGCCCACGCCTCCCGCGCAATTGAGTACACCGCCACCTGCGACGCTACGATCCCCGGAGGCGATGTTGCTTTCGCCACCCAAAGTGACACTGCTCGGACCCAATGATTCAGCGTTCGCGCCGCCGACCGTGACGCTGTTTTGGCCGATGGCCTTGTTGCCGTTGCCGGCGATTACTGCAGTGTTGAAGGCGAACGCTTCACTGAACTGGCCGCCTAGGACAATCGAGTTGCTACCAATGACGCGATGACCTCTTCCGACAAACACCCCCGAGTAGTCACCATTGGCTTGGTTGTCCTCTCCACCAATCACTGCCGAGACCGATCCACTGGCCAAGTTGGGATAATCGATGCCGCCGGCCACTCGACCGCCCCCGAGTACGACCGCGCCGGCGCCCGAGGCCTGGTTGATCGAGTGCCCCAACTCCAGTCTGCCGCCGTAAATGGTGCTCGAGTTAGGCACGCGAAAATTGAACTCCGAGTTTCCGGCCTCGTACAACAGCGAATTGTTGACGCCCAGACTGAATGGAGAAGCCCCTTCCGGCCCGATCGGTCCTTGAATCCCTTGTGGTCCTTGCGGACCCGCTGGGCCGATTGCTCCCTGAGGACCTTGAGGACCGGTTGGCCCTTCATCCCCTTGTGGCCCGGGTGGCCCGGGGGGTCCCGCTGGACCTTCTGGACCTTCTGGTCCGGAATTTCCGTCCAGCGCATACAAGGCTACCGGTGTTGCACGCACTGCCTGGCGAGGGCTCAAGGTCGTGCCGTTCACACGCACCTCCAGGAATCGGGCCGAACCGTCGAAGGCGGATTCACCGAATTGCAAATCGACCTGGAACAGACCGCCTACAACCTGAATATTGTTGCGGTCCTGGTTCGGCCCAATCTGGTTGCCACCGGTCAGGGAATCGAACAGCCGAAAGCGAAGATTGGCGTTTCCGTTGAAGGGTTCGCCTGACTGCTGCAAGCGACCCTGATAGGTGATCGTCGAGCTCTGTGCATGGGCCGTGAAGTTCACAGCAGCAAGCACCAGACCGGTCAGTAGGCTCAGAGTCAGTCGGTTCATTGCGCGATCCCTCTTTGATGAAAATAAGGCTGTTCAACGATGCATGGAAAGGCTTCCCGCTAGTCATCTCCGCTCAGCAGCCGGTTTCTGCGATCAGTTCGCTGGGATCGATGGAGGGTGGAATCTTCGGATCGGTCGGATCAGCGACCACCTCACCAATCACATCCATCCAGGCGAAGCCCGCAGCAGCGGTGCCCGCGATCTTGCAGGGCAACTTGAGTTTTTTGGCAAACTTTCTTGCCTTGTTGAAAGTCTTTGCAACCCTCAGCACGGCCTTGACGATCCGGATCGTCGTGGCCAGAGAAATTTCTCCGGTCGGATCGATGAACCCGGTCGGCTGGTTGTAGGCGTAGCGGTAGAAATTGAAGTCGCGCCCGGCGTGCCGGATGGGGTCTTCCTGCGTGAACCGACCGAGCTGCGGGTCGAGGAAGCGCCGGCGATTGTCGTAGAGGCCGATGGCGTCCAGGTACGGCCGGGCGGCGAAGCGCAGCGGCTCGTCGCCGGCCGGCATCGAGCCGGGCTGCAGGTTGCCGTAGGCGTCGTAGTCGACCCAGCTCAGCGCGAGGGAGTTTTCATCGGTGATGCCGCGGATCGATCCGATGGCGTCGCGCAGGAACCAGCGCTCCCCGATCGCATCGTCGCGCCAGGCCGCGTAGACCTGGTCCATCGATGACGGGTCGTAGAGGTAGGCGGCGTTGATCTCGCTCGCGCCGTCGGCAAACTCGGCGATGACGTTGTCGCGGTCATGCAGGAACCAGGTCTTCTGGCCGTCGACGATTCGATACATCAGCCGATTGCGGTAGTCGTACTGCATTTCGATCGTGGTCGTGGCCGGCGTGCCGAGGCTCGGGTGGACCGTCGCCAGGACCAGGCGATTGCGATGGTCGTAGCCGAACTCGGTGACTTCGCCGGTGGCGTTTTTCGTTCTGCGCGTAAGGTTGCCGGCGTTGTCGTATTCGTAGCTGAAGTCGCCAGCGGAGGTGATGCGATTGGCTGTCCCGACGGTGGCTGTGCCCGGAGCGAGATGAGAAGTGATCCGGTTGCCGGCGGCATCGTAGCCGTAGTTCTCGTCGTCGTAGGCCGGGTTGTCGTGGGTGGCGGCGGTCAACTGGCTGTCTGCGTCGTAGCCGTAGGTCGTCGTGTTGCCGGCGTGCTGTTCTTCGGTGATCTTTCCTTCGGCATCGTGCTGATAGAGCATCTCGCCGTTCGGGTGCAGCAGGTCGCCGGATGAATCCTCGTGTCGAATCGTGCTCAGGCGACCCAAGACGTCGTAGCCGAATCGAGTGAAGGAGCGCGCCGAGCCCCCGAATCCAGTGGAGCGTTCGATCCGAGTGATCTTGCCGTCGCCGCGCCGGATCATGCGTACCGAGTTGCCGCCGCCGTCGGGATGCGTCCACTGTAATCCCCAGCTATGGCCGCCGAATGCGTCGGTAAAGATGCTGGCTTGCGCGAGGTTGAGTCCGATCCTGGCGTTGACGGTCGCAGGAAACTCCGCGTCGCCGCCCCAGCTGTAGCTGATGTTCCAGGCTGCCTGGCCGGGCAGTACGTAGTCGACACGACTGGGCCGTGGCAGCGATCCGGAGTACTGGAGCGTGTAGGTCTCGCCGCCGGCGCCATCATCCACCCAGTCGTCGACCCGCTGCAGGCCTCGTGTCGCGTTGTAGCTCAGCTCGATCTCGCGCACGACGGTGCCGCCGCTGTCGTACCAGCGCTCGAAGCGAAGGCGGCGGTTGGCGTCCCATTCGAAGGTCCGCCGCAGGCCGTTGCGGTTGATGAGCTCGATGACGTTGCCGTTCTCGTCCACAACGCGGCTCTCGGACTGGCCGGCGGCATCGGTGAAGCCGACCATCTCGCTGGTGCTGTCCCAGCTGTAGATGCTGGTGTTGCCGAGCGGGTCGGTGACTTCGGTTGGATTGCCGTCCGGGTCGTAGCTGGTCGTGGTCTCGGCACCACTCGGCAGCACGACGCGGGTTGGGCGTTCGTCGGCATCGCGTTCGATCCGTGTCACGTTGCCGAGCCGGTCGGTGCGGGTCAGGGAGCCGTCGGCGTTCTCGACCAGCGTGGCCGTGTTTCCGAGGGCGTCGGTCTGGCTGTTCAGCAAGCCTGCCGGCGTGAATTCGATGTCCAGTGGGCCGTTCGGATCGTCATAGCCGATGAGGCGTCCGCTGGCCGAACGTTCGTATTCAACCAGCTCGCCCGCAGAGTTACTGCTTTGACTCAGATAGCCGTTGCTGTCGTACTGGTACTCGGTGATGTCGCCGCCAGCGCGTGACCGGCTGATCAATCGGCCGTCCGTGTTCCAGGCGAAGTCGTGGTCCAGGCCATCGAATGGTCGTTCGCTCAGGCGATTGCCGGCGTCGTCGTACGTGAACTCGCTGACCCGGCTGTTGTAGTCGTCGTAGCGAGTGATGTTGCCGAACTCATCGTAGTCGACCGTGATGCGCTGGTTGCCGAAGACAACCAGCGGGGAGTTCAGGCTGACCGGACGGCCTTGGTCGTCGTAGCTGTATTCCCATCGTTCGCCGCTGGGGTCGAGCAGCAGCGTCTGCTTGTCAGGATTGTTCGGGTCGTTGTACTCGAATTCGGTGACGTTTCCTTTGGGGTCTTCCAGCCGGGTGATGTTGCCGCGCTCGTTGTATTGCAGGGTGGTGACGTTGCCGCGTGCATCCCTCTCGAAGCCGCTGAAGCCCTGTGGGTCATAGCTTGATTCACGACGATTGCCGTTCTCGTCGATGATCGCGACCAGGCGACCGGTGTCCGGATCGTACTCATAGCGCCGCGGCACCCGGCCCTGGGGATCGATGATGCGCTCCAGATAATGGGCCGGATCGCTTCGGTAGAGGTAGGTGGTCACGTTGCCGTCCGGGTCGGTGAAGCTGACCAGATCACCGGCCGCGTCATAGCCGTAGGTCCAGGCGTTGCCGTCGGGATCGCGGACTTCGACGATGCGTCCCTGGGCGTCTCGGGTGAACTCCAGGCCCGGACCATCGGAATGGTCGATCCCATTGTCGTTGATGCTGATGCGGTTGCCGTTCAGGTCTTCGGCGGCCAGCAGCCCCTGGTCTTCATGAATGAAATAGCGACTGCCGTCCGGCGCGATCAGGACATACTGCTCCGGGTTCCAGGGAAAGGCGATGCCGAACAGCGCGACGCTGCCGTCGGCGCCGAGGCTCAGGAAGGCCTGGTCGCCCTGCGGCACCTCCAGACGATGGTAGTTGCCGGGATCGGGGTCGAAGACAGCGCGATAGGGCGTGCCGAGCGGACTGGGCGGACCGGGCTGGGGATTGAAGGTGAACGCCAGGCGCTCGCCGGTGGGGGCATTCAGGAACACGCGGGCACCGACCCGGAAAGGTGTCGAGCCGAACACACCGAAGGACCCCGTATCCGGCACGGTCTCGCCGATGTCGGCATCGACCAGGCCCAGGGACCAGCCGAAGCCCAGCTCGCCGTTCTGATCGGCTCGCAGCGAATCGTAGACTCGGGTGAAGCGCAACGGGAAGCCGGCCAGTTCGAGCTCGATGTCGTCGAACTCCAGCCGGTTGCGCCCGAGCTTGGCGTCGCCGGTGACATCCAGCACCAGTCCTTCGACGCGGCTCAGGCCGATGTCGTT
>JAZBOC010000159.1:0-6520 GCA_036353315.1 Wenzhouxiangella sp. | reverse complement strand
CGCCGCCGACAGACCGCTGGACAGCCATTCTTCGGCCAGCGGCGGCTCATCAAGACCGGGCGCGTCGTTGCGCGAGATGGCGATCAGCCTCTTGAGCAGCGCGCGGTCACCAGCATCGTCGATATCCGACGGCAGCTGGCCGGTTTTCAGCGCCTGCTCAAGCGCCTTGTCGAGCCGCGCCATGCGCTCGATATCCATCTCAAGCAAAGCCCTGATTCAGCATATGGCCACATCCGGTCATCCCAGTGAGAATATCCGAAATTTCGGCAATCATCGCGCCACTCCGTTGATCGAGATCGCAAGCCTTTTCGTTTGCGCGTCGGCCCGTTGTCCACTTTTCAGCCAACTTTCCGAATTTCGGCATAGATGGAACAGAAACTCGACCGATGATCAACCGCAGCGCAAATTCAAACAGGACTCTTTCAATCCAGCCGACTCTTGCTCATACGATTAACCAGTGGCATAGCACCAAACCCGCAACCGCGCACAACGAATATCGCGATGCGCATCCGGTGGTTGACAAACTTTTGGGCGTCGGGTGCATTGCCTCCGGAGCCACGCTGCTCATGCTCGGGGCAATCTCTGTGGCTTTGGCCGGCGCAGCTCCAGACTTCAGAACCGTCGCCCTGACCGGTACCGATGGCGCACTGGGCCCCGGGCTTGGCTCTGAAGTGGAGTTTGGCTACCAGCAAACTTTCAGTAACTTGCTCAGCTTCGAAGCTCCCGTCATCAACGATGCCGGAGAGGTTGCCTTCCTCGGTTACCTGAACATCGAAGGGGTGCTGGATAGACCTTTCACCCGGGGGATCTGGTCCGAAGGCGGTGGTTCAGGCCTGGAAACTGTCGCGCTTGAAGGCGACTCTGCGCCGGGCACATCTGCTGGCGTGAGGTTAGGCAATCTTCAGACATTCAGCACGGTGATCAACAACGAGGGGAAAATTGCGTTTAGCGCCCGCGTTCTTTCGACTCTGGACTCACTCTCCGACGAAGGTATTTGGGCGAGTGACAGCAACGGACTGCCGCAACTGATCGTCCTCGAGGGCGATCCTGCTCCGGGCACGGGTGACTCCGGAATCACTTTCAGAACGGTTGAGGCTTTCAAGCTCAGCGACGCAGGACAGATCGCCTTTCGTGGCAGACTGCAAGGGGGCGGAGTCAACAACTTGAATAACCGCGGAATCTGGCTGTCAGATGACGAGTCGGGTCTGCAGCTCATGGAACGCGTCGGCAACACGGTACCTCCATACGGCGACTTCAGCGATACCGAAGAGCCGGTCCTGAACGACATGGGTCAGATCGTATTCCGAGGCGAGGCCAGGCAATCCGACCCCAGTGAACCGCAATACTCAGGCTACTGGTCTGTGAGTGGCGAAACAGGCCGCGAGCTGGTTGTTATCTCGGGCACCTCTGCACCGGGAGCGGGCAGTGGCGTGACTTTTCGGGATTTCATTACAGCTTCCGCGTTCAACAACGCCGGACAAGTCGCGTTTCTTGCCGCGGTGACCGGTGGGCAGATAGTGGATTTCGTCAATGATCGCGGTATCTGGTTCGATGGCGGCGACTCAGAGCTGGAACTCATCGCTATGGAAGGCAACCCTGCCCCCGGCGCGGCCCCCGGCGAAAACTTCAGCTCAGTCGGTACGCCGGTGCTCAACAGCGCCGGGCAGGTTGCGTTCCAGGGCAGAATCGAAGATCCAGATCAGCCAGACAGGCCAGCAGTCTGGTCAAACGGAGGCGGGTCAGGCCTTGAGCTGATCGCCCAGCAAGGCGATGCTGCCCCGGGCACGGACGCGAACTTCATCGCTTTTGACGTTAATCCGATGCTCAACGGAGCCGGGCAAGTCGCCTTCCGCGCCTTTTTCGATGGCCCTGGCAGTAACAATCAGGGAATCTGGGCGACTGACGCCGACGGTCAGCTGCAACTCATCGTCCGCACCGGCATCTTGTTCGATGTCAATGATGACCCGATGATCGAAGACCTGCGCACGATACGCTCCCTGTCGCTGGTCACGGACAACACTTCCGTGCGCGCCTCCGGCAACGAGGACGGTCGGCGTTCAGCTTTCAACGATCTGGGCCAGATCGCATTCAAGCTGGAGTTTTCCAGCAAGCAAGGGGCCGCCTTCGATTCTGCCGGGATCTTCGTCTCCAATCTCGTGGCCGACGACAACGACCTCATTTTTTCCAGCCGGTTCGAGTGATCCTCCGTCTCAGCGCGGACCATGCTCCCGCTGGCCCATCCGAGTTCCCGGCCATGGCGGAGAAAAACAAATGGCCATCTTTTGCGCGGCAATTCGAATGGGGAGGGTGTGGACCGCGAATTCAACGCCAGGAGTGCCAGACAATGCCAAGATCAAGCCTCATCCAAGTCTTTTTTATTGCCGCGCTGCTGTGGCAAATATCCGACGCCGAGGCTGCGACGAGATTTGTCGACGGCAACAGCGGAAGCGATGCCGGCAACTGCCTGAGTACGGGCAGCCCATGCTCGACAATCGGTTACGCGATTAACGTTGCGGGCACCGGGGATGTCATTGATATCGCTGATGCGATCTACACCGAAGCGCTTGAAATCGATCGCGCCTTGAGCCTGCAGGGCGAGACCCGTGCCGGAACGATCGTCCAGGCCGCAGCCACACGTGGTCAGGCCAGCGATCGGACGATCAGCGTTGCCAACGACGTAGATCTGCAAGTGACGGATCTGACCATTCGACACGGCAACACCGGCCAAAACGGCGGCGGGCTGCAGAGCATCGGCGGCGATCTGCGGATTGAACGGGTGACTTTTGTCGACAACGATGCCGATGGGTTGGGGGCGGGCCTGAATTCGGGCGGCAATGTCGTGGTCATGACCGATGTTGCGTTTCATGAGAACGGCAGCCTCGCGACATCCAACGGCGGTGGAGCGTTTTTAGGGGTCAACTTCGAGCCCACGGACGTGACGCTCAGCAATGTGGTTTTCGCCAACAATTCGGCATCGGTCGGCGGCGGACTGGATTTGGTCAACTCCCGGACCCAAGCCAGTGATGTTGTTTTTATCGGCAACAGTGTTGATAACAATGGCGGCGGCCTTTCTTACCGGGGATCGAACAGCGTTGACTCCACCTTGGCCATGACCAATGTCGAGTTCATCGGTAACCAGGCGGCCAATTTTGCCGGTGGCATGTACACCCAATTCGATACACCCTACACGCTGGTTAACGGCCTGTTCAGCGGCAACCTGGCCGAATTGGGCGGGGGCATTTACAACCAGGGTGGCACCGACGGGGAGCGTGTTCTGACCAACGTCACGATGTCGGCCAACCGCGCCACTCGTCGTGGGGGCGCTATCGATCGTCCGCTTGACATGGGCTTCCGCAACACGGTGATCTGGAACAACCGGGATGAATCCGGCACCGGAACTCCGGAGGCCACCATGGACGACTTTTTCTCTTCCAGCATCATCGAGGCCAGCAACAGCCTGCTGCAAGGCTATCGCGCCAACGAATTCCCCGGAAGCGGAACGCTGGACGGCACCAACCCGGCCAACGCCCCGCAGTTTGTCACCGCGGTCAGCCCGGTCGGCGCGCCTACCCAGGCCGGCAACCTGCGCCTTAGCGAAAACTCACCGCTGATCGATGCCGGCAATAACGGCTTCGTCACCGGCATCAGTTTCGATCTCGACGGCTTGACGCGGATCAACGGCGGCACGGTAGACCTGGGCCCATACGAGACCGGTAATGATGAGCTTTTCCAGGACCGCTTTGAGCTGTAAGCGTGTTCAACCGGCGAGTGAGGAAAACCATGGCGCCCGACCCCGCAATCGCGTTAGGCTCTTGCCTTGGGAAGTTGTACCGCCCTGGCCCGGCGCCGAGATTGCATGTCCGACCCACAGACCATCACACAGCTGCTGCATCAGTGCCGGGACGGCGAGGCTGGGTCGTTCGACGAGTTGGTGCCGCTGGTTTATGACGATCTGCGGCGGATCGCGCGCGGCCAGCTGGCGCGCTGGCGACCCGGACAGACCCTGAACACTACAGCGCTGGTCCACGAAAGCTACGGCAAACTGGCGAAATCCTCCGAGCTGGACTGGAACGACCGCAGCCACTTTTTCGCGGTCGCCGCACGGGCCATGCGTTCGATCATCGTCGACTATGCGCGCAGCCTGTTTGCCGACAAGCGCAGCGGCATCAAGGTCAGTGTCGATCTGGTCGAGCTGGCCGACGACGGTCCGGCCCGGGCCGAGCAGGTGCTGGCGGTTGACCAACTGCTCGAGAAGCTGGAGCGTCTCGACGAGGACATGGCCCGCATTGTTGAATGCCGTTTCTTTGCCGGCTACACCCTGGACGAAACCGCTGATTATCTGGGTATTTCGCGCCGAACGGTCCAGCGCAAATGGCAGCGAGCCCGCGCCTGGTTGGCCGCGCTCGGACAACAACCCGGCGGAGTCTGATCGACGCGCCGGCCTCGATTCACCTTCGCCCAACCGGAGTCAACACCAACCATGCTGCTATCCCTGCCGACCTGGATCATTCACATCTTGACCGTCAGCGAGTGGCTGGTCGCGTTGGTACTGTTCGAGCGCTACGGTCGTGCGATCGGCAGCTCGCATCTCCGACTGTTCGCCCTGTGCATGGTGCCGCACCTGTTCGCCGGCGCCTCGATACTGCTGTTTCACGTCGGCGGCGATCAGTGGGACGCAGTCTTGGGCGCTGCACGCGCTTTGACCTTTGTCGGCAGCCTGATGCTGCTGGGAGCCACGCTCTCGATGCTGCCGATTCGCCATTCAAACAAGGTCTGGTGGCTGGTACCGATTGTGCTGGCAGGCGGTTTGGCGTACTCGGCAACCCATTCCGAGGGGGCCGCGGCCCTGCTGCCGCTGACCAACAGCATGTATCTGGTGTTCCTGGTGGCCCTTTTGTTCGTCCGACGGGCAGATCCGCGGCTTTTTTCCCGGCTCACCGTGGCCGGTTTCTGGTTCCTGCTGGTTTTCGTCATCGTCACGCTGTTCAATCAGCACGTTGCCGTCAACGTCTGGGGACTGCCGAGCCTGAGCCATGCCGACACCCTGCACGGTGCCAGCGAGGCGGTGTTGTCGCTGAGCAACCTGATGATCGCCCTGGGTGTGCATCTTCAGCTGCGACGCCAGGGTGCCAATCAAAGCTCGCCGGTGCCCGGCCCAGCGACAGCGAGAACCTGAACCCCCGGACGCCCGCCAGTCCTGGCCGCTCCAGGACCGGAGCGCCCGGTACACACGGCCGATCTGTCAAGCAGCCTCTGCCGGAAGTTTTTCCCGATGAATCAAGCTCATCGCCTGGATCCTTTGCCGCTTCCACCGGCATGTACCGCTGGACCGTGCTGGTATTTGTCAGCCTGGCCATGTTCGGCAACTACTAAGTCTACGACGCACTCGGCCCGGTCATCGACCTGATGCGCGAGGATCTGGACTTCAGCTACCGCCAGATCGGGCTGCTGTCGACCGCCTACAACGTCGCCGCCCTGCTGGTGCTGCTGGCCGGCGGCATCTTCATCGATCGCTTCGGCACCAAGAAAGCTATCACCGTCTTTGCCCTGGTTTGTCTCGCTGCCGCCGCGCTGACCGCAGCAACCCCGCGCTACGAGACCATCCTGGCCGGACGCTTCATGCTCGGTCTGGGCTCGGAGCCGCTGATCGTGGCCGCGACCACGGCGCTGGCCAAGTGGTTCAAGGGTCGGGAGCTGAGCTTTGCCTTCGGGCTCAATCTGTCGATCTCGCGCCTGGGCTCGGCTTCAGCGGACTGGTCGACCGGGTTTGCCGCCCCCCTCTACAACAACTGGCAAGACCCACTGTGGCTGGCCACGGCGGTGTGCGGCATCACCGTGACCGCGGCGATGCTGTACTGGATGATGGAACAGCGCGCTGCGCAGAACTACCAGCTCGGACCAGCCGAGGAGGCCGAAAAACTTCGCCTGCGCGATTTGTACGCCTTCAGCCCGTCCTACTGGTACATCGTGGCGCTGTGCGTGGTCTTCTATTCAACGGTCTTTCCGTTTCGCACCTTCGCCATCGACTACTTCCAGCAAGCTCACGGCCTTGACCGACAAACGGCCGGCCTGCTTTCGAGCCTTTTGCCCATGGCCGCGATCCTGATCACCCCGGTGTTCGGTCTGTGGGTAGACCGGGTCGGCAAGCGCTCATTGTTCATGGCAGCCGGATCGCTGGTCATGTTGCCGCTATTCCTGCTGGTGACCTATGCGCCGGCGGGTCCGGATATTCCGCTGTTCGTACCGTTTGTGGGCTCGGCAACGGTGCCGCTGACCCTGCTGCTGGTGATGCTGGTGCTGGGCGCGGTGTTCTCACTGATCCCGGCGGTGATGTGGCCCTCGGTGGCCTACATCGTCGACCCCCGCCGTCTCGGTTCAGCCTACGCCATGATGACCCTGTGCCAGCAGCTGGGCTGGGCGGTCGTGCCGCTGGTTATCGGCTGGTTCAACGACGCCTTTCGCGCCTCGCCGGACAATCCGGACGGCTATGCCGCCGGCATGTGGTTCTACACCGCCCTGG
>JAZBOC010000158.1:0-120240 GCA_036353315.1 Wenzhouxiangella sp. | reverse complement strand
TCCTCGCTGAGCATGCGGTGCGAGATCAGCTCGTCGCGATCATGGGCGCCGATGCCGCCATAAGGTCCCAGTATCCGGTCCATCTGCTCGATCACCTGCTCGGTCCGGGCCCCGGCCTGCAGACTGGCCAGAACGCTGTTGAACGCCCCATCGAGCCCGAAGGCGTTGCCGAGTGCGCGCCGGTTCATCCACAACACGGCATAGCGGGCATAGTCGGGCAGCAAGTCGTTGGGACCAACCTGGTAGATAAACTCCGGCGATAGCGCAATGCCGCTGATACGCAGCCGCTCGAAACGACCGCGGATGATCACCCGCAGCTCGTCACCCGGCCTGAGGTCATGCGCCTGGGCAAAAGGCTCGCTGACCACGACTTGGTCGCCGCGACCTGATTCGGGCAGGCTGCCTGCGCGCAAGACCAGCCGATTGAGCGCCGGTTGGCGGCCTTCGGGTATCGAGATGATCTGGCCCCGGATCGGGTCGGCGTAGCCTGCCACTTCGAGCCGGATCGGCGCGACCACGCGGGTTTCGATCCGGTCGATACCGGGAATCTTGCCCAGGCGCTCAGCGAGCGCTTCAGGCGCGCGCGTGACCGTGGCCCAGATTTCGGCCAGCTGGTGACTGGCGTAAAAGCGCTCCATCGACAGACGAATCGCATCCAGCGAGGTCACCGCAATCATCAGGGTCATGACGCCGGCGGCGATGACCACGGCAATGGCCGCGACCTGGCCCTTGAGCCCGGCCAGGTCGCGCCACAGTTTGAGGTTCAGGGCGGTCATGCTCGAGGCGTCCTACCAGACCAGCTCGGACGGCGAGGCGCGCTCGTCATTGACATGAATGTCGGCCACCCGGCCATCGCTCAGGCGCACCACGCGATGGGCCATCTGACCGATGACCTCGTTATGGGTGATGATCACGGTGGTCGTCGACAGCTCGCGGTTGATGGTCTCGATGGCTTCGAGCACGCGAATGCCGGTCCTGGAATCCAGTGCACCGGTGGGCTCGTCGCACATCAACACCACCGGCCGTTTGGCGATCGCCCGGGCAATGGCCACACGCTGCTGTTCGCCACCGGAGAGCTGGGACGGGAAGTGATCCAGGCGCTCGCTCAAACCGACCAGCTCCAGGGCTTGTTCCGGGCGCATAGGATCGCGCGCGATATCGGTGGCCACGGCCACGTTCTCACGCGCGGTCAGCGACGGAATGAGGTTGTAGAACTGGAAAACGAAACCGACATGATCGCGCCTGAATCGGGTCAACTCGGACTCGCTGGCACCGGACAACTCCTGGTCACGGTAGCGCAGCCGCCCGTCGCTGGCCACATCCAGCCCGCCCATGATGTTGAGCAGGGTCGACTTGCCGGAACCCGAAGCGCCCAGCATGACCACCAGCTCGCCGTCGAAAAGTTCGAGATCGACACCGCGCAGGGCGTGGATGGCGACTTCGCCCATCTGGTAGACCTTGGTCAGCCCGCTTGCCTCGAAAATGACCTGTGGTTCCCGGCTGGGAGATGACATCGCTCGACGGCCCGCACCGTTCAAGAGGGGATTAAACCCAGTATAGTCCGACCATCCAATGACCTATCGAGGAGGGCAACGTTGATTCCATCAAGTCGACAATGCTTGAAGACCGGCCTGAAATTCGCCGTCTTATCCATCGAAGGTCAGGAACCATGAAAATCTCGTCGGGACATCACGACAACGAGGCTGGGCTGGTCGAAATGTTTCGCGCCAGCTTCGCAGAATCCGAAGGCGAGGAAGAAGGCGCCCTGATCGCGCAACTGGTGAGAAAGCTGCTCGAAACACCGGCCGATGATCGCTTTGTTTTCACCGCGCAGGCCAACGGGACACTGCTGGGCGGCATTGTCTTCTCAAGGCTGCGCTATGAACTTGACAAGCGCACGGTCTTTGTTCTCGGCCCGGTTGCGGTGGCGCCCGGTCACCAGAGGAAAGGCGTCGGGCAGAAGTTGATCACTGGAGGTCTGGACAAGCTGCGCGGATCAGGCGTTGATATTGCGATGACCTATGGCGATCCGGCCTACTACAGCAAGGTTGGCTTTCGGCCGATCAGCGAGGCTGAAGCGCCGGCACCTTTTGCGCTCCAGCACCCCGAAGGCTGGCTGGCGCAGTCCCTGACCGGACAGGCCATCGGAAGGCTAGCAGGCCGATCGCACTGCGTCGAGGCTTTCAACGATCCAGTGTTCTGGTAAGCGATGATGGATGGGATCATCGATCCGGCAGTCATCGATGGTGCATCAATCCGCGAAACAAGCCTGACGCCCCGCATCACCCTGCTCAGTTTGCGCTGCCCACCACGCCATTGCGTGTAGGTAAGCCGCCGGAGCCGAGGAGGCGTGATGCTGGCCCTCGAGGATACTGACCGACAAATCCAGAGCGCTGGACTGGCCTGCTTCCCAGTGGTCAAGCCAGCGATCAAGGGCCATCCGGAACGCGTGACCGTCTTCGCTGGCACGCGTGATCAGGATGGGCGCGGGAGCGCTGCGAACCGCTGCATCCAGTTCAAGAAAGAAATCGACGTTGCGGTGTAGAGCCGGATTGATCGACAGATAGGCGGCAAAAAGCGCTGGTCGGGTCAACGCGGTGTACAGTGTGAACTGCCCACCCAGGGACTGGCCGAGGACCAGGCTGTGGTCATGATCGACACGATAGTTGGTCGAGACCCTAGGAATCAGCTCATCGGCGAGAAAGTTTTGGTAGTCGTCAGCGCCACCGAAATACTCGGCTTCAGGCGCCGGTGCAGTGTAGTCGGTGGCGCGCAGATTGCCGTTGGCAAAACCCAGCCCCCCGTAGGAAATGCCGACCAGCACGGCCTGTGGTGCAAGCTCATCAAGCTCCATCATCAGTTGAAGCGGCGCCAGCATGGGAAACAGGATGCCGCCGTCGAGCAGGTAGACCACCGGCCAGCGACAATCGGTTTCGCCATAGGCACGAGGCAGTCGAACGTAGACGTGAAAATCACGGCCCAGCGTTTCGGAGTGGATCGTGAAGGTCTCGACCGGTCCCAAGCCGAACAGTCGATCCAGCTCGGCGCTTTCGGTCTTGGCCAAGACCGTGCCGCTCGCAGCGAGCCAAGCCAGCAGCAGGGTTCGGATCGCAAGGTGCATGATCATCAAGCCAGAACAAAGCAAGCCAGATTGTGCCGCCGATTTCAGCCGGTCGCAAACGCGTTTGCAGGCGCAGTGCTCAGCGCGATCGGGTGCGCAGTTCGAGTTGGTCGAGCACCCCTTCAAGCAGCAGGGCATTGCGCCGACGACGGCTGTCCAGGTTCCATCGCACGCCCATGGGAATAGCAAGAAGGCCTGCGATCAGCAGCGGGCCAGCCAGCCAGGGGCTGATCACTCCTGTAGCCGCCAGCACAATCAGCACGATGGGCGGGGCAATCCCCCAGCCCTGGAGCTGATCCTTGCGTGCCTCGCGCATATCGGCGGTGAGCGTGACCAGGCTGCTGCCCGTATCGGCGGCCGCCACCGAAATCTCGAGCGACTCAAGCTGGGACAGCTCATAGCCCCGCCCTTCAAGATCCAGCGCCCGGGTAATGCGGCTGCCCAGGCTTTGGTTCGGCTCCCAGACCGAGGCAGTCCCGCGTTGCCGACGCGGACGCAGTCGTTCCTGTTCGGTCAGCATGCGCTCGAGCTGACGATGGACCGCGTCGGCATTGCCCGGCACAACGCGGCGAGCGCGTGCGTAGGCCGGCCCGATCACTCGCTCAAGCACTGGGTGATCCTCAGGCGCCGGCGGCGACAGGGCGTCGGCGCGGTACTCGGCCAGGGCTCTCTTGACATGCTCGGCTGACAGGCCGACTTCCTGGCCGATCGCCAATACCTCCTGTTCGCTCAGCAAACGCGGGTCGCCGTGGCCATCGGCATGCTGGAGGACACTGGCCCGGGCAATCAGCTGCTCCAGCCGATCGACCGGAACGGCAAAGGCCGACCGATCCTCGGCACGTACGCCGGGCCAGGGATGAACGTTATCGGCGGCGTCCTTGATGGGATCCTGGGTCATCTCATTCTCGTAGGTGACAGTTCTGACCCTAAGGTAAGCAACCTGTATGCCAAATGGACGCTAGATCGCTAAGTCGATGACTATTGTGATTATTTTTCGTCTGACTTGAAATGAGCGCGAACCATAAAGGCTCAAAAAAACCAAACTTATGGTGAATTTCGCCAGTCCCTGGAACATGAAAGCGTCGAAAAAAAGCTACCATGACCGCAATATTCGCCAGGATGAACGGACATGGAGCTGGAAGGCGCCATCACGATCAACGGCAAAAAGTACAAAAAGGGCGATCAGATTCCCTGGTACTTCGTCTATCCGTTTTTCATGGTGCACATGGGTGCTTTCGGGCTGTCCGGTTTCTTCATGGCCTATTCCAGCGAAGGGCCCGGTCTTGCGTTCCTTTACATGCACGGTGGCTTTGCCTGCCTCATCTACCTGGTGTTCTATCTGGCCATCTTCGGCGTCGAACGGGTCAAATGGATGTTCATCAACTCAGGCCTCGGGTTGTTCGGCATTTATGCCCAGATCGAGGTCATCCTGTCGTGGTTCGGCAAGCGCGCTGCGGACTTCTCTCCCGCAGTGCACGCCATCCCGTTCTTCTACTACGTGCTCTACACCTTTTTGCTCCACCAGATGCTGCTGGATGTGGCACGGGCACGCAGTAATGAGAAACGTCGGCAGTTGATCGACGCCTTGTACATCATTGGATCGGTCGTGATCTATGGCGCCATCTGGCTGAGCTGGCGATAAAAGTCCGCCCCGAAACAAACTATCGGTGCCACATCACGGAGGTTTCCTGCATCTCGGATAGCTGCTCGCGAAGCTGACCGATCAGATTCTCCCAGTGGCGCTCGTCCTCGAACCATGGGAAAGCCAGAGGAAAGGCCGGATCGTTCCAGCGCTGGGCCAGCCAGCCCTGGTAGTGAATCATTCGCAACGCCCGCAGCGCCTCGACGAGGTGGAGTTCGCGTGGATCGAATTCACAAAAGGTTGCATACGCCTCCAGAAGCCAACCCCATTGCTGTTCACGGTCATGGCGCTCGCCGGAGATCAGCATCCAGAGATCCTGCACCGCCGGTCCAGTTCGGCAATCGTCGAGGTCGACGAAATGCGGCCCCTCACGCCACAGAATGTTGCCTGGATGGCAATCACCGTGCAATCGGATGGGGCGATACTCACCGGCGCGCTCCCATGCGGCCGACACATGCGCTAACAGGTCATCGGTCAAGGTGCGGAACGCAGATTCCAGGTGGTACGGAATCCACTGATTCTCCAGTAACCAGTCACGCGGACCACTGCCCAGCGCTTCGATCGAAATCGAGCCTCGATGCGCGAATGCCCCGGCCTGCCCGACTGCGTGCAGCCGGCCCAGCGCGCGACCGATACGCTTCAGCGCGTCTTCATCCTCAGGTTCCGGCGCATGGCCGCCTTGACGCGGAAACAGGGCATAGCGGAAGCCGGCGTGCTCATGCAGAGTGTTGCCGTCAAAAATCAGCGGCGCCACAACCGAAAGCCCGCTCACGGCCAGCTCAGCGGTAAACGCATGCTCTTCAAGTATCGCCTGGTCAGACCAGCGCGCCGGCCGGTAGAACTTCGCGATCACCGGATCGGCTTCTTCAAGCCCGATCTGCCAGACCCGGTTCTCGTAACTGTTGAGCGCCAGCAGTCGCCCATCGGTCACCAGATCCAGGGCTTCGGCGGCCTCGAGCACGCGTTCAGGCCCCAGCATCGCAAAAGGACGCCCGTGATCATTATCTTGTTCGGTGATCATGAATTCATTGTGCGGCCAGACCCTTCGCAACGCGATTTATGGGACTTTAACCCGACTTGCTGCACAGTAGAGACATTCGCAACCAAACCATGAGCAACTTCATCCACCCCTCAACAGGAGCTTTCACGATGAGAAAAACCACGCTAACAATCTTGTTGACCGCTGTTCTCGCCCTTTTCTGCCTTGGCGCACTCACCGGCTGCGAGGACCCCGGCCCGGCAGAGCAGGCGGGACAGGAAGTCGATGAGGCCATCGAAGAAGCCGGCGACAACCTCGAAGAGCTCGGAGACGAGGCCGAGGAAGAACTGGACGAGGTTGAGGAGGAGGTCGGCTGATCACCGACGAGCTCACGAGAAAGTGCCGCATGGGCAGCCGATTGTCCCCATCCTTTCGGCCGATGGACATCGCTTTGAACTGATCCGCGCTCCGGTCGGCAAGGCAGACGCATGCCTGCTTTTCTTGCCCGGCATGGGCCTGTCGGCGCGCCAGTACGTTCCTTTTGCTCGGGCCTTGGCCGGATCGGGCATCGATACGCTGGTCCACGAGTGGCGCGGGCTGGGCTCATCCAGCCTGCGCGCGTCTCGGCGCAATAACTGGGGCTACCGAGAGCTGCTGGAGTTGGACCTTGACCCGGCATTGACAGCGGCCCGCGAAGTGTCCGGGAACCGCGCCCTGATCGTCGGTGGACACAGCCTGGGGTCGCAGTTGGCCCTGCTGGCTGCCAGTCGCCGGCCGGAAGATGTTGAAGGCCTGCTGATCGTCGCCGGTGGCGCGCCGAACTGGCGCTGTTTCGGCGGCTGGATGGGTCTGAGCCTGCAAACCCTGTTCTTCGGCATGCCGGCCGTGGCCGGAATGATCGGCCATTACCCGGGTCGGCAGCTGGGGTTTGCCGGCCGCGAAGCACGCGGGGTCATCAGCGATTGGGCCGCCAGCGGCCGCAGCGGAGTTTACGCCCCGGCCCGGATGAATTTCGATTTCGAAGCCGCACTCGCCCGGCTGGACCGCCCGCTGCTGAGCGTGCACATGGTCGATGACTGGTTCGTGCCGCAAGCCTCGCTGGACTGGCTGACCGACAAGCTGGGGTCGACTTCGACCCGACAGACCGACATCGACCGCTCGGGCATGGACGGGCCGGCCGATCACTATCGCTGGATGAAGCAGCCGGCCCAAACCGCTGCAGCCATTGCGGACTGGGCGCGGCTGCAGTGTCAGACGACCAAATCGAGCATCGCGGCAAGCAAGCGGGCATAGATTTTTTCGGTCAGCGACTTCGGCTGTTCCAGCCCAAGGCGCGCGAGCGCTTCGGTGTGCCGCTCGGGTCGTCCTCGGAAGGCAGCGGCCAGCAGTCCGGGCTTGCTGCGCGAAAGCGCGCGCAGCCGCTGCAGCGCCGGGATCAGCTTGCCCTCAAGCTCGGTGAAGTCGCTGCCGAACGGATAGTCCGGAAAACGGCTGCGATCGAAGGTTCGTTCCAGGTTCTGCCGGGTGTTGCGGCGGGCCGTGGCGGGGATCTGCCAGTCACGGGCCAGCTTGCCGGCCGACTTGGCCCGCTCGACGAGTTCGTCCTGGAACTGTGCGTCCATGACATCGACCAGGCTCTGGATGCATTCCTCGTCAGTTTTGCCGCGCAGGTCGGCCACCCCATACTCGGTGACAAAAACATCGCGCAGATGACGCGGGATGGTGCAATGGGGATAGTCCCAGACGATATTGGAGACCCGTTCACCTGCGCTTTCGCGGGTCGAGCGCAGCATCAGGATTGAACGGCCACCTTCCATGGCATGGGCCATGGCAACGAAGTTGTACTGCCCGCCCACGCCAGAGACCACCTGATGGTCGGCGAGGCCGTCAGAAACTGCGGCGCCGGTCGCGGTGACCATCATGCAGGTATTGATGAAGCGCGCATTCTTGCGTTGAGCAATCTCGAGCGCCTCATTGCCGCCGTAGAGCTGGTTGATCCGGCCAACCCCGTGCATGCGAAAACGCGGCTGCTCCTCGGCCGACAAGGTGTTGAGGAAATCGTAGAACTCGCGGCTGCCGAGAAAGAAGCCGCCATCCATGAGCGCGCCGGTCCCAGCCTCGGGCAGCACTTCGCCGGCACTGGCCCGGCGCTGCAAGTCCTCATCGTCGAATACTTCACGCTTGAGAATCCCGGCCCGGTACAGGTGCATGAAGCCATCCATGAACAGCTCGCTGGCCCCGTACAGGCCGAGCTCAAATGGGCGACGATCCTCCAGCAGACAGGGCTTTGGGTCGATCGTTTTCAGTAGCTTGCGATAGACGGCGTTCTCGCGGTGGCGCAGAATCAGGCTGTGCACCAGGGCGTCGGCCAGTGAACCGATACCGATCTGCAGGGTCCCTTGATCAGCGACCAGGCGGCTGGCGTGAAAGCCCACGGCATGGTCCTGAACGGCGACAGCCGGGCGAGGCAGACCAAACAGCGGCTGGACCGGATCAACCTCGATGATGCGATCGAAGAACGAGGCATCAACCACCGCGTCCCCGTGCATGAAGGGGAGTTCGGGATGAACCTGGCCTAGCGTCAGACGTCGCCGGTCATCCAGCCGATCCAGGCGCCGCTTCAGATCCAGACTGACATCGGGATTACATGACAGGCTATAGATGCCGTTCCGCGGCGGTGAAATCAGCTGCAGGGTCAGGTTGACGCCCCGATCGGCCAGATCGCGCGCGACGTGGGTGTAGTTCGATGAGATGTAATGGCGCTGGCGCAGGCTGTTGCCCAGAGCGGCACCCGACTGGACATAAAACTCGGTCACGCGCACATTGTCGGGAAGGCGGCCGCTGCGCAGGTCGGCCAGATAGTCCAGGCGCGGGTAATCGGTACCGAAGTGCCGGTCCAGAAACGGCCGGAGAAAACGCGCCTGCAACCAGTGGTCGGGCTCGGGCAGGTCCAGCGACAGGGCGGTGATGATGTCCAGCCGGATCGACGGATCCCGGCGGGCCCGCGCATAGAAGGCATTGACCAGACGGTTCGGCTTGCCCAGCGCCAGCGGCAAGCCCATGACGATTCGGCCGCCGAGCACGTCGAGTACGTCGTCGACTACGGCTTCAAGAGCGGAAGATAACTCGGCCAAGACGTCGTCTCGTGCGGGCAAGGGGCTTCCACGCTATCAAAAAACCGGATCCGCGGCCTGATAAAATTTCGGCTCCTTATCTCCCATCGCCGGTCAACGCCCATCATGAGCGTCTATGAGCTGCTGAACTATCTTCATATCGTGCTTGCCCTGATCAGCATGCTGGGCTTTGCCCTGCGCGGCTTCATCCGGCTGGTCCAGCGGCGACCGTTGGCCCTGCCCTTGCTGCGCATCGGACCACACATCTCCGATACCCTGCTGCTGGCAACCGGGATTGCCCTTTGGCTGCTCGGCGGATGGCCGCTCTGGTCATGGCTCGGGGCGAAGCTGCTGCTGATTGCAGCCTACATCTGCGTTGGGGTCTTGGCCTTCCGCGCGCCAGAGCCCCAGCGCGCGGTTTCGCTCTACACCGCCGCGCTGGTGCTGTTTCTGGCCGTCGTCGTGGTCAGCGTCTTCAAGCCGGTGCTCTGAACCCCCTACCAGGAGATGGGTTGTCCGTCCCAGGCAAAGAATCCACCGCTGTGGTCGCTGTCAAGATCGTCAATCACGTGCAGCAGGCGCTCGGCCACGAACTCCGGCGTAAACAGCTTGTCCTCGGGCACGTTGGACTGGAAGGGCGCCGATAGCGCGGTATCGGTCGTGCCTGGATGCAAGGCGGCGACGATCACGTTGGCGAAGCGACGCCGAGCCTCGATCGATGCCGTCCTGAGCAACTGGTTGAGCGCAGCCTTGCTGGAGCGGTAGGCGTACCAGCCGCCAAGGCGGTTGTCGCCGATCGAACCCACGCGGGCCGACAGTGCTGCAAACACCGCTTTGCCCTCACGGCTCATCAGCGGCAGGAAGTGGCGCAGGCACAGGGCCGGACCGAGGGCATTAACGGCGAAAACGCGCTGCAGCGACTCTAGATCAAGGTCCTCAAGGCGTTTTTCCGGCGTCACGCTCTCCCCATGATGCAGCAGCCCCGCCACGTTGAGAACCAAGCCCGGCCGGATACCGGCGCTTTGCAGGCCTCCGGCGACCGCGGCGATTGTGGGCGGTTCGGTCAGATCAACGATGCTCAGCTGCAAACGCCCATCAAACCGCTCCTTGAGGCTTTGCAGCTCATTAGAAGACTCCGGCGAGCGAGCACAAGCGACCACACGCTCGACGCGCGAGTGCTCCAGCAACGCACCGACCAGCGCCAGGCCGATGCCGCGGCTACTCCCCAGAACGACAGCGGTGAAAGGTTTGGGAAACGATTCCAACATGTTGATACCGTATGATAGGCAGCGTGAAATCCCTGCTCAACCCGCTGAAGACTGCTGTCTGGATGGCCACCCTGGTCATGATGCTGAGTGGCTGCGGCTCAGGCGCGCGCGAAATTCGCGGTGAGCTGCCGCTGGTGCGCTTCGAAGGCCTGATCGTCGATGACGAGAAACTGACCCTTAGCGTAGGGCTCCGCAACGTCAATGACCGCACTCTGAACCTGCGCCGGCTCAAGGTGCGCTTAACGGTTGAAGATCAACTCCTGATCGAGACCGAAGCGCGTCCACAGATCGACATCACTGCGCGCGGCCGGGAACTGATCACGCTGCGCGGCAGCGGTGAGGCCGCCGGACTGCAGGTGCTTGCGCGGCGCTTCGATCAACCACGCGGAGACGGCCTGACCGGCGCGGCGCCGAACGCGCCCTGGGTGATGGAGCTGACACTGGTCGATGATCGCGAGCGGGAGTCAACCACCCGAGCGAACGGCTTTCTGCACCCTGTACCGGGGCGTCCCGGGCATTTCCGCTGACCGATGGAGTCTTTTCAATGACGATAGCGTACTGGTGCGTTGTTGTGGCTGCGATCTTTCCCTACCTGATGATCGGCGTGGCCAAAATCGGTGTGCGCGGTTTCGACAATCGTCGGCCACGCGAATGGTATGAAAAGACCACGGGCTTTCGCCGTCGTGCGGTCTGGGCCCAGCAGAACAGCTTCGAAATCTTCCCGTTGTTCGCCGCCGCAGTGATCATTGCCCAGCTTGCCGGTACCGACCAGGCCACGGTCGACGGCCTGGCAATTGCCTTCGTTGCCAGCCGACTGGCTTATGCCATCAGTTACCTGGCCGATCTGCACCTGCTGCGATCACTGGTCTGGACAGCCGGTTTTGCGTGCTGTATTGCACTTTTCGTTGTTGCAGCGTGACCCATTCCCCGACGATCGGCACATTGACGCCGGACGGACAAGCCCATAGGCTAGCAAACATATTTTCTGCCTGCCCGATTCGAGAGACAAAACCATGAGCCTCCGCATTACCCTCGATTTCACCGAAAAAGATCTGGAACGTTTCCGCACCCTGGCCAAGGCCGCGATGGAAAGCACGCGCGAACTGGATGCCGAAGAAATCATCAAGGGCGCGCGCGGCCTGCTGGATGAGGTCAACGAAAAAGTCGATTCCGATTACATCCGGGGGCGACTGAACCAGATCAGCGTGTTAACCAATATGCTGGAAGACGAGGGCTGGGGCATGCAGGAAGTCGGCCGTGGCCGCGTCCTGGCCGCGCTGGCCTACTTCAACAATCCCGATGATCTGATCCCGGACGACGTACCGGGCCTGGGCTATCTTGACGACGCCATCATGGTCGAACTGCTGTGCCGGGAACTCAAACCCGAGATGGACGCTTACGTCGATTTCGTCTCGTACCGAGCATCCGAAGCCAGGCGGCGCGGGCTGGATCCGGAAGAACTCAATCGCAGTGATTTCCTCAAAGCGCGCGAGCATGCCCTGCTGGCCCGGATGCGACGCCGGCGCCGCAGAGGCGGTGGCGGTGGCGGTGGCGCCCGACGCTCGCCGTTTTCGCTATTCTGACCTGAGCATCTCGACATGCGGAATGCCGTCCTCCAGGTACGGTCCACGCATAAAGCCAAACCCAAGGCTGGCATAAAATCGATCGAGATGCTGCTGGGCCGAGATGCGTAGATCCGCCCCGGGATATAGACGCCCGGCCAGATCGATTGCGCGCTCCATCAGGACCCGACCCAAGCCCGTGCCGCGATGATTCATGGCGGTAATGACCCGTCCAATGGAGGGCTCGACAAAACGCGTTCCGGGGGCCGTGATGCGGGCATAGGCGGCGACCTGCCCGGCCGAGTCAATCGCCCAAAGGTGATGCGCGGACTGATCCAGTCCGTCGAGCTCCGGGTAGGGACATTCCTGCTCGACGACGAAAACGGCCACCCGGGCCGCTAGAATGGCGTAGAGCTCGTCGCAGGACAGGCTGGCAAAGTCGGATTCACGCCAGGACAGATCCGGCGTCATTGGCAGCTTTTTGTTATTCACACCAGCCAGGAATTTGACTTGAAGACCGATGTCCATGATATCCGCCTGGCGGCCGGATTCGAAATCCCGATCCATTCAGCGCAAGGTCGCACGCTCAACCGAGAGCAGGCTGAGCGGCTGGCCGAAGCGCTGGCGGCTGACCTGGCCCGGACCGTGCCAAACGTAGACCAGGCGATGCTGGTTATGGCCGGCAGCCTGTTTGAGCCGGCCCAGCTCCTTCGGCCCGGCCTGCCTGCCTGGACAGCGCTGTCCGACCTCGCGGCCCCGGTCTTGCGTGAACAGGGCCTGGCACCGCGACTGCTGGCCATTGGCAGCCACGGCGACCGTCTGCCCGACCGACGCCTGGCGCCGCCGGAGGAGCCCGTTCAGGGCCAATTCCTCGCTGTGCCGCTGCTGCTGGTCAGCGACCTTGAGAACGGCCCGGCATTGGAAACAGCGCTGGAGCGTGACCTGTTCGAACGCGGCAGCATCGACCCACCCGCCCGCGCTTTGCTGCACCAAGCCGTCGGCCTGGATTCTGTCCACGGACAGCTGCTGACAGCCACCGACTTGCTGGCGCTACAGCACGTGCAGATGGACGCGGCCGGCCTCAGTGGTTTCTGGCCGGTGATCGAACACGCCATTCTGGCCCCTGATGAGTCAGCCGAGTTCGAACTAGCCACCGGTCTGAAAGCTCGCTGGAACGCCGCTGATCAGCTTCTGGCGATTGACTTTGTCCCCTTTGATGCCTTCGGCGGAACGAAACGGGCCTATCTGCTCTGGCTGCGCGCGCTGCGCACGCTCACTGCCCTGGCTGACGCGCACGGCCTGGGCTGGGCTCCAATCTGCGAACATCGTTGCGAAATCGATGATGGCGGCCGTCTGGTAAGGCATTGGGCTGGACCTTGCGCTTGGACAGACGGTCTGACCGAACACTCGGATCCAGAAGCCGGCCTGATCGCGTGGTCCGTTGTTCTCGACGGCCAGCTGAGCCACCTTTACCCGCTCGATGCGGCAACCGCGCGCCAACAGCGCGAGCTCCTGCACCAGCGCTACAAGAATCTGGTTCAACCTGGACAGATGCTGGTGTGTCCCGACACTTGCACCTTGACGCCGGCCATCGCAGACACATGAAAATCAAGAAACGAGTCGATCGCGGCCGCTATGACAACAACCCGCTGGCCTACGTGGGTGTCTCGCCCATTCACGGTCGCGGCCTGTTCGCCCGACGCGCCATTGCCGTCGATGAGTACATTGGCAGCTATCGTGGTCGCCGGACCCAGACCAATGGCATGCACGTACTCTGGTTGTGGAACGAGCGGCGCGAGCGCTGGGAGGGCATCGATGGTCAGAACGAGATGCGCTTTCTTAACCACGCAGACGAGCCCAATGCCGACTGGTGGGGCGCTGACCTGTACGCCGTCCGCGCCATTGCCAAGGACGAG
This sequence comes from Wenzhouxiangella sp., assembly GCA_036353315.1. Lineage (GTDB taxonomy): Bacteria > Pseudomonadota > Gammaproteobacteria > Xanthomonadales > Wenzhouxiangellaceae > Wenzhouxiangella. The sequence goes on along the minus strand of JAZBOC010000158.1, from coordinate 106,639 downwards.
GAAATCACCTTCGACTACGGCTGGAACGAAGCAGACGAAGAAGAATGAACGGGCGCTCGCCCGGCGCGGGAAAATTCGCGCTACCCTGTGACGCCTTCGAACACGCCTGATGTCACGATGAAGATCGCCAGCTGGAACGTCAATTCGCTCAAAGTCCGACTGCCCCAGGTCCTTGATTGGCTGGACCATCAGCGCCCCGACGTCCTGGGACTGCAGGAGACCAAGCTGACCGACGACAAGTTTCCGATCGAAGCCTTCCGCGAACTCGGCTACCAGGTCAACTTCTCCGGCCAGCCCACGTACAACGGCGTCGCCCTGATCTCGACCGCCGCGCAGGCTGATCCGGTCAGTCAGATTCCCAACTTTGATGATGTGCAGAAACGGGTAATCGCCGCGACCATCAACGACGTGCGCGTGATCAACCTCTATGTGGTCAATGGGCAAGAAGTCGGCAGCGAGAAATTCGACTACAAGCTATCCTGGCTGGCCGCGGTCACGCGCTGGGTGGAAGCCGAGCGTGCCCGTCACGAGAAACTGGTGGTGATGGGCGACTTCAACATCGCCCCGGATGATCGCGATGTCCATGATCCGGCCGCCTGGCACGAAAAAATTCTCTGCTCGACCCCCGAGCGGGATGCGCTCCAGCGCCTGTTGGATCTGGGGCTGCACGACAGTTTCCGACTGTTCGACCAGCCCGAAGCGGTGTATTCGTGGTGGGACTATCGAGCGGCCATGTTCCGGCGCGGCCTGGGACTTCGCATTGACCTGGTGTTGTGCTCTGAGGCGCTCAAGCCGGTCTGCACCACCAGCTACGTCGACAAGGAACCACGCCGTCTGGAGCGGCCCTCGGATCACGCTCCGGCGGTGGCCGAGTTCAATCTGAGCTGACCAGGCCGGGCGCAAGTGCCGCGCCCGGCCTGGTCCCTGTCCTCAGGACCCCATGGCCTGGACGCCACCCTCGAGGTTGTAGACCTCGGCAAAACCCTGCTTGCGGTAGTGCTCGGCCACGGCCTGGCTGGAGACGCCGACGTTGCACAGAAACACCAGCGGCAAATTCGGATCGGCATCCTTGAGCTCGGCCATCAGGCCAGCATCCAGCGCCCGGGCAAACTCCAGCGGATGAGACTTGCGGTCGGCCTCGGAGCGGGTATCGACAACGAGCACGCGCTCGCCGGCGTTCATCTTTTGCTGCAGCTCGGCCGGACTCATCTGGCGCACCGGCGGCGGCGCGCCGGGCAGATCCAGCTTCAGGCCTTCGCCTTGCACGGTCTCGACCCAGTCGATCTTGGCGCCCTGGGCCCGCTGGGCCGAGGCCAGGTCCATCAGGATGGTGATGCCGGCAGCCTCGGTCGCGATCTCGTGACCCTCGCGCGGGCCGATGTTGAAGTTGGCGTCCCAGTCCGAGGCAATCGAAAAATGCAGAAACTGACCCGGGTAGCCAGCCAGGAACTCGCGGATCTTGGCGGCCGCCTTGTCGCTGATTTCCATCTCCGGCGGCGTGCGGTCCGGCTTTTCCAGGCCCAGCATCTCGTGCAGCTCGCCGGCGTTGAACATCTCGGTGATGATATCGCACCCGCCCAGCAGTTCCCCCTTGACGTAGAGCTGGGGGATGGTCGGCCAGTTGCCGTACACCTTGATACCTTCGCGAATGGCCTCGTCCTCGAGCACGTTGAAGGCGGCAAAGTTACCGCCCAGAAGACTGTCGAGCATGCCGGCGGTCTTGGCCGAAAAACCGCACTGGGGCATTTTCGGTGTGCCCTTCATGTACAGCACAACGTCGTGCGAGGCGATCTGCGTTTCGATTCGGTCTTTCAGCGCGGGGTCTAGGCTCATGAATAGTCAAATCCGGATTGAAGTGGTCCTGATTCGATATTGTCGGGTCTCGGCCCCCGACAATCAAGCCTCGAGTCCGTGTTAGGTTACAGCCAAGCGGCGTTTTGAGATACTCTGCAACCAATCAGGGTCGCCATTGAAAACCGCATGTCGAGCATGAAACCAGCGTTCCGGACCGCCAGCCGGGTCGAAGATGTCCGCTATGAGATCCGCGGCGCTCTGGCCCGCAGGGCCCGTGAGCTCGACCAGCAGGGCCATGACATCCTGCATCTGAACATCGGCAATCCCGGTGCCTTCGGCCTTCGCACGCCCGAAACCATGCGCCGGGCCGTGGTACGCAACCTCAAGTACAGCGAGGCCTACGGACCGCAGACTGGCATCTTCCCGGCGCGTGAGGCCGTGGCTATGCAGTTCCAGTCGCGCGGCCTGACCGAGACCCGCTATGACCAGGTCATGATCGGCAACGGGGTCTCCGAACTGGTCGACCTGGTCCTGCGCTCCCTGCTTGAGCCGGGCGAAGAAGTGCTGGTGCCAGCCCCGGACTATCCGCTCTGGACAGCGGCCGTGGTCTTGAACGGCGGACGGGCACGACATTACCCCTGCCCGGCCGAAAACGGTTTTTTGCCGGACATTGAGAAAATCCGCGAGCTGATCAATCCTCAAACCCGGGCGCTGGTGGTCATCAACCCCAATAACCCGACCGGGGCGGTGTATCCGGAATCGGTCCTGCGCGAGCTGGCAGCACTGGCCACCGAACATGATCTGATCATCTTCAGTGATGAGATCTACGATTCAATCTGCTACGACGAGGCCCGCTTCGTCCCGATGGCGCCGCTGGCCGAGGACACGCTGTGCGTCAGTTTCGGTGGACTGTCAAAGGTCTACCGGGCCTGCGGCTGGCGGGTCGGGTGGGCGGTGTTCACTGGTGCCCTGGACCGGGCGAGAGACTACATGCTGGCGGTCGAGAAACTGGCCGCCTTGCGTTTGTCGGCCAACGTGCCGGGCCAGTGGGCTGTGCAGACCGCGCTCGGCGGATACCAATCCATCGCCGACCTGGTCGCTCCAGGCGGACGGCTGCACGATTCACGCCAGGCGGTGATCGACGCCTGCCGGGAGAGTCGTTTCCTGGATCTGGTCACGCCGATGGGGGCCATGTACGCCTTCCCCTCGATCCGGCCTGAGGCCATGCCCCACTTTGACGATCATCGCTTTGCCGCTGAACTGCTTGAGCACAAGCACATCCTGATCGTGCCGGGGTCAAGCTTCAACATACCGGATCGTCACTTCTTCCGGATTACCCTGCTGCCGGAGGCTGAGCAGCTGATCGCCGCTTTTGGCCGGATCGAAGAACTGCTCGAAGAGCTGGCCGAGACCCCCGAACGACTGCAGACTGCCCGAAGCGCATGAACCTGACCGAAGAACAAACCAACCCGCTGCTGGCCGCGGGCCTGCCCCGCTTTGCCGACGTCCGACCCGAGCACGCGTTGCCGGCCATCGAGCAGCGCCTGGCCGAGTACCGCGGTGTGATCGAGCGCATCGAGTCCGGGACCGAGGCACCGAACTATGCCGAGGTGGTCGAAGCCGAAACTCTGGCCGACAATGCCCTGGCGACCGCCTGGTCGACGATCTCCCACTTGCACAGCGTGACCCAGACGCCCGAGTGGCGCGAGGTCTTTCCGACCTGCCTGGAGCAGCTGACCCGATTCCATAGCGAGCGCAGCCAGAACCGCGCCCTGTTTGGCGCCTACCAGGCCTTGCGCGGGCGCGATGATTTCGACCGGCAGCCGGCTGCGATGCAAGCCAGCATCGAACATGAGCTGATCGAATTCCGGCTCGGCGGCGTCGACCTGCCCGCCGAGCAACGCAAGCGCTTTGCCGAGATCAGCCTGCGTCTTTCGGCGCTGGGCAATCAGTTCGGCAACCATGTCCTCGATGCGACCGAGGCCTGGAGCGAACATTTCACCGATGCCTCGCAGCTGTCCGGTCTGCCCGACAGCGAACTGGATCTGCTGGCCGACATGGCCAGCCGCGCCGGTCAGTCGGGCTGGCTGGCCAATCTCAGCTACCCGGCCTACCGCGCCATCATCACCTACGCCGACGACCGCGCTCTGCGCGAGCGCTTTCATCGCGCCCACGTCAGCCGGGCCGCCGACATCGGCCCGCAGGCCGGGCGTTTCGACAACACCCCGATCGTGACCGAGATGCTCGCGCTGCGCCACGAACAGGCGGGCCTGCTGGATTTTGAATCGCACGCGCACATGCGGCTCTCCCGGCGAATGGCCGATACTCCGAAGGATGTGGAGGACTTCCTGCTAGATCTGGCCGAGCGTTCGCGCGACCAGGCCCGGACCCAGCTGACAGAACTGGAAGATTTTGCCGCCGGACTGGGCGCTGATTTGCCGCTGGCACCCTGGGACCTGGCCTATTACAGCGAGAAGCTGCGCGATCACGCGCTCGGCATCAACGAAGAAAAGCTCAAGCCCTGGTTCGAGCTGGAGAGGATCTTTGGCGGACTGTTCACGGTCGCAGAGGAGCTCTTCGGTCTGCGCTTCACGCCCGAGAGCAGCGTCGAAACCTGGCATCCGGACGTACGTTACTACCGGGTCAGCGATGCCGACGGCGAGAGCGTGGCAGGCCTGTTTCTGGATCTCTACGCTCGACCGCGAAAATCCGGTGGGGCCTGGATGGATGTCTGCCGCTCACGGATGGTAGTCGGTGATCGGACCCAGCAGCCGGTGGCCTATCTGACCTGCAATTTCGCCCCGACCGGGCAGAATCAGCCCAGCCTGCTCACCCATGACGACGTGGTCACCCTGTTCCATGAATTTGGTCACTGCCTGCACCATCTCCTGACCCGGGTCGACCTGCCCGGCGTGGGCGGCATCAGCGGCGTGGAATGGGACGCCGTGGAGCTGCCCAGCCAGCTGCTGGAGGGCTGGGCCTGGGACCAGGCGGCACTGGACCGTTACGCACGCCATATCGACAGCGACGAGCCCCTGCCGCGAGAGTGGTTGGAGGCGCTGAAATCCGACCGCCAGTTCCACGGTGCCCTGGCGCTGTTGCGCCAGATCGAGTTCGCCCTGACTGACCTGCGCCTGCATGCGGCCGGTCGAGTCGACCCCCTCAGGGTGCAGCGCACGGTCCACGACCAGATCGCACTGGTTCCGATGATCGATGAAAACCGCTATCTGATGAGCTTTTCTCACCTGTTCGATGGCGGCTACGCGGCCGGCTACTACAGTTACCTGTGGGCCGAGCGGCTGGCGCGCGATGCCTTCGAGTGGTTCGGGGAGCAGGGTCTGTTCCAGCGCACGGCCGGCGATCACTTAGCGCGCGAGATTCTCTCGGTCGGGTCCAGCCGACCCATGGCCGAATCCTGGCAGGCATTCCGCGGGCGCGAAGCGCGCCTGGAACCCCTGCTCGACGCCTACGGCATCGCCGCCTGAATCGAACCGCGAGCGCTCAGGGCCGGACCTGACCGCTGCCCAGGACGCGGTACTGGAAGGTGGTCAACTGTTCCACCCCGACCGGACCGCGCGCATGCAGGCGTCCGGTGGCAATCCCGATCTCGGCACCGAAACCGAACTCGCCGCCGTCGGCGAACTGGGTGGAGGCATTGCGCACCGCAATCGCGCTGTCCAGACCGGCCAGGAAGCGCTCGGCGACGGCATCGTCTTCGGTGATGATGCCGTCGGTATGGCCTGAGCCATAGCGGGCGATATGGGCCAGGGCCTGGTCGGGCCCGTCGACCACGCGAAGCGCCAAAATGGCATCGAGATACTCGGTCTGCCAGTCGCTTTCCCCGGCCGGATGCATTCGGCTATCCAGCGCGCACAGGGTTTGGTCGGCGCGCAGTTCACAACCCAGCCCCACCAGGCGGTCAACGATGGCCGGCAGCAGCTCCAGGCGCTGACGATCGAGCAGCAGGGTTTCCAGGGCACCGCAGATGCCGGTCCGGCGCATCTTGGCATTGGCGACGATTTCAACCGCCATCTCGGCATCGGCCGCGGCATGGACATAGAGGTGGTTGTTGCCGTCCAGATGGGCCAGCACCGGCACCCGGGCATCGGCCTGGACCCGGGCCACCAGGCCCTTGCCGCCGCGCGGAACGACCATGTCCAGCCAGTCATGGGCGGCCAGCAGGGCACCAACGGCGGCCCGATCCTGGGTTGGCACCAGCTGAACCGCGGCTTCGGGCAGACCGGCCTCGACCAGGCCTGCGACCAGGGCGGCATGCAGCGCGCGGTTGCTGTGCACGGCTTCCGACCCGCCACGCAGGATCACCGCGTTGCCGGACTTCAGGCACAGACCGGCGGCGTCGGCGGTCACGTTCGGCCGGCTTTCATAGATCACGCCGATCACGCCGATGGGAACGGCCACGCGCTGGATGCGCAGACCGTTGGGCCGGGTCCAGTCGGCCAGCACCCGGCCGACCGGATCGGGCAGCTCGGCGATCGCTTCCAGCCCGGCGGCCATCGCTTCCAGGCGATTCTCATCCAGGGCCAGGCGATCCAGCAATGCCGCGGACAAGCCCCGCGCCTTGCCTGCTGCAAGGTCCTGGCGGTTGCCGGCCAGGATCGCACTGCAAGCCTCGCGCACGGCAGCCGCGGCAAGCTCCAGCGCGCGATCGCGCCGAGCCGTCGGGAGCGTGGCCAGACCTCGCGAAGCGCTGCGCCCGGCCCGGCCCAGCTCGGCAATCAGGGCGGTGTGGTTTTCGTTCATACAGGTCCTTGGTTCCGTATCCAGACTCATCAAAACAGCACCAGGTCATCCCGATGCACCATCGGACCCCGCCCCGCTTCGGCCAGGACCTCGGCGATGCGTTCGCTGGACAATCCGGCAATGCGGCTGGCCTCGGCCGAGTCATAGGCGCAAAGACCCTGCCCGCAAGGCCCATCCGGCCCGGCCAGACTGACCAGATCTCCGCGTCGAAAATCGCCTCGCACGGCCACAACGCCCACCGCCAGCAGGCTGGCACCGTCGCGGACGGCCCGCAGCGCCCCGCTGTCCAGGCGAAGCTCTCCGAGCGGATTCTGCAGGCCGCGCAGCCAGCGCTTGCGCGCCACCAGCGGCTTGGCGCCAGCCCGGAACACGGTCGCCGGCCCACCGGACAGCAGCGCGCCGACCGGGTCCGGGTTCTGGCCCGAAGCCAGGACCACGTGAACCCCGGCGTCGGTGGCGATACGGGCTGCGGCCAGCTTGCTCTTCATGCCGCCGGTGCCCAGACCGGCTGCGGCGACCTCACCGGCCAGCGCTTCGATTTCGGGCGTGAGCGCATCGACCGTCGCGATCCGACGGGCGCTGGGATCGGCGGCAGGGTCTGCCGTGTACAGGCCGTCGACATCACTGAGCAGCAGCAGGACGCGGGCACCGATCAACTGGGCCACGCGCGCGGCCAGTCGATCATTGTCGCCAAAGCGGATTTCCTCGGTCGCCACGGTATCATTCTCGTTGACGACCGGCACCACGGTGCGCTCGATGAGGGTTTCGAGCGTGGCCCGCGCGTTTAGATAGCGCGGTCGCTGCTCGAGATCTCCCAGGGTGAGCAGCACCTGGGCGGCGAACCGATCCTGGCGAAGCCAGGCCTCCGCCCAGGCCCCGGCCAGGTGAATCTGGCCCACGGCCGCGGCTGCCTGAGCCTCGGCCAGGGAACGCGGCCTTCGGTCCAGCCCAATCGCGCCGCGGCCCATGGCGATCGCGCCCGAAGACACCAGCACGACCGCACCGGACAGCCCGTGAAGCCGCTCGGCCAGCCGCTCCATCCATACCCGGCGCAGCTTGCCGGCCGGATCCACGAGCAGCGAAGACCCGATCTTGACCACCACCAAAGGCGCCGTCTGCAGTAGGAAGGCCGCCGAATGGTCACCCGGCGAGGATTTACTCATCGGATCACCAGCGGCGTCGGCACGGGTTGTCATGGCGCCATTATCGGTCATCAAGTCAAGGCAGCACGATTAGTCGCCGTCCAAAAGCCCGTCCAGGTTCAGTGTCGGGCGCACCCCGAGGCTCTGACCGTGTTCGGCGAGGAAACCCGTGGCCGATTCCCGGCCGGCCTCAAACAGCATCTGCAGAAATTCCCATTCGGCGTTGAGCTTGGACGAGTGCCCCAGCTCGACCATCAAGTCGCTGCTGATGCGATGCAGGCGCATGGCGTGCCAGGCCCGGGCCTCGCTGTTGCCGGGGTCGACCACCTGGCGCATCAGCGCGATCATGCGCAGTTCCTTGAGCAGCGGCGCGTTGAACGAAATCTCGTTCAGACGGCTGGCGATCTCGCGCGCCGAGCGCGGCGTGCCCGGGCGCTCAACCGGATTGATCTGGACCAGGATGGTGTCATCGCTCTCGCACTCACGTACCAGCGGAGTCATGGTCGGGTTGCCGGAATAACCCCCGTCCCAATAGGGCACCCCGTCAATCTCGATGGCCTTGTACAGGGTCGGCAGGCAGGCCGAGGCCAAAAGAACATCGGCCGAGATCTCGTGCCGGCGGAAGACGCGGCCGCGACCGGTCTGAACGTTGGTTGCTGTGACGAAAAGCTTCACCGGTCCCTCGGCCAGACGCTCGAAGTTGATCAGGTCGTTCAGAATGCCGCGCAGCGGATTACCGGCCAATCCACCCAAAGCATAGGGCGAAATCAGCCGCGCGGTCAGATCGAACATTAGGTAGGCCGGCGTGTGGTCCAGCGTCCACGTGCCAAGCAGACGATCGATCGGCGTGCGCTGGAGCGGACTGAAGCGGGCTGCGTCAGCCACACGCTGCCAGAATTTACGCAACAGACGGCGAGCTTCGGTCCGATCGCCGCAGGCCAGACCACAGGCCATGACTGCCGCGTTCATCGCGCCGGCAGAGGTCCCGGAAACGCCTTCGATGGTTAGCCACTCTTCTTCCAGCAGACGATCGAGTACGCCCCAGGTGAAAGCCCCATGCGCCCCGCCCCCCTGGAGGGCGAGATCAATCCGAAGCGGTCGTGGAATTCGGAGCGCCATGCGCCGCAGTCGGTGTCGCGCCTTGAACATTTTCGACTCGGGACTCGCCCAGCAAATCGCCGATCGAGTCTTCCAAGCCGGCTTTCACGCCCAACAGCCGCACCAGCACGCTGACCACGTGGGCGGGACGTTCAGTCAGGCGCCCGGCCGGCAGGTGAGTCTCCAGGTGCGCCAAGTTGTCCAGGCGCGCGTTGTGCCAGGTTTCACCGGCCGGGAACGCGGGGCTGACTTCGGTTTGCTGATACCCGTCGAGATCGCCAAGGTTCCAGTTTGTCGCCTCGATATTGATGACCGGGATGCCGGCTTCGTCAAACGCCGCCTGGTCCGAGCAACAGCCGGTGCCAGCCGGGTACTCGGCATTGAGTCCGGGGTTGGTGCGCATTTCGACGCCCAGCTCGGAGGCGATGCGCTGCGCCTCATCACGTGCCGAAGCAGCGATCGGATGGCTGGCAAGGGTCGATGGACCGGCATGCACGTAGAGGCGGTCACCGGTAATGATGCTGTCGATGTTGATCATCAACACAACGCGTTCGCGCTCATCCATCGGCATCGATTTCACCACTTGGCGGGCGCCCAGAAGACCGACTTCCTCGGCCCCGAAGGCAATGAAGCGGATGGTGTGTTCGGGTGCGGTGCCAGCCAGGCGCGAGGCCAGCTCCAGCAAAACGCCCACCCCCGAGGCGTTGTCGTCCACGCCCTGAAGCGCCGGACCGCCGATACCGGCTTCGGACTGGGCCTCGTTGCGAGCCACCGAGGTGTCGTAGTGGGCGCCAACGATGATCAGCCGTTCGCTGCGGCCGGCCACTTCGGCAACCACGTTGTATGAGACTGCCTCTCGCTCGCGAGCGTTTCCCCCGCCTTGCGAATGGAAGCTGAAGGCCACAGGAAACTCCTGCAGCTCGGCCTGGTAGCCGAAGTCGGTCAGTCGGCCAACGAGATAGTCGGCCGCCGCCTGCTCGCGCGCGCTGCCGGCCATGCGCCCGGGGAATCGCTCAGACAGGGTTCGCATCTCTCGCTCTGCCAGACTGCCAACCGGCCCGGCCGATGCGGTCAGCGGCAGCACAAATCCCAGCAAGGCAACCGCGATGATCTGAACATTCATCGATTGGACGCGACTACGCAACATGACGAACCTCAACAGTGGGCAGAAACCGCATTTTGCCACGCCCGGTGGTTGTCAGTTCAGGCCGGCCTCGAGCCTTCTCAGACGCGCCAGAATCACGAAGGTCACCGCCCCGCCCAGGGTCAGGGCAAACGGAAACAGCAGCACCCAGCGACCAAGACCCGGCAGTTGGGCCTCCAGGGCCTGGTAGACCAGCACTCCGACCAGCGGCGCCAAGAGACCGCGGATTCCAGTCAGCGTGACATGGATGCCCATGTACAGGGTCGACTGGTCGTCGCTGGCAAAGTCATTGTGGCCCAGGTTCCAGCCCAGCTTGCCACCGGCAAAAGCCGCACCCAGGGCCAGCGAGCCGACCCAGAACAGCCAGTGCAGGCCGGCCGCTGCGGCCACGGTAAACAGGCCGAGCGCCAACACGAAGGTCCAGGCCTGACGGGCGCGATAATCCAGTATGTGAACCGCATCAAGGCGTCTGGCCCAGATTGGGGTGAATACCGCCAAGGTCAGCAGGGGCAAGGTTGTGGTGATCATCACCTGGCTGAGGCGGCCAAAGCCGAACTGCTCGGTGAGCAGGATCACCAGCAGGGCGATGACCATCAGGTTGCCGCTGCCAAAGGCGAACATGGTCAGCATGTAACGCCGGTACCAGCGGTCGCGGGCGAGGATCTGCAGGCTGGCGCGTAGCTGACCGCCGCGGCGACCGGCGCGCTGGCTGAGCTCCTGGCGTCGGAGCTGACCGCCGCGCCGGATCCGAACCCGGCGATAACGGGCGGCCGCGATCAGACCCAGCATGCCGGCCACGGGAAACACCACCCGCCAGGCTTCCGGCCACCACGACATCAACCCTCCGATGACCGCCGCCGTCAAGGCGATGATGAGCGAATAAATCACCGTGATCCGACCGGTGATCTGGCCGCGCACGTGGCGCGGGAAGTTGGCCCGCCAGATCGCTGCGCGAAGGGTAATCACCCCGGCCCAGCACAAGCGGCTGGCCAGCATCATCGCCGTCATCAGCACCAGGCCCGACGGACTGATTGGGGCCGTCGCCATGAGGATCAGAAAAAGCGCTGTCAAGGCTTTCAGTGCGGCAACCCAGCGGGTCCGGTCATGACCTTCAGCCAGGCCCGAAATCCACAGCGAAGCAATGTTGGCGAACGCCGGGGCACCGGCAACCAGGGCCACGGCCAGGTTGACCCAGACCGGATCGGCGACGCCGTCGAACTGGGTCTTCACGATGACCCCGACCAGACCGCCTTCCAGCGCACCCAGGGCAACCGCCATGGCGGCATTGGCGCTGACTTCCCGCGGCATCAGCGTTCGCGCAATGAACGGCAGGCGGGCAGGATCGTTGCGGGCGGACATGGCGAGGATTCCAAGTCGGGCGGGGGCGTTATCATTCTCGCATGATGTTCAATCCCGACACGATCGATCTGGAAGCCGAACGCGCATGGCTTGAACCACTGCTGCGCGAGCGGATTCCGCTGGCAGAGAAGATGGATCTGCGCATTGCCCGACTGGACGCGACCGGCATTCAGCTCGACTTTCCCCTTGCCCCGAGCATCAATGACAAGGGCACTGCCTTTGGCGGCGCGCTGGCCAGCGCCATGATCCTGGCCGGATGGTCGCTGCCCAGGCTGCTGCTCAAACGCCAGGCGACAGCCGCCGACCTGGTGATCGGTCGCTGCGAACTGCACTTTGTCAAACCCGTCCAGGGTCCCTACAGTGCGCAGTGCAACTGGCCGGAACCGGAGGCTCAGCGGCACTTTCTGCAGCGACTGGACGAACGGGGCAAAGGCCGACTGGACATCAATGCGCGTATTCTCACCGACTTCGAAGTGGCGGCCTCGCTGCAGGCCCGGTATGCTGCGCTAACCGCGAACCATGGATAGAAACCACGTCATGTTGTCAGCCGCGAGATGTTCAGGCCTCGCCCTTGCCGCCCTCCTTTTCCTGACTGCCTGTGCCGGCAGCTCGCTCAATAACGAGCGCAGTGACACCCTGCTCGCCTGGGAAAACCTCGTGCGCTGGAGCGAGTACGACGCCCTGATCGACTTCATCCACCCGGAATATCTGGCCGCCAATCCGGTCACCGCACTGGACATCGATCGCCTCTATCAGTTCCGGGTCACCGAGTACCGCGCCCGCCAGGTTCTGACCGAGCCCGACGGGCTGGGTTTGGAACGAACCGTGCGCATTCGCCTCTATCACGTCCACAGCGCTCGCGAACGGGTATTGGATCACCGCGAAGTCTGGCGCTACGATGAGGAACTGAAGGGTTGGCTGCTACACAGCGGGCTGCCCGATCCGCGCCAGCGCTAGCGCAACCTGGTCCCTGAAATCAGATTGTCGAGGTAAAGACCACCATGCGAACCATCGCCCTGATCAACGCCAAGGGCGGCTGCGGCAAGACCACGATCGCCACCTCGCTGGCCTCTGCGCTGGCCTGGGAGGGACATTCCGTTGCCCTGGCCGACATGGACCCTCAGCGCTCTTCAGCCGACTGGCTGGCCCACCGCCCGAAGACCGCGCCGCAGATTACCGGTGTGGTCTCGGCGAACGCCAGCCCGCCGCCTGACACAGACACCTTGATCCTGGATACCCCGGCCGGGCTTGCCGGGAGCGAGCTCGAACAGATCATCCGCCGCGCCCAGACCGTGCTGGTACCGGTGATGCCGTCGCCAGTGGACATGCGCGCGGCCTGGCGCTTCCTCAGCCATCTACAGGAAATCAAGGCTGTGCGCAGCGGCCACACCGCGGTTGGGCTGGTGGCCAACCGGGTCCGACCTCAGACCATCATCTACCGTGAACTAACCGGGTTTCTGGATGGTTTTCGGGTGCCTGTGATCGGCCAGCTGCGCGACACCATGAACTACGTCAAAGCGTTCGAAAAGGGCCTTGCGGTCGCCGACCTGCCTCCATACCTGGCCTGGCCGGACTGGGAAGAGTGGGAAACAGTGCTGGCCTGGGTGCGCAGCCGTCATTCTCAGGGCCGGGCGAGCAGCGCCGGCGGTCTGTTGGCAGCAGCCATGCAGCGCCTGACCGGCAGTTGACGCGCAGCGGATCTGCCGCGAATCAGGCCGCCTTTCGGTTCACTCGCGCCGGCAGAGTCTTGAGAATCTCTGACCGATCGGCGCAGTGGACCAGCTCAATACTGCCGTCGTGGTGTTCGATCAGCGCGGTACAGCTTTCCACCCAGTCGCCGCAGTTCAAGTAGCTGACCCCACTGATTCGAGTGATTTCCGGGCGATGGATATGCCCGCAAATCAAGCCGTCGACGTCCTGGCTGTGCGCTTCGCGGGCGACGGCCTGCTCGAAATTGCTGATGTATTGCACCGCGTTCTTGACCCGGTGCTTCAGGAATGCGGCCAGCGACCAGTACTCCAGCCCCAGCTTGGCCCGGATTCGATTGACCATCCCGTTCATGCGCAGCAGGGTGTCGTAAAGTCTCGATCCGATCAGGCCGAGCAGACGGGAATTGACGACTGCGCCATCGAACTGGTCGCCGTGCAGCACGAGAAAGCGGCGACCGTCGACCGTTTCGTGGATGACCTGGTTGCGGACTTCGACGTTACCCAGGGTCATGCCCTCATAGCCGCGCATGACCTCGTCATGGTTGCCGGGAATGAAAACGACACGGGTATCGTGCTTGGCTTTGCCGAGGATGGAGCGAACCACATTGTTGTGATCTTGCGACCAGTAGCGACGCTTTTTCAACGACCAAAAATCGACGATATCGCCGACCAGGTAGAGCGTCTCACAGCGCATTTCGCGCAGGAACTTGAGGAGGTGATCAGCGCTGCACCCAGCGTATCCCAGATGCACATCCGAGATCCAGATGGTTCGGACATGCCGCCGAAACGGAAAGGCGGTAACGGTTTCCATCGGGGATCTCCAGTTGACCTGGAACCACAGCTTAGGCGGGCTGCCTTTCAGCTCGGTTGCAGTGGATTGACGGTTGCGTGACGGTGACGGTCATGGGCCTGCCATCGACTGTCGGCAGACTGTCCGACGACGATCTAAAAGCCTGAGCCCAATCCCGCCGCAGCCCGCTGCCCTGACCAGCCATCCCCGCACCGAGCCGATTGCCCGCCGGGTCAGTTCCACGCCCACCTCGGATCGCGGCCGACGGCCATCAGGGGTATAGTGTCGGGCCAGATAACGCGCTCAATAGTCTGTCCTGCCATCATGCTGGAACCCGAAATCGACGGTCGCTTCTGGCTGAACATTGACGGCCACTCCTTTGCCGGGAGCGGCCGCATCAATCTGCTGGAACAGGTTCAAGCCACCGGCTCAATTTCAGCAGCCGCACGGGCCATGGGCATGAGCTACAAAGCTGCCTGGGACGCTATTGATGCCATGAACAACCTGGCCGAAGAGCCGCTACTGGTCCGCCAGGCCGGCGGCCGACACGGCGGCGGCACGCAGCTCACCGCCCATGGCGAACAGGTCATCCGGCAGTTCCGCCAGGTCGAACTCGCCCACCAGCGGTTTCTGCAGGAACTGGCCAGATCCGCCGGCGAACTGGGTGACACCTGGTCCCTGATGAGAAGACTTTCGATGAACACATCGGCGCGCAATCAACTCCTCGGCAGCGTTCGCGAACTGCGCCGTGGCGCGGTCAACGATGAAGTCGTGATCGACATTACCCAGGATCTGCAGGTGAAATGCTCGATCACTCGAGAGTCCAGCGAGGCCCTGGCGCTTCAACAGACGGGCCGACGGGTCCACGTTCTTATCAAGGCGCCGTTCGTCATGCTGGCCGCACCATCATCAGACGCCCACTACTCGACCAGCAATCGCTTTCCCGGGGTCGTCAAGGCCGTGGTCAAAGGCGCCGTACAGTCTGAGGTTCAGGTCGATATCGGGCACAACCGAACCCTGACCGCGATGGTTGCGTGCGAAATTGCCGAACAGCCCTGGCTGCGGGTTGGTGAGCCCGTGGAGGCCCTGGTCAATCCCGCGCATATCATCCTGGCAACCAGCGCCTGATCAGGCCCCGGCGGTCCCTGGACTTTCTCCAGCCAATCGCACCGAGTCCAGCTCTTCGTCGGGCAGTGACTCGAGCTGCTCGATCACGCGACCCTTGCCGGGCACGATCAGGTCCGGGGCTAATTCAGCCAGCGGAACCAGAACAAACCCGCGCTCATGCAGACGGGGATGAGGCAGGGTCAGTTCGGCCGAATCCAGCACCAGATCATCGAACAGCAAAAGATCCAGATCGACCTCGCGGGGACCCCAGCGAGGTCCGGTGCGGACCCGCCCCAGACCCGACTCGATGGCCAGCAAGCCGCGCAGCAATTCAATCGGCGACCCGGCCGTTTGAAGGCATGCCACGGCATTGAGGAAATCGGGCTGATCAGCCAGGCCCCACGGTGTGGTCCAGTAGAACGGAGAGGTGGCCAAGAGGCGCGTTTGTGGCAGCGCGTCGATCGCAGCCAGCGCCTTGTTCAGCGTGCTTTTCGGTCGACCCAAGTTGGCGCCCAGGCCGACCCAGGCCAGGCTCATCCAGCGCTGGCGGGCTTGCGCCGACGCGGGCGGCGACGACGCTTGGCACCGCCGCCCGGCGCAGCCTGGACCAGGCTGACCCGGTCATCGGCTTCGACCGCCTGAACATCCGTCCACCACTGCGCCAGCTCGGACAACTCGGGCTCCTCGTCGACGCGCAGCAGCAAGAAATCGTAGGCCGCACGAAAGCGCCGTTCATTGATCAGGCGCAGGGCACGCTGGCCGCGACGCTTGCGGAAACGCGGCTGCATGCACCAGATCTCTTTGGCAATGGTCGAAAACCTGCGGTGCAGCGCCACCTTTCGAGCCTGGGCCGCGATCGCCTCTTCCCCGGCCGCGGCCAGCGCATCGACCGGCGGCGTGCCTTCATCGACCAGGGTCTCGGCAGCAGCCCGCACCCGCTGCCACAAAAAAGCGGCAAACAGGAATCCAGGAGTAACCGGCAGCCCTTGGGCCACGCGCTGATCGGTGCTCTTGAGGGCGCTTTCGACCAGCTTCGGCGGACTGGCCGGATCGTCGAACAGACCCGGGAAAAGCTGAGGCCAAAGCGCCTGGCGAACCAGCGCTTGGTAAGTCGGCCAGGCCTGCCCGGCCATGAACAGTTTGAGAATCTCGTCAAACAGACGCGCGGGCGGAATACCATCAAGCAGCGGAGCCATGGACACGATCGGACCCGCGGTCTCTGGCTCCATGGCCAGATCGAGCTTCACCATGAACCGGACCGCGCGCAACAGCCGAACGGGATCCTCGCGGTAGCGCGTCACTGGATCTCCAATCAATCGCAGCCGGCGGCCCAGCACATCCGAGTAGCCGTCGACATGATCGCGGATGGTCTCGGTGGACGGATCGTACATCAGCGCATTGATGGTGAAGTCGCGCCGAATCGCGTCCTCTTCCTCGCTGCCGAAAACGTTGTCCCGAGTCACTCGACCGCCCTCGACCACTCGATCGTCGTCTTCTGATTCGCTGTCGCCTGGGCCACGAAACGTTGCCACTTCAATGATTTCGCGACCGAATCGCACGTGGGCC
Source organism: Wenzhouxiangella sp. (assembly GCA_036353315.1). Classification (GTDB taxonomy): domain Bacteria; phylum Pseudomonadota; class Gammaproteobacteria; order Xanthomonadales; family Wenzhouxiangellaceae; genus Wenzhouxiangella. The sequence goes on along the minus strand of JAZBOC010000158.1, from coordinate 90,169 downwards.
AGGCGGAAACGTCGTCCAATCAGGCGCGCATTGCGAAACAACTCGCGGATTTCCTCCGGCGTCGCGCTGGTGGCCACGTCGAAATCCTTTGGACTGGCGCCAAGCAGCAGATCGCGAATGCAGCCGCCGACGAGGTAGGCCTGAAACCCCGCACCTTGCAGCCGTTCGATGACTTTCAGGGCATTGGGGCTAATCTGCCGCGGCTGGATACCGTGGTCTGCGCGTTCGATCGTGACCGGGTCTGGCACTGACCCAGACAGCGTAGCGGGATGGGTATTCAAGGGCGTGTTTTGATAAACTTTCAAGCCCAAGAGTTTACCATCTTCGGTCTATTTCAACTCGGGACCGGCAACGTAACCCTGAATCCAGTGGAAACCTCACCGACATGACATTCGTCGTTACCGAAAACTGCATCAAGTGCAAGTACACCGACTGCGTCGAGGTGTGCCCCGTCGACTGCTTTCACGAGGGGCCGAACTTTCTCGTCATCGACCCCGAAGAATGCATCGACTGCACCCTGTGCGAACCGGAATGCCCGGTCGAGGCGATCTATCCGGAAGACGACCTGCCGGCCGACCAGCAGGAATTCCTGGAACTCAACGCCGAATTGTCCCTGCAGTGGCCGGTCATTACCGAAATGAAAGCGGCTCCGGACGACGCCAAACAGTGGGAAGACGTGCCGGATAAACGCAAGCTGCTGGAACGCTGAGACGTCGGGGAAAGGGTCTCAGCCCAGCCGCTCGCGCAGCACCGAGAGCACATACTCAGCCTGCGCCATGTCGATCAGTTCGCCGTCCTCATCCAGCAGAATGACGCGCGTCATGGCTTCACCGGCCGGTTCGAGTTCGACCATGAAACGGCCGCTGTGATCAATTCTCTCCCGCCTCTGCCAGAAGGCCAGGCGGGCCAAGCCCGTCCGATCAATGACGATCGGATCGTGCTGGAATTCAAAAGCGTATTGCCGATCCTCAGCATCGGCCTGCTGAATTGCCATGCCGCCACGGTTGAGGGTAAACCCCAGACGCCGCCACACGCTGTCAAGTTCATCCTCGACTTCAAGGTACAGGCCGCGCTCGCCAAAGCGCACGCGCGAGCGAGAAGCCTCGGCTTCGGCGCTCGACAACACCCTGGGCGGGCGGTCTTCGCCCTGTCCGGCCATTTGCGGCAAGAAGTATCCGCCGACCCGGTAAGTGCCCCTGACGGCAGGCTCGTCCAGCTGGGCCGGCGTGCGGATCGGATCGACCTCCGCGCTGTCGAGGTAAATGGGCTCGCTGTCACCGACCGCACACGCGCTCAGCAGCGCGGCACTCACGACCGGCAGCACTATGTTCAGGACGACTCGACTCAAGTCAGGAACTCCAAAAGGTTGTCAGGGTTGCACTTAGCTCCCCTATTCTACCGGCACCGAATTGGCCCTGATGCTAAAAAGAGCTTAAGGGCCTGGACCCGCCGAAGTGACCCTCGACGAGAGGCTTGCGGTCTGTGGGGCGGCCCACTATGCTGCAGGCGGAATCAATCGCTCGCTGACAGCAGCCCTGCTACGATTCTGGGCCGCTTCCTCATGACCTATGGACTGCAATGACTGATTCATACCGCAAACTCAACTCGCCCGCCCTGCCTGCAACGCCCGACGGCGAGCTCAGCCTCGACCAACTGCGCGGAAACCCGGTGGTTGTTTATTTCTACCCGCGCGACAATACACCCGGTTGTACGCGCGAGGGCGAAGGCTTTCGCGACCATTACGCCGCCTTTCGCGAGCTCGACTGTGAAATTGTCGGCGTCTCGCGCGATACCCTGGCCAGCCATCAGAAGTTCTCCGCCAAGTTCGACTTTCCGTTTCCGCTGATCGCCGACACCGACGAGACCCTGTGTCGACAATTCGACGTGATCAAGGAGAAAAACATGTACGGCAAGAAAGTCATGGGAATCGAGCGTAGCACCTTCCTTTTCGACGCCAGCGGAGACCTGGTGACCGAATGGCGCAAGGTTAAAGTACCGGGTCACGTCGAGGCCGTACTCTCGGCGGTGAAGGAACTCGGCTGACCACTGAAATGGAGCTTCACCCACCATGACCGAACGTCGGCGTCTGTACCTGCTCGACACCAATGTCCTGATGCACGATCCGACCGCCCTGTTCCGATTCGCCGAGCACGACGTCTATCTGCCGATGATCGTGCTCGAAGAGCTGGACCGGGCCAAGAAGGGTTTGTCTGAAGTCTCGCGCAACGTCCGCCAGGCCAGTCGCTTTATCGGTCACCTGATGGGCGAAGGTGCCGACCTGGAACAAGGCCTCGCGCTCAGTGAACCGGACGGGCTGCAGCTCAAGGTGGGCAGCGGCCGACTGTTCTTTCAGACCGACCAGCTCGGCAACGCCGACGAGCTGGTCGGTGATCAGTCGCTAGCCGACAACAAGATCTTGCTGGCCGCGCTCAGCCTGACCCGCAGGCATCCCGAAAAGCAGGTCGTGCTGGTTTCCAAAGACATCAACCTGCGCATCAAGGCGGCGATTCACGGCCTGCTGGCCGAGGATTATCACAACGACCGCGCGCTTGATGATCTGAGCCTGCTCTACACCGGCATGCGCGAGCTCGACCACAGTTTCTGGGACCTTCACCAGCCGGAACATTCGTGGACCGAGGAAGGCCGGACGTTCTACCGGATCCGGCGGGGCGAGGCCGATGACTGGTATCCCAATCAGTGCCTGCGTCTGGCCGGGGACAGCGGTATCGAGGCCATTGTCCGTCGGGTCGAAGATCAGCAGGTCATGCTCGAAGTTGCGCGCGACTATCGCCGAACTCAGCACGATGTCTGGGGAATTCAGGCGCGCAATCCCGAGCAGAACTTCGCCCTGAACCTGCTAATGGATCCACAGATCGATTTTGTCACCCTGCTCGGCACCGCCGGCACCGGCAAGACCCTGCTGGCACTCGCTGCCGGTCTGGCTCAGACGCTGGACGCCAAGCACTACCGCGAAATCATCATGACCCGCGCGACCGTGTCGGTCGGTGATGAAATCGGCTACCTGCCGGGCACCGAGGAAGAAAAGATGACCCCGTGGATGGGCGCGCTGACCGACAACCTCGAAGTTCTGACCGAGGCCGATGGTCACGGCGGAGAATGGGGCCGGGCCGCGACCAATGATCTGCTGGCCTCGCGGATCAAGATCCGCTCGCTCAACTTCATGCGTGGACGCACGTTTCTGAGCCGTTACCTGATTATTGACGAAGCCCAGAACATCACGCCCAAGCAGATGAAGACCCTGGTCACACGCGCCGGGCCCGGGACCAAGATCGTCTGCCTGGGCAATGTCGAGCAGATCGACACGCCCTACCTGACCGAAACGACCTCCGGACTGACTTTCGCCGTGGACCGTTTCAAGCACTGGCCGCACGCCGGGCACGTCACGCTTAGACGGGGCGAGCGCTCGCGCCTGGCCGATTTCGCGTCCGAGGCCTTGTAACGAACGTCAGGTCTCCTGCCCCGCAACCGTCATTTCGTCGACCAGCAGCGAGGGCACCTGGATACTGCGGCGCTCGTCGTGATCAATCCCTGCTGCTTGCAGGCCGGTCAACATCTGGCGAAGATGGCCGGCGATGGTGATTTCCTCGACCGGCCAGGCAATCTCACCGTCTTCAACCCAGAACCCGGCCGCGCCGCGCGAATAATCGCCGGTGACCAGGTTGACGCCTTGGCCCATGACCTCGGTCACGATCAGTCCGCGCCCGAGTCTTGCAACCAGTTCCTCGTAAGAATGTTCCCCACCGGAAAAACGCAGGTTGCGAACACCGCCTGCGTTGGCCGTGGTGACCAAACCCAGGCGACGAGCCGAATAGCTGCCGAGCACATAGCGCTCCAGAACGCCGTCAGCCACCAGCGCCGACTCGCGCGTGGCAACGCCGTCGCCGTCGAAGGTCGAAGAGGCCGGGCCTCCCGCAAGGCGCGGCGACTCGATCAGCGAGGCCCACTCCGGCAGAACTCGGGAGCCCAACGAATCGAGGAGGAAGCTGGCCCGCCGATACAGCTGACCGCCAGAAACCGCGCCGACCAGGTGGCCGATCAGCCCGCGCGCGACCTCAGGCACGAACAGCACCGGAAACCGCCCGGTCGGAATGCGCCGCACGCCCAGCCGTGCGGCCGTCCGACGCGCCGCTTCACCGCCCGTAACGGACGGCTCGGCCAGCTGCTCGAAGCGCCGGCGAGCGTCCCAGTCGTAGTCGCGCTGCATGCCGCCCTCATCAGCGGCGATCAGGATGCAATGCTGAGAATAGCGAGTCCCGCGGTGACTGCCCAGAAAGCCGTGGCTGTTGGCATAGATGCTGAGTGCAGCCTCGGCCGACACGCTGGCCCCCTCCGAGTTGGAAATCCTGGCATCGGCCGCGCGCCCGGCCTGCTCGATTGCCTTGGCCCGACGGATGAGGGTATCCATGCTCACGTCCTGCGGGTGCCACAGGTCCAGATCAGGCATCGTCGTCGCCATTAGCTCCGCCTCGGCCAGGCCCGAGGCCGGGTCAACCTGGGTATGGCGGGCAATGGCCAGCGCCCGATCCACGGTTTCGTCGAGAATTTCCGGGCGCAGGTCGCCGGTGCTCGCTGAACCCGAACAGCTTCCGCAGTAGACGGTGACACGAACGCCGCGGTCGCGCGCCTCCTCCAGCACCTCGACTTCGCCCAGGCGCACGCCGGCCTCGCGATTGAGGCTGGAGCTGACCCCGACTTCGGCCTGGTCGGCGCCGCGATCCGCGGCGCGATCCAGCACCCGGCGGGCCATGCTGATCAGGAGTTCAGTTTCGCGCTCCGGATCATCCAGCAGCCCGGTCACACCGCCTTCGGCCAACAGCGCTGCTCGACTCACGAAGTTCCTCCGACCGTCAGGCCATCAATCCGCAGCGTCGGCTGGCCGACGCCCACCGGCACACTCTGACCCTCCTTACCGCAGACTCCGACGCCGGTATCCAAGGCCAGGTCGTTGCCGACCATGCCGACCCGAGTCAGAACATCCGGGCCATTGCCGATCAAGGTCGCGCCTTTGATCGCGGGGCCAATCTTGCCGTTGCGAATTCGGTAGGCTTCCGAGGCGGCAAACACAAATTTACCCGACGTGATGTCCACCTGGCCACCGTTGAAGTTGACCGCATAGATACCCTCGTCAACCGAGGCGATGATCTCGGCCGGGTCGTGCTTGCCGGGCAGCATGTAGGTGTTGGTCATCCGCGGCATGGGTAGATGCGCGAAGGATTCGCGCCGACCGTTGCCGGTCGGCCTGACCCCCATCAAACGGGCGTTGAGTTTGTCTTGCATGTAGCCAACCAGGCGACCGTTCTCGATCAGTGTCGTGCAACCGCTGGGCGTGCCTTCGTCATCGATGCTGAGCGAGCCGCGCCGCGCGTCCAGGGTGCCGTCATCGACGACCGTGCACTCGGACGTCGCCACCTGTTCGCCGATGCGACCGCTGAAAGCCGAAATCCCCTTGCGGTTGAAGTCTCCCTCCAAACCGTGGCCCACCGCCTCGTGCAGCAAAACACCCGGCCAGCCGGCCCCCAGAACGACCGTCATGTGCCCAGCCGGTGCTGATTCGGCACCCAGGTTGACCGCGGCCTGGCGGACCGCTTCGCGGGCATAGTCCTGCCAGACTTCCGGATCGGTCAACTCGGCCAACCCGTAGCGACCGCCGCCGCCGCTGAAGCCTTGCTCACGTCGCTCGCCCTCTTCCATCAGCACGCGAATATCCAGACGCACCAGCGGACGCTGGTCCCCGGCCAGCGTCCCGTCGGTCGCAGCGACAACGATCTGGTCCTGGCTGGCCGACAACGAGACCGTTACCTGGCTGACCCGGGCGTCGAGAGAGCGCACATAGGCATCGATGGTGCGCAGCAGTTCGACCCGCTCGGCCGAGCTGCCCTCAGCGGTCGGATCGGCCGCCCGATAGCGAGCCGCACCGTCCTGCACCCGGATCGCCTGCACCCGGCCGTCACCGGCCTGACGACTGATGGCGCGCGCGCTGTCGGCGGCATCCAGAAGCGCCGGCAAGGCCAGGCTGTCGGCGTAAGCAAATCCGGTACCCGTGCCGGCCACGGCACGCACGCCCACGCCCTGGTCCACGTCCCAACTGCCGTTCTTGACGCTGCCGTCCTCCAGCGTCCAGCCTTCGCGCACCCGGCGTTGAAAATACAGCTCACCGAAGTCGATGCCGCGAGCCAGCAGTCGGCTGAGCGCCAGGTCGATTTCGGAATGGCCGAGCCCGGCCGGTGCGAGGAGTTGCTCGCGGACTTGTTCGTACATGAACGTTTCCCGGTAAGAGAGATAGATGGACTATATCCGGTCGCCGTGCAGGCGATTCAATCCTGTTCAGGCGGCGGATCGGATGCGGCTTGCTCGACGACCCGCGCGTCGACCAGCTCGATCTGGGGCGAGTCCCACGGACCGGTAATTCGATAGCGGACCTCGGCTACGTCACGCAAGGGCCGCTCCAGCAACTGGCGCAGCACCAGGCCGGCCGCAGCACCGATCGGCCCGCCGGCCAGACCGCCAATCACCGGCAAGGAGGCGCCCAGACCGGGCTCGACCCGCAAAGTCTGGTCGTACTCGCGCGCGACCATGTCGGTCTGTCCGGAAATGGTCATGACAGCCGCCGGGGAACGCAGCACCAAACCGTTTGTGCGCGCCACTCCTGCGGCTAGATCGAACACGCCTTCAATCGCGTCAAAGCGCATCCCCGGGCTGAACACGTCGCGAAAATCCAGCATCAGGCGACGCGGGATGGCGTTGAAGCTGACCAACCCCAGCAGGCGTCCGGCGCCAGGCCTGGCTTCCGGAATCTGTCCGTCGCCAATCTGCAGGTCCAGACGGCCCAGCAAGCGGCTGAGGGAAAAATCCGCTGGGCCGCCCGGCCACTGCACGTCCAGATCGACCTGGGCACGCGCGGCCTCGATCCCCGGGTCGTAGCCGGCCGAATTCAGCAGCGCGCTCAGGCTGGGCGTGCTGATTCGCCCGGCGAACTGCGAGCGCGGCCCATCGGCGGTGTCAATCCAGCGACCACTGCCCTGCAGGCGAAGATCCGGGCCGCTGATATCCAGCAACTCCATTTCCAGTCCGGTGCCGATCGGATGAGCCTCCAGCCGCATTCGCCCCAGCTCCAGCTCACCGCGCCGCAGATCTTCAATGACCATCGAAAAAGGCGCCAATCCGGCCGGACTGAACCGGCTTGTTGATCCGTCCGACGGACGCCGCTGCAGCTCTTCTGCCAGCGCCTGGTCAACGCCCGACGGGAAGTGGACCCGGGCCAGGTCGGCCACGACGGCGCGACCGGCTTGGGCCTCGACAGGCACCGTGAGAGTGCCGGCCAGTTCAGCACTGTCCAGAGCGAAACTCAACGCCGTATCGGTCCGGTCAACGGTCAGCCGCGCTGCACCCGTTCGAATCCCGGCCAGTTCCACCGAGTCGGCCGACAAAGCGACTCTGATCGGACCAGCCATCGCCAGGCCTGTGCCTCGATTCGGCTGCTCAAGTACACCGAACCAGTCATCCAGACCCAAGGTGCCGACCTCGCCGGACACCATCAATCCGGCTGGCAGGGGTATCGCTGACGGCGGATCTCCGAATGCGAGGGAGGCCGACCACTGATCTTGGCCAAGCGCAAGCCGGCCTGCAACCAGCCGATCCAGACGAAAGGACAGCTCGGCGTCGCCATCGCCCAGGAGCAGTTCTGCTTCCAGCGGCCAGACCGCTTCGGCTGACTTTGAAAACGGTGCGGGCCAGTCCAGGGCCATGCCCTTGAGGTCGCTGGCCAGGCTCATCCGGATGCCCTCGCCGTTGCGTCCTTCGAGGCGGTAACGCCAGTGACTGCGGCCGCTTGTCCGCCGACCAAGTGCGCCCGGCAGACCCGAGCTCGACACCAGGCTCGCCGGATTGAGCGGAGCCGAAAGCTCCAGCCACGCTGGCGACTCAAAGCCGGCGGCCAGGTTCAGCTCCAGCGGCTGATCAACCAGATATGTTTCGACCCGAACGGGCTCGATGCCGGCTCGATCAAAGGCCACTGAAGCCGACAGCCGAGTCAGACGGGTATCGATTGCGGGTAGCTCAAGGCTTGCGTCGATCAGCCGAGCCGAGCCGTCGACGTTCCAGTCGCGCATGCGCCGGAAAGGCAGGGTCAGAACCGCGTCCAGGTCGATGGGCCCGGACCAGCGCATCGGCGCCAGCACCGCTTGCCAGCCCGAAAAGGGAATCTCGGACAAGGTCGTTGATAGATGGCCAGCGTCAGAACCGCTAGAACTGACGTTCAACACGAGTTCAGGCGCGGCCAGATCGGCAATCTGGACCTCCTTGGCGGCCACGTTGATCTCGCCCACCCGTGCCCGCTCAATGTGACCGGACAAGCGTCTGCCGATGAACTCGGCCTGACCTTGCAGCCCACGCGCGACCGGCCACTCAGGCCAGTAATCGAGGTCCACGTCTCGAAAATCGACATGCGCCTGGTAGGCGCCCGGGTGAAGATCGCGGGTGCGGGTCCCGGCGCGCAGGTGCAGGTTGACGTAACCGCGGGCGTCTTCCACCCACACCAATGACTGGTCCAACCAGCGCATGGCAGGCCTTGGAATGATGCGATGCGGCAGAAAGCGGCGCGGGTCTATGGGGCCGACCCGATCAGCCCGGATGAAGAGGTCCAGAAAGGGGCGCGGCTGCTCAAGATAGATCCAGCCGTCAGCCGTTGCCGCCGCCACCGCGCTGTCAATGCCGAAGCCGCGCAGCTCGACGCTATCGCGGGCGACAATGACCTGCCCAGCAAGGTCGTCGAACCGCACCTCGCCGCGCAGCAGGCCGGGCCAGTTCAGCAAAGGCTGACCAGACGGCACGATAACCAGCCGATCGCCCAATCGGTCAAGGCGAAGATCGAGCCCCTCGACGCTGGGCCAGGACGCGGCAAGGGCAAACGACAGCTGCTCGATCCGCCCCTCAGCAGCATGCACACTCCAGCCCTCGTCCATCCCGCCCTGCAGGTCATGAACCTGACCGCTCATCGACTCGGGCCAGCCTGGCATTGTTCCCAGCCAGGGCGCCAATGCCGCATGCGTGGCAGCCAAATCCAGCGCATCGACCGCCAGCGCCCAGCGGCGACCATCATGAGCCAGGGCCAGGCCTTCGCCGATGGTCTCGCCGGCGAGCGCCAGCCGCTCAACTTGCGCCTGGTAGATCTGGCCGGTCCGCACGACCGTAGCCCGACCGGTCAACGGCGAGGGCCCCGAATCGTCACGAAGCTGAAAATCCAGGTCAAGACGCATTTCCTGATCGGCGGCCGACCATTGCACCCAGCTCTCAAGACTCGCGCGGGTCGAGGCCAGCGCCGAGTCGGGGTCAAGGGCCGGCAGCCAGTCGGCCAATACCAGATCATCGATGCCCAGCCAGCCTTCGGCCGCCTGCCATCGACCGTCGGGATGGTCCAAACGCAGTCGAATCCCGCTCACCGGCACGCGTTCCCGACCGGGCTGCAGGCTTCCGTGAATCAGAGTCCGGTCACCTTCTCGACGAACCCAACCTTCCGGGACCCGCAGCGCCAGTTCCGGACCCGCCCGGGGTCGGATCCGGAGCCGAGTGTCGCGGAGCAACACGTCAGCACCCGGCAGTCCGGATCCGGTCATCGTTCCACGAATCACCACTCCGGCGGCGAGTTCGACGCCCCAGCGGCCGCCCTCGTCCGGGGCCAGCAAAACTTCCAGACCCAGCACCACCAGACGCATCAGGTTGGCGTCGGCATCGAACAGATTGGGCAGATGCAATTCGAGGCGAGCGGTGTCGATTTCCAGCCCCTGGTCTCGATCGTCGCCGACCTTCAGACCGATCAGGGTCAGGCTGGGCGTGAGCCGAGGCCACTGCGCCTCAACCCGGTCCAGCGTAACGGTCTGTCCGACCCGCTGGCTCAGCTGACGCTCCAGCCATGGCCGCAGCTCATCGGCATGCGGAAGCAGGGTGCGACCGATCCCGACCAGCACCGCCGTGGAGATGATGACCAGCGCCAGCGTGGTCAGGAGCAGGTCCCGAAACTGCCGCGCCAGCATGGTGAGGCGCGAAACCGGCGAGCTTTCAGTCAAAGCAGAACGACGTCGAACTGTTCCTGGCCATACTGTTCTTCGGGCTGAAAACAGATCGTTGTTCGCAGTTGCTCAGTCAGCTCGGCAATGGTGCGATGCTGGTCCTCCAGGATTCGCTCGACCACCGCAGGGCTGGCCATGACCCGCAGCTCGCCGGTCTCGAATTGGCGCACGGCCCTGAGGATTTCGCGGAAGATTTCCGAGCAGACCGTATCGACGCTCTTGATCCGTCCCAGCCCCCCGCAGGCCGGACAGGGCTGGCACAGGCGATGTTCCAGGCTTTCGGTCGTGCGCTTGCGGGTCATCTCGACCAGGCCCAGCGCCGAGATCTCGGAAATCGAGGTGCGCGCATGGTCTCGCTCCAGTGCCCGCTGCAGGGTCCGCAAAACTTGCCGGCGGTGCTCGGGCTCTTCCATGTCGATAAAATCGATGATGATGATGCCGCCGAGGTTGCGCAGGCGAAGCTGGCGAGCAATGGCTTGGGCGGCCTCGAGATTGGTCTTGTAAATGGTGTCTTCGAGGTTGCGAAAGCCGACATAACCGCCGGTGTTGACGTCGACCGTGGTCATCGCCTCGGTCTGATCGATGGTCAGGTGACCGCCCGATTTCAGCGGCACGGTTCGGCAAAGCGCCCGCTCGATTTCATCTTCGACGCCGTACAGGTCGAACAGGGGACCGTCGCCACCGTAAAGTTCGATCCGATCGACCCAGTCGGGGAAGAATTCGCGAGCAAAGGTCTTCGCCTCGCCAACGGTTGCGGCGTCATCGATCCGCACCTTCTCCACCCCCGCATGCATCAGGTCGCGCAGCGACCGGAACGGCAAGGAAAGATCCTCGTAAACGCACTGGCCCGCCTCGGCGCTGTGCATGCCGGCATCGATCCGTTTCCAGAGGCGACGCAGGTATTCCAGATCGCGGGCCAGCGCAGACTCTTCAACGTCCTCGGCATTGGTCCGAAGGATAAAGCCGGCCTTGCTGTCTTCGCCGACCAGATCGCGCACCAATTGGCGCAGGCGATCGCGCTCGGATTCGGTCTCGATCCGAACCGAGACACCGATGTGTCCCACACCGGGAAGGAGGACCAGGTAGCGCGATGGAATGCTCAGCTGGGTCGTCAGCCGAGCACCCTTGCTGCCCAGCGGATCCTTGATGACCTGTACCAGCACGTTCTGGCCCTGGCGGATCAGGTCGGTGATCGGCGGCACTTCCAGGGTTTCGCCGGCCTCGGTCAGTTCGGGCTGGCGGGGCACGATGTCGTTGGCGTGCAGAAAAGCGGTTCGCTCCAGGCCGATATTGACGAAGGCCGCCTGCATGCCCGGCAGGACCCGGTCGATCCGGCCCATGTAAATGTTGCCCACGTAGCCACCGTCACCGGAGCGCTCCAGGTAGAGTTCCTGGAGCAGACCGTTTTCCACCACCGCGACCCGGCTTTCGGTCGGGGTGACGTTGATCAGGATTTCGTCACTCACTGGCTTGTCTGACGGGCGCCATCAAGCTGCCCTTCCTTGCTGCATGGCAGCTCGAAGCATAGCATCGGGCGCCGTAGCCGGCGGACTCGATCAAAGGGCTTCAAAATCTGATCAGGCCGGCCTCGCGCAGCAGCTCGGCGGTTTCAAACAGCGGTAATCCGACCACACCGCTATAGCTGCCGGACAGTCGTCGTATCCAAACACCGGCCTCGTTCTGGATGCCATAGGCACCGGCCTTGTCCAGACCATCGCCGGTGGCGACATAGGCATCGATCCACGCCTCAGGCAGCAGGGCAAATTCCACCTCGGTCACGCTCAATCGCTCGGCTCTCGAGCCGTCCGGACTCAGCAGTGCCACCGCCGACATGACCTCATGCGAACGGCCGGAAAGGCGACTCAGCATGTCCCTAGCCTCGACAGGCCCCGATGGTTTACCGAGGATCCGGCCATCGACCACAACCGTCGTGTCCGAACCCAGAACAAAACTCTGGGGATGTCGCCGATGAACCGCTTCGGCCTTGGCGCGGGCCAGGCGCAGAACGTAATCAGCCGGGTCTTCGCCGTCGGCCACGCTTTCGTCGATCGCCGAAACCACCACCGTGAAGGTTACCCCGCAACGGTCGAGCAGCGCTCGCCTTCGCGGCGAGGCCGACGCCAGAATCAGCGACTGGCTAAGCACGATGGTAGGGATGACCGCTGAGCAGGCTGGCGGCCCGGTAGATCTGCTCGGCAATGATGACCCGGACCAGCATGTGGGGATAAACGGCCGGGCCAAGCGACCAGCGTGCGCGACAGCTTTCAAGCAGGCTCGGCGCTAATCCGTCCGCACCACCGACAAAGAACCAGACCGGATCTCCGCGCTGCATCCATCCGGCCAAGCGCTGGGCGAGCTCTTCGGTCGACCAGGCCTGGCGAGCGCCGTGCAGCGCCACCCGCTCTGCGCGCTCCGGGGCGCGGGCGGAGAGCCGCTCAGCTTCGAGCTCGCTCGCGCGATCGGCACCGGCCCGCCCGGCGACCGGGACCTCGACAAGTTCCAGCGACAGGTGGGGCGGAAAACGCCGGGCGTACTCCTTCCACCCAGCCTCGATCCAGCCGGGCATACGCTGCCCGACGGCCGCCACCACCAGTTTCATGCCAGCCGCTGCAGCCTCATCAGGCCTGAGCGGAAGACGGGCGCGCCGGCAACGCCGTAGACCAGAGCTTCTCAAGATTGTAGAAGGCGCGGGTCTGCGGCAGCATCAGGTGAACCACGACGTCGGCAAGGTCGACCAGCACCCACTCGGCCTCGCGGTCACCCTCGACACCCAGCGGCGCGTGGCCGGCGGCCTTGGCGCGCTGCACGAGCCGATCAGCCATGGCCTTGACCTGGCGAGTGGAGTTGCCGCTGGCAACAATCATGTAGTCGGCAAACGTGGAGCGGTCGGTCAGATCGATGACCTGGATGGCTTCACCCTTGCTGTCTTCTAGTGAGGCGACGGCGAGGTCGCAGAGCTGGCGCGAATCAGGGTCGGAATGTGGCTTCAATGAGGGTGGTTGGTAGAAGTTGACATCAAACTGCAGTTTACCCTTTTGCGCGCGACGTTTCATCCGCCGCGCCCGGACCCGTAGAGGCCGTGTTTGCGGATGTAGGACAGGACCGTCGCCGGCAGGAGAAAACGCGGATCCCAGCCGCGTCCCAACTGATGCCGGATATCGGTCGACGAGATCGCAAGCTGGGTCACCTCTACGTGGCAGACGAGGCCGGCCGGCGAGTCCATGAGCTCGCGGGCGCGGGATACTCGGCGCTTGTCGAGCAAGGCGGCCAGCTCTTCCGGATAAGCAGGCGCACTGCGCGGACGAGTCATGACCACCAGATGAGCGAGATCCAGCAGGTGCTGCCAGCGGTCCCAGCGGTCGAGATGATTGGCTGCATCCTGGCCGACGCACAACAGCAGGGGCACGCCAGGCACCTCAGCGCGAACGCTGGCCAAGGTGTCGACCATAAACGAGGGCCCGCTGCGCAGGACCTCGCGAGCGTCCACGTGCAGGTCCGAGTAAGGCGCGACCGCCAGTTCCAGCATCGCCAGCCGGTGGAAAGCCTCGGCCCAGGTCCCTTCGCGGTGCGGCGGTCGACCGGCCGGGACCAGACGAAAATCGCTGACCTTGAGGCGCTCGGAAATTTCGGCGGCTGCGCGCAAGTGTCCATAGTGCACCGGATCGAACGTGCCGCCAAAAATGGCCACCGCCCGGTTGCGAATGCGCTTTCGGCTAGGCGACATGGCGTCCGATTTCCACTCCGGCCACCTGCAAGCACAGCCGCTCGAGGGCGACCCAGAACCCGTGCCGCTCGTTCGACTTGGCCATCCGGTCAAGATCAGACAGGCGGGCCACCGCAGAGCGGACCGTGCCGGAATCGAGCCGGCGCGCCGCAGCCGCCATGGGCGCCTGTCGGGTCCGCCAGACTTCCAGCTCTTTGAAGGCCATCGCCTCACCCTGCTTCGCTGCGCGCTGCTGGAATGCCGCCAGCGTCTGCAGTTCGCGAGCCAGGGCAGACACAATCATCGGCATGGGTGTGTCCGTTTCGCGCAGGCCCCGCACGCAGCGCACCGCCGGACCCGCCTGTCCGGACAAGACCAGCTCGACCAGGCGAAAGCTGTCAAAGCGGGCGCTGTCGGCAACCGCCGCGCGCAATTCGTCCAGCCCGAGGCGGCTGCCCTGACCGTACAGCAGAGCAAGGCGCTCGATTTCCTGGGCCGCGGCCAGCAGGTTGCCTTCCAGACGCTCGGCCAGGAACAGGCAGGCCGGACGATCGGCCCGCAGCCCGCGCGAGGCCAGCCTGCGGCTGATCCAGTCCGGCAATTGGGCAGCTTTGACGGTCCAGCAAGGCAGATAGACGCCGGCCGCCTCCAGCGCTCGGGCCCAGGCGCTCTTTTCCTGGGCCAGATCCCAGGCGTTACCCTTGACCAGCAGGACGTCGTCGCTGTCCTGCCCAACCCATTCGCGCAGGGCGGCAGCGCCGTCCCGGCCCGGCTTGCCCGACGGCAAGCGAACCTCGACCAGACGCCGGGTGGCGAAAAGCGACAGGGTTTCGGTGGCTGCACTCAGGCGGGACCAGTCAAATCGTGCGTCCGTCTCCAGCACGAGTCTTTCCTCAATCCCGGCTTTCCGGCCAGCAGCCCGGACAGCGTCGCACGCCTCCTCGACCAGGAGATGCTCGGGCCCTGCAATCAGGTAGACCCGATCCAGCCCGCGTGCCAGGCGCTCGTGCAGTCGGTCGGCGTATAGCTTCACCGGGCCGGCACCGCCTCAAGACGCCGGATCACCTGGGCGGCCATAGATCGGCGCAGATCGGCGCGCAGGAACTCCTCCTCGCGCGAGGCCGCCAGAATGGCCTGTTCGTCGAAACTGTATTCCCGCGTCAGGCGCAGTGTCTCGCGCCTGATCAGAACGTCGTCATCACCGTCGCGAAGCTCCAGATCGAGCTCGAAGACCAGCAGAAACTCGCGCACCCGGGCCTGGCCGGAAATCGTCAGCGGTTCGCTGCGCAGCCGCTCGCCGTGGATGCGCAGAGTCGCGCTGCCGGCTTCAGGACCATCGGTCAGCTCAACGCCATCTCCTTGCAGCCGCAAGGCCAGCTCGCGCGCAAAGGCGCTGTTGGCGTCGGGCACCGCCAGCCAGGTCCGGGCCATGGCCTCGGGCAGGCGAGCCTCACCGCGCAGCTGGAAGCCGCATCCGGCCAGGAGCAGGATGAGCAGCCCCATCGACAGGCTCTTCAGGGCGCCTGTGCTCATCAGCCAACCACGATATTGACGAGTTTGTCTGGCACCACAATGACCTTGCGCACGGTTTGTTCGTCGATGAACCGCGATACGTTGGGCTCGGCGCGCGCCTGGGCCTCGAGCGCCTCGCGCGCGCTCCCCGGTGCGACCTCGATCCGCCCGCGAACCTTGCCGTTGACCTGCACCACCACGGTGACCGTCTGCCGGGTCAGTGCGGACTCGTCGACCATCGGCCAACCGGCCTCGAAGACCGACCCGACCCCGCCCAGCTTGCGCCACAGCGCCTCGGCCACGTGCGGAGTGACCGGCGCGATCAGGCGAGTCAGGCTGGTCCAGCACTCCTGGACCAGGGCCCGATCGTTCTCAGTCCCGGGCTCGAAGCGCGCCAGCCGGTTGCAGCACTCCATGACCGCCGCAATGGCGGTGTTGAAGGTCAGACGGCGGCCGAAGTCGTCGCTGACCTTGGCAATGGTCTCGTGCAGCACGCGGCGCAGATCCCGGCCATCGTCGCCGAGCGCATCGGTATCCAGCGCGCAGTTCGGCAAGCCACCTGCGACATGGCGATGCACACCACTCCATAATCGACGCACGAACCGCCAGGCGCCCTCGACACCGGCCTCCGACCACTCCAGCGACTGCTCCGGCGGGGCGGCAAACATCGAAAACAGGCGCACCGTATCAGCACCGTACTGATCGACCAGAGCCTGCGGGTCAACGCCGTTGTTTTTCGACTTGGCCATCTTTTCCACCCCGCCAGGGGTCACCGGCTGTCCGTCGGCGATCAGGACGGCGCTATCCACACCACCCCTGGCGTCGCGCCGGACTTCAACCTCCGACGGGTTGAACCAGGTCCGGCGCCCAGCGGCGTCTTCGCGATAATAGGTCTCGGCCAGCACCATGCCCTGAGTGAGCAGGCGCCGGAACGGCTCGTCGACATCAACCAGCCCCTCGTCGCGCATCAGCTTGGTCCAGAAACGGGCATAGAGCAGGTGCAAGATGGCGTGCTCAATGCCGCCGATGTACTGATCGACCGGCATCCAGTCAGAGGTGCGCTCATCGACCATGGCCCGATCATTGTCGGCGCAGGTGTAGCGCAGGAAATACCAGGACGAATCGACGAAGGTGTCCATGGTGTCGGTTTCGCGCCTGGCAGGCCCGCCACAGCGGGGACAATCGACGTTGACAAAGGCCTCGCAACGCTTGAGCGGATTGCCTGCCCCGTCGGGCACCAGGTCTTCCGGCAACACCACGGGGAGGTCCTGGTCCGGCACCGGCACCGCGCCGCAGTCGTCGCAGTGAATGATGGGGATGGGACAGCCCCAGTAGCGCTGGCGCGAGATGCCCCAGTCGCGCAGGCGAAACTGGACCCGGGCCTTGCCCGCATCCCTGGCTTCGAGGTCGCGCACGATCGCGGCAAAGCCGTCGCTGCACGAAAGGCCGGTGTAGACGCCGGAATGGACCAGTTCTCCATCCTTGGCGGCATAGGCGTCGTGCCACCGACTGTCGTCGTAGACCTGGCCATCAGGCAGGCTGATGACCTGGCGAATGGGCAGGCCGTACTTCAGGGCGAACTCGAAGTCTCGCTCATCGTGGGCGGGCACGGCCATGATCGCGCCCTCGCCGTAGCCCATGAGCACGTAATTGGCGACCCAGACGGGCAACTCGTCCCCGGTCAGCGGATGGATGGCCTTAAGACCGGTGTCCATGCCGCGCTTTTCCTGGGTAGCGATGTCGGCCTCCGAGACGCCGCCTTTCTGACACTCGCGAATGAACTCGGCCAGGGCCGGGTTCGACTCGGCCGCGCGCCGGGCCAGCGGATGCTCGGCGGCCACGGCCATGAAGGTCGCCCCGATCAAGGTATCCGGACGGGTGGTGAAGACCTTGATGACCTGGTCGGCACAGGCAAAGGCGATCTCGGCGCCCTCGCTGCGTCCGATCCAGTTGGCCTGCATGGCCTTGACCCGCTCCGGCCAGCCGTCGAGCTGATCGAGACTGTCGAGCAGTTCCTGGGCGTAGTCGGTGATGCGCAGGTAGTACATCGGGATCTCGCGCTTTTCAACCAGCGCGCCGGTGCGCCAGCCGCGGCCGTCGACGACCTGCTCATTGGCCAGCACGGTCTGGTCGACCGGATCCCAGTTGACCGTGCCGGTCTTCTGGTAGGCGATCCCGCGCTTGAGCAGCTTGAGGAAAAACCACTGGTTCCAGCGGTAGTAGTCGGCGTTGCAGGTCGCGATCTCACGGTCCCAGTCGATCGCAAACCCCAGGCTCTTGAGCTGGCTGCGCATGTGGGCGATGTTGGAGCGGGTCCACTCGGCCGGGGGCACGCCGTTGGCCATGGCGGCATTTTCTGCCGGCAAGCCGAAAGCGTCCCAGCCCATGGGCTGCAGCACCCGCCGACCCTGCATGATCTGGAAGCGCGACATGACATCGCAGATCGTGTAGTTGCGCATGTGGCCCATGTGCAGCTTGCCCGAGGGGTAAGGGAACATGCTCAGGCAGTAGTAGCTTTCACCACTGCCGCGCTCGGCCTGGTGCAGCTGTTCCGAGGCCCATAGCGCCTGCATCGCCGGCTCCAGTTGTGCCGGATGATAAGTTTCCGAGGTTTCGGTCATGGATCGAGAGTCTTTGGCGTCGTTCAGCACAGATGCCAAGTGTAAACGGCCAGCGCCCGGCCTGCTCTGCTAGCATGAAGTGCATGGATTCAAACACCATTCACCGATGCGCCTCGCGCCCGCTTGTGCTGCTCCTGTTGCTGGCCCTGATTGCGCTGACTGGATGCGGATCACGCCAGGCCCAGGACTCGCTGGTCGGGTCCACCGCCCAGCGCCTGGTCAGCTATGCCATCGACGACCTGGTCGGCGCCTTGCCGGCGTCCGATTTCGCCGAGCTGTCCGGACAGCGGCTGCGGATTGAATCACACTTCCTCGGCGAGCCGGCCGTGCAGGCCTATGCCGATCAACGGCTGGCCATGGAACTGGGCGCCCGCTTCGGCATCACTGTTGTCCCGGCCCCGATGCCGAGCGATCATGTCCTGACGGTTTTCTATACCTCGCTGGGCACCGACCGGGGCTCCCGGGGATTTTTCGTGCCGCTGGGTTTTGTCCCCGGCGTCGACGAAAGCGCCCAGCTGAACCTGGTCACACTTGAGCAATTTCACGGTGTGGCCGAGTTGTACTACTTCCTGGGCCGGGAGCGGTCCGCCGAAATCGTTCGTGCGCGTCGACGCACCGACGCGCTCGGACTGCCCATCATTACCATTCCACTGAACACACTGCCGTAAGCGAACCCGATCACCTGATCCCCGTCTCGGATCAGCGGCCCCGAGGGATTGCGCGGCTTGTTCACAAGGCTCAGGCCGGAATGAGGTTAGGACTTTGGCCCTCAGCCAACAATCGGTTTTTCAGCTGCTGACGGGCTCGGTGAACCCGGGTCATGGCCGCCGAGCGACTGATGCCCAGACGCTGCGTAATCTCGGCGATCGAGCAACCCTGGTAGGCCTGCAGCTGCAAAGGTTCGGCATACTTCTTCGGTAAACGGTCCAGCTCAACTCGAATCTGGCTGTGGAGAGTGTGCGTTTCGGCGTCCATCTGCTCGCTGTCGGTGACTTGACGGTCCTCGATGTCAACGATCTCCAGCTGCTTGCGTTCGAAACGGCGCGCATTTTCGCGCCGCAGGGTCGTCAACAGCCAAGGCTTGACCGAGCCAGGGTCGCGCAGCTGATCGATACTGCGCCAGGCCCGGATCATTGTTTCCTGGACCAGGTCCTTGGCGGCTTCGCAATCGCCGGTCAGCCAGCAGCCAAAGCGAAAAAGGTCATCGGCGTGCGATTGAACCAGGGCTTCGAAACGGGCGCTTTGGTCAGTTGCAGACATGTCCAGCTCTCCTGTCGGTTATTGACGTTGAGCGACAGTATTCCGCCCGCAAAGCGCTGTGAACATACGGAATTCTACGGACCCGTAGAACTACCTAGTGGGCCATGCGGCTAAAGGGATCACGCCTCAGAGCCTCTGCGCTGCATACCGACCATAGCCGTAATGCCCAAGTAACCCCGTGCCGAGCAGCAAAAACACGATCCCCCAGGACGGAACAAGAAAAACACCCATGACGCCAAAGACCAGCGCCGCCAGGCCGAAGGCTGCCTGATCCTGATCGCGCCCGGCCCAAAGCCCCAGGCGGCCACTGAGTCGAGTCATCAGGTAGTCCAGACTGAGCTTGCCGCCGCCCCAGAACACCAGCGGCAGAATCATGGCCAGAAACAGAAACGGGATACGGAAATTGCCGCGGAACTCGCCATCGTCCATGACCCGCGAGACCGAATACCCTTCCCAGAGTTGTCCGAGGTTGTCCCAGGCGGCCGGCCAGTGAACCGCGGCGATGGCCACGACGGTAATCACCAGCAGCGAGACGGCAAAAAAGCGGGTGAACAGACCCAGCAGGACAGCAATGGCTGCCAGCATTTCGCCCCAGGTCACCATGACCCAGTTGACGTTGGCCGACAACAGGCCGAACGGGAATACGAAGTCCTGGCTTGCGAACCAGCGCGGCGCCTCGGTGCCGGTGGTGAACTTGCCGTATCCGGCTGTCCAGAACTCATAGGCCAGCAGCAGGCGCAGGCCCAGCGGGGCGACCCAGTCGCCGCTGGCGCGCAGGCGGCGGGTCAATGCATCGTAGAACTTCAGGATCATCGGAGTCACTCCTCTCTGGATGGTCGGTCATTCAGCAAGCGCCGCAGCGCTGCAAGGCCGGCCCCGAGACGAGTGTTTCAGTCGTCCGATCGGAAGTCGATCACTTGGCGTTCGCCTAGATGATTCAGCACCTTCAAACCGGCTTCGACTACCTTATCCGGCGGACGGATACCTGACTCTTCAGCCAGCGCTTGCAGTAAAGCAAGACCGGTCGAGCCGAGGTTGGCTTGCGCGATCAGAAGGAATCGCAGCGTGAGATCGTTAACCCGCTCGAAAGCCACCTGATCGTCGTGGCAGCGAAAAACCAGCAGATTGATCGGCCGCTCCAGAGCCTCGGTCGGAACAAAGCCGGGACGTATCTGCTGCACCGGCCATTGGAAACGTCCCATTTGCAGGGTCGGATTGAGCAGCACGCGCGCATGGCCGGGTGAGTCCGGTACTCGAAGCGGCTGCTGGACCTCCGCTTCATGCAGTCTGGCCAGCGTTTCAAGATACTCCCAGTGGATCAGTTCGGCCATCCACGGCCACTCAGCCAGCCAGTGCTCGCCAGGGCCGGCGACGAAGGCGAGCAGTTCGCTGCCGATTTCGGGAAACAGCGGTGTGGAGGGGCGATGCTCAACCATGAAATCGCGGATCAGGCGATCCCATTCGGCATCATCGAGCATGCGGCGAAGGACAGGAAAGTTTTTCGCCATCAGGTTGCGCAGGTTCCCGAAAAACAGCCGGCGGTAGATGGCCAGGCGTCGATCCTCGATGCCAGCTGGCGCCGGATTGCGCTCGGGGTCACGCAGGTACGCCGCAAACTCGGCCTGGAGCCGAACCTGGCGCTCAGGCGGCGTGCTGGCCGCGTTTGGTGGCTTGTTCATGTTGAAGGCGAGCAATGGTCGAGACTTCCGCGAGCAGCTCCGGCAGGGGCGGAAAGTTGAAATCGCGTTCCAGCACCGTCGGAGCGGCACCTAGGGCGCCGTAGGCATGCCTCAAGAGTGCCCAAACCGGATCGGCGACGGGCGCGCCATGGGTATCGACGATCAGATCCTCTGCCTCATGGTGGTGACCGGCCACGTGCAGGTAGGCGACGCGCTGATGCGGCAATCCGGCAAGAAACTCGTCAGGGTCATAATCATGGTTCACGCTGTTGACGTGAACGTTGTTGACGTCCAGCAGCAGCAGGCAGTCGGCCCGCTCGCAGACCTCGTTGATAAATTCCAGCTCGGTCATCTCGGTGGCGACCGGGGCATAGTAAGAGATGTTTTCGACGGCAATCCGCCGCCCCAGCACATCCTGCACCTGGGCGATCCGGCCGGCGACCCAATCCACCGTTTCCGGCAGGAACGGCAAGGGCATCAGGTCGTAGAGATGACCGTGCTCTGAGCAGTAGCTTAAGTGTTCGGAAAAGCAGTGCACATCGTGCTCATCGAGGAACCCCTTCAGGCGCTGCAAATAGGCATGATCCAAGGGCTCCGGGGCCCCGATCGACAGTGATAGCCCGTGGCAGACCAGGGGAAAACGCTCCGCATACCAGTTCAGCTGTCGACGAAGCCTGCCGCCGACGCCAATCCAATTCTCCGGCGCAAGCTCCAGGAACCCGACCTCACTCAGATCGACCTCCTGCAACGGGCCCAGCAGGGCCCGCCGCAGTCCGAGCCCGGCACCCTGCACCGGATACTTTTCGGAAGACATGATCAAGTCAGGACTCGACTTAGGACTCGCCGCAAGAACCTTCGCCGCAAGCACCTTCACCGCAGGCGCCTTCGCCACAAGCACCCTCTTCATCCTTGTCGTCTTCTTCGGTCTCCTCTTCGGTGTCTTCACCGCACTTGCCTTCACCGCACTTGCCTTCGCCACATTTCCCTTCGCCGCACGATCCTTCCTCGAATCCGGCCTGTTGCGACATGAAGCCCCGATCCAGGGTCTCGGCCTCAAACAAGTTGTCGGCCGACGGGTCGGCGGCCATGGCGCCCAGCGAGAACGAAAGGGCGGAAAGGGTGCCGATGGCAGACGTCAAGATTTTCTTTTCACTCATGATCAGATCTCCAATGTGTCTTTAGGTTTGGGTGGGCTACAAGCCTCCGCAGAGACTTGAAATGCAGGTCTATTCACGCCTGCTTGCAGAATCAGACCGGCGCCTGATCGAATCGATTGCAAAGCTGCGATCAGATCCCGGCGACGGCTTTGACCCTGTCACGCTATCAGAAATAGCCGGCCAGTTCATCCAGGCTGGGCAGGCGCTCGTCTAGCCGTCGCCGAATATCGCCCGCGAGGCGCTTGCCTTCTTCAACGCCCCACTGATCATAGGCGTTAATCTGCCAAAGCACCGAGAGCAAATAGACGGCATGCTCAAAGCTGGCGAGAAGGAAGCCAAGCCCCTGCGGCGTAAGGCGTTCGGTCAATAACACGGCGACCGGGCGATTACCCGGCAGGCAGCGATACGGAGCATCGTCCCGCCGGCCGCGGGCGAAAGCCGCTGCCTGGGCGAGAAGGTGAGCCAACTGGGCCCGCTGCCAATCGCGGTGATCATGCGTGTCGGACAGGCTGCCCACCAGCAATAAGGGGTGGGTGTCGGTTCCCTGGTGCAGGGCCTGAAAAATCGAATGCTGCAGATCCGTCCCGCGGCCGCCGTAAACGAGCGGCACGGTCGGCTGATCCAGCAGCTGGTCGGTCAGATCGACCCGTTTGCCGAGGCTCTCCATGACCAGCTGCTGCAGGTAATCGCCCAGCAGCGCAAGGCGCGGTTCATAAGCCACGACGCCAAGGGTCGGTAAATCCAGTTCGCGGCGGAAATAGTGGATCAACAGGGCCAGCATCCCCGCCAGGCTGGACCCGTCCGGCGACTGCAGCGTAACTTGATCGGCAGCTTCCGCACCCGCCAGCAGCGCCTCGAATCGTTCCGAGCCGATGGTTGCGGCCGCACTGACGCCGACCGAGGACCATAGCGAATAGCGGCCCCCGGTCCAGTCAGGAAAGGCCAGCACCTGCTCCGGCTGAAGCCCGAACCCCAGTGCGCGGTCGACATTGGCCGTGCTGGCCCACGCACCGGCCGCGAAATGACTGCCCATCCAGCGGCGAACGGCCTCGGCCTGGGTGATGGTTTCTTCAGTCGAAAAAGACTTCGAGGCAATGACTACGGCCGTGCGGGCCGGGTTCAGGTCGTCCAACAGGCGCTGGAAGCGGCGCCCATCCAGGGTCGAGAGCCAATGCACGCGAACGGCACCACTGCCTTCGTCCAGGGCATCGGCCACCAGCCTGGGGCCAAGATCCGACCCTCCAATACCGATATGAATCAGATCACCAAATTCGGTCTCGCCGGAATACAGGCGGTTGGCCAGGGCGAGCATGCGAGCGCGTTCGACCCGCCGCTCGGGGAGCGGATGTTGCGCGCGCAATTGCATGTGCAGCGCCGGCCGCGCTTCGCTGGGGTTAACGATGGCCCCTTCGAACAGCTGCCGCATGGCTTGCAAAAAGTGACCGTGCCGCGGCAAAGCAAGCAGCCGCTCGCGGTGAATGCGATCCAGCGGCGTCCGCGAGTAATCCAGCATCCAGTTTTGCTGGAGCACGGAAAAAGCGGCTCCTCGCGCGGAATCCTGGTCAAACAGTTCCGCCACATCGGGTAAATTGTTGTTTTCTTGCAACACTGGAGCAGCTCCTGGCGAGTGTCGTTGTCTCGGAGGTCTCTATACCAGCGCAAGCCCCGCTTGCTCAAGCGCCACACGCGCTAGCCGCAGCAAAAAAAAACCCCTCCCGGTGCTGGGAGGGGCAAATAATATCGGAGTGATGTACCTCGCTTCGCGCCCTGCGACCTTGCATAACCGTTGTGGTTTTACCAAGGTTGGTCTCAATCCTACCACAGCGCGCGGGCCCAAGCCAAGTGAAACTTTTCGGGGTCACTTTTGTAGCATGCAAAGCCCACTACGACACTCTCAGACGTCGTTTCCAAGCGTTCTGTTCACGGGGGTTTCACCGACTCAGTGAAAAACTTCAGTCGTGTTCGGAGCGGTCCCTCCAAGGCCCTGACTCCCTCCCTCCGTTCCGGATACGCTCCTGAAGACCCCGACCACGGCTCCCGGTCGGGGTCTTTTTTTACCTGAAGTCGAGACCCCAGCGCTACACTTGGTTAGCCCCTTCAACGCCAATCGATCCTCCCAACTGTGGATAACCTGACTGTTAATACCACTCGCACGCTGACCTGGAGCGGCGTCATCCCATTTGCGGCCTTGGCCCTGGTGAGCATGATTACTACGCCCCCGTGGGTCGATCTACTGCTGGTCGGCTACGCCATGCTGATCCTGGCATTCCTGGCCGGCACGCTCTGGGCGCGACACCTGCTGGGTGAGCGCACTCGGCCGCGCCTGCTGATCGCCAGCAACATCCTCGTTCTCCTCGCCTGGCCTGCGCTGTTGATGCCGATCGCCTGGGCCAGTCTGTGGCTGGCGGCGCTGTTTGCCGTGCACTTGCTGCTCGATGAGCCGTGGCGAGGTTACCGCATGCCCGGCTGGTACCGGCGTCTCAGGCTGGCGGTGAGCAGCGTGGCCATCGCCTTGCTGCTCATCGGAGGTCTGATTGGGGTGAGCACCGGTGGCTGATCCGGTCCTGAGCATCACGGGGCTGCAGCGCCGCTTTGGAACCACTGGCCCGGTTCAGGTGCTGGATGATCTGAGCCTGGAGCTGAGCGCCGGAGAGCGCGTCGCGGTCATGGGGTCATCCGGCTCGGGCAAAACCACACTGCTTCATCTGGCCGCCGGCATGGACACGCCCGACACCGGCGAAGTGCGGGTCGGCGGACACCTTCTCTCCACCCTGGCCGAGCCGGAGCGCACCCGTTTTCGGGCCCGCTATATCGGCCTGGTATTCCAGGACTTTAACCTGATCGACAGCCTTTCAGTGCGCGAGAATATTGAGCTGCCGCTGTGGCTGAATCAGGCGCTGGACGAGCGTCGGCGAATCGCAGAACTGGCAGACGAACTGGGCATTGCCGCACTGTTGGATCGACTGCCCGAAAAGCTTTCAGGCGGTGAAAAACAGCGGGTTGCCATCGCCCGCGCGCTGGTTCACCGCCCGGCACTCATTCTGGCTGATGAACCCACTGGCAGTCTCGACCAGACCACCGCCGAGGGTGTTTTGGCCCTATTCGACCGAATTACCCGACAGTACGGTGTCACCCTGCTCATGGTGACCCACAACGACGAGGCGGCCGCCTTGTGCGACCGAGTACTTCATCTGCGCCACGGCCGACTGAGCGAGGACTGATGCAGCTGCTGCTCGAATCTTCGCGGCGCTTTTTCTACCGGCATCCCGGGCAGCTGTTGCTGGCTCTGATCGGAATCGCGGCCGGCGTGGCCGTGGTCACTGGCGTCGCCTTGATGCGAGACGTCCTGATTGATGCGCTCGACAGCGCCACGGAATCCTTGAGCGGCAGCGAGATGCTCCGCATCACCGCCCCCAGCGGCCCTTTGGATGAAGACCTTTTTCGGACCCTGGCCACCTTGCCTGGCGCACCGGCGCTGCTCCCGGTCCTGAGTTCGCGGGTGCGCTACGGCAACCGCATGCTGGAATTGCTGGCCGTCGATCCGCTGTCGCTGGAGCGGAGCAGCCCGGTCAGGCCGACAGGATCGGCGACCGGTCAGCTGCTCACCCAGGCCAACGCGGCCGTGGTCACCGAGCGTACGCTTGAACGCCTCAATGTGGATCCCAACGGCGTTCTGCAGGTCAGGCATTCCGGCGAAACGCTGAACCTGGACATCGTCGCCAGCATCAGCGGTGGACGCGAACTCGACGATCGGATCATCATGGATCTGGCCGCGGCCCAGCATCTGACCGGGCGCCAGGGCGAACTGAGCTTCATCGAGGCAGCAGCCGGCAGCCGCGCCTGGCTGGAGGAGCACCTGCCGGATGGCCTGGAGCTGGTCGACGCCGAACAGCGCCGGGATTCCGCGGCGGCCCTGACGGCCGGCATGCGCGCCAATCTGACCGCGATGAGCCTGCTCAGTCTGGCGGTCGGCCTGTTCGTCATCTACAGCGTGCTGGCGTTTCTGCTGGTCCAGCGTCGCCGAACCATCGGCATGCTGCGCGCGGTCGGCGTGACCCAGGGCCACATCCAGGGCTTGCTGGCTCTGGAGACGATGATCCTGGCGGGGCTGGGCGCGCTGGCCGGACTCGTTCTGGGCACGTTGATGGCCACGGCCCTGTTGGAACTGGTCCGCCAACCGGTCGCCGAGCTGTATCGGATGGTGGCCTCGGCGGGCATCCGCCCGACCGTGGGCCTGTATGCCGCAGTCTGGATAATGGCCGTAATCATGGCGCTGGCCAGCGTGCTGGGGGTGTTGCGCGAAGCTCAGCGCATTCCGCCGGGCCAGCTGGCGCGCACCGTCCATGAGGGGAACTCGAGCGGCTCCCGTCTGTGGCGCTGGCTACCCGTGCTGCTGCTGGCGCTGGGCGCTCTGCTGATCGTCGGCACCCGCGGTCTGGCACCGGTCATGGCCGGGCTGTTCGTGATGCTCTCGGGCTGCGCCCTGCTGGCCCCGGCCACCGGCATGCAGCTGCTGCGCCTGATCAGCGCCCGAGGCGACGGGCTGGTCCCCCGGGCAATCAAGATGCTGATGAGTTCACGCCAGCGCCTGGCCCCGGCGGTCTCGGCGCTGAGCCTGGCACTGGCGCTGAGCGCCGGGGTCGGCATGATGGTGCTGGGGTTCCGCGCGACGGTCGACGACTGGGTCAGCCGTTTGATCAGCGCTGATGTCTACCTGACCGTCAGCCAGGGACAATTGGGCTCGGCTGACGTCGAGACTCTACGCAACTGGCCGGAGCTGGAGATGCTGACCAGTTCGCGCCAGGTGCGCCTTGATGACGGCAGCATGGTGGTCGGCTACGATCTCAATCCAAAGGCCTGGGCTGCCTTCGAATGGGTCAGCGGCAGCAAGGAGGCGGCGCGGCCAGCCGTGGAGTCCGGCGCAGCCGTGCTGCTGACCGAGCCGATGGCGCGTCGCACGGGACTCAAGCCCGGAGACCGGATCGACTTGGCCACGCCGTCGGGTCCGGCCAGTTTCGAGGTTGCCGCGGTCTACCGCGACTACAGCAACGACCGCGGACTGGTCGGTCTGATCGGCTGGCGCTTCCGCGAGCTGTGGCAAGACGAGCAGCGCGACAGCATCGGCCTGTACCTGCGACCGGGGACCGAGATCGAGGCGTTCGAAACGAAAATTCTTGACGCCTTCCCGGCCGGCAACCTGACCACGCGCGAACAAGTTCGCGAGCAGACCCTGGCGGTCTTCGACCGTACTTTTCGCATTTCCTGGGCACTGGCTATCCTGGTCGGCATGATTGCCGCCATTGCCTTGATCAGCGCGCTGCTCGCACTGGGCCTGGAACGAGGACGCGAATACGCCACGCTGCGCGCGCTGGGCCTGCCGCGCCGCGGCCTGGCCGGCGTGGTGTTGACCCAGACCACCAGTCTGGCGGCCATCGCCGCCATCATGGCCGTACCCTTCAGCATGCTGATCCACGCCGTGCTGTCGCTGGCCGTGCAGCCCAGGGCTTTCGGCTGGAGCGTGGCCCTGACCTGGCCGTGGCAGCCCTTGGCCGTGATCGTTCCGCTGGCGCTGATCCTCGGCGCGCTCGCGGGTGCCTATCCGGCCTGGAAGATCGCCAGCCGCGACCCCGCCCCCCTGCTCAGAGCAAGCTGATGCGCCTGGATATCGTCATCGTGCTGATTCTGGTCCTGCTGACCGGAACCTGGCTGGCCTGGCAGACCCTGCCTCCACAAGCTCCTGGACCGGAGCGGCTGAGGGTCCAGAACCTCATGGGCGGCCAAAGCGACGGCTTCCGCCGCGTGACCGAGCCGGTGCCGCTGTCTTTCCCGGAGGATCATGCTCAGCACCCCGAGTACCAGAATGAATGGTGGTATTTCACCGGCAACCTGGAAACCGCCACTGGAGAGCGGCTGGGCTACCAGTACACCTTGTTCCGTTTCGCCCTGTCGCCGGGCGAAGCGCTGAATTCGGCCTGGGAGACCGACGCAATCTGGATGGCGCACCTGGCGCTGAGCGATGGTCGAAACCAGCGCTTCTTCCAGTCCGAGCGCTTTGCCCGCGGCGCCCTGGGCCTGGCCGGCGCCGATGAGCAGCGTTGGTGGCTGCGCGACTGGGAGGTGCGGCTGGGCGAGCCGGCCTGGCGGTTGGTCGCAGAAGCGGAGGCTTTCGCCTTGGATCTGAACCTGAGCCCACAGCGACCCCTGGTTCTGCAGGGCGATGCCGGCTACAGTCGTAAGGGACCGGATCGCGCCAACGCCTCGCTCTACTACTCGATCACACGGCTGGCCACGACCGGAAAGGTCCGGATCGGCGATGAAGTGCTTGAGGTGGTCGACGGCCTGTCATGGCTGGACCGCGAGTGGGGCTCGAACCAGCTGGCAGAGGGCCAGGCCGGCTGGGACTGGTTCGCGATCCAGCTCGAGGACGGTCGCGACCTGATGCTCGCCCGACTGCGCAACGACGACGGCAGCGACTCGGAGTGGTCCTACGGGCTGCTCGTTGAACCCGACGGAAGCAGCCGGTATCTGACGGACAAGGACTACACCGCCACGACGCACCGCTGGTGGACCGACGCCAAGGGTGATCGCTGGCCGCTGGACTGGGAGATCGATCTCCCGGCCGCCGACCTGAAACTGCGCACCCGCGCCGTTTTCGACGAGCAGCACTGGCAGCAGTCCGTCGACTACTGGGAAGGCATGATCGACGTTCATGACCGCGCCAGCGGCGAATCGATCGGCCGCGGTTACCTGGAGCTCAGCGGTTACGGCGAGGGGTGAGGAGTGTCACACAGCCCCGGTCACGGCTGCTTGGACACCCTCCCGTCACGCATCACGAAGCGAACGTCGATCAAGGCCGCTCTGTCGGTCAGTGGATTGCCTTCTCCCGGAATCAGGCCGGCCTGTTTGACCGTCAACCTCCCGAAAATCGCTGTCAGGCGACGACAGGCCGGGGTGATGCGGGTCCAGGTGTCTACCAAGGCCTGCAGGCAGGTCAGCTCGGACAGGTTGACGACGCTGTTATTGGCCGGCGCTTGCGGTGCGCCGTTCAGGGCCGCCAGTATCTCGCCGCCGGACACAATGAAAGCATGAGCACCCTGCGTGCGGTCTCTTATCGACGTCGATGCGACCTCCGCAGCACGGCCAGACCTCGTTGGTCAGCAACGAGCTGGACGGTAGTCGGGCCATCGCGAGCATCACGCCTTTTTTTGATCCTGATGTCCCGCAAACATCGGGGAAATCAGCGGGCGAAAGCTTCGCCCTTCACGACAGCCAGCCGGCAATCAGCAACAGGCTAAGCACCACCAGCCAGATCAGGAGCATGCGCCAGGCCATGTGGTGACCCGAGGTCACGCCATCTTCAAACGTGCCTGCCGGGTCAACCAGACCTTTGGCCACTTCATCAAGAACCCCCGCATGAATTGACCAGGCTGAGCGCGTAGCGGTGTGCATCTGCCAGGCGTGGCGAACCCGATCGAGGTCGGCGCCTAACCCGGCGCTGATCAGCATCAGGACCAGTACCGGCCAGTCCAGGACTGCGCGCAGGCGCAGCAACCAGGCAGACTGCTGGGGCGAAAGACCCGAAAGATGAAGGCTCAGGCGCGTCAGCCGATAAAGCAAGGCACCGGCGATACCGAGCACGACAAACCAGAACAGAATGCCGAACCAGCGCGCCTGGGCGGCATGGAAAACTCCGGCAGCCGCCTGCTCCGGGCCGGCATCGCGCGGAATCCGCATCAAACGCCGCGCCTTGAGATGGCGCGGGTCGCTGTTGCCGACCAGCAGCGACTGCACGTCACGATCCAGATCGCGCGGACCCAGGGTGTAGATGAATACCAGCAGGGCCAGCATGAACCAGCCCGGGCCGCCGAAAAGCGCCACCATCAGCGCGCCGGCTCCCAGCGAAATCAACAGCGCGAAAATGACCACTGCCAGCGCCGGCTCCCAGTCGCGGCCACCAGGGCGACGCCTTATCGGACGCATGACCGCTGTGAACCAGTCATAACTCCGCCAGCGAGCCACGGGATAGACAAGGTGGCTCACCAGCAGGCCGAGCAGAACGATCAGAATGGTCACGGCAAAGAAATGGATGCTGCCGCCGAG
Source organism: Wenzhouxiangella sp. (assembly GCA_036353315.1). Classification (GTDB taxonomy): domain Bacteria; phylum Pseudomonadota; class Gammaproteobacteria; order Xanthomonadales; family Wenzhouxiangellaceae; genus Wenzhouxiangella. Next base: position 60,052 of record JAZBOC010000158.1, on the reverse strand, counting down.
AGGCCCGCCGTTCGGCCCCCGGCGCTCACAAAATCAGGCGATCCCGAAAGAGGAACCGCAGCCGCAGGTGGTCGCTGCATTGGGGTTGCGAATAACGAAGCGCGCGCCCTGCAGACTCTCACTGTAGTCAACCTCCGCCCCTTCAAGGTACTGGAAGCTCAGCGGGTCGACGACCAGCGTGACGTCGTTGCGGGTCACTGACACATCACCCTCGTCGACCGATTCATCGAAGGTAAATCCGTACTGAAAACCAGAGCAGCCTCCTCCGGTGATATACACCCTGAGGTTGAGCGCCGGATTGGCTTCCTCAAGAATCAATTCTCGAACCTTGGTTGCCGCAGCTTCGGTGAACATGAGCGGTGGAGCTTCAGTGGTCATGCTGATGAATTACGCCTTGCGAATGCCGATTCAGCGTTCAATATACCACCCCAGACTGAACAAAAAAAAGCGGCCTAGAGCTGGCCGCTTCAATCGTGATGCCCCAAACCGGATGAGTCGCGCACTTATCAATATTAGCCATCCATGACGTTGGATTTTCATGAATTTTTCGTAATGTGCGTTGCAGTTATACCGCGCCCGATCAGACGACGTCAAGTTGTATTCGCCGCCCGCTTCCGTGACAATGCGAGCCCCTTGATCCTAGGCTAATGACCGTGCGCTGGCTGGAAGCTTTTCACATCATCTTCGTCGTGACCTGGTTCGCGGGGCTGTTCTACCTGCCGCGTCTGTTCGTGTATGCGGCCGAAAACCCCCGCCCGCCGACCATCAATCTGCTCAAGATCATGCAGCGTCGACTGCTGATGATCACCCATATCGGCGGAGCCGCGGCCGTGGTCCTGGGGCTGAGCCTGCTGATCGGAGAGCCTTGGCACCTGAGTTCCGGGGGCTGGATGCACGCCAAGCTGGCACTGGTCGCCGGCCTGGTGGTTTATCACCTGTGGTGCTGGAATCTTGTCGGGGTGTTCGCGCGCGATGCCAACCGCCATAGTTCCCGCTGGTACCGCCTGTTCAACGAAGTGCCGGCGCTGTTCCTTGTTCTGGTGGTCATCCTGGTGGTGGTCAAACCCTTCTAGTACACCCCGCGGCTCGGCTCAGAGCCGGCCGCGCGCAATCAGATCGCGAGCCATGTACAAGGCAGCGATGCTCCGGCCTTCGCTGCAGTCCTCACGCTGAATCAGCGTCACCAGATCGTCCATGGCCCAGTGCACGACTTGCAGCTGCTCGGGCTCGTCGCCAGGCAGGCGTGAGGGATAGAGATCTCGTGCCAACACCACTTCCGTGGCATGGGTCATGTAGCCCGGCGCCATCGTCAGCGCACCCAGGCTGCTGAGCTGGCGGGCGCCGAATCCGCATTCTTCCTGAAGCTCTCGATTGGCTCCTTCCAGCGCGCTCTCTCCGGCCTCGAGTCGACCCTTGGGCAAGCAAAGTTCGTAGCGATGGAAGCCGCAGGCATACTCTCGGATCAGAAGCACGTGATCCGGATCGGGCATGGCCACGACGATGACCCCGCCCAGCCCTCGACTGACCAGGCGTTCGTAGGTGCGGCATTCACCATTGGAAAACTCCAGGTCAAGCTGCTCAACGGTAAACAGCTTGGCCGGCCGGCGTTCGCGCCGGGCATGAATCACCGGCAGCGGACGGTCGGATTCAAGCGTCATTGAACAAGGATAACAGCTGGTCATGCAGGTCCGGCCCGGCTGCGAGGATGGACGTGGTTTCCAGGTCGATGGGCCGACCCTGCAAATCAGTCACCCTGGCTCCGGCCTGGCGACAGATCACCGTGAGCGCGGCAATATCGAGGATGTTGACATCACTTTCGATGACCGCATCCTGGCCACCATCGGCCAGCCGATGATAGGAATAAAAATCGCCATAACCACGGCTGCGCGCGGCTCGGGCGACCAGCTGTCCGGCCGCGCCCCAGCCCTTGCCGCCGGCCAGACTTCGAAGATTTCCGAACGAAACGTCGGCGTCCTCAATTCGCCCAACGCGTCGGACCTGGGCCCGCCTGTCGCCGACCACAGCCGGTCCGCCGGCAAGAGCCCAGGCGCTCTCGCCAAACGCCGGCGCCGAGGAAACGCCCAGCACCAGCTCACCGTCGGCCATGAGGGCCAGCTGCACCGACCAGAACGGCAGACCGCGGATGAAGCTGCGGGTTCCGTCGATCGGATCGATCAACCACAGAAAACGGCTATCACCCTCACGGCCGTACTCCTCTCCAAAGATCGCATGGTCCGGAAAGGCCTGATGCAGGATCTCCCGGATCGCGGTCTCGCACTGGCGATCAGCGACGGTGACCGGGCTGGCATCGGACTTACGCTCGATGGTCAGATCGCCCGTTCGGAAATGACTCATCGCGATTCGGTCGGCGGCCGCTGCGGCCTCCCGCGCGATGGCAAGGGCGTAGTCCAGATCGATCGGATGGGCAACGTCTTCAGGCATGGGTTTCAAGTGTAACGGATGGCCGCCTCGGCGCGGGGGCAAGCATCAGGCAGGCAACACGTCGGGCTGGAGGCCGGCGGGTGAGAAACCAAAACTACAAACCGGTGCGACCACCAACCTGCAGTCGGATCTGCCCGTCCGGCTGCAGCTGGCCCAACTCGGCCAGGGCTGCGGTCAGTCGCGGCCGACCACTGGCCGCTCTGAGCCACAGGTCGGCCTCATACCGGCCAGTCGTCAGCACGATCGAGCCGCGAATCTGGACTGGGGCGGGACGCAGGGAGCGGACCAACAGCCGCAGGCCGTCCTCGGCTTGTTCCACCGTGATTTCGATCTCCCCGAGCGGCTCTTGTATCGCTCCGGTCAATCCGGCCTGGCGCCAGATCGCCTCGCCGCTCGCCTGCGGCGCGGCCCCATCGGCCAGAACCACGTCGACCAGATCGAGCTGCAGCGAACCGACCGGTCGGGCGATCTCCAGCCAGTGCACCAGATCCAACCGTTCCACGTCCAGCCGGCCGCGCACCTCGGGCAGAACCGCAACCGCGCCCGGCCGCCAGCGCCCCTCCAGCGCGGACTGACCGCCGTCGGCCTGCCAACGCCAGTCCAGACCACCGCGCCAGCGCCAGCTCACGGCCAGCGGCTGCCAGCCCGACTGTTGCCAGACCGCGCGGCCCGACCAGATCGTCCCACCAATCTGCGTAACCCCGGCCGGCAGCCCCAGCCGCGGCGCCAGCAGCTGCGCCGGCAGTGTTGCAACGACCAGAACCAGAATGACCGGCAGCAGCAACCAGGCCCGTTTAGCCATCGGCGACCAGCGTCACCCTGACGTTGACCTGCCCCGTGCCAGGCCCGCGCTCCAGATCCAGCTGACTGACCGCGATCGGATGCGCGGCGGCCAATTGCTCCAGCCACTGCATGGTGGCCAGAAACTCCGCGCCGTCCAGCCACAAACGGACCCGATTCTCTCCGACCGGCTCGATCCGGGACAAGGCACCGGCCAGTCCAGCCGCGCGCGCGGTCTCGTCGGCCAGGCCGAGCAGTGATCGCGGCTCGCCCGCACGGCTCCTGTCGGCCTGTCGCCGCAGTTCGGCGGCCATGGGCGCAACCGCATCCAGCCAGCTCAACAGCGCCTGTTGCGCAGCCACGCGCTCGCGCCGTTGTTCGCGCGCCTCAGTCATCGGCTCCCACAGCCCGACGAACAGCGCCGCACCCAGCAGGACGATGGAGGCCAACACCGCGAGCGAGCGCTGCCGAGCGTTCAGCCGGGCCCATAGCTCGTTCATCGGACGCCCCCTTCGACCTGGATACGGCCGCTGGCGCCGTCATCGTCCAGACTGGCCGACTGCAGGCTGGCGACCAGGTCAAGCGCGCGCAAGCGCTGCTCGAACTCATCCAGAGCAGCCACGTCGGGCGCCCGGATATCGAGCTCAAGACGATCGTCACGGTAGCTCAGCCCGCGCAGGGAAATACCAGCCTGGCCCGACAATACCGGGGCGACGCGGTACATCAGCTCCAGCAGCCCGGCAGACTGACCAAAGCGCAGCCGCGCCAGTTCGCGCTCGGCCAGTTCGCGGTGACGCCCTGCCGGGCGCACGCCCGGGAAGGCTGACGCAAAACGCGCTTCAACGGCCTCCTGAAGATCCGTGCTGCGCGCTTCGAGCAAGCGATTTTCCAGCCCCAGCATGGTCAGGGCCAGCACCACCCCGGTCCCGGCCAAGGCCGCAGCGGTCCGCCAGTGACGGCTGGCCGTTCTGGCCGAACTGGGCGTCCAGCGCCCGGTGAGCAGATTGACCGGCGCAGACCGCAAACCCTGGGCCAGAATCTGCAGCAGAGGCGTCTCGTCGACACTCTCCAACCGTTCCGCCAGGGCGCCGGGGGCCGCTCCGCCGCACCAGCGCCACACGGCGTCCGGGCCGGCCACGGGTTCGAGCAAATCCATCGCCAGCCCGGCATCCATGCGCCCGAACTGCCACTCACCCCAGCGAGCCATTACTTCCTGATCAGCGTGCCCGGCCAGGCTGACTTCGCCAGCCGACCACGGCAAGCAGAGCGCGTCTGGGCAAACCTGCTCCACGGCCTGCCCCGGCAGCCGGGTCAGCAGTGCTTCCATGTCAGCGTGGGCGATGACCACGCAGCGCAGCCGGCCCTGATCATCGCGACCCGCCGACACCACGTGTTCGTCTTCGGCCGAACCGGCCAGGTGCTCCTCAGCCGCCCAACGCAGGGCCTGCTGAAGCCGAGCCGCTGACAGGTCCGGAAGTTCCAGACTCAGCGCTGTGCAGCGCCCGGCATCACACAACACGTGGACCGGCAGCCCCGATGGCCAGTCGGGTTGCTCAGGGTCGCAGATACCGCTGTCCTCCACTCCACCGGATGCATCCACCACGGCCCAGCGCCAGCGCGCGCCGGCGGCGTGAACAAGCAACCTGGATGAACCGCTGCGGGCCATGCAATTTCCCCGTCTGAATTTCAGATAATCGGCCGGTCAGGGCAATCCCTGACTGACGTACCGGAAATCATAACCCGGGCCATCCAGGCTCATGAGCCGGAAGAAGTCACGCTCGATACCCTCGATTACGACCCGTGCGTGGGCCAGGTACCACTGGCTGGAAACCACCAGCTCCCGCTGGATATCCGGCGTCAGCAAGCCAGCCAGCAGGGGATGGGAAAGCAGTTGCGCTGAGTCACTGAACGGCCCATCGGCCAGAGCGCGCCGGGCTGACTCGACGTCCAGACCCTCGACCAGGCTGGACAGCACCTCGGGCGTGGTGCTGTTGATGTTGACCCACAGTCCACGATCCGGCAACGCCGTGACGTGCGGAAGGAGCGAAGCATAGACACCGGTATCGACGCTGCGCAGCCAGCGCAGCTCGCTGACATGGGCCAGCGGCAGTCCAGCCATGCGGTACGGGGGCTGCTGAGCGGCGTACCAGAAATCGCCAACACTGCCAGAGCGGATCGCGGCATCGCCCTCTATCCAGTCGGCGAGTTCGGCAGCGACCGCCCGCGGCTGACCCAGCGCGTCCAGCAAGCGCTCGAGCTGGCGCTCGGCACGCTCGGCCAGCGCGGCGTCTCGACTGGCCAGGGCATTGAGATTGAAGCGCCCCTGCTGGTCCAGCATGCGGCCCTGAACGAGGCCGCCGGGCACCTCGTAGGGAGGCGTCCAGGCCCCGTCGGCCAGCGCCGCGTCCAGACCTTCGGCACGGGCGCGTGCCATCAGTTGCCGAACCAGGGACTCCATCGCCAGTGCATACTGGTGCGAGCGCTCAGCGCTCATTAAGGCCTCGGTCCGCGCCGTGGCGCGCTGGGCGCGCTCCAGCAGCCCAACCGCCAGCACGGTTGCCAGCGCTACGGCCACCAGAGCGATAAGCAGGGCGCTGCCACGCTGCCGCGAAACCCGCGGCATCACAGCAGCACCACAATCCGCTCGATGGTCCCGAAGCGCGCCGTTTGCAATCGATAGCGCACCGCTGACGGCAGCGCATCGGGCGCTGCCTCTGGCGGCCACTGATCCAGCCAACTCCCATCCATGCTGCGGTACGCCAACTCAAATCCGTCGACCCCCTCGAGCACCACCTCGCTCTGCGCCGCGTTGCCGCCGACCGAATCGGTCACCGGCTGGAACTCGCGCACCAAGCCCTGGCCTTGTCGAAACCAGCCGAACCGTTGCAGCTGGCTGCGGCGCTGGTCGGCGAGGTTGATCCAGCCCGCGCGCGTGGCCGCGAAACGCGCGCGCTGTCCGGCCAGGGCCGGCGCCAGATCACCGTCGGCCCGCCGCACGGGTCGGCTGACCAGCTGGCGTAAATCCGCTTCGAGACGGGTCGCGGTCAGCTGCAGGTCGGCCAGATCCCGGCTGCGCTCGCGCTGCACGAAGGCAGCCTCGGACAGGGCCGACAGAGCCAGGTAGACGCTACCGGCCAGAATGGCAAAAACGCTGACCGCAATCAGCACTTCAATCAAGGTGTAGCCGCGCGTTCCGGAGACCCCATTCATCGAGCAAGAAATCCGGTGTGGGTCAGAATCGGTGCGGCTGCGGTCGACTCGTCGAAAACCGCGACGTCCACCCGCATGAGCTCCTCTCCCGGCGCCGGCTGGATTAGCGCCTGCCAGGCCCAATCGCGTTCGCCCATGCGACGCTGGCCCTGACGTCGACCCGGCACGCCTGCACCCTCGAGACGCATCTCGGCGAGCACATTGTCGGCCACCCAAAGCGCCAGGGTACGCTCCTCCAGGGCGGACTGAGCATTGAGGGCCTGCGATCCGGCCCGCGCCAGAGCAGCCAGGGCAACGGCCACGATCACCAGCGCCACCAGCACTTCCAGCAGGGTAAAACCGCGGCCCGGTGCCTGCTTGCGGACGCCAAAAGCGTGGTCAACAGCCATAATCGAACTCAACCGGTCTGAAGCTGCGCTTGCCCACCGCCGGAGACCCTCAGCAAGACGCGCTGCTCGCCGGCCGCCAGCTCCAGTTCGAACGGCGTCACCTCGCCCAGTGGCTGGCACTGGATCTGAGGCCGCTCGATCTCCTCTTCCAGCGCCTGGGCGCGGCCTTCGAGAAACAGTCCAGGCTCTGCACCGCCGGTCCAGGCGCGCGGCTGGTTGATGCCCGAAGCCGGCAGCTCGACCCAGCCGGACGCACTGCCCTGCCAGAAATCGAAGCCGCCCGCCGTCACTCGGATCCCGCGCGGGCGTGACTGAAACAGGGCCTGCTCGCATTGCAGCTCCAGCAAGGCTGCCATCCGGGCGAGCTGTCGCTCAGGGTGGTCCGGCGAAGGCCAGCGCCCGAGACCCAACACCACCAGGCTGGCCAGAATCGCACCGATCGTGACCACAACCAGCAATTCGATCAGCGTGAACCCCCGAGACGCCGACTTCATCCATCGCCCCAGTTGCCGATCTCTGCGTTGATGCCGTCGCCGCCCGACATACCGTTGGCGCCAAACGTCCAGACATCGAACTCACCGCGTACGCCCGGATACAGATACTGGTAGTCCCGGCCCCAGGGATCGCGCGGCACCCGGTCCAGGTAGCCGCCGGGACGCCAGTTCGGCGCCTCGGGCTGGCCCGACGGCTGGCGCACCAGCGCCTCCAGACCCTGCTCGGTCGACGGATAGACGAAGTTATCGAGGCGATACATATTCAGCGCAGTCACCAGCGCCTGGATGTCCTGCTTGGCCTTGGTCACCCGCGCCCGATCGGGCTCGTCCATGACGCGCGGGACCACGATGGCGGCAAGAATGCCGATGATGACCACAACCACGAGGATTTCAATCAGGGAGAAGCCCCGCACCCGATTCGGACGGCGGACGGCGGAATCAGACGACATTGACGTACACTCCGGGTTCGTAAGCGATCAACAAAGATAGGCTCTACATCATACGCGCATGAAGATTTCGGGCAATCTCCGACGGCAGCGGCTGCGCTGATGCGAACCACTCGAATTCATCTTGACCAACCGCTACAGGAAGGGCAGGAGCTAATCCTGCCATCGGCTGCCGCGCGCCACCTGGTTCGCGTGCTGCGGCTGCGCGCCGGAGCGCGGATCGAGGTCTTCAACGGCGACGGCCGGCAATACCCCGCCGAACTCATCGAAGCCGACCCGCGCCAGAACTGCCGAATCCGTCTGGATCAGGCGCAGCGCCCGGACGTGGAGTCGCGCATCGACGTCACCTTGGTCCAGGCCATCGGCCGCGGTGAACGCATGGACTGGTGCATCCAGAAGTCCACCGAACTGGGGGTGGCCCGCATTCAGCCGATCTTTACCGAGCGCACCGAGGTGCGCCTGGACGGCCGCCGGGCCGAGCGTCGTCAGACGCACTGGCAGCAAATCGCCGTTGCAGCGGCCGAGCAGAGCGGCCGTGTGCGCGTTCCGCGCATCCATCTGCCGGTCGCGCTGGAAGCGCTTGTCCCAACGCCCGGCCATAACCTTGTGTTGCATCCGCAAGGCGAACACGGCCCGGCCGGACTGGGGGTACCCGCCGAGCCAAGCTTCAGCGTGGTCATCGGGCCCGAAGGCGGCCTGAGCGACATCGAAATGGGCCGACTGAAGCAGCTTGGCTACCGCGAACTGCGCCTGGGTAGGCGCATTCTGCGCACCGAAACGGCCGGCCCGGCCGTCCTGGCCATGCTCCAGACCCGCTTCGGGGACTGGTCGTGAGCCCCGTAGGCTGGATGACCGTGCAGGTCACGGTTGGTGCCGAAGACATCGCGCAGGCCGAACAGACCCTGTTCAATCTCGGCGCCGTGGCAGTCAGTCTGCAGGACGCGGCCGACCACCCGCTGCACGAGCCGGGTCCGGGCGAAACGCCGGTCTGGCCCAAGATCGTGGTTCAGGCGCTGTTGCCGAAAGGAACGTCGATGGCGACCGTCGCCGAAGCCCTGCTGGCCGGCGGCCTGGTCGATGCCGCAACGGCTCTGGAGTGGTCCGAGCTGGCCGATCGCGACTGGACCCGGGCCTGGATGGACCGCTACCGGCCGATGGAGTTTGGCCATGGGCTGTGGATCTGCCCCAGCCACATCGAGCCGGATCCTGACTGGCCGCTGGTGCTCAGGCTCGATCCAGGACTGGCCTTCGGAAGTGGGACCCATCCGACCACCGCCCTTTGCCTGGAGTGGATCGCGTCGCTGGAGGGCAACTTGACGCGCGTGATCGATTTCGGCTGCGGGTCCGGGGTGCTGGCCATCGCCGCCGCGATCAAAGGCGCGACCGAGGTGGTCGCCGTCGACCATGACCCTCAGGCGCTGAGCGCGACCCTGGACAATGCCCGTCGCAACGGCGTTGAACATCGGATCAGGGTCTTGGATCCGGCGGCGCTTGACAGTGCGCTTGCGCCCGACGAGGCCGCACAGCTGATCGTGGCCAATATCCTGGCCGGTCCGCTGATCGAGCTGGCGCCCGCATTGTCCAGACGAGTAGCAGCCGGCGGCGCCCTGATCCTGTCCGGCATTCTGCCCGAGCAGGCCCAGGCCGTGGCCGAGGCCTACCGTGATCTGGATCCACGCCCGCTGGTGACTGAGCGCGACGGCTGGATTCGAATCGCCTGCCAACGCTCTGGCGCGATGTCCCGATCCAACCGGTAGGCCGCGGGTAAAAGAGCCGGGAGGTCGATTTCAAGGCCCAGACCCGCAGCCGATTTGCCCTCGGCCCGCAATGTTTCTACAATTGGGCGGTTATGCGGCACTCGAGTCGAGCGAGCCGCCCGGGGTTCCACCACACAATCCAACTACCTGCCTGATTTCTGGGAGAAAAAATGAATCAATTAATGATCCCCCCCATTCTCGGGGTTGTCGGCCTGATCGTGGCCTTCATCCTCTTCCGCATCGTCATGAGTTACCCGGTGATGGAGGGCAAGCCCGCCAAGATTGCCAAGCTGATTCAGCAGGGCGCTCTGGCCTTCATGCGACGCGAATTGATCCTGATCGGTCTTTCCGTGGCCGTCATCTTCGTCGCTCTATCGTTTTCCGGTCTCGGCATCCAGACGGGGATCTCGTTCCTGGTCGGTGCGGTCTGCTCTGCGCTGGCCGGATTCCTGGGCATGATCGCGGCCACCCGCGCCAACGTGCGTACCACCTCCGCGGCGCACGAATTCGGGCAGGCCAAGGCGCTGACCGTGGCCTTTTACGGCGGCTCGGTCATGGGCATGGTGCTGGCCTCGCTCGGCTTGGTCGGACTCGGCTCGCTGTACCTGATCTTCGGCACCGATCCGCAGACCGCACATAACATCCATGGCTTCGGCATGGGTGCCGGCGTGGTCGCCCTGTTCTACCGCGTCGGTGGCGGCATCTTCACCAAGGCCGCCGATGTGGGTGCCGATCTGGTCGGCAAGGTCGAGGCCGGGATTCCTGAAGACGACCCGCGCAACCCGGGCGTGATCGCCGACAACGTCGGCGACAACGTCGGCGACGTGGCCGGCATGGGCTCGGATATTTTCGAGTCTTACTGCGGCGCCATGATCGCCACGGTCGCGCTGGCCACGGTGATGGTGCAGCAGTCGGCGACCAGCTACGTGGCCGGCCTGGGCGAGGGCTCGGCGCTGATGAGTCTGCCCCTGCTGCTGTCTTCTCTGGGCCTGGTGTGCTCGATCCTGGCTATCCTGGTGGTGCGTTCCGCCTCCAGCAAGAGCCCGGAAGTGGCCCTGCGCCTGGGCACCATGTCAGCCGCCGTCGGCTTCGTGATTCTGGCCTTCTTCCTGATCCGCTTCGTGGGCGTGGATACCGGGGTCTGGTTTGCCGCCCTGGTCGGCGCGGTCGGTGGTGTCATCATTGGTCTTTCGACCGAGTACTACACCGCCGGCAAGCCGGTGCGCGAGATCGCCCGGTCCGGAGAAACCGGTTCGGCGACGGTCATCATCGCCGGCCTTGCTACCGGCATGCAGTCCGTGGTGATCCCGATCCTGACCATCTGCGCCATGATCTTTATCGCCAACGCCAACGCCGAACTTTACGGCGTCGGTATCGCGGCCGTGTCCATGCTGGCCACCGTCGGCATGACTATGGCCATCGACGCTTACGGCCCGGTCGCCGACAATGCCGGCGGCATTGCCGAAATGGCAGGGCTGGGCGAAGAGACTCGCAAGATCACCGACTCGCTCGACGAGCTCGGCAACACCACCGCGGCCATCGGCAAGGGCTTCGCCATCGGTGCCGCCGCCCTCGCCGCCCTCACCATCATCTCGGCCTACATCGCCGAGGTGGCCCATCGCATTCCGGACTTCACCCTGGAAATCTCGGATCCGAACGTGCTGATCGGCATGTTCATCGGCGGCCTGTTTCCGTTCCTGGTCGCCTCCATCACCATGACCGCGGTCGGAAACGCGGCCTTCGAGATGATCCAGGAGATTCGGCGCCAGTTCCGCGAAATCCCGGGCCTGCTCGAAGGCACGGCCGAGCCGGATGCAGCGCGCTGCGTCGACATTGCCACCACCTCGGCGATCAAGCGCATGATGCTGCCCGCCTCGCTGGCGGTTCTCGGTCCGGTTGTGGTCGGCTTCGGCATGGGTGCCGAAGCGCTTGGCGGCATGCTCGGCGGCGCCCTGCTCGGCTGCGTGCTGCTGGCCCTGACCATGGCCAACGCCGGCGGCGCCTGGGACAACGCCAAGAAGCACGTCGAGAAAGGCAACTTCGGCGGCAAGGGTTCCGAGGCGCACAAGGCCAACGTGGTTGGTGACACCGTCGGCGACCCGCTCAAGGACACCTCTGGCCCGTCGATGAACATTCTCATCAACGTCATGGCCATCGTCAGTCTGGTCATCGCGCCGCTGCTGGGTCAGTAGCCCCGGCCTGCGCAAGCGCGAAAAAACGCGGCCCTCGATGGCCGCGTTTTTTTTGGCTGCCTGATACACATCCCGGGTTAATGACCGGCCGGCACGGCCGGGGCCACAGACCGCAGGTATTTGCAGACATGCGCCGCAAATGCCGAACATCGATTACCTTAGGGAACCTCTGAACAAGTCTGCACGGAGCGCGTTTCAGTCGGAGAAGCCGCAGATCCTGCGTGCCGTGGCGAGTGACAGTAGCCATTGCTACGCCCGAGCCACGTCGCGTGCGAGGTGCGGCCTCTCCGGCAAAACCCAGTCGGCACGGGCCTTTGCGGGCCACCCGGCGCGTTTCGATGCGCTCATTTGGAATGACCAAACGACGCTCCTCGAAGCCACACCGGGTGATCCCGCAAAGACTCCGGCGCGCCCGTGCAGACTTGTTCAGAGGTTCCCTAGGTATTTTGATGCCGTGCTAATCGCCAAAGGTGACGCCCCCATGATCAGGAGGAAGCGCCAGGCTCGCCCTCCGGCGCCAGAGAATCGACGATCAGAGCGATTGCACCATCTCCGGTCACGTTACAGGCCGTACCGAAACTGTCCTGGGCCATATACAGCGCAATCATCAGGGCGATGGCGGTCTCGCCGAAGCCCAGCATCGAGCCCAGCAGTCCGACCGCGGCCATCACCGCCCCGCCCGGCACGCCGGGTGCGGCCAGCATCACCACGCCCAGGGTCAGGATGAACGGAATCATGCTCAGCAGCGAGGGCACCGCAAGCCCATCCTGCAGCACCATCACCGCCACCGCGCAGGACACGATGGTGATGGTCGAACCGGCCAGATGGGTCGTCGCACACAACGGCACCGTAAACGCCGCCACCGATTCGCGCACGCCGTTGGCCCGAGCCGCCTGCAAGGTCACTGGAATGGTCGCGGCACTCGACATGGTGCCCAGAGCGGTGAAGTAGGCCGGCAGCATGCCGCTGATCAGCTTGACCGGAGAGGCGCCTTTGCGCAGACCCGCAATGACGAACAGCACTACGATCCAGACCCAGTGCAGGGCAATCGACAGGGCCAGCACGATGCCGAAAGTGCGCAAGGTGGCAAATACCGTGCCGGCAGCCGCCAGTTCGGCGAACACGCCGGCGATGTAGAACGGCAGCAGCGGGATGATCACGCCGACCAGGAGCGAGCGAATGACGTCGCGGCCTTCGTCGAAGACCAGCTTCAATCGCTCCGCCCGGCTGGCGGCAATGCCGAGACCGAAGATGAAGGCCGCCGCGAGCGCACTCATGATCCCGAACAGCGGCGGAATCTCCACGCTGATAAACGCTGTCGGTGCCGAACCGGCCGCGTCGGCAGCCGACATCGCGCCGCCGGCCAGCATGGGTACCAGCGCGCTGGCCGCCATGAACGCCAGAATGCCCGCCAACAGCGTGGAGGCATAGGCCAGGCCCAGCGTGGTGCCGAGCAGGCGACCGGAATCGCGCGGCAAACCGGCGATTCCGCTGGTGATATAGAACAGAATCAGCAGCGGAATGGTGAAAAACAGCAGCTCGCCGAACAAGCCCTTGAACGTCAGCAGGACTCGAGTGATCCACTCCGGCGCGAGCAGCCCTACCAGGACACCGAGCACGATGCCGGCGATCAGCTTAACGATCAGTTTCATGCCTGTTCCTTACTTTGAATTGATGGTTGGCATCATGGATGCTTCAGACCCAGTTCGGCAGCCGCAGCCAGACGTCTCTGAGCTGGTCCTGGAGATCGCGATAGTCGGGCACCAACTCCGCTACGCGCGCCCAGAATGCTGCTGAATGATCGGGATGAACGGTGTGCACCAGCTCATGCAAAAGCACGTAATCACAGGCTGCGGGAGAGCAGAACAACAATCGCGCATTGAGTGAAAGATCGCCCCTGAATGAGCAGCTGCCCCAGCGCGCGCGCTGATTGCGAATCTGCACCTTGCGATAGTTGAATCCATGCTCGCGCGCCAGCTCGGCCACGCGCGCGGACAGAAAGCGAGACGCGCTGCGCTTGAGCCAGCGCAGCAGAGCGGCAGAAATACGCCGGTCCAGCTGCGCCGAATCCAGCATCGGCAAGCGCAGGATGAGCTTGGAACCTTGTTCCTGCAATCCGAGTCTGGGCCCCGGCGCGGCTTCGTATTCGACAACCCAGCGTCGATCCATCGCTGTCAATTCAATCCGTTCCGGCCTGGAACCCAGCAGCGCCGGATCCAGTCCGGCCCGGGCGGTATGTTGGCGCCACCGGGCCTGATCAATCCAGTCGGCTCGCCGATCCAGTAGCGCCGGCAGACGGCGACAATCAAAGCGCTTCGGAACGGTCACGATCAGACCCTCGCGCGGATCCATGCGCAAGCGAACATGCTTGGCGCGCGGATGGACCCTGAGTTGATATTCGATATCGATTTCCCCGGTGGCGTTTTCAGACACGGATAAGCACGGGCAGCAAGGCGGGTTGGGATACCATTATGCATTCGCATGATCCAGCTTTCCGACATCACCCTGCGCCACGGTCCCGAAGCCCTGCTGGAGTCGACCTCGGCCACCCTGTACCCGGGCCACAAGGTTGGTCTGATCGGCGCCAATGGCAGCGGCAAGACCAGCTTGTTCCGGTTGCTGCTGGGCGAAATCGATCTCGACGGCGGCGAGCTGTCCCTGCCGGCCGACTGGACCCTGGCGCACATGGCCCAGGAGATCAACGACCTGGACCGACCGGCCATCGAATACGTCACCGACGGCGACCAGCGCCTGCGCTGGGCCGAGCGCGCGGTTGCCGACGCCGACGCCAGCAGCGACGGACACGCGATCGCCGAGGCCCATGCGGAGCTGGCCGAGGCCGGCGGCTACGATGCCCATGCCCGCGCCGGCGCACTGCTCAATGGCTTGGGCTTCGCCACCGACGAACATCGCAAGCCCGTGTCCAACTTCTCCGGCGGCTGGCGGATTCGACTGAGCCTTGCGCGCGCGCTGATGTGCCCATCCGACCTGCTGCTGCTCGATGAACCCACCAACCACCTGGACATGGAAACCGTGGTCTGGCTCGAGGACTGGCTGCGCCGTTACGAGGGAACGCTGCTGCTGATTTCGCACGACCGCGACTTTCTGGACCAGGTGGTCGACTCGGTGATGCACATCGAACATCGCCGGCTAAACACCTACAGCGGCGGTTACTCCAGCTTCGAACGCCAGCGCGCCGAGCGTCTGGCAGGACAGCAGGCAGCACGCGAAAAGCAGCAGCGCGAAATCGCCCACATTCAGAAATTCATCGACCGGTTTCGCGCCAAGGCCAGCAAGGCACGAGCCGCCCAGAGTCGCATCAAGGCGCTGGAGCGCATGGAAGTGCTGGCACCAGCGCACGCCGACTCGCCGTTCGACTTCTCGTTTCCCACACCGCCGCCTGCCTCCAACCCGCTGCTGCATCTGGACCAGGTCGATCTCGGCTACGGCACCGTCAAAGTTCTTCGGGACATCTCGCTGAGCCTGGCGCCCGGCGACCGAATCGGCCTGCTGGGTCTCAACGGCGCCGGAAAATCGACGCTGGTCCGGGCGCTGGCCGGGGATCTCGAACCGCTGTCCGGACGAATCACATCCAGCCCCAAGCTGCGAGTCGGCTACTTCGCTCAGCACCAGCTTGAGCAGCTCGACCCTGGGGCCAGTCCGATCACCCACCTGGCCAGACTGACAGCGGATGTCCCTGAACAGCGGCTGCGCGATTTCCTCGGCGGCTTTGATTTTCGCGGCGACATGGCGACCCGTCCAATCGGGCATTTCTCAGGCGGCGAAAAGGCGCGCCTGGTCTTGGCGATGCTGGTCTGGCAGGCGCCCAACCTGCTCCTGCTAGACGAGCCCAGCAATCATCTCGACCTGGAGATGCGCCATGCGCTGACCATCGCCCTGCAGGGGTTCGACGGCGCGGTCATCACGGTCTCCCACGATCGCCATCTGCTCAACAATACGGTCGAAGATTTCTGGTTGATCGACCGGGGTCGCGTGGTTCGCTTCGACGGTGATCTCGGCAACTACCGGCGCTGGCTGCGCGAGCGACCTGCTGAAACCGCAACCACCACCGCGGACGCCCCGCCACTGCAGATCCCAAAATCTTCAGGGCTGCCGCGAGCCGTGCTCAAGCCACTGCGCAATCGCGTCGAAAAACTGGCGCGCGAGGTCGACCAGTCCGCCGAACGCCTGCGCAAACTTGAGCAGGCCCTGGCCGATCCGGCCCTTTACGCTGCCGGCGAGAATCCCCGGCTGACCCAGCTTTTAGGCGAGCGCGAAGCCCTGCGGAAAACCCAGTCGAACCTCGAGGCGCAGTGGCTGGAAGCCGAAGCACAACTAGAGCAGGCACTGCAGCCACACAATGGCTGAGCTCTGCCTCGACCAGCAACGGTACCTTGCCGCACCGCAAGCAATCGGCTATCGTTCTTGATTGGCTGCCCTGGCGATCAAATCCGGCCGCATGACTCCAAGCGCACCATGACAAGGGCCCGCGCATGACTTCCCTACTGGCGATCGGGGATATCCACCTGGGTCGAAGCCCGGCTGCACTGCATTCGGATCTGCAGGCCCAACGCACCGAGCTGGGTCCGGAGGCCGCGTGGTCACGCTGTGTGAACGAAGCCCTGGAGCGCGGCGTTGACGGCGTCTTGTTGGCTGGTGATGTGGTCGAGCGAAGCCGCGACCTGCTGGTCGCTTATGGTGATCTGAAACAGGGAATCGATCGCTTGGCGGCGGCCGGGATTCCGGTCATGGCCGTGGCCGGCAACCACGACACCCTGGTGCTGCCACGCCTGGCAGCTGAAATCGAAAGCCTGCATCTGCTGGGCGCCGGTGGACGCTGGGAGGAAAAAAGCGTCGGCAAGCTGCGCGTGCTCGGCTGGTCGTTTCCGCGGCCTCATGTTCGCCACAACCCGCTTCGAGACTTGCCCCCGATCGATCGCCCCGAACGCGTGGTCGGCCTGCTCCACTGTGACCGCGACCAGAGTGACAGCCCGTATGCACCGGTCACCAGCCAGGAACTCAGGGCGACCCGTACGGCCGCCTGGCTGCTGGGCCACATTCATCAACCGGACCAACTCGACGGGGAACGACCAGTCGGCTATCTCGGATCGGTGAGCGCGCTCAGGGCCTCGGACATCGGGCCGCGCGGGCCCTGGCTGATCGAGTGGCGTGAAGGGCGAGTCAGCGCGACCCATCTGCCGCTGGCTCCGCTGCGCTTCGACCGGCTCGAAGTCAATCTTGAGCCCTTGCGCGCCCCTGATGAAATCGCCGAAGCCGTCCTGGCTGCCAGCCGCTGCCATGTCGAGGCCTTGGCCGATCAGGCCTTTGTGCCTGACGTGATCGGATTGCGCCTGCGACTGACCGGCCGCTGCCGTTTCGAACAGGCCCTGGCCGGGGTGGCCGAAGACCTGGTCACCGCTTCCCGGCCCTGGAAGGAAGGATCGGTTCGACTGTTTGTCCAAAAGGTGCTGATCGCCACCGAGGCCGCAACGGATCTTGAGCGTCTGGCTCGGCAGGACGATCCCTGCGGATTACTCGCCCGGCGCATCCTGATCCTGAGCGATAGCGCGCATCCTGAGCTTGAGGCACTGATCCAGCGGGCGCGGCCGCGGCTGGCCGATGCGGCCGGCCAGAAAGAGTTTCGCGAGCTCGAAACGAACATGGACGATGAACGCGTGCGCCGCTGGCTGCTGCAGGCGGCCCGGGCTGGGCTCAGCGCGCTTCTGGGGCAAAAGCAGGGCGCTTCATGAAACTGGTCTCTCTGGATATTCGACACCTTCCCGGGATCGAAGCACCGTTCAAGGTGGATTTGGCGCCAAACACCGTCAACCTGATCACCGGACCCAACGGTTCTGGAAAATCGAGCCTGGTGCGCGCGGTGCGCGCTGTGCTCTACCCACGCCCTGACGACGAATACAGCGAGGTTCTGGCGCGCTGGGAGGACGGCAAGGGGACGCTTAGCGCGCATCGCCTGGCCAGCCAGGTAAGCTGGACCCGGGACGGCCGCAAGACGGCGCCACCGCACTTGCCAGGCGCCGAATCCATCGACGCCTTTCTGGTCAGCACGGAGGACTTAAGCGCTCCGGGCCGGACCGATGCCCACATTGCTGCAGAACTGAAGACTTTGCTGACCGGCGGCTACGACCTGGACGCCGTGCTGTCCGCACCGCCTTTCGAGGCACCGCCGCGTCCGCAGAAACTGGCCCGCGAAATTGACCGTTGTCATCGTGCCATCGAAGACAAGGAGCGCGAGTATGCGCGCTTGCACGAAGACGTCGAACAGCTGAAAAAGCTCGAAGATCAGCTGCGGCTCGCAACCGAGGCAGCCAGCCGAATCGGTGCGGTGGCCGATGCGCAGGCGATCACCGAAGCCGCAGCCAGGCGCAAGGCGCTGGAGTCCACCCTGATTGAGGAGTTTCCCGGCGGCATGGACCGGCTGCGGGGCGACGAACTCGAGCGGCTGGACGAAGCCCAGCAACAGCTTGAGCGCAAGCAGCAGGCG
Organism: Wenzhouxiangella sp.; assembly: GCA_036353315.1. Lineage (GTDB taxonomy): Bacteria > Pseudomonadota > Gammaproteobacteria > Xanthomonadales > Wenzhouxiangellaceae > Wenzhouxiangella. The sequence goes on along the minus strand of JAZBOC010000158.1, from coordinate 41,840 downwards.
ATCGTGCTGGAACACACCTCGCTCAAAGAAGAACAGGCTCGGCTGACCGAAACCGGCGTCGAGGGTCCCGAAGCGCTGGAGAGTCTGCAGGCTGAACTGGCCGACACCCGAGACCGTCTGGCCACCAGCGAGCAGCGCATCGAAGCCGAAACCGACCAGCTCTGCCAAGCCGAGCAAACCGTAACAGAGGCCGCTGCGCGGCTCGGCGGCAATGTCCCCGACGAGGTACGCCACCTGGATCAGGAAGATCTGGAGCGACTGGAAAAGCAAGTCGACAAGGTCCTCGGGTTGCGCGAACGAATTCGTGCGCTGAGCGGTCAGCTGGGTTTGACTCATGCATCGCGCAACCTGACCGGCCGCCCGAGAGATGACCTGCGAGCCGCTCGCGCGGCCCTGCAGGACTGGCTTGCTCTGGCCCGACTCAGCCCGCTGGAGGGGGCACTGTGGGGTACGCTGGCACTGGCGGCGCTGGTCGGTGGGGTCAGGCTGCTGGGCGGTGCAGAGCTGTCCAGCCAGCCGGAGCTGCTGCTGCTGGTGGCCCTGTCGGCGGGTCTGCCGGCGGCGATGCTGATCCGCTTCGGGCTGCGTTTGCGAGATCGTGGCCGGGCCAGAAAGGAGTTCGAGGGCAGCTCGATCGAGCCGCCCCTGGGGTGGAACGAATCAGAAGTACGAGCCCGACTCAAGCGTCTGGAGCTGGAACTCGAAGCCGCGACCCAGCATGAGATCAGCCAGCTGCGGGCCGGTGACCTGCGTGAGGAACTCAACGCCCAGCGCATTGCCCTGGATCGGGCCCGCGAGCAGCTCTCCGAGCTGGCCTCGAGCCTGGGATTGTCGGCCGAGCAAAGGCTGGAGACCACGTTCCTGATGTGGTCGCGCCATCTCCAGGACTGGCAGCTGGGCCAGCAGCGCTGCGACCAGCATCGCCAGCGCCTGCAGGAGCTCAACTCACGTTACCAGGCTGAATGCAGCCAGGCTGCCGGTCTGTTGGAACAACATGCGCTGTCGCTGGAACCCGTCTCATCGCGGTCGCTGGCCAGCCTGCTCAATCAGCTGGCGCCAAGAATTCGGCGCCACGCCGAGCTGTACAACTCGGTCCAGGCGCGCAATCGGCGCATCGGCGAACTGCATGCCGACATCAGTCAGTTGCGCCAGCGCATCCACGGCATCTTCGAAGCGGCCGGCGTCCGTGCCGACGATCTGGCCGGACTGCGCCACAAGGCCGAACAATTCCCGTTCTGGCAAAAACTGGAGCACGAGCGAATCGAGCTCGGTCGCGAAATTGTTCGCCTGGAGCAGCGCCTGATCGAAGAACCTGAGCTGCTCGAATTGGCCGGCAAACAGCGTCATCAAGACCTGGCGAGCCTGCACGAAGATCTTGCCGAGCGCGCCGAACAGCGCGATAGCCTCAACCGCCGCATCGCCGAAATCCAGACCCGCCACGCCGACGCCCTGCAACGTCGCGAACTCCAGCAGCTGGGCGGCGAACTGGAGACTGCAAAAGACTTGTTGCAGACCGAGCTGGAGCGACACCTGTTGGCCGCTGCGGGCCGTTTCCTGATCGATGAGGTCGCCACCACGCATCGGGCTGAGCAGGAACCCCTGCTGCTGGCCAGCGCGGATCGCTGGCTGAGTCGTTTCACCCGCCATCGCTATCGACTGGAATTCAGCGGCGGCGAATTCCTGGCCAGGGATACCCGGACCGGTCAACTGCAGTCGGCAACCCGACTGTCGACCGGGACCCGAGCCCAGCTCATGCTGGCGGTTCGACTGGCCTGGATCGAGCAGCTGGAAACCAGCTTCGAGGCCTTGCCCCTGTTCATGGACGAAGCGCTGACCACCAGCGACCCGGATCGCTATCAATCCATCGTTCAGGCGGTCGGCGAGCTGGTCTCAGGCGGGCGCCAGGTGTTCTACCTGACCGCCCAGAGCGACGATGCCGAAGCGTGGAGAGACTGGCTGGGCGGGAACCTGGATCTCCATGAAATCAGCATGGTCGAACTGCGCCGAGGCCAGGTACAGCCACTAAAATTCACCATGCCGGAAGCGCCGGCCTCGGCGCCGACCATCCCGGACCCCGAAGGATGGTCAGTGGAAGAATGGGCGCGCGCAGTTGGCGTCGATGTCATTGATCCCTGGCAGGATTCGGGTCGAATCAGCGTTTTTCACCTGCTGCGCGATCAGCTCTCGCTCACCGCTACGCTGATGCGCAAGGGCCTGTCCAGCCTGGGGCAGCTGGAGCGCTTTCTGGAACTGGCCGACCAATCAGGCGACGCGGTCTCAGGCTGGCTTGATGAGCCGCAGGCCCAAATGCTTCGGGGTCGAATCCAGGCCGCCAGGTTGATTCTGGAACACTGGCGGGCTGATCATCCGCGCCCGGTCGATTACGCCACGCTGGCTAGAACGGGCTTGCTCAGCGACCTGTTCTTGCCGCGCGTTGCGCGGCTGGCCGAAGAACTGGACGGTGATCCCGGGGCGCTGATTTCAGCGCTGCGTGAAGGCCAGGTCTCGCGGTTCCGCAGCGAAACCCTGGAGCAGCTACAGGACTGGCTGGATCAACACGGTTTCCTGCCCGACGAAGACCCCGAAGAACCGCTGACCGGTGCCGAGATCGCGATGGCCAGCAACCTTCCGCCGGACTCCGCCGAGGCCCTCAATCGCTGGTTGACCGGGGCCATCCTTGATCCCCTGGGGCCGAAGAACCGGCTGGCGCGGCTATAGATTACGGCCGTAGAACAACTCTTGGATTTCGGTCCTCAGCCGACGCTCGATGCGCGCCCGCTCACGCTTTTCAAGGTCGTCGGCGTGGATGCCGAACAGGTAGTTGTCCAGATCGAAATCCTTGAGCCGCATCTTGGTGTGAAACAGATTTTCCTGATAAACGTTGACGTCAATCATGTCGTAGGCATTCTTGGTATCGCGACTGAAGAAATTCTGGATCGAGTTGATCTTGTGATCGATGTAGTGCTTGCGCCCGCGCACGTCCCGGGTAAAACCTCGCACCCGATAGTCGACCGTCACGATGTCTGATTCAAAGCTGTGAATCAGGTAATTGAGCGCCTTCAGAGGCGAGATGACGCCACAGGTGGCCACGTCGATGTCGGCACGGAAGGTACAGATCCCGTCATGCGGATGGCTTTCCGGATAGGTGTGAACCGTAATGTGGCTCTTGTCCAGATGCGCCACGACCGCTTCGGGCAGCGGACCGGGTGCGGCTGAGCCGATGTCTTCGTTACTCACCACCGGCTCTTCGGCGATCAGCATGGTCACGCTGGCGCCCTGCGGTTCGTAATCCTGGCGGGCGACGTTAAGGACATTGGCACCGATGATGTTGGCCACGTCGGTCAGAATCTGAGTCAGGCGCTCGGCGTTGTAAGCTTCATCAATGTAGGCGATGTACTCCTTGCGCTGCCCCTCGGTGGTGGCATAGCACAGGTCGTAGATATTGAAGCTCAACGCCTTGGTCAGGTTGTTGAAGCCGTGAAGCTTGATTCTGCTAGAGGACATGGCGGATCCCTCCTCGTGGTCATGGTTGGTCGACCGGTAGCCGCGCATTATCGGTCATCCAGCGGCCACGATGGCACATAAACGCCAATCCCCACGATTTATGCCATGGACGGGAACCATCCATGCCAACATGTTGACTACCGCTTCCCAAGCAGGCACTATCCTTTTTAGAGATAGGGGTCACGGTCTGTAAACCAAATGCATAAAGAGCCACAGTTTTATCCAATCGACCGCGAGGCGATTAGCCGCCTTCTTTCCATCTGCGATCGGCGCCACTTCGAGCCCAAGCAGGTCGTGATGCGGCCGGGTGATGAAGGACACAGTCTGCTGTACGTGATTGACGGGTCACTGTCCGTCTCCACTGAAGGCGAAGACGGTCGCGAACTGATCCTGAGCTATCTCAACCCCGGAGACTTCCTCGGTGAGCTCGGCCTGTTCATGAAACCGCGTGAACGTGAGGTTCTGGTTCGAACTCGCACCATTTGCCAACTGGCCGAAGTGCCCTACGAGCGCCTGCGTGAGGCGCTCGATAACGAGCTATCGGACTGCGCGCTGGAAATCATGACCGCGATCGGGTCCAAGCTCTCCCAGAGACTGCTCCAGGCCCGGCGAAAAGTCCTGCAGCTGGCTTTTCTGGACACCCAGGGACGCGTTGCCAAGGCGCTCATCGACCTGTGTAATGAACCGGATGCGGTCTCTCATCCCGACGGCACCATGATCCGCATCACCCGTCAGGAAGTCAGTCGCATTGTCGGCTGCTCGCGCGAGATGGCCGGCCGAGTGATGAAGGCCCTGGAGGAGGACGGGATGCTGACTGCATCAGGCAAGACGGTCATCGTCCTGGGCAAGTACAAAGGCGCTGCAGCGGGCTGAGATTCAAGCGCGATCGAATCAGGCACGGCCCAGCCAGCGCATCCAGCGGCTAGACGAAGGGGCCGACTTCCCGTCCAGCGGTGAACGGACGAGGATCAGCGAAACATTATCTCGGGCCCCTGCGTCCATCGCCATGCTCATCAAGCGCTCCCCGATGACGTCCAGCGACTGGTCTTGCCCAAGAATCTCCGCCATCGCCTGATCACTCAACTCGCCGCTCAGACCGTCTGAGCACAACAAGAGGACCTGGCCAGCACGCCAGCGACCGCGAATCCGATCAATGCGGGGATCACCTTCCGAGTGCAGTCCCAGACAGTCGGTCAAGACGTGGCGCTTGGGGTGGTGGGCTGCTTCAGACGCGCTGATCGTGCCAGCTTCGACCATCAATCCGGCAAGGTTGTGGTCCCGGGTCAATAGCGTGAGCACCTGGCTCGTGGTGTCAAAGAGATACGCCCGACTATCCCCGACCCAGCCGATTTCGTACTCGTCGCCTTGCTCCAACAACGCCACGACGGTCGTGCCCATGTCGGTCAGCTCCGGACGAACCGTCTGCTCGGCGCGGATTGCGACGTGGGCGGCGAGAATGGCCGAGCGCAGCGAAGACCCTTCCTTCAGCGCCTCGCGCACGGTCGTCCGAGCCATACGGCTGGCCTCAGCGCCGCCGGCATGTCCGCCCATGCCATCGGCAACCAACCACAGGCCCGCCGCCTCGTCAACCAGGATGGCATCCTGGTTGTTGGCGCGTACCCGGCCGGTGTCCGTTTGGCCGATGGAGCGTGAATTGATCAGCGGATCGGGAGCCATCATTCCATACAAGCGTAAAATGCCGCCAAGAGGGATCAAGCGATTCGGTCTGGTTGCGCTATTGTTACACGGGCGCCTGCCGAATTTTTTTGCTCCTGGACTCAAAACGAAGCATCCAATACATCATGCAAGAGACTGATCCAGACAACTCAGCCTGCTGGCGAGTTCTCAAATTCGGTGGTAGTGCCGTAGCGCTGGCTGAGCATTGGCCTCACATCGTCCAGCAGGCCCGCGACGCGCTCGCGGAGGGCGTCCATCTGGTGATCGTGGTATCTGCGCTGCGCGGCATCACCGACCTGCTGCAGGCCCAGACCCAGCTGGATACAGCCCAGCCGGCCGCCGATGTCATGCGCCTGATCGAAAGGCGCCATGCCGCCCTGGTTGACGCCCTGGACATCAAGGACGGCGAACTGGAGGAGCGGTTTTCGATCCTGCGGCAGCGGCTTGAGGCTTCCGATCTCGTCACCAGTCCGTCGGCGCAGGCCGAGCTGATGGCCCAGGGCGAGGAGCTCAGCAGCCGGCTCGCCGTGACCATACTCAGGCAACAGGGGATTGACTGCCAGTGGCTGGATGCCCGGGAAGTGCTGACCTGCCCGGGCGACGCAGGTCGCTCCGCAAGCCGCGAATTTCTTTCCGCGCACTGTCCAGCCGAACCGGATCGGGAACTCCAGACCCGGCTCAGCGGGCGTGCTCGCTGCCACGTCATGCCCGGCTTTCTGGCCGCCAATGCACGGGGAGAGACCGTGCTTCTGGGACGCGGGGGGTCGGATACTTCGGCCACCTGTGCGGCGGCCGTGCTCGAAGCCGAGCGGGTAGAAATTCACTCAGACGTGCCCGGACTGTTCAGCGCCGACCCGCGCCGGATTCCCAGCGCGCGCCTGCTCAAAATGGTCAGCTACCGCGAGGCCCAGGAACTGGCTGCCATGGGAGCCAAGGCACTGCATCCTCGCTCGCTGGTTCCCGTGACCCGCTACCGCATTCCACTATGGCTATGCCAGGTTGATCGACCCGATATCACCGGCACCCGGGTTACCCCGGAAGCACGCGATCACGGCGCCCAGGTCAAGGCCATCGTCCAGCGCAAGGGAATGACCCTGATCGCGCTGGAGGGCCTGGACATGTGGCAGCGGGTCGGGTTCCTGGCCGATATCTTCGCCGAGTTCAAGGCCCTGGGTCTTTCGGTTGATCAGGTATCGACCTCAGAGTCCAACGTCACCGTGACCCTGGATCCAGGCGCCAACGTCGCCGACCAGGCCACCCTGCGCGAACTCAGCCGGCGCCTGGAAAAGCACTGCAAGGTCGAGATCCTGACCGACTGCGCCACCGTCAGCCTGGTCGGCCTGGGCATCCGCACCATCCTGCATCGGCTCGGTCCGGCACTGGAAGTTTTTGAGCAGCGGCGAATCTTCCAGGTCAGCCAGGCCGCCAATGACCTCAACCTGACTTTCGTGGTCGAGTCGCGCCATGCCGACCGCCTGGTCCAGCAGCTCCATCAGCAGGTCATCCCCGGCGGGGTCGGTGGTGATTCGGTGTTCGGACCAACCTGGGAGCAGCTTTTTCGCGAAGAGGATCCGATTCGTATTCGACCGGCCTGGTGGCGGCAGCATGCGGAGGCGCTCGAGGCACTGATTGCGCAGCGTGACTGCGCCTACGTCTACAACCTGGACGAAGTTCGGGACGCAGCCGAGCGCCTGCTGGGGCTCGGGTCGGTCGACCGGGTGCTCTATTCCATGAAGGCCAATCCCCACCCGAAGATTCTGGCCGCCCTGGTGGCGGAGGGCCTGGGCATCGAGTGCGTCTCGGTCAACGAAGCCCGTCACGCCCTGGCCAGCGTGCCGGGCCTGAAAAAAGAAGACCTGCTGTTGACCACCAACTTTGCCGGACGCGGAGAGTATCGCCAGGCGCTGGCCATGGGTCTTCGCACCACCGTCGACAATCTCTACATCCTGGAACACTGGGGTCCGGACTTGGCCGGGCGCGAGATCTTTCTTCGTCTGGATCCCGGTTCCGGTCTGGGCCATCACAAGATGGTCCGAACCGCCGGGAGCCACGCGAAATTCGGTATTCCCCTCGAAGAGCTCGAGCGGGCCCGGCGACTGGCCGAGGCGCACGACGTTCGAATCACCGGGCTGCACGCCCATACCGGCTCCGGCATCCTGCATCCGGACAACTGGCAGCGCACGCTGCAGACTCTGGGCGAGGCAGCACGCGAACTCGCTGATGTCGCGGTGATCAACCTCGGCGGCGGCCTGGGCGTGCCCGACCGGGTCGACCAGCTGCCGCTGGATTTGACCGCCCTGGACGCGGGTCTGCAGCAGCTCAAGCACGACTTGATCCGTCCAGTCCAAGTCTGGCTGGAGCCGGGCCGCTATCTGGTCAGCGAAGCCGGCGTGCTGCTGGCCCGGGTCAACCAGACCAAGGGCAAGGGCGAAGTCCGCTACGTTGGCATTGCCACCGGCATGAATTCGCTGATTCGTCCCGCCCTGTACGGCGCCTGGCATGAAATCGTCAACTTGAGCCGCCTGGACGAGCCCGGGGACCAGGTCTACAACGTGGTCGGTCCGATCTGCGAGACCGGCGATATTCTCGGACTGGATCGACTGCTGCCGCGCTGCCGCGAGGGTGATCTCATCCTGATCGCCAATGCCGGCGCCTACGGTGCAGCCATGGCCTCGCGCTACAACCTGCGCGAGCCGGCCGAGGAGCTGGTGTTTTCTCCCGGTTCGGCCAGCAGCCCGTAACGGTCGGCAAGGACAACGAACTGGTCCTGCAGGCTGGCGCGCTCGGTGCGCAATAGCTCGACCAGTTCGCGTTCGTTCCAGAACAGAGCGCGAACCAGGATACGGTCACGATAGCGCAGCAGGTTGCGGCGATAGCGGAGGGCGACAAAGCCTGTTGGCGGCAGAGCCGCCAGGTAGGCCAGGGTCGGCGCCAGTCCCAGCTCAGAATGCTGCCAAAGCCAGTAGCCGATCAAGGCGTACCAGGCGCCGAAGGCCATGACGCCGAGACCAAAGTAGGAAAACACCCGGATCGCCTCGTCTCGCACCAGCGACGCCCCAAGGCGGGCGAGCAGGTACGGCAGGACATTGTGGACCAAGCCGAATAGCGCGACCGGCGACATGAAAATCGCGTACAAGGTCATCTTCAGGCGCAGCAGCCGACCGGTGACGGGCGTGCCGGTCGACGCGGCCAGGGCCTGGCGGACTTCGGTCTGGCGCAGATGGTCCCGGTAGCGCTCGACGCTGCGGCGCAGATCCACAACCCGACCAGGCTCCGCCTGCCACGCCTTGCCCAGCACCTGACCGATAAACTGCCGGGTATAGACCCGCCGCTGGAACGCGGCCGCGGTGGCCGCGGAAGAGCGGCTGTACAAACCGGCCAGCCGCCCCAGCCAGCGCTTGAGGAAACGCTTGCGCTCCGGCGGCGGGGGCGGCGGCAAATCGGCAACCCCGCCCAACGATTCGGCCAGCGCATCAGACAGGTGATCGACCAACTCGGCAAGAAGATCATCGTCCAGATGCAGGGCCTGGCGCCGAAGCGCCTGCTGCACGTCGTCGGTCAGCCGGGCGACGGCCTGCTCGGGATTGCGCCGATGGTGTTCGGCATAATCCGAGACCACGATGGGTCGGCCGATCCGCAGCAGGGCTGCCGAGCCCAGAAACTCGCGGTGCTCCAGGTTGACCCCCGCCGGCACAATGACCAGGCCGAGCGCATACTCATTGCGCGCCTCAGCGCCCAGCGCGATCCGGGCGATGCCCTTGCGCAGCTGCCCCACCTGGAGCCGAGGCGAATTGCGGCCTTCGGGAAAGACCCCGAGGCAACCCCCTCGGTCGAGCAGGTCGAAGACCTGGTCGAAAACCACCTGATTGCGATCAGCATGGTCACCGACTTCACCACGCCGATAGACCGGAATTGCGCCCAGCGCACGAAATAGCCCTGCAACCAGCGGAAAGCGGAACAAACCGGATCGGGCCAGGTAATGGATCGGCCGGCGAATCTGGGTCGACAGAATCACGCCGTCGAGAATCGAGCTGGGATGGTTGGCGGCCACGATCACCGGCCCGGTCTCGGGCATACGCTCAAGCCGCGCTGCGCGGATGTCCACGAAGTACAGTCGATTGATCAGCCGGAGAAACCCGACCAGCAGCGCATACAGCCTCATGGCCGACCATCATGCATGATTTCGAGGCCCCCATTCTGGGCTATGCTCGTCATTTCCACGACCTCTTACCGCATTCCGTCCAGCATGAGTAACGCCTACCAAGCTTCCGACATCGAAGTCCTGCAAGGGCTTGAGCCGGTCAAGCGCCGGCCCGGCATGTATACCGACACGACCCGGCCCAACCACCTGGTCGCCGAAGTCGTCGACAACGCCGTCGACGAGGCCCTGGCCGGTCATGCCCAATCGATTGAGGTGACCCTGCACGACGATGGCTCGGTCGAAGTCATCGACGATGGTCGCGGCATGCCGGTCGACACGCACCCGGAACACAAACTGCCCGGGGCCGAGCTGATCCTGACCCGACTGCACGCCGGCGGCAAGTTCTCCGGCAACAACTACAAGTTCTCCGGCGGCTTGCACGGGGTCGGGGTATCGGTGGTCAACGCCTTGTCCAGTCGCCTGGTCTGCCGGATCAAGCGCGACGGCAAGATCCACGAAATCGCGTTCGCCCACGGCGAGACCACGCAGCCCCTGACGGTCGTCGACGAGGTGGGCAAGCGCAACACCGGTACGACCGTCCACTTCTGGCCGGCCGAACAGTATTTCGATTCGGTCAATATCTCGCGCCCGCGCTTGAAGCATCTGCTCAAGGCCAAGGCCATTCTGTGTCCAGGGCTGCGCGTCACGCTTTGCGATCAGGTCAACGGCGAGTCCGAGGCCTGGCAGTTCGAGGATGGCCTGACCGATTACCTCAATGAGAGCCTGGACGACACCGACAGAGTGCCGGTCCCGCCTTTCACCGGCGACTTCTCCGGCGCCGACCAGGAGGCAGCCTGGGCCCTGGCCTGGGTGCCCGATGGCGAGTTGCTTCAGGAGTCCTACGTCAATCTGATTCCAACCCCGGCCGGGGGGACGCATACCAATGGACTGCGCACCGGCCTGATCGAGGGCCTGCGCGAGTTCTGCGACATCCGGAACCTGCTGCCGCGCGGGATCAAGCTCAGCCCGGAAGATGTCTGGGAACGTTTGAGCTTCGTCCTGTCGATCAAGCTGGCCGATCCCCAATTCTCCGGCCAGACCAAGGAGCGTTTGAGCTCGCGCGCCGCGGCCAGCTTTGTCGCCGGCGTGGTCAAAGACGCCTTTGCCCTTTGGCTGAACAAGAACGTGGCCGATGGTGAAACCATTGCCAAGCTGGCCATCGACAACGCGCTAAAGCGCCAGAAGTCGCGCAAACAGGTGGCCCGGCGCAAGGTCACCGCCGGACCCGCCCTGCCCGGCAAGCTGGCCGACTGCGCGTCGACCGACCTGGAGGAAACCGAACTGTTCCTGGTCGAAGGCGATTCGGCCGGCGGCAGCGCCAAGCAGGCCAGGAATCGCGAATACCAAGCCATCATGCCGCTGAGGGGCAAGATCCTGAACACCTGGGAAACCGAGCCCGGCGACGTTCTGCGCTCCCAGGAGGTGCACGACCTGGCCATCGCGATCGGCGCCGACCCCGGCTCGGAGGATTTGTCCAAGCTCAGGTATGGCAAGGTCATCATCCTGGCCGACGCCGACTCCGACGGCCTGCACATCGCCACCCTGCTCTCGGCGCTGTTCCTGAAGCACTTTCGGCCACTGGTCGAAGCCGGACGAGTGTTTGTGGCCATGCCGCCGCTGTACCGCATCGACGTCGGCAAGCAAACCTTCTACGCGCTGGATGCCGAGGAGCGCAGGGGACTGATCGCGCGGATCGAGGCCGAGAAGATCAAGGGCAAGGTCAGCGAGACCCGCTTCAAGGGTTTGGGCGAAATGAACCCGCTTCAGCTCCGGGAATCCACCATTGACCCTGACACCCGCCGCCTCGTCCAGCTGACCATCGATGATGCCGAAGCCACCGACGCCATCATGAACATGTTGCTGGGTAAAAAGCGCGCCGGCGACCGCAAAATCTGGCTGGAAGAAAAGGGAAATCTCGCCGAGATCGAGGTTTAGCTGGGTTGCAGTCAAAGCGGATTCACGGAACTCTGCCGGGTTTTCTGGTCTATTGACGCTATGACAGAATCCATTGAATTCAAGAAAAGGCGCCGCTTGCTGGGCGCGATCGGACTGGCGGGTCCAGCCCTCTGGCTGTCCGGCTGCGGCGGAGATACGGCGTTTGCGACCGCCACCTCGGCGTTCCAGCCCCTGGACTTGAGCGAGTCGCAGTGGCGCGAGATTTTGACCAGTGAAGAGTTCAGAGTGCTGCGCCGCGAAGGCACCGAGCCGGCGTTCTCCAGCCCGCTGGACGCTGAGTACGGCGACGGCACCTATGTCTGCGCGGGCTGCAACCTGGCGCTGTTTTCGAGCGAGCACAAATACGATTCCGGTACTGGCTGGCCGAGTTTCTGGAAGCCGATTGATCCTGCCCACATCGGCACCAAGCGCGACTTCAAGCTGATCTGGCCGCGCACCGAGTACCACTGCGCGCGCTGCGGCGGCCATCAGGGCCACGTCTTCGACGACGGCCCGCAGCCGACCGGCCAGCGCTGGTGCAACAACGGCGTGGCCTTGCGCTTCATCGCCGACGGTGAAGCGATGCCGGCGCTACGCACCGGCGTATGAACGGTCAATGGAAGTCGTCCATGCTCTCCGATAAGGGTCGCCTGCATCGGCCCATGCGGCACCTTCTGGTCCTGCTGGGTCTGGTCATGCTTGCCGGCCCGGCCGGGGCTAAAGCATCACCGGAGCTGGCCCGGGCGACTTTCGCCGGCGGCTGCTTCTGGTGCATGGAGCCACCCTACGACAAGCTCGACGGCGTGGTCGAAACGATCTCGGGCTTCAGCGGCGGTCGCGTCGCCAATCCCAGTTACGATGCGGTGGTCCGAGGCGGCACGGGGCACCTGGAGGTGGTGCAAGTCGTTTACGATCCGACCGCGGTCACCTACGAGCAACTGCTTGAGGTGTTCTGGCGCAATATCGATCCCTACCAGGCCGATGGCCAGTTCTGTGATCGCGGGCCGATGTACCGCTCGGCGATTTTCGTCGCCGATGAGCAGCAGCGACGCCTGGCCGAAACCTCGCTCGAGCAGATCGTCGCGCTCGCTCCCGACGATGGCCCGATCGACACCCGCATCCTGGATTTTGAGGCCTTCTATCCGGCCGAGGATTACCACCAGGACTATTACACCAAAAACCCGGTGAGGTATCGCTACTATCGCTGGAGCTGTGGTCGCGACCAGCGCCTGGAAGAGCTTTGGGGCAGCGATGCAGGTGGACCGCCCTGAGTCCTGCCCGATGGCGGCCAAGCCAGATGGCCTGATCATTGAACCCCGATGGATCCATCGAGGTCCAACGTCCCCGTTTGTTCATCCAACTTCCGAGGAATCCTGAGACTCATGCCTAGAGCCGTCATCCTGCTTTGCCTCAGCGCCCTGGCGCTCGCTGCGTCGCTGTCGATGCAAACCGCCGCAGCCAGCGACCGGATCGAGCATGTCACCACGGTCGAGGGGATCAGCGAATACCGCCTCGACAACGGCCTGCGCATTCTGCTGATGCCCGATCCCAGCCGCCCGACGGCAACCATCAACATCACTTATTTCGTCGGCTCCAAGCACGAAAGCTACGGCGAGACCGGCATGGCTCACCTGCTCGAGCACATGCTGTTCTACGGCACGCCCGACCACCAGGACATCAAGGCCGAGATTTCAGAGCGCGGCGGCTTTGCCAACGGTACGACCTGGTATGAGCGCACCAATTACTTCCAGACCCTGCCGGCCGGCGAAGAGAACCTGGAGTGGGCGATTCGCATGGAAGCCGACCGCATGGTCAACTCCATCGTCGACGCGCAGGACCTGGCCTCGGAAATGACCGTGGTGCGCAACGAGTTCGAGATGGGCGAGACCAACCCGATCGGGGTGCTGATGCAGCGGGTCATGGCCACCGCCTACCTCTGGCATGGTTACGGCCGCTCGACCATCGGCGCGCGCTCAGACATTGAGAGCGTGCCTATTGAGCGCCTGCACTCGTTCTACCGCCGCTATTACCAGCCCGACAACGCGGTGCTGATTCTCTCCGGCAACATTGAACCGGAACGCTCGCTGGCGCTGGTCGAGGAATACTTCGGCGCCATTGAAGCGCCTGAACGCAGCGGCGACATGCTGCTGTGGCCGACCTACACCCGCGACCCGGTCCAGGATGGCGAGCGTTCGATCACCGTGCGCCGCTCTGGCACGGTGCGAGCGCTGATGGCCGCTTTCCATGTACCGGCCGCCGCCCACGAGGATTTTGCGGCGATCGAGGTGCTGGCTCACCTGCTCGGCGACATGCCCTCAGGCCGCCTGTACGATCAACTGGTGGATAGCGAACTCGCCACCCAGGTCGCTGCGTTCAGCCTGCGCCTGCGCGAGCCCTCGCTGCTGCTGCTGTTTGCCCAGACCCGCGACGGTCAGGATCTCGACGTGGTCGAAGCCCGAATGCTGGAAGCCCTGGACGGCCTGTCCGGGCAACCACCGACCGAAGAAGAAGTCCGGCGCGCCATCAACGCGCTGACCCGCAACATGGAAATGACCTTGAACGACAGCGGGCGGGTCGGTATCCAGTTGAGCGAGTGGGCTGCTACCGGAGACTGGCGGCTGATGTTGCTGCACCGCGACCGACTCGAACAGGTCACCGTCGAAGACGTGATGCGCGTGGCCGAGAAATATCTGAAGTCCAACAATCGAACCGTCGGTCGCTTCTACCCGGAAAATCGCCCGGAGCGCGCCGAGATTCCGGAAGCGCCCGATCTTGAGACGCTTCTGGCTGGCTACACCGGACGCGAAGACCGCGTTGCCGGCGAGGCCTTCGATCCCAGCCCGGCCAACATCGAGGAACGCCTGATTCGCTTCGAGCTGACCAACGGTACACAGGTCGCCCTGTTGCCGAAACAGACCCGCGGCCAGCGGGTGTTCGGGCGAATCACCATGCGCACAGGCAATCTGGAAAGCCTGAGCGGACAGGATTCGGTGCCCTCGCTGACCGGCAGCATGCTTGACCGCGGCACTGAGAACTTCACCCGCCAGCAAATTCGCGATGCGATCAACGAGTTGCAGTCATCGCTCAGCATCGGTGGGGCTGCCACCGTCAGCGCCGGGGTGGAAACCCAGCGTGATCAGCTGTTGCCGCTGCTGGACCTGGCCGAGGACCTGCTGATGCGCCCGATTTTCCCCGACTCCGAGCTCGATGAACTCAAGCGTCAGCTGCTCAACGGGCTCGACCAGCAGCGCGATGACCCCGGCGCCGTGGCCGGTCGTCTGCTGGGTCGCCATTTCAATACGGTAGAGCCCGAACATCCGGATTACCTTCCGGACTGGAGTGAGCAGGCCGAACGTATTGCGGCGATCAAACGCGAGCAGCTGGTAGCCTTCCACCAGTCACACTACGGTTTCGGGCCAGGCACCACGATCAGCTTTGTCGGTGACTTCGACCCTGAAGCCCTGCGTACGGCGCTGGAGTCCCGCTTCGGCCAATGGACGGCTTCGACCTCGTTTGAGCGCATAGACCGTGAGCTTGAACCCGTTACGCCGATGGCGCTGAGCGCCCAGCTCGACGACAAGGCCAACGCGGTGCTGATCGGCCGGACTTCTTTCCCGATGAACGACGCCCATCCGGACTACCCGGCGCTGAGCCTGGCCGGCCATCTCATCGGAGGTGGTTTCTTGAGTTCGCGTCTGGCCACCCGCATTCGCGACCAGGAGGGCCTGAGCTACGGCGTCGGCGCGGGG
This sequence comes from Wenzhouxiangella sp., assembly GCA_036353315.1. Lineage (GTDB taxonomy): Bacteria > Pseudomonadota > Gammaproteobacteria > Xanthomonadales > Wenzhouxiangellaceae > Wenzhouxiangella. The sequence continues at coordinate 26,774 of JAZBOC010000158.1, read as the reverse complement.
TTCGGCGCATCCAGCCTCGACGAAATCGCCAGCTTCCAGGCTTACGCCATGTTCGCCCCGGAAAACAGACAGCGGCTGGTCGAGGTCATGTTCGAGGAGCTGGACCGGGTCGTGACCGACGGCTTTGACGATGAGGAACTGGAAGCCGGCCGGCGCGGCTACCTGCAACAGCGCGAACTCCAGCGCAGCAACGACGCCACTCTTGTCGGCATGCTCAATTCCAATCTGTATCTGGACCGCGACATGTTCCATCAGCAACGCTTCGAGCAGGCGCTGGAATCGCTGAGCGTCGAGGACGTCAATTCGGCCGTCCGCCGCCACTTTGATCCCGAGCGCATCACCACTGCCGTGGCCGGAGACTTCGCCGACCCGTCCGAAGAATGAAGCGCCGGGCCCGCCCCGGAGACAGGCCGGGGCTGTTGGCCTGAGCGCTCTGATATGCTCAGGCCATGATCAACGCTTCACCTTGGTGGAAACGGCCGGGCTGGATGCTGCTGCTGATCGGTCTCGCCGTTGCCGCGGGCGCCTGGCTGGCGCTGGACAGACCTTTGCCGGACAGCTGGAAGGATCGGGACGCGTCGAATTCACTGCCGCTGCCGGCTTTTCTGCAGCGAGAAGAACCGAACCGCCTGTTCTGCGCCGAATCCCCGGACACTGGCGTATGCCGCTGTATCACCGAGGCGGGTGAGCGCCCTGAAATCGATATCGACGAATGCCGACGGCGCGCCCGATCCTCCGAGACAACTGCGGCTGAGAACTAAGTCCGGAACCAGGCCGGATCCGGCCGTGCACAAGCGATGAAGTGCGGATTGAGCAAAGATTCGCGCGCGTTGTACTTGAGCGGCTGCCCGTTCTCGGCGTTCACAACATAGCCCCCGGCTTCCTCAACGATCGCCTGGGCGGCGCAGGTATCCCACTCGCTGGTCGGCCCGAGCCGGGGATAAACGTCGGCCGTGCCGTCAGCGACCAGGCACAACTTGAGCGAGGAGCCCATGGCCACCAGCTCCGCCTCGCCCAGAGCGGCCACGAAGACATTGACCTCCGGCGTACTGTGAGACCGGCTGCCGACCACCCGCCACGGCCGATCGACGCGCTCATCGGCGACAGCGATTCGCTCCAACACGCCGCTCCCTGACTGGCGCCAGGCGCCTTGGTGGCGTGCCGCGAAATACCATTTCTGCAGCGCCGGGGCATAAACCACACCCAGGGTCGGGCGATGCTCACGGACCAAGGCGACGTTGACGGTAAATTCGTCGTTTCGCTTGAGAAACTCTCGGGTGCCGTCGAGAGGATCGACAATCCAGCATTCTTGCCAGTGGCGGCGCTCGTGCCAAGGAGCCTGCTTGGACTCCTCCGACAAAATGGGAATGTCCGGTGTCAGCTCCTGAAGACGAGCAACCAGCAGCTGATTTGCAGCCAGGTCCGCCGCCGTCAGGGGGCTGTGGTCGGCTTTGTGTTCCGTGGCAAATCGATCCGGGTCGGCGTAGATCTCCAGAATGGCAGCGCCGGCCTCGGCAACCGCTTTGCGGACCTGATGCAGCGTCCTTTCAAGATCCATGGAGCTTCAGAAGTGGCCGGCCAGGCGCATGTCTCGCAGGCGGCTTTCGGCCAGTCGGGCCAGGGTCGTTCCCGCGTGTTCGCTACGCACTTGCTCCAGCGCCGCTCGCGCCTCGGTCCACCGCCGGAGCTCGAAATGACTGAAGCCGACCTTCAACAGCGCGTCACCGTCCTTGTTGCTGCCCGGGAAGCGATCACGCAGCTGATCGAAAAAGCGCAGAGCGGTTTCAAAGTCACGCGTCACGTAGTAGGTCTCGGCCAACCAGTACAGGGCGTTGGGCGCGTAGCTCGATTCGGGGAACCGATCTAGAAAGGTCGAGAAACCCTCTGCCGCGTCAGCGTAGCGCTGCTCACGCAGCGCCCGAAAAGCGCGGTCGTAGGCGACCTGCTCCTGTTCTGTAGGCGTACCCAGATCGCGCGGCGCATCCACAGATCCGGCGCTCAAGGGAGCGACCTGCATTCCAGCCTCAATGGGTGCCCGCACATCCGGCACGTCGGCGACAACGGGAACGTCCGTTTCGGCTGAGGCGGACTGACCGGGCTGGCGATCATCCAGCCCTTGCTCTCCGCCTGGCTCCGCCAAGGGCGAAATCGCCGTGACACCTTCCTGGCCGAGTTGCTGCAGGCGTTGGTCAAGATCCAGGTACTGATCGCGCTGGCGGCGTCTCAAGTTTTCCAGCTCGCGCTGCTGGGACTCGACCAGACCGCGCAGCTGGCGGACCTCCTCGAGCAACTCCTGCATCTGGTAGACGACATTGCTGCCGTCTTGCGCCGCCGCAGGCAAAGAGAGGGTGGCGACCAGCGCCGCCACCATCATCATCGGACCCGCCTTTGAAGCTCGCGAGAACATCAGCGAGCGGTGTAGACGATCTCCACGCGACGGTTCCGCTGCCAGCAATCCTCGCTGCTGTCGCGACAAACCGGGCGCTCCTCGCCATAGCTCACCACCTCGATCTGCCGGCCTGAGACACCGCCAGCCTGCATCGGTTGTTCGACCGCGTTGCCGCGCCGCTCGCCCAGACCGAGGTTGTATTCCCGCGATCCACGCTCATCGGCATGGCCTTCGAGAATGACGCGCGCCGAGGGGTTGGCACGGATATAGGCGGCGTGCGCGTCGATGATCGGACGGAACTGGGCCCGGACGTTGGACCGGTCAAACTCAAAGTAGATGGTGCGCTGGCTCAGCAGGCTGTCAGGGTTGTCCAGATTACGGGCATCGGTAAAATCACGCGGGTCAACGCGATCGACTTCTTCGACCGGGGCCGGACGCGGCGGCGGAGGCTCCGGTGCCGTGGGCTCTTCCCGGACATCTCGTGCGCAGGCGGCCAGAAAGGCAGCCAGCAGAACGAGGGCGACGAAACGAATGGCAGTGTTCATGAAACCTCCAGGATATTGTCGAAATGAGATTACGGGGGCTTGAGAAATTAACGCAATATCGGTGACCAGGCCGGCTCTCGGACGTCGCCCTCGCTATCTACCAGTCGCTGGCGGATGCGGCCGTCGGCGGAAACCGCCGCCAAGACGCCGCGACCATTCTCGCGAGAGCCGTACAGGACCATACTGCCGTTCGGAGCGAAACTTGGCGACTCGTCCAGCCGGCCGTTTGATAATACACGCAAACGCTCGGTTTCGCGATCATGGATTGCGATCCGAAAGTCATTGTCACCCTCGCTGTAGACCACCGCCAGATATCGTTCTTCCAGCCCGATCGAGGCCCGGGCATTGTAGTTGCCTTCCCACGTGACCCGCTCCAGGCCGGTGCCGTCGACGTCCATGACATGAATCTGCGGCCGACCCGCACGGTCGGAGGTGAAGTAGATCCTGTTCCCGTCCGGCGACCAGGCCGGTTCGGTGTTGATCGACCAGTGGTGAGTCAACTGCTGATGGGCTCGGCTATCTAAGTCAATGACCCAGATATCCGGGCTGCCGCCGCGCGACAGGCTGACCGCCAGTCGCCTGCCGTCCGGCGACCAGGCCGGCGCGCCGTTGATGCCCGGACTTGAGCTGACCACCTCGGTCTGGCCGGTGAACAGATCCTGGACGATGACGTTGGAGCGTCCGGTTGCAAACGAGACGTAAGCCAGTCGGCGCCCGTCCGGCGCCCAGGCCGGGGACAGAAGCGGCTGGGTGTTGCGCACCACAGTCTGCGGGTTGAAGCCATCGGCGTCGGCCACGACCAGCTCGAACAATTCGTCCGGGCCGCCAATGTCGGTGACCACCACGTAGGCAATTCGGGTCGCGAACGCGCCCGGAACCCCGATCAGCGCCTCGTAGACAGCGTCGGTCACGCGGTGGGCACCGAAGCGCAGATCGCCGGGTGCCACCGGCAAGGCCTGGGAGAGCAGAATGCGGCCGCTGTGCACATCAAGCAGGTGGTACTCGATCTCCTGTCCGATACCGTCGGCCGCATCGATCACCCGTCCGATCACGATGTGGTCTACCCGCAGCAGGCGCCACGAGCCAAACCGCACTTCCGGCGGCCGGATCGGGCGCTCGATCATCTCGTCCTCGGCCATGGGCTCGAACAGGCCGGAACGGGCCAGGTTGGCGCTGATGATCTCGTGCACCGGGGAGGCCGGCTCGGGCATCTGGGACTCCCAGGCAAACGGCACCACGGCGATCGGCATGGCGCCTTCGACCCCGTCGATGATCTCAATGCGCAGCTGGGCCGAAGCCAGCAGCGGGAGCAGCATCAGGCCCGTCAGCGCGACCGCGCGCAAAGCGCTAACCATCGAAACGGAAAAGAAACTCGATTTCTCTGTTGAATACACTCTCATAACCTCGATAGGGTAGCTCACCGACCCGGTTGACGGCTGCGACGATGGAACGACGGGTGGCCTGGTCGGCGTTACAGGGTCGGACAATTTCGGCCGCGATTATTTCCCCGCCGGGAATCTGAAATACGCGGACGGTACATTCCACGCCGGGACGCGTGGTCGGGGGACGAGTCCAGTTCCGTGTGACCAGGGTGCGGATGGTAATGATGTACTCCTCGCGCAGCGTTGCGCGCCGAGCCTCGGCCTGGGCCTGCTCGTCCTGCAGGCGCAGCCGCTCAGCCTCTTCCCGCGCGCGTTGCTCGGCCGCCTGGGCCTCGCGCCGCTCGGCGATCTCGGCCAGCCGTCGCTCCTGTTCCTCGCGTTCCCTTTCCGCTGCCTCGCGCTGGGCCCTGAGTTCGGCCAGCTCGCGCATGCGCGCTTCTTCTTCGCGGCGCCTTTGTTCTTCGGCCAGGCGTCGCTGCTCCTCACGGCGGGCCTGGATTTCGGCCAAACGCTGCTGCTCCAACTCGCGCTCACGACGCTCGAGTTCCTGCTGGCGCCGGGCCTCTTCCTGAACTCGACGCTCCTCGTCCTGGCGCGCCTGCTCCTCGGCCTGACGCAGCCGTTCGGCTTCCTCGCGGGCCTGTTCCTCAGCGCGGCGCTGACGCTCGGCCTCATCCCGACGCTGCTGCTCGGCGCGCTCACGTTCGGCCTGGCGTTCGGCCTCTTCGGCCTGGCGCTGCGCGACGATTGGCCCCATGTCGACCAGGGTCACCTGAACCGGCGGTAGCTCACGTTCGAAGGGCTGCCAGTTCCAGCTGCCCAGAACCAGCACGCCCACCATCAGCAGGTGCACGGCCAGCGCCAGCCCCAATGCCTGAAGCTGGTCCAGGATGGCCTGTTTGCGTACCTGGGAAATCATCAATGACCCGGACGCCGCGCCGCGGTCATTCGGTCTGCTCAGGATCGCCCGTCAGCCCGACTGAGGCGACACCGGCCTGCTGCAGATAGACCATCGCGCTGTAGATGAACTGATACGGCACGTCACGGTCACCGCTGACGGTCACCTGCAGCTGAGGGTTGCGCGCGGCAATTGCCGAAACCGTCGCGCGCAGGGTTTCGCCGTCGATCAGCTGCGGCGCATCGCCGGTATCAAGATAAAACTCGCCGCTGCGGGTCACCGTCACCAGCAGGGGATCGCCCTGGTCTTCCATGGGCTCTGCCGCACCGGTGGGCAACTCGACCTCCACCCCCAGGTTCATCAGCGGCGCGGTGACCATGAAGATGATCAACAGCACCAGCATGACGTCGATATAGGGCACGACATTCATCTCCGACATGCGCTTGCGCCGACGCCGCACGTAGACCTCCGACATGACGCTCAGCCCTGCTCCTGGAGCCGTCGAGCCTGACGCTGCAGGATCCCGGCGAACTCTTCCTTGAAGTTGTCGAAATGCATCTCCAGGCGGTCAACCTGGGAGGAAAATTTATTGAACGCCACCACTGCCGGAATCGCGGCGAACAAACCCATCGCGGTGGCGATCAAGGCCTCGGAGATACCGGGCGCCACCATGGCAATGGTGGCCGAGTGGGCGCCGGCCAGACCACGAAACGAGTTCATGATGCCCCAGACCGTACCGAACAAACCGACGTAGGGGCTGACCGAACCCACGGTCGCCAGAAAGCTCAGCTGGTGTTCCAGCCGCTCAAGTTCGCGTGTCAAGGCGACCCGCATGGCCCGCTGGGCGCCCTTGCTCAGCGTCTCGGGGTTGGCGTGGCGGTCCTCGCGCAAACGGGCAAACTCCCGAAAACCCGCTTCAAAAATCGATTCCAATCCCTCGCGGCCGGCTTGCTGGCCGGCCACGGCGTCATACAGCTTGCCCAAATCGGCGCCGGACCAGAATTTCTCCTCGAACTCGCGGGCCCGCTTTTCTGCCCGAGCGAGCATCTGTCGCTTGCGGAAGATGACCATCCAAGACACCACCGAGGCCAGGACCAGCAGAAGCATCACGCCCTGCACCAGCAGGCTGGCTTCCATGATCAGTTCCCAGACCTGCAGCTGTTCGTTCGATTGCATGAATTGTTCAGTTTCCCTGGAATTGAAGGACCGCCGCATGCAGCGCACGCGGCATACGAGTCGGCCGGAAATCAGCCGCGTTCAGGCAGGCGATGCCGACCTGACCAGTGGCCAGCAACAGACCATCATGCCGCTGGACCTGCTGACGGATGCGCATGGATGCGGCCCGAAGCTGTTCGACGACAACATCGACGGCAAGTTCATCCTCGAGCCGAGCAGGTTTGAGAAAATCCAGGTGGATCGAGGTGACCACGAACACGCAACCCTGCTGATCGCGCAGGTCGGCCTGGGGAAAACCGAGCGCCAGCAGCCAGTCGGACCGGGCCCGCTCCATGAAATTGAGGTAGCGGCCGTGGTAGACCACACCACCGGCATCGGTATGCTCCCAGTAGACCCGGTAGCGCCAGCGCGAGGCTATCGCGCTCATGGTTTGCTATCCGGGTCCGATCCAAACAGGTCTGCGATCGGCGCCTCGGGCGGGTTGAGTCCGAAATGGCGCCAGGCGCGGGCCGTGGCCATGCGGCCGCGGGCGGTGCGCACCAGGTAGCCTTCCTGAATCAGGTAAGGCTCGATGACGTCCTCAAGCGTGCCACGCTCTTCCGACAGCGAGGCCGACAGGCTTTCCACCCCGACCGGGCCGCCGCCGAAGTGCTCGATCAGGACCTTGAGCAGGCGTCGGTCCATGGTGTCGAAACCACGTTGGTCGACCTGCATCATCTCCAGCGCGCCGGAGGCAACCTCGCCCGTGATCCGGCCGTCGGCGCGCACCTGGGCGAAATCGCGCACCCGCCGGAGCAGGCGATTGGCGATCCTGGGCGTGCCGCGCGAGCGGCGGGCAATTTCACCGGCACCGTCTTCCTCGGCGGGAATCCGGAGGATGCCGGCCGAGCGTGTGACGATCCGCGCCAGGTCATCGATGCCGTAAAACTCCAGCCGCTCGACGATGCCGAAGCGGTCGCGCAGCGGCGAGGTCAGCAGGCCGGCCCGGGTGGTCGCCCCGACCAGGGTAAAGCGCGGCAGATCGAGCTGAATGGAACGCGCCGCCGGTCCTTCGCCGATGATGATGTCGATACGGTAGTCCTCCATGGCCGGATACAGCACCTCCTCGACGACCGGGCTCAGACGATGGATCTCGTCGATGAACAGGACATCACCGGGCTCAAGGTTGGTCAGCAGCGCAGCCAGGTCCCCGGCCCGCTCCAGCACCGGGCCGGAGGTCTGGCGCAGGTTGGTGCCCATTTCGGCAGCGATCACGTTGGCCAGCGTGGTCTTGCCCAGGCCGGGCGGGCCAAAGATCAGCACGTGGTCCAGGGCTTCGTGGCGCCGGCGGGCAGACTCCAGATAGACCTCGAGCCGCTCCTTCATCAAAGGCTGGCCGATGTAGTCGGCCAGGCGGCCCGGGCGCAAGGTTTCCTCGATGCGAGCCTCATCGCCGGTCGGAACAGCGCTGATCAGGCGTTCTTCATCCATCGTCTACCCCTGCATCTTGTGCTTGAGCGCCAGACGGATGAGCGCTTCGGCCGACTGGTCCGGCGCTTCCACTGCCCGGATCATCTTCAGCGCCTCGGCGGGTGAATAGCCGAGGGCTGTCAGGGCCGCACGCGCCTCGCCGGCGGCATCGACCGCGGCGCCCGCGACCGGACTGCCGGGCTGCAAATCGCTCAGGCGCCCGCGCATTTCCAACAGCAGACGCTCGGCAGTCTTCTTGCCGATCCCGGGCAGGCGGGTCAGCGCCTGGGCATCACCGGCTTCGACCATCAGTGCAAAGTCGCGGCTGCTCACGCCCGACAGGATGGCCAGGGCTAAACGCGGACCGACGCCGGAGACCTTGAGCAGCGCGCGGAACAATTCGCGGTCGGAGGCGTCGACAAAGCCAAAAAGAATATGCGCGTCCTCGCGCACGATCAGCTGGGTGAGCAGGGTCAGCGCCTCACCGACCTTTGGTAACCGGTCGAATACCGACAGCGGCGCTTCCACTTCGTAGCCGACACCGCCAACATCGATCACCAGCATCGGCGGCCGGCGCTCCAGCAGGGTACCGTGCAGACGGCAAATCATCGCAGGACCACGCCGGCCGGCAGCCGCGCTCGGGTCTGGGCGGTATGCAGGTGACACAGGGCCACGGCCAGCGCGTCCGCAGCGTCCTCGGCCGGCGTTTCGGCCAGCTTCAGCAAAATCCGGGTCATGTGCTGGACCTGTTCCTTGGCCGCACCGCCGCGCCCGACGATGGCCTGCTTGATCGCGCGCGGGGCATACTCATGGACCTCCAGCCCGCAGGCAACCGCCGCACAGACGGCCGCACCGCGCGCCTGGCCGAGCTTGATCGCTGCCTGGGCATTGCGGCTCATGAACACGGTCTCGACCGCAGCGATATCGGGCCGAAAACGCTCGATCAGCCCCTGTACCCGCGTAAAGATCAGGCCCAGACGCTCCGGCATCGGCCCGCCGCCCAAGCGCACCGACTCGGCGTGCACCAAAACGTCGTCATCGATAATGCCCACACCGGTAATCCGCGAGCCGGGATCCAGGCCGATGATCCTCATCCCGCCAGATGTCTCCGGCTGTTTTCAATCATCGTACGCCTCGGCCGGAATGTCGGCATTCGACCAGACATCCTGGGTATCGTCGAGATCTTCGAGCACGTCAAGAAACTTCAGCACCGTGCGGCCGGTATCGAGATCAACCTCGACCAGGGTGGCCGCGCGCTGGGTGACTTCGGCCTCGGCAAACTCCAGTCCTGCTGCCTTCAAGGCATCGCGCACAGACTCAAAGTCTTCCGGCGCAGTCAGCACCTCGATACTGCCGTCGTCGTCGCTGACGATGTCTTCGGCACCGGCATCCAGTGCGGCTTCCATGACCACGTCTTCGTCAGCGCCAGCATCGGGTGCGAAGCTGATCACGCCCTTTTTCTCGAACAGGTAGGCGACCGAACCGTCCGTGCCGAGGTTCCCGCCATACTTGGAAAAGGCGTGCCGGACGGCGGCCACGGTGCGATTGCGGTTATCGGTCAGGCAATCGACCATCACCGCTACGCCGCCGGGCGCGTAGCCCTCGTAGCGAAGCTCTTCATAAGATGCGCCTTCGAGTTCGCCAGTCGCCTTCTTGATCGCTCGCTCAATGTTGTCCTTGGGGACATTGGCCGCGTTGGCCTTGTCGATTCCCAAACGCAGGCGAGGATTGGCCTCCGGGTCACCGCCGCCCTCACGGGCCGCCACGCTGATCTCGCGGACCAGGCGGGTGAAGATCTTCCCGCGCTTGGCATCCTGCGCCTTTTTGCGATGCTGAATATTGGCCCATTTGCTGTGCCCGGCCATGACGAAATCCCTGCAGTCGGTCAGCCTGTCATTCTAGCGCATGCCCTGCGTGCAACGCGCTCGTCGAAACGCCTCCAACCGACTCCATTCAGCGCCGAGTCAGTCGTAAAGCGTTACACTTGTGGCGACCTAACGCTTTCAGGAGATCAGCCACCATGCGCCTGCCCGCTCTCGTCCTTGCGCTGATGGTCGCCGGCAATGCCAGCGCCAACGGCGAACTGAATGTCCTTACCGACCTGTTTTCGCCCTTCCCGCCCGGCTGCGTTGCATTGACCCTGCCAAACGCGGCATCCTCAGTAGACAACCTCATGTGGGACGAAGTCGTGTCCGCACCGAGCGTTGAAACCGGCACCCTGGACAGCGAGGTTCGGGTCCAGATCTGGCGCACCGGCTGCCAGGATACGGGCCGCTCGGTCGTGATGGTCCGGCTCCAGAACCTCAGCGACTCGCTGGTGCTGGTGCCGCAGATTTTCGTCGAGGCAGGCGAGGCCGAACTGCCTTTCCATGAGGCACAGCTGATCACCCAACCGGCGGTCGGCAACATCGGCGCTTCCGGCAACGTCATGTCGGCTGCCGGCCAGACTTTCATGGTTTCGGCAGACCCGGTCTCGATTGATCAGGAGACTTTCTTCTCGGTCGACGAGTACAACCAGCTGTTCACCCTGGAGCTGTTCTGGGGCGGATTCGCACCCGCCGTCAGCCAGGGCGAGCTGTTTCCGGTTTTCCCCTATGAGCCCGCGCTGGACCCGCCCCAGTTTGAATCCCCCCTGCTGCATGGTCGCATGAGCGGCTCCTATACCGTGCCAGGCAAGGCCGCCACGGGCCTGTTCCTCAATGTCGCCGAAACCTTGGTTGACACGCCTGATGGCCCGGTGGACGCCAACTTTGTTTTTGCCGTGTTCTTTACCTATCTCAACGGCGCGCCCGTCTGGGTGGTCGGCAACACACCCGGCATAGCGCCTGGCGCTGACCTTGTCGAGTTGGAAATGCAGATCATTGAAGGGGGCCGGTTCTTTACCGACCCAGGCTCTTTCACGGATGCCGACACTGTCCGGGAGTCGATCGGCACGCTGCAGATCGAGGTTCTGGACTGCAACACCCTGCTGCTGAACTATGACTTTGCCGGCAGCGGCCTGGGCAACGGAAGCCTGACGGTCGACCGGTTGGCCAGAATTGCCGGCTACGACTGCAATCCCTGGAACTAGCGGCATCTCCCGCCAGGGGCCCAGTCTCAAGCGCTGCGGTCGAAGCGACCGCAGCGCAGAAAACCAGCGACGGCGGCCACGACCTCGGCCGAAAGCACCAGCCCTGTATGCGAGACCGGCAGCTTGATGGTGTCGGCCGCGCCCGGCAAGCGCGTTTCGGCCGCGGCGATGGTGCCATCGTGCGGCAAGGGCAGGTGCTGGAACATCCGCCCCAATCCCATTGACCGGGTCCCCGCCACGATTCCGGTGTCGCGCCCTGCCGGTGCATGCGAAAACCCATACTCCAGCGCCGTGCGGGCCTTGCCGATCACCGGCCGGGTGATCTTCATCTCAGCGATTCGCCCGGCCGCTGCAGAACCCTGCACCGGCGAACCGAGCAGAACAACCCGTCCCGGCGGCAACCCTGTCCACTCGTCAAACATTCGCAGAATCACCAGCCCCCCGAGACTGTGGCCAACAAAGTGCAGCGTCTCGGTCTGGAGGCTGCGCGCATAGTCGAACAGCGCTCGGGCATTGACGGCCAGCGATTGGCGAAGGGTCGGGTAAGAAAACCGATGGGTGCGAAAACCGCGAGCATCCAGGCGTCGTGCGACCAAGGTCAGACTGACCGGCCCATACCAGAGACCGTGAACCAGCACCACCGGCGGGCATTCTGCCTGCGCCGGGTCGATCGCTTCGGTCATTCGACCAACTTAAGCTGAATATGCAGCTCGTCGAGCTGGGCGGCATCGACCGGGGAAGGCGCGCCGGTCAGCGGGCAGCCGGCTGTGGTTGTCTTGGGAAAGGCGATGACGTCTCGGATCGAGTCTTCACCACACATCAGCGCCGCGATCCTGTCGATTCCGAAGGCGATCCCGCCGTGCGGCGGACATCCGTAGCGCAGGGCTTCGAGCAGAAAGCCGAAGCGCTGCTTCGCTTCTAGTTCATCGATGCCCAGCAGATCAAAGACCGCCTGCTGCAAACCCGGATCATGAATACGAATTGAGCCGCCGCCAATCTCGGCACCGTTCAGGACCATGTCGTAGGCGCGCGAAACCGACTCGGCCGGCTCCCGCTTCAGCGCCTCGGAATCGGCCGCGGCCGGCGCGGTGAACGGATGGTGCAGGGCATAGTATCGGGACTCGTCCGGATCAAACTCGAACATCGGAAAGTCGACCACCCATAGCGGCCGCCAGCCCGGCTCGACCAGGTCCAGATCGCGCCCGATCTTCAGCCGTAGCGCGCCCATGAAGGCGTTGACGGCAGGCTTCTTGTCGGCCCCGAAAAACAGCAGGTCACCGCCCTCTGCCGCCGTGGCCTGGACAATGGCCCTGACAGCCCCGGCGTCCAGGAACTTGGCGATCGGTGACTGCACGCCCTCAATACCGGCGGCGGGATCGTTGACCTTCATCCAGGCCAGTCCCTTGGCGCCATAGCGACCGGCATAGGCGGCGTACTCGTCGATCTGCTTGCGCGACAGGCCGGCCGCACCCGGCGCGCGCAACGCGACGACCCGGCTGTCCGGATCGCTGGCCGGGCCCGAGAAGACCTTGAATTCGACTTCCCGCACGGCATCGCAGATAGTGACCAGCTCCAGCGGAATGCGCAAATCCGGCTTGTCGGATCCAAAGCGCCGCATGGCCTCAGCCCAGCTCATGCGCGGGAACGGTCCTGGCAGCTCAACCCCCAGCACCGCGCGAAAAACCGCTCTGACCATGCCCTCGGCAATCGCCTGGACGTCAGTCTCATCGACGAAAGCCATCTCCAGATCCAGCTGGGTGAATTCTGGCTGGCGGTCAGCGCGCAGATCTTCATCGCGAAAGCAGCGCGCAATCTGGTAGTAGCGATCCATGCCGCCCATCATCAGCAGCTGCTTGAACAACTGCGGGGACTGCGGCAAGGCGAAGAAACTGCGCGGCTGAGCGCGGCTGGGAACCAGATAGTCGCGCGCGCCTTCTGGCGTCGCTCGGGTCAGGATCGGCGTTTCGATATCGAGAAAGTCATGACTGTCCAAATAGCCGCGAATGGCCCGGGTGAGGCGGGTGCGCAGGCGCAGGTTATGCTGCAGGCGGTCGCGCCGAAGATCCAGGTAGCGGTACTTAAGGCGCACTTCCTCGCCATCGTCATCGCTCATCAGCAGCGGCAGCGGCGCGCTGGCGTTGAGGATTTCCACCGTCTCGGCGACCAGTTCGACCTTGCCGGTGGCCATGTCCGCATTCCACTGACTTTCCGGTCGCAGCCGGACGACGCCGGTGACCCGGACGCAGAATTCGTTGCGCAGTTTCTCGGCCACGCCAAAAGCCGGCTCGTTTTCCGGCTCGACAACCACCTGGAGGACGCCGGCGTGATCGCGCAGGCCGATGAAGATCAGACCACCGAGATCGCGCGCGCGCGCGACCCATCCGCACAGCACAACGGACTGGCCACTGAGATTTTCGGTCACGTTGCCGCAGAGATGGGTGCGCATGGGAATCAGGCGGCCTTGTCTGGAGAGGGTTTGGTCGGCTTGCTTTCGGACTTGGTCTCGGTGGACTTCGATTCTGACTTACTCTCGGCCTTGGGCGCATCTTTGCTGCCGTCTTTCTTGGCAGTGTCGGAGTCACCCGCCAGGTTGCGCTTGCCGTCTTTCTTGAAGTCGGTTTCGTACCAGCCGCCGCCCTTGAGGCGGAACCCGGCGGCCGAGATCAGCTTGGTCAGAGCGGGCTTGCCGCAGGCCGGGCAGTCGACCAGCGGGACATCGGACAACTTCTGCAGTTTTTCCAGTTCATGGCCGCAGGCCTGGCATCGATATTCGTAGATCGGCATGAGGGCTATCCCTTAACAAATTGGATGAGAGGTTCTGGTTCGGTTTCCCGAACGAACCGAAACATAGGGCCCGCGCGCTGGAAATTCGAGTCCTGCTGGGTTCTATTTTGCCAGAAACGGGCACCGCACCCTCGGCTATCATCCAAGCATGACTTGCCCCGACCTGCCCCCGCCCTCGGAAGCTGAGCTGACCGCCTGGCTGGAAAACCTGGATTTCGATTCCGGCGCGAGTCTGGGCCAAAGCAACCAGGGCGAGGTGAGGCGATTTCGATTCAAGGGCCAGGACCTGGCCATCAAGACGCCCAGCGGTCGTGGCCCGCTGCGCTGGCTGCGGCTGCAGTCGCTCAGGCGCGAATACCGAACCTATCGAGAACTGCAGGGGCTGACCGGATTCGCCCGCTGCCACGGCCTGTTTGGCCATCGCTACCTTGTGCTGGACTACATCGAAGGCGCGGACTTCCGCCACGCCGCCCTGCCCGACCGGACGGCCTTTTTCGACCAACTGCTCAATGTCATCCAGGCCATGCACGGGCGCGGCATCGCGCACGGCGACTTAAAGCGCAAGGACAACCTGAGAGTGAGCACCGACGGACAGCCCGTGATTCTCGACTTGGGCACTGCCATACGGTGCAAGCCCGCCGGCAGTTCACTGAATCGACGGTTGTTTGAGTTCATCCGCCAGACTGACCTCAACGCCTGGGTCAAGCTGAAGTACGGGCGCTACGAGGCCATCGCGCCGGAAGACCAGCGCTATCTCAGGCGCTCGGGTCTGGAGCGCGCTCTGAGCCGATGGTGGCCGGGTCGACGTTGATCGTCGCTAATCATGGTTGAAAGGCTTCGGGGGCTCTCTCAATCCCTCTCCACGCCGGTGCGGTAGCTTGCCGCCAAACGCTTCAAGCCCTCCTCGACAGATACCCGGGGCTCGTAGCCCAGATCGCGGCGCGCCGCGGCCAGGTTGTACCAATGCGCGGTGGCCAAGTGCTCGACCACGAAGCGCGACAGCGGCGGTTCGCTGCGCCGACCGGTCAGCCGCCAAGCGCCTTCTACGGCTCCGGCCAAGGTCTTGGCCAACATCAGGGGCACGGTTTGAATCCGGGGCGTCTCACCGGCCGCTTCCAGCAGGCGGGCGATGATCTTGCCGTTGGCCAGCGGCTCACCGTTACTGATGAAGTAGGCCTTGCCGGCGGCGGTTGCCGGACCGGCCAGGTTATCCAGCGCCAGCAGATGGGCTTCAGCGGCATTGTCGATGTAGACGGTGTCGATCTTCTTGTCCGGCGCCGGCAGCCGCAGACGACCAGCGCGGTTTTTCTCGATCAGGCGCGGCAGCAGCTGGTTGTCGCCGGGCCCCCAGATCAGGTGCGGGCGCAGCGCGCAGGTCTTCAGATGGGCGCCGTTGGCCGCCAGCACCGCGCGTTCGGCCCGGGCCTTGGTTTCCGGATAGGGCGCCTGGAAGTGGTCGGCGTAGGGCAGCGACTCGTCGCCGTTCTCGATATCGCCACCCCCATGAACCACGCTGGGCGAGGAGGTGTAGACCAGGATCGGAATACCGTGCCGGGCGCAGGCCGCGAGAACATGGTCGGTCCCGACGACGTTGGGCCGCTCGAAATCCGGCTCGTTCAGACCGGGGCCGGCCTTGGCCGCAACGTGGATGACAGCATCGCAGCCTTCAGATGCCACCTGCACGGCCTGGGCATCGGCAATGTCGCCGCGCAGGCAAACCGCACCCAGCTTCTCAAGATCGGGGTAGGCCGAGCGGTTCAAGCTGACAACTTCGTCGCCACGTTCAATGAGCTGACGGACAATGGCCTGGCCGAGAAAGCCGCCGCCGCCGGTAACCAGGATTTTCATCAGTCGATCTCTGTGATTTTTATCGATCAGGAAGCATCAAACCGCCCAAGAACGCAGATTAACGCAGATGAACACAGGTATCATGAGCGCCGAACTCGGACATCCGGGTTTCGCCCCCCCTTAACCGCCAGCGTCAAGTCACTACGGATTCATCATGTCGCAATATGTCTACACCATGCACCGGGTCTCGAAAACGGTGCCGCCCAACCGGACCCTGATCAAGGACGTTTCTCTGTCGTTTTTTCCCGGCGCCAAGATCGGCGTTCTAGGGCTGAACGGGGCCGGCAAATCGACCGTGCTGCGGATCATGGCCGGGGTCGACAAGGAGTACGACGGCGAGGCCCGACCGCAGCCCGGAATCCATATCGGCTATCTGCCGCAGGAGCCGGAGTTGCCCGAGGAGGTGACCGTGCGCGAGGCAGTGATGCTGGGCCTGGGCGAGATCAAGTCCCAACTGGAGCGTTTCGACGCCATCTCCGAGCGCTTTGCCGAGCCGATGAGCGACGACGAAATGACCGAGCTTCTGGCCGAGCAGGCCGAGCTGCAGGACAAGATTGACGCTGCCGGCGGCTGGGAGCTGGATCGCACCCTGGAAGTGGCCGCCGATGCCCTGCGCCTGCCGCCCTGGGACGAGAAGATCGGCACGCTGTCCGGCGGCGAGCGCCGACGCGTGGCGCTGTGCCGCCTGCTGCTGTCCAAGCCCGACATGCTGCTGCTCGACGAACCCACCAACCACCTGGACGCCGAGTCCGTGGCCTGGCTGGAGAAATTTCTCGACCAGTTCCCCGGCACCGTCATGGCGGTGACTCACGATCGGTACTTCCTCGACAACGTCGCCGGCTGGATTCTGGAGATGGATCGCGGCCACGGCATCCCGTTCGAAGGCAATTACTCTTCGTGGCTGGAGCAGAAGGAAGCCCGTCTGGCCGTGGAGGAAAAGCAGGAAGCCTCGCGCCAGAAGACCATCAAGTCCGAGCTCGAGTGGGTGCGGGCCAATCCCAAGGGCCGCCAGGCCAAGAGCAAGGCACGCCTGAAGCAGTTCGAAGAACTCAACTCCAAGGAATTCCAGCGCCGCAACGAGACTCAGCAGATCTACATTGCACCAGGCCCGCGACTGGGTGATCAGGTGATCGAGTTCGACGGCGTCTACAAGGGCTATGGCGATCGCCTGCTGATCGAGAATTTAAGCTTCAAGGTCCCACCCGGCGCCATCGTCGGCATCATCGGCGGCAACGGCGCCGGCAAGACCACCCTGTTCAACATGATCGCCGGCGCCGAGCAACCCGACCGCGGCGCGGTTCGAATCGGAGAGACGGTGCAGCTGGCCCATGTCGACCAGCGCCGCGACAGCCTCAACGACGAGCGCCAGGTCTGGGAGGAAATCTCAGATGGATCGGATGAAATCGTGATCGGCAATTACCGCATTCCGGCCCGGGCCTACGCCAGCCGCTTCAACTTCAAGGGCTCTGAGCAGCAAAAGCGCGTCGGCCAGCTCTCCGGCGGCGAACGCAACCGGGTCCACCTGGCCAAGGTGCTCAGAAGTGGCGGCAACGTGCTGATGCTCGACGAGCCGACCAACGACCTTGATGTGGAAACGCTGCGCGCCCTGGAGGAAGGGATCCTGGCCTTCCCGGGCTGTGTACTCGTGATCTCGCACGACCGCTGGTTCCTGGATCGCATCGCCACCCACGTTCTGGCCTTCGAGGGAGATTCCCACGTCGAGTGGTTCGAGGGCAACTTCTCCGATTACGAAAAGGACGAAAAACGCCGGCGCGGCGATCAGGCCGGACCGCACCGGCTCAAGTATAAAAAGCTCAAGGACTGAAAGCGCGCGGGTTCCAACCCAGCTGCTCGCGCGCCGGGCGGTCGTCAACGACAAGGTCTTCGGCCTGGCGGGCCAGCATGGCGGCGTTGACGTCGCGCAGCCGGCCCAGTACATGCGCGGCGCCAAGTGCCCCGCGCAGCAGCCAGGCCGGGGTCGACACCAGGCGCGCTTTGTGTCCCTGTTCTGCTGCAATCCGACGCAGCATGTCCGGGTAGGTCAAACGCTCTCCGCCGCCCAGTAGCCAGGTGCCCCGGCTGCGCCCGCCGATCGACAAGACCGCCCATGCCAGCGCGGCCAGGTCATCGGCATGGACCGGCGCGCGCAGGCCGTGACCCGCCACGGGCACCAGCGGTAAACGCCTCATCAGGCCAGCCAGGCGACTCACATTCGCGTCGCGGTCCCCGCCGTAGATCATGGTGGTCTTGAACAGGCTGAGCGAGGCATTGCGTTTGGCGCAGAGATCGATCAGGCGCTGCTCATCGGCACTGATTTTCTCCATCAGCGTGCGCTCTTCCCGATCGCCGGATTCCGACTTGAACAAGGTGCTGGCCGAACTGAGCGCCAGCACCCGACCCAGCCCCGGCGTTCCCTCGACCTGAGCGGCGGCCAATCCGACCGGCCCGAAGCTGATCAGCACCCCTGGATCGGCCGGTGCAGGCCCATCGGCGAGATCATGTTGCAGCCAGGTCACGGCGGGATGGATCCGCGTCGGCGACCGTCGCGATACCGCCAACAGATGAACACCGGTGATTTGCTCAGCACGTTTGAGAAAAAACTGACCCGCCGCACTGGTGGCGCCCAACACCAGCACGACCGGGTTAGAGCTCAGCGCCGCCACCATCGCGCGAGCGGCGCCATCGCGAGCGCATGACCATGAATGCCGGTCCACCACACGGCCCGGCTCCACCACGGCCAGGGCAGCTCCGGATGGCGGTTAAGATAGCGCCACAAGCCGTGATGCTTCTTCCACAGCACCTGGCTCGGGCGGGTGCGTGAGGACACCCCGCCGACGTGGGACACCGCCACCTCGGGCAGCAGGCGCAGGGTCCAGCCGGCCTGGCCCAGGCGCGCCATCAGGTCGAGATCCTCGAAGTGTAGAGGGTAGTGCTTGTCGAAGCCGCCTATATCCAGGAAGGCCCGGCGCCGAAGCAGCATGCAGGCCCCGGAAACCGCCTCGACTTCAACAGGCTCCTTCGGCGCAGGAAGATGGGTCAGATCGACTCCGGTACGACCGCCACGCTTGAAAACTTCGTCGAGCACCCGCTGCCGGGTCGGCAGACGCCGACGACTGCCGCGCTGCTCGACACCGCTCATATCAAAGATTCGGCCCGACACCATGGCTGCTTCGGGATGGGCATCTAGGTCCTCGACCAGCCGCAGCAGGGCCGACGGCACCAGCAAGCAGTCGGGATTAATGATCAGGATATAGTCGGTCGTCACCGCGCGGGCAGCCAGATTGACCGCACGGGCGAAACCCAGATTGCGCGGAGAGCGCCGAATCCGGACGCCCGGCAAATCGGGCAGTAGCTCCAGACTGCCGTCTTCTGAATCGTTGTCGATCACTTCGATCGCAGGCGGATTGCGATCGTCTCCGCGCAAGGCACGCACACAGCGCTCAAGCCAGGGTCCGGAGTTGAAGTTGACCACGATGGCCGTCACCGGTGCCAGCGGCGACGACGAAGCCACCGCGGAAATCTCGTTCACCGACCTAACCAGCGTCGCCACCACGGACGGTCCAGCTGCAGCCGCAGCTCGGCGATCTCGGCTTCACGCTCGGCCAGCAATTGCCCGGCCCGGATATGCTTGCGCACCTCTTCGTTGTAGTGCTGGTAGACCGATTCTGCCCGATCGCCGTATAACGAGACCGCTGGCAATTCGGGTAAGCTCGCGTCGGAAGCCGCAGCGGCAGCGATAAAGTAAAGCGGCGGCCAGACCGGTTCATCGGTTTTCTGATCGGGCTGCTCACTCAGCCACTGCACCGCGCCCTGTCCTTCCATAGACCACAATGCCGAAACGAACAGCAGCTTCTGACCCATCAGGCGCACGGCCGGGAAGTGCATGCCCAGCAGCTGCTCGAACTCGCCCCGATACAATTCGCGCCGGTGAAACGGATTGTTGTAGCCGGTCTCCTCGCTGTAGGTCTTGCGGTCGGGCGAGGAAATCAGCAGGAATCCGTCGGGCTTGAGCACGCGGCGATACTCGTGCATCAACTCGTCGTGCTCGACCAGGTGTTCCAGTGTTTCGAACGACACCACGACGTCAACGCTAGCATCGACCAGCGGCAGCTCCAGGCAGCTGGCGCACTTGAAGGACACGCACTCAGTACCGTAGCGCTTGCGCGCATGTTCAACGGCTTCAGGGTCGATATCGATGCCGGTGACGTGCCGAGCGCTGGCGCTGAGCAAATGCGAACCGTAGCCCTCTCCGCAGGCGGCATCCAGCACGACCTTCCCGGTCACCAGTGCGCCGGCAAACACGTAGCGGTGCCAGTGCTCATAAGCCATTTCCCGCACGCACTCGGGCGTGAAACGCTCACCGGTAAACTCTAGGGACGTAGATTCAGTCATGGACGCTATCTTCAAGGCACCTGCCGTTCCGAGTCTAACAAGCTCCGAGCCGCCGGCACGTGCTTTCAGGACCCCAGGCGTTGGTAACACTCTATGATCTGGCGCCGCCTGGCCGAAAACGGATCAGCAGCAATAAACGCCTGGACCCGCCGCAGGTAATCGGGGTGACGAGCCAGCAGTGCGTCCATCGCAGCGCCCCCGGGCATCAGACCCAGCGGGCCAAAACTGGCCCCGCCCTGGTGGGCCACGAACGCGTGATCGCAAAGGACGTGTCGCCAGCCCGCTGCACTGGCGCGGCAGCACCAGTCATTCTCCTCCCCATAGCCACGTCCAAAGGCGATCTCGTCGAAAGCGCCAACCTCATCGATTGCCGCCCGCCGCATATACATGCAAAAGCCTACCGCCGTTGGGAGATCGGGATAGGTCGGAGGGCCGGATTCGCGTGCCGCCCTGGCCCAGCGCTGCGGGTCCACCGGCCACGGGTTGGGGCGACAGAACTCCGGCACGGCGGCAATCTCGCCATGGTTCGTCAGGGGTGTAATCGAAGCGATTCCCGGATCACTCTCAGCACAAGCCAGCAAGGCCTCCAGCCAACCCGCACTGACCTGTGTATCGGAATTGAGCAGTACAACATCGGAGCGACCCGCCAGCGCCATGCCGAGATTGGCGGTCGCAACAAAGCCCAGGTTGTGGGCATTGCGAACCATGACCCAGTCCGAAGGCTGCTGTGCAAGCAGCGTCCGGATGTCTTCATGCGTCGATGCATCGTCGATGACGATCACGCCGGCTTTTGCGCTATCCACCGTTGCGGCGACGGCCTCCAGACAACGGCGGGTCTCCTCGACCGCGTTGAACACCGGCACCACGATAGCGCTACGCACCTCAAGGCACCCAGTGGTGCTTCAACCGAACCAGACCCAGCTCGCGGCTGCGACCGCTGACGGTAAAGCTCACCTCAGCCGTGTCGTGCACCCGAAGGCCCTCCGGATCCATGGCGTGTCCCCGCACCACGTATCCGCCGGGCAACAGCGGCAGATCGGGAAAGTGCAGCTCGAATTGGAAATAACCGTCTGAACCGGCTTCGAGCGTGACCCCGTCGTGATCAGTAGCGACCCCGTAAACCGGCGTGCCGTCAGCACGCACCACCCCGACCAGCGCCACGGGAACGCGACCGTCGGGGGAACGCAGGCTCATCCGGACGACCAGGACCTCGCCCATGTTCAAACGGGGCTCAGTGTCCCCGCCTGAGGCAATTTCCAGCGCGTGGACTCCATACATCTCGGGCGTGGCGTGACCCGACGACTGACGCACTGCATCGGCATCACGCCGCTCGTGCCAGGCCAGGTAGGCCTGAGTGACATCGAACACATCGCCCAGCGCGCGGGCCCGCCCGCCTTCCAGCCAAAGCGCGTGGCGGCAGAGCTTTTGCACCTGATACATGTTGTGCGAAACCATCAGCAGCGTGCCGCCCTGCTCAAGGAAGCCCTCGATCCAGCGAATGCACTTTTTCTGGAACGACTCATCACCCACGGCCAGCACCTCGTCGGTGATCAACAGATCCGGGGTGACCGCAGCCACGACCGCAAAGCCCAGCCGCACCACCATGCCCGAAGAGTAGTGCTTGATCGGTTCGTGAATCGATTGACCGATATCGGCAAAGGCCAAAATCTCATCAAGTTTCTGATCGACTTCCCGGCGCCCCAGGCCGAGAAACGCCGCATTCATGCGCAGGTTCTCCATCCCCGTGTACTCAGGATCGAACCCGGCACCGAGCTCCAGCAGTGCGGCCTGATTTCCCTGTCGAACAATCTCACCGCGCGAAGGGGCGAGCACGCCGGTGATGACCTTGAGCAGCGTTGACTTGCCGGCGCCATTGGCCCCGATAATGGCCAGCGATTCGCCGCGGCGGACTTCGAAATCAATGGACTCCAGCACCGTCGTCCCGCCGTCGCTCCGGCCGCTCTTCAGGATCTGCCAGAAGGCGCGAAGACGCTCCGAAGCATGCACGGTAGGCGGGTAGGTTTTCCCGACCGCGGTCAGCCGTAACAGCGGATCGCTCAAAGGAAATCCTCGAAATGCGGGCTCAAGCGGTCGAAGACCGTTTTGCCGACCCAAAGCATCAGCAAGGCGCTGACAAACAGCGCCATGAAGGTCAGGTCGGGTAGCCACTTGTCGTAGAACAGCGCCGCCCGAATTTCACCGACCCACCAGGTCATGGGGTTGAGCTGCAGCAGCACGATCGCTTTCTCGGGGAGCATTTCGGGCGCGTAGATGATCGGCGTCAGGAAAAACCACAGCATGAACAGCGTGGGCAGCAGTTGTTCGAGATCACGCAAGAACACCTGGAGCGCAGACAGCAAGAGCGCAAGGCCGAGAGAAAAAACGAACAAGCCCGACAGGATCAAGAGCAAGTACGGCAACGACCGTATGTCCAGCTCAACCCCGAACAGCCCCAATACCAGGAGGACAACCAGATAACCAACGCCCTGAAGCAGGAATGCCGCGGTCTGGGAGGAGGCAGTCAGCAGCCACCTCGGAACGCTGACCTTTGCGATAAGAGCTGCATGCTGCTGAATTGCCTGAGCACCGCGCAGGGCGCCGTCGGAAAATGCAAGCCATGGCCATAGGGCGACCGCTAGCCAGGCGACAAACGGTACTTCTAGATCAGCGGGAACCCTCGCCCTGAAAATGACGCCAAACACTAGCCCATAGACAGCCAGCAGCAACAGCGGTGTGACGATGAGCCAGAACCAACCCGTCGTGACATTGCTCAGCCTGGTTCTGAGTTCTCTCGCCAGCAGACCCAGCAGCAATCCGGAATCGATCTCCCGCAATGACTGAATCCTGTTTCAGTCCGCCTCAGGGATGGCAGGGCCTGCCGATACCGAATCTTCCTCCATCCGAGACCCTTCAAGCCCATAGCGAGCGCGCAATTCGGCGATCGCCCCTTCGGCAAACACCGCACTCCCATCGGTCAGCTCGCGCAGCAAGCGCTCAAGCGCAAGCGTCAGGTGGCGCTCTCTGGCCATGTTGACGGCAACCGATCTGGCTTCCTCCCAGGTCATGGCTTCGCCCTCATGCTGCGCGGTCAGTCGGACCAGATGCCAGCCGAGCCGTGACCGCACCGGATCCGACCAGACGCCCGCCTCGCTGATCGACAAGGTACTGGCAACCTGTGGGACCAGGTCTGACGGCGCGACGCGTTCCAGCACGTCGGCACGCGCCGCCAAGCCAGCATCGTTTTGCATTGAGGCTGATGCCTCAGCCATGGATGCACCGCCGCTCAGCCGCTCGTAGGCTGCCAGGATGGCGCGCATTTCTTCGGCTTCAGACCGATCCGACTCGTCCGGGACCAGGAAATGGTCAAAACTCACAGTCGCCGGATGAACAAAACGCTCCGACTGGGTGAGAAACAGCTCGCGTGCCTGAGTATCGTAGCTTTCCAGCTCGGTCTGCGCCCGGTACCGTTCCTGATAGATCGACCGAAGCTCGCGCGTTGCCGCCGCGTAAAGCCTGGCCTGCACGACGGACTCGTCAAGCAGGCCGGCCTCGTGCGCCAAATGGTGGAAGTCTTCGATCAGCAGGAGGCTTTCCAGTATCTGGCCGATGCGCTCTGCGCTCTGCAGAACGGTCGCGCGCTGATTTTCCGGCACTCTCGCATCCAGAAAAGCGTCAACATCCAGCTGCGAGACCCGTGCTTGGTTGCGCTGGACCAAGGTCGGCGAGGAGTAGGACAGCTGCAACTCCCGCTCAAGCGTCTCTGAGGCTGAAGCCGGAGAGAGCGCCAGGACGAAAACACTCGCCATCGCCGAAACCGTGAAACTCCATTTCTTCATAACTATCTTCGTCAGACCCTGATTATTGCTGGTTGCCCGGCGAGATCACGAACCCACACCGCTGACCGGGAGGGCAATTGGGCTCCAGAGAATTTGTCGGTGTACCTTCCGGTGAGCTGGTGTGGATCACGTTAAAAAAGTAACGCGTATCCGGCTGGAGCTTGCAGTCTTCTGAAGTGCTGGGCCCACCCCATTCAAAAGCATTGAATGTGGAGAACACCTGATAGCAACCCGTTTCTGCCATGATTTCGGTCCGATTGAAGTCACCCGGGCAAGTGGAAATTGTGGCGATTTTCCGTGTGCTTGTCAGGCCCTGCCCAGGGCTCTCGGACACCATTCGACCACTCCCCGATGCTGGTAAACCCACCGTGTTGAATTCGATCGCGTAATACTCGGTCGGACTGAATCGACCAACCCCCAATCTCCGGGTTAATCCTCCCGTTTCGAGAAAGGCGCTGGGCCAAACGCCGCCACGCGTCAAGGTTTCTTCCCAATAGCGACAGTCAGCAGATGCAATCCAACCGCTCTCGTAGCGACAGCTGAGACTTCCCGTGCCCAGACGGGTCCAGCCTGAAGGTGGCCCGCGCTCTTCACAGCCCTCGATCGGGCCGGGCGAAAAGCCCTCTTCCACGGTGATCGAGAGCTCTCGAGCCACACCAGCGTCGCTTTCCACCGGCCCGTTGCGACACAAGAGCGTGGCGGTATATGGGGTTTCAGAGGCCAGATTGTCGGTGGGTACGACCGCCAGAGCACCCTGCGTTCCAAGACGGGTCGAGTCCGGTGGCAAGTCCTGGCGATCCCAGCCGGGGAAGCCGCCAGCTTCGCACTGCCAGGCGCCGCGTGCATACCACTGGAACGTCAGCGGATTTCCTTCGGTCACGGTCACGGAGCTCCCGGTTTCTCCGACGACACTAAAAGACAGTGGGCCAACGGCGACATCATCACAGGTAAATCCACTGCCGCACTCGAGCACCTGGCTAGTCACCGCCTCGACGTTTCCGCCAGCCGTCACGGCGAGCTCGCCCGTCAGCTCGATCGGGTCAATCAACGGCTGGCCCTGCGGATCGCGAATAATCAGGTCCTGCGCAAAAGCAGATGAGATACCCGCAACGATAAGAAGCGCCAAGCAACCATAGGCGGCCGGGCGATTTGAACGGAGATAGCAAGGGATCATGAAGCAGAAACTCCTGACAACAGCATGCGAGAGCACGGATTTTACGCCAGCGGCAGTTCTGATATGTCTTCTCCGCATTAAAGCATCGTAAATTGTTTTCCTTCCATAAAAAAAGGGGCCGTCTTTCGACGACCCCTTTTCTTCAGCGCCAGGGCGAGAGCCCGGCAACCGAACGTGCGGTCAGTCAGAGACCACTGAGCGCGAACCGCGGTGGTTGAAGGTGCCACCGTAGTTGGCCAGTACACCGCCGGCCAGGTTGCCGTTGGTGTAAGTGGTCACTGCAAAGCCAACCACCGGCAGACCTTCGATCACGTCGCCATTGTCAGCTTCCAAGCTGATGCGACGCGGTACGTCGTCGAAGACCGGTGAATTCGCGTCGACCGAGGTCAAATCGAAGTTCACCCAACCCTCGGAGAACGGGAGCGCGAAGTTGGTGAAGCCCAATTGCACCTGATCCCGTGCCGGTTCGCCGAGAATCTCGGTAGCACCCGGCAACGTCTCTTCTTCAGAATCACCGAAGCGAATGACGTTGGCCTCACGGCAGAGCTGGAACAGGATCGGATCATCCGGGGTAGTCTCCGGAGTCGGCGGACGCGGCGACACGATCGGCGGCGTTTCTTCCGGCGGCGGCGCGTCGGTCGGGTATGGCGCTTCCTCACGGTCATAGAACCGGAAGCTCAGATCTTCACAGGCATAGACCAGTTCGTCGTCTTCATCCAAGTGCCAGGTCCGGGTGAACGGCGGAATCGGCTCTTCCGGCTCGACACCATCCTGAGTCAACGCATCAACATGGAAACGCTTGGTCGGGAAGGTCAGAACCCACTCGGTCCGGGCTGAGATGTCCTCATCGGTTACGTACTCGTTGACCAGCCGATCCAAGGTCAGGGTCGCGTTAAGAGCCAGCAGCGGGAAGTCCCAGGTGTGCTCAACCAGGTTGCCGTTATCGAACACGAAGCTGGTGTCAGCGTTACCGCTGGCCAGCGACGGAATCAGCGAGTCAGGACGGGTGTGCGCAGTCGAACCCGGAGCCCAGAAGCCATCCACGGTCGTGGCGTTGTAGGAGAACATGGTGCCGCTGTCGACGCTGATGATGCTGGCCGAACCAAACAGACCGCCGGAAGCACCCTGCTGAGTGTCAAACCCGAACTCGGTGTCACCAGCAATCCAAGGCAGGTTGGCAGCCGGGGAGCCGAAATCGGTCCAGGCATCAACCAGCAGATCACAGTTGCGCGGGACGCCCGGGGCAACGTGCTTGACCGCCCAGGGAATGATCTGGCCGAAGTTGGCGTCGCCCGCTTCCGGAGCCTCATCAGGCTCTTCCAGCAGCGTGCCCATTTCGATCACTTCAATATAGCCCGAAGCAGTCCGCTCGATACCCGAAGGACCACCGTCGGCCTTGCCCCCAATGGTGCCGGGAATGGTGACGTATTCAAAATCCAGGAACTCCTGCTCGCCGCCGAAATCACCAAAGATGTACGGAACGGTGCAGGTGGTGTCGCCCGTAATCATTTTGGCACCACCTTCATCGGTGGCGGTAACGGCCGCGGTCCACACGTCAAACGGCGACATGTAGATGTTGAAGTCGAGGACTTCGCGGGAGTTCAGCGCTTCGATGAAGCGGATCTTGACGGCCTTGCCACGCTCGGTGGTATTGACGATCGAGATCAGCGTGTCGTTGCCGCCACGCGCGGTGTAGTAGGGGAACAGCAGGACTTGGCCGAGGCCATCCGGGTTCACGTTGACGGCGTTGGCAACACCGGCCATCCCCGCAACACCCGTCAGACCCGCCAGAACTGCGGTCGTCAAGGAATTTCTTTTCATTACAACACTC